>DCJH01000021.1:153552-162723 GCA_002317385.1 Prevotella sp. UBA1705 | reverse complement strand
CTCAGGCATGGGCTACTGCGGAGCATCGTCGATTGAGACGCTGCACGATGCCAAGTTCGTGCGCATCACCAATGCCGGCGTGCTGGAGAGCCATCCCCACGATATCGCCATCACGAGCGAGGCCCCCAATTATTCGCGTCCTGAATAATCAAGAAGCCGACAAGGCGACAGGGTGGGCGGCCTCAATGGGCCGCTCCCTGGCGTCTTGAGTCAATAATTAAACATTCGTAATGAAAGCAAAACTGTTGTTGGGCGCCATGCTAATGTGTGGCACCTTGTCTTTTGCCCAGAGTGCAGATCCCATTGTGATGACCATCAATGGCAAGCCTGTGCCACGATCAGAATTTGAGTATTCATACAACAAAAACAACGCCGAGGGCGTGATCGACAAGAAGAGCGTGAAGGACTATGTGCCCCTCTTTGTGAACTATAAGCTCAAGGTGGAGGCCGCCAAGGAGGCACGGTTGGACACGATGAAGTCGTTTCAGCAGGAGTTTGCCGGCTATCGCGACCAGCAAATCCGCCCGGCGCTGGTGACAGATGCCGATATGGAGGCTGAGGCCAAGAAGATTTACAACCAGACCCAGCAGCAGATAGACAACAATGGAGGCATGGTGAAGGTGGCCCACATCCTTATCCTGATGAAGCAGAAGGCCACTCCCGACGAGCAGCGAGTGGCCAAACTTCGCATCGACTCCATTTACAAGGCGCTCAAGGGTGGTGCCGACTTTGCCGCTCTGGCCAAGAAGGTGTCGCAGGATCCGGGCTCGGCTGTCAACGGCGGCGAGCTCCCCATCATCGTCAAGGGTCAGACCCTGAAGGAGTTTGAGGACCAGGCGTGGAGCCTGAAGGACGGCGAGCTGAGTCAGCCGTTTACCTCTCCGGCCGGCTGGCATATCATTTTGAAGAAGTCACACCAGAACTTCTACGACTATGCGAGCCAGCGCGAAGCCATCATGAAGTATATCGACCAGCGCGGGCTGCGCGACCAGATTGCCAGTCAGAAGCTCGATGCAATGGCCAAGCAGGAGCAGACCACGCCCGAGAAGGTGCTGGAACAGAAGAAATTGGAGATGGAAGCTCAGGATCCGAGCCTGAAGTACCTCATCCAGGAATACCACGACGGACTGCTGCTCTATGAGATCAGCAACCGTACTGTGTGGGACAAGGCGCAGAAAGACGAGCGTGGGCTGCAGAGTTTCTTTGGCAAGAATAAGAAAAACTATAAGTGGGAGCAGCCTCGATTCAAGGGCATCGCCTACTGCACACGCAATGAGGCCGACATCAAGGCCGTGCAGAAGGCGGTGAAGGGGCTGGCATTTGACCAGTGGGCAGAGAAGCTCCGCAAGACCTTCAATGCCGACTCCATGCTCCGCATCCGTGTGGAAAAGGGCATTTTCAAGCAGGGCGACAATGCCTTGGTTGACAAGAATATCTTTGGCAAGGACACGGTGTCTGCACCGGTGAAGGACTATCCCTACACGGCTGTGTATGGCAAGAAGCTCAAAGCCCCCAAGGAGATGGAAGATGTGAAGGCCCTTGTGGTGACCGACTATCAGGAATATCTGGAGAAGCAGTGGGTGGACCAGCTCCGCCAACGCTATCCGGTGGTGGTTGATGATGAGGTACTCAAGACCGTGAACAAGCACTAAACTGTAAGTATGAGAATCAGACATATATCAATATTTGCGGCAGTAGTCCTGCCGATGGGCCTTTCGGCCATGGCAGGCTGGCAGGTCAATCGCGCCGCTACCCAGGTGAATGTGGGCGATACCGTGCCCACGGAGAAAACAGCTAAGCCCGAAGAGGCTCCCGCTCCCGAGGGAAGCGTGGTCGACGAAGTGGTCTGGGTGGTAGGCGATGAGCCTATCCTCAAGTCGGATATCGAGATGATGCGCATGCAGGGCATGGCCGAGGGTATCAACTGGGGAGGCAACCCCGACTGTTCGATACCCGAGCAGCTGGCCGTGCAGAAACTCTTCCTCCATCAGGCAGCCATCGACTCCATAGAAGTTACCGAGTCGGAGATTGCCGCTGGCGTAGACCAGCAGATCAGTCGATGGATTGAAGCCGCTGGAAGTCAGGAGAAACTGGAGGAATATCGCAAGCAGACGGTCAACGAGATGCGTTCAGATCTGCACGACGATTTTAAGAATCAGCAGCTCATCCAGAAGATGAAGCAGAAGCTTGTAGAGGGTGTGAAGGTGACGCCGGCCGACGTGAGGGCCTACTTCCGCAATCTCCCGGCCGACAGTGTTCCCTTTGTTCCCACGGCGGTAGAGGTGCAGATCATTGAGCGTTCGCCCAAGATCAAGCAGGAAGAGATTAACCGTGTGAAGGACGAACTGCGCAATTTCACCGACCGAGTGAACAAGGGCGAGACCACTTTCGCCACTTTGGCCCGTCTTTACTCTGAGGATCCCGGTTCCGCCAGGCAGGGCGGCGAGATGGACTATGTGGGACGTGGACTGCTCGACCCGGCTTTTGCCAGTGTGGCCTTCAACCTGACCGACCCCAAAAAAATCTCAAAGATTGTGGAAACTGAGTTTGGTTATCACATCATTCAGCTCATCGACAAGCGCGGCGACAAGATCAAGTGTCGTCATATCCTGCTGAAGCCGAAGGTTTCGCCCGATGAGATTACCGCTGCCGAGCATCAGCTCGACTCCATCAGCAACGATATCCGGGCCGGAAAGTTCTCCTTTGAGGATGCCGCCTCCTATCTTTCCGACGACAAGGACACGAAGAACAACCGTGGATTGATGTCGAATGCCACTGCTGAGGGTATGACCTCGCGCTTCCAGATGAAAGAGCTGCCCACTGAGGTGGCCCGCGTGGTCGACACGTTGAAGGTGGGCGAGGTGTCCGCTCCGTTCACCATGATCAACAGCAAAGGCAAGACCGTGGCGGCTGTAGTACGCCTGAAGAGCAGGACCGATGGGCATAAGGCCACGATTACCGAGGATTTCCAGGTGATGAAAGACGTGGTGCTGAACAAGGAACGCGACAAAACCATCCACGACTGGGTGATCGACAAGATCAAACACACCTATGTCCGGATGAACGCAAGGTACAAAGACTGCAATTTTGAGTATCAAGGTTGGACTAAATGACAAGTCGACAGATTAAGAACGCTTTGACAAACGCATTCAGCATAGGGCATAGAGTTATCCTGACGATGATTCTATGCCTCTTTGTCCTTGGCCTGCTCAATGCCGCCCGACAGAAGGGACGCAAGCGCGTGGCAGACAGCAAGGTCTACCTCATCCATGCCGATGAGCTGCGGTATGATGTCTATGGCCCCAACCCCGAAGCCCAGATTGTGAAAGGGCATGTGTCTTTCCGCCATAAAGGGGCTCATCTCACCTGCGACTCCGCCTATTTCTTCCAAGCCTCTAATTCGGTGCGCGCCTTCGGACATGTGAGGTTCCGTCAGGGCGACACGCTGAATCTGGCTTGTGACCGCGCCTGGTACGATGGTCAGGCACAGATGCTTGAGGCCCGCCAGAACGTGGTGTTGAAGCACCGTGGGCAGACGCTCTATACCGATAGTCTCAACTATGACAGGCTCTATGAGTATGCCTACTTCTTCAACGGCGGCCGGCTCATCGACGGAAAGACCCGATTGAGCTCCGACTGGGGGGAGTATCACACCAGCAGTCGACTGGCAAAGTTTAACCTCGACGTACAGCTTCAGACACCGAAAAACCGGGTGTCGACCGATACCTTGTACTACGACACGGGCAAATCTCGGGCCCATGTGGTGGGCATGTACACCGACAACAAGGGTAAGGGCAAACTCGGACCGTCGATAATCCATAGCGAGGGCAGCACGATTACGACCACCGACGCCTATTTCAACACCCATAGCGACAAGGCGGAGATGTACGGACGCTCTACGGTGGTGGACAAACAGAAAACTATTACGGCCGACACCTTATTATATAATAGTCAGACCGGCAGCAATAAAGGCGTAGGCAACGTGGTCTATGTGGATAAGAAGAATAAGAATACACTGACCTGTGGGGAGGTGGTCTACAATGAGAAGACCGGCACCGGCTATGCCACCAAGCGGGCTCTGGTGAAGGATTATTCGCAGAAAGACACGCTCTACCTGCACTCTGACACCATGCGCATCGAGACGTTCTTCCTCAATACCGACTCCATGTACCGCAAGGTGCACTGCTATCGCAAGGTGAGGACCTATCGATCCGATATCCAGGCCGTGTGCGACTCGATGGTGTTCAACTCCAAGGACTCCTGCCTTACAATGTACGAGGAGCCCATCGTATGGAACACCGGGCGCCAGTTGGTGGGCGAGGTCATCAAACTCTTCATGAACGACAGCACCATTCGCGAGGCCCATGTGCTGGGGCAGGCTATGTCTATCGAGCTCATGCCCGACAGTGCGCACTACAATCAGATATCCTCGCGCGAAATGTTTGCCTACTTCAAGGATGGCAAAATCCGTCGGAGCGATGCCGTGAGCAATGTGAGGGCTATCTATTTCCCAGTGGACGATAAGGATAGTTCGCTCATTGGACTGAACTATGTGGAGACCGATACCATGAAGATGTATATGTCTCCACAACGCAAACTGGAGCGTATCTGGATGCCCAAGGCTCAGGGAACGCTCTATCCCATGTCGCAGATTCCACCCTCGCAGCTCAAGTTGGACACCTTTGCGTGGTTCGACTATATCCGTCCGAAGAACAAGGACGACGTGTTCAACTGGCGTGGAAAGGGCGAGGGCACTGAACTGAAGAATATTGTACGCCATGCTGCTCCACTGCAACAGATCAACGTGAAGGAGGCTGCGCCCAAGGCTCCGCCGCAGCCATCGAAGCCTGAACCTAAACGAAAGGGGTAGGGATGAACCTGTTGTTTCAGACTCGCAAACCCCGCAGGTTCCATCATGAGATGATCTATTCGGATGAACGGAGGGAGCGACTCGACCAACTGGAGCGTCGGGCCAGGGAGGAACTGGGGTTGGAGCAGACGGCAGAAAGAACTGATGAAAAGGAGTCGAAGCCTTTCGCCGACTCTGAGAGCCTCCGTTTTGTAGACCAGCATCGCCGCAGGGTGAGCCAGGGATTGTTTTCTTTCACCTCTGGCATCGGTCTGGTGGTGATGCTGATTGTAGTGATCATTGTAGGTTTGTTATTGATTTTATGAGCGATATCATACAACTTTTACCCGACTCTGTGGCCAATCAGATAGCGGCTGGCGAGGTGATTCAGCGTCCTGCATCAGTGATTAAGGAACTGGTGGAGAACGCCATCGATGCCGGTGCGCACCATATCGATGTACTGGTCGTGGATGCCGGGCGTACATCTATACAGGTGATAGATGACGGCAAAGGTATGTCGGAGATCGACGCCCGACTCTCTTTTGAGCGTCATGCCACCTCGAAGATCCGCCTTGCCGACGATTTATTCAATCTTCGCACCATGGGATTCCGTGGCGAAGCATTGGCTTCGATAGCCGCTGTGGCTCAGGTGGAGCTCAAAACCCGCATGGAAGGCGATGAGCTGGGTACCCATCTGTCTATTGCCGGCTCCAAGTTCACTGGTCAGGAACCCTGTGCCTGCCCCGTGGGTTCTAATTTTCTGATAGAGAATCTCTTCTTCAACGTACCGGCCAGGCGTAAGTTCTTGAAGTCGAATTCCACCGAACTCAATAATATCATCTCTGCTTTCGAGCGAATTGTATTGGTTTATCCCGATGTCTCGTTCACCTTCCTGAGCAACGGTTCGGAGATGTACAACCTCAAAGCAGGGGGGCTGCGCAAGCGAATTGTAGACGTTTTCGGCAAGCGAATCAACCAAGACCTGCTGCCGGTGGAACTGGAAACGTCGGTCTGTGGCATCCACGGATTTGTGGGCAAACCGGAGTCGGCTAAGAAGAAAGGTGCCAATCAGTTCTTCTTTGTCAACGGGCGCTACATGCGTCACTCCTATTTCCACAAGGCAGTGATGTCGGCCTATGAGCGATTGGTGCCGCAGGGCGACCAGATTCCCTACTTTCTCTATTTCGATGTCGACCCCAAGGATATCGATGTGAATATCCATCCCACCAAGACGGAGATTAAGTTTGAGAACGAACAGGCCATTTGGCAGATTCTCACAGCATCGGTCAAAGATGCCGTGGGTATGTTCAACAATGTCTCTACCTTGGAGTTTGACAATGAGGGAAAGCCCGACATTCCTGTGTTCAATCCCGACAATGGGGCTGCCCAGATGCCTGGATTTGACTATAATCCGCAGTATAATCCTTTCTCATCGCCGTCGGTCAAGACCGTGGAGCATACCAGCAAGATGGGGCAGCACCATGATGTCGATGCGTCCATCATCCGGTCGCGTGTGCCCGACCAGTGGCAGCAGTTGTATGAAGGACTGGAGACCGAGGAGAAACCGTCACATGCCACGTTCTTCCAGGATGAGCCAGACGAGCAGGCCGGTACGCTGATAGAGGAGAAGTCGCCCGTACATTATCAATATAAGGGGAAATATATCATGACGGCAGTGAAGTCTGGCCTGATGATTGTGGACCAGCACCGAGCCCACATCCGCATTCTCTTTGAGGAGTACCAGCGTCGGCTTGAGCAGCGAAAGATTCATTCGCAGAAGGTTTTGTTCCCCGAGACTCTGCAACTGAGCGTCCAGGAGCGGGCCATCTACGACAAGATGTACGACGAGATTGCCTCCATGGGATTTGATTTGACCGACCTTGGCGGAAACACCTTTGCCCTGAACGCCACTCCCGAAGGCCTGGAGGGCATCGATGCACCACGGTTGGTGAGGGAGATGCTGGCTGATGCAGAGGAGAAAGGAGTCTCTGCTGCCAGGGATATCAATGATTCCCTTGCATTGAGTATGGCCCGTGCTGCAGCCATCCCATACGGTCAGGTGCTCAGTAATGAGGAGATGGAAAACATTGTCAATGGCCTTTTCAGATGCTCAAATGTTAATTATACTCCCTCGGGTAAGTCGGTGCTGTTTATCCTCAAACAACAGGATATTGAACAAATGTTAGGATGATTTACAGTCGATATTGTTAAAAAAACAGTCAAATAGCACTTTTTTAGACATAAATTAGCAAAATTTTTGGTTATAAAACGATAGCGTTTAGAAAATATTAGTAACTTTGTTGCGAATTTCGCAATGGTTTGCACATCTGCGGACTCATTGCTCACCTTTTATACAAATATATAAGTATGAAAAAAATGTTAATCGCGCTGGCTTTTGCTGGCGTATCTTTGAGTTCAGTGGCTCAGGAAACTGAGCCTGTACAGAAGTACAGCGTTGCAACCAACTCTTTCTGGAGCAACTGGTTTATTCAGGTTGGTGGTGATTGGAATGCTTGGTATTCAAACCAGGAGTATCAGGGTGCTACTCACAAGGATCTGGGTCTCTTCAGCAGCGAGCGTCGCACTTTTGGCGGTGCTTTGGCTATAGGTAAGTGGTTCACACCGGGTCTCGGTCTTCGTACCAAGCTGCAGGCTTGGCAGGGCAAGGCCATCGGTATGACCAGTGGCACTCCTACTAAGTTCGACCGTTGGACTTTGAACGAGCACATCATGTTCAACCTGAGCAACCTTCTGTGTGGTTACAATCCTACTCGCGTTTGGAACCTGATTCCTTTCGTAGGTGGTGGTGTTTCTCGCAACATGAGCGACAACCTCTATGCTATGCAGCTGAGCGCTGGTTTGCAGTCTTCTTGGCGTCTGAGCCGTCACCTCAACGTATATCTTGAGGCTGGCTGGAACCGTCTTGAGGAGGATTTCGACGGCGTTCAGACCGCTGGTGATGGCAAGCGTGGTTGGAAGAGCAAGGACAATAACCTCTATGGTGAGGTTGGTCTGACCTTCAACCTTGGCAAGGCTTCTTGGGACAAGGTGCCTGATGTAGACGCTATCAAGGCTCTCTCTCAGAGCCAGATCGACGCTCTCAATGCTCAGCTCAACGATGCTAACGCTGAGAACGCTCGTCTGAAGAACTTGCTCGCTGAGCAGGCAAACAAGCAGGAGGCTCCTAAGGCTGTTAGCGAGTTTGTGAACACTCCGGTTTCTGTGTTCTTCAACATCAACCGTACCAACATCGCTTCTCAGAAAGATCTCGTAAACGTACAGGCTCTGGCTAAGTACGCTAAGGAGAATGGTGCTAAGCTGAACGTTACTGGTTATGCTGATAGCGCTACCGGTACTGCTGAGTTGAACCAGAAGCTCTCTGAGGGTCGTGCAGCTACTGTAGCTGACGAGCTCGTGAAGATGGGCGTTGATCGTGGTAACATCTCTACCGTAGGTAAGGGTGGCGTTGATGAGCTGTCTCCAGTTTCATTCAACCGTCGTGCTACTGTTCAGGTTGCTGAGTAATCTTCTGTAGACCGCTTCTCACAGAAGCGACAGACTAAAAAACAATAGCTGAGGGGCTGTTATCATTGATGATGACAGCCCCTCATTGTGTTTTTGGCATCGTGCCTGGGTATGAAGAAAATACAGGTTTATCTCTATGAAATACTTTGAACATATCTTTCAGATACAGAGCGTATTTCAAAATAGAAAAGATTTGGTGCGAAATTCTTTAAAATGAGACGTTGTTTAAATGGTTGATAATCAGGGGTATGTGTTTGTTTGATATTTATAAGCATCCCCTATAGTACCTTTTAGACAGCGTGTTTCCTACTTTTTCATGATGCGGTTCCTATGAGTTGGTATGGCGAGTAAGTACTTATGACCACGAGAAAGCTGCGTTTCCTCGTAAGACGGACTATTTTGTGGCCAAATATCCCTGTTTTCTATCAGAAAGCGATGGGATTCGTTTCTAAAACGATTGGTTTGTGCATGCGTCTTTTTTCAGAAGTATTTTTACATGTTTGAAGGACTGTGTTTTATCGGATAACTTAACAGGATCTTCGGCTTGGTTTCCTACATCGCTCAGCTTCGGATCAGTCTTATTCTTCATATTAGACCTGCTGAATCAACATATTTGTGACTGTTTTTGTGTTTTTAGCCCAGTCAGGGAGGCTCTTGGAGGGTTATTTTAGGGTTAGTCATAAAAAAGTGTTGCTAAGATTTGGTCGGACGAAAGATATGTTGTATCTTTGCACCCGCAATCCGAGATAATCGGGCGTTTAGCTCAGCTGGTTTAGAGCATCTGCCTTACAAGCAGA
>DCJH01000021.1:71977-153444 GCA_002317385.1 Prevotella sp. UBA1705 | reverse complement strand
TTCGAATCCGTCAACGCCCACTCAATGGAATCTCGCAATCAAATCATTTGATTGCGAGATTTTTTGTCCCCCGTACCCCTGATGTGGTGACATTCTTTGCTACTTAAATTGTATAGCAGGAGGCTGAGTGGTTGCTCCAAAGAGCAGCGAGTGCATCATAGGCACTTGCTAAACGCTATTATATAACTCATTTTTTACTTTGTAGATAACACTACTTTTATGTTGTCTCTCCTCGAACTCTATATAGCCTCCAAATATTTATATATTAGCCTATAGAATAATCTCGTAGGGTGAAATTCGTGCTTTGGCTTGGATTAAAGCGCCGGTGGAGAGGACGAGTAAGACAATATATACTGTCGTTCAAGCCTTCGGCCGTTAAATTAAGAGAATAGCTCGAACAGGGCCTAAGTAACAAAATAGCGTGAACCGCGCTGAGTGATATTAACTTATCTTTACCAAAGTTTTTAGGAAAGTTTGCTCGATGTACGAAATTTAATTCGTAATTTTGCAAGGAAGTAGTACGTATTATCTTTAATTATATGAATCTCAATGCATTGACTGCCATTTCTCCTATCGATGGCCGTTACCGTAGCAAGACAGAGCCGCTGGATGGCTATTTCTCAGAATTAGCACTGATCAAGTATCGTGTTCGTGTGGAAATCGAATACTTCATTACATTATGTGAGCTGCCGCTGCCACAGTTGAGCAGCTTCGACCACCAGCTCTTTGAGGTTCTGCGCAATATTTACCGTAACTTTGATATCAACTCTGCCCAGCGGGTGAAGGACATCGAGAAGGTGACCAACCACGACGTGAAGGCAGTAGAGTATTTTATAAAAGAAGAATTTGATAGGATAGGTGGGTTGGACGCCTACAAGGAGTTTATCCACTTTGGGTTGACCTCACAGGATATCAACAATACGAGCGTGCCCTTGTCGATCAAGGAGGCTCTGGAGAATGTGTATTATCCTCAGGTGGAGGAGCTTGTCGCGCAGTTGCAGCAGTATGCTGAAGAGTGGAAGGAGGTGCCGATGCTCGCTAAGACCCATGGCCAACCCGCGTCGCCCACGCGCCTTGGCAAAGAAATCATGGTGTATGTCTATCGCCTCACCGAGCAGCTCAATGCCCTGAAAACCGTGAAGTTGACAGCTAAGTTTGGCGGAGCCACCGGCAATTTCAACGCCCATCATGTGGCTTACCCCCAGGCTGATTGGCGCACTTTCGGCAACCGTTTCGTGAGTGAGAAGCTGGGGCTGGAGAGAGAGCAGTGGACTACGCAGATCAGCAACTACGACTGGCTGGGCGCTATCTTCGATGGGATGCGCCGAATCAACACCATCATCATCGATTTGGACCGCGACTTCTGGATGTATATCTCCATGGAATACTTCAAACAGAAGATCAAGGCAGGCGAGGTGGGGTCGAGTGCCATGCCGCATAAGGTGAACCCCATCGACTATGAGAATAGCGAGGGCAATATGGGTATGGCCAATGCCGTGCTGCAGTTCCTTGCTGCCAAACTGCCGGTGAGCCGTCTGCAGCGCGATCTGACCGACTCGACGGTGCTGCGCAATGTGGGTGTGCCTTTCGGACATGCCGTGATTGCCATCCAGAGTACGCTGAAGGGTTTGCGCAAGCTCATCCTGAATGAGGAAAAAATCAGCGAGGACCTCGACAGTACATGGGCGGTGGTGGCCGAAGCTATCCAGACCATCCTGCGCCGGGAGGGCTATCCTCATCCATACGAGGCACTGAAGGCCCTGACCCGCACCAACCAGCTGATGACAGAAGAGACGATTCACGAGTTTGTGAAGACGCTCCAGGTGAGTGACTCTGTGAAGGAGGAACTCATGGCCATTACACCACACAACTATACAGGTATTTAATTTTTATCATTCATATTCATAATTTATTAACCATAGCCGAGAGGCTAAAAATGTATTATTAAGATGTCAGAAGATTTAGAAAACAAGATTCAGGAGCCAAATCAAGAGCAGAATCGAAGCAACGAAGGCAGCAGGGAGGGATATGGTCGTCCCTCGAGTTATCAGAGCGATTACCGTGAAGATGGTGCAAGACCTCAGCGCCAGCGTATCCATACGCAGCGCGCATACAGCACCGACAGATCCAATGGAAATCAGGAAGAGGGCGGATTCCGCCCCGAAGGCTTTGGAGCAGGGCTTTCTACGGGAGGCAATGAGCAAGGCCGTCCTTCATATAATGGCTACCAGCAGCGCCAGGGGGGGTACCAGCAGCGCCAGGGTGGCTATCAGTCGCGTGGCGGCTATCAGCAGCGCCAAGGTGGCTATCAGCAGCGCCAAGGCGGATACAATCGTCCCCGTTATAACAATCAGGATGGTGGCTACCAGCCTCGCGAGGGAGGGTATCAGCCCCGCGAGGGCGGTTATCAGCCTCGTGAAGGTGGTTATCAGCCTCGCGAGGGTGGCTATCAGCCCCGTCAGCAGGGCGGTTACCAGCAGCGTGAGGGTGGTTATCAGCCTCGTCAGCAGGGTGGTTACGGCCAGCGTCCGCAGGGTGGCTACCAGCCTCGTCAGGGCGGATATGGCCAGCGTCCGCAGGGTGGCTACCAGCCTCGTCCGCAGGGCGGCTATCGTCCGCGCCCGCAGGGTGGCTATCAGCAGCGCCCGGGATACGATCCTAATGCAAAATATAGCTTGAAGAAGCGCATAGAATATAAGGAAGAGCACTTCGATCCCAATGAGCCCATCCGTCTGAACAAGTATCTGGCCAATGCTGGAGTATGCTCGCGTCGTGAGGCTGATGAGTTTATCCAGGCTGGTGTGGTTACCGTGAACGGCAATGTGGTAACCGAACTGGGTTCAAAGGTGATGCGCACCGACGAGGTGAAGTTCCACGATCAGCCGGTATCTCTGGAGAAGAAGGTGTACGTGCTGTTGAACAAGCCCAAGGACTATGTGACCACCAGTGATGATCCCCAGCAGCGCAAGACTGTGATGGACCTGGTGAAGGATGCCTGTCCGGAGCGTATCTATCCCGTAGGACGTCTGGACCGCAACACCACGGGAGTGCTTCTTCTGACCAACGACGGCGATATGGCCAGCAAACTGACCCATCCTAAGTTCCTCAAGAAGAAGGTTTACCATGCTTTCCTCGACAAGAATGTAGCTGCCGAAGACCTGCAGAAGATTGCCGACGGTATTGAACTGGAGGACGGCGAGGTGCATGCAGATGCTGTAGAGTATGCCGACGAACGCGATAAGGCTCAGGTGGGTATCGAGATTCACAGCGGAAAGAACCGTATTGTGCGCCGAATCTTCGAGGCTTTGGGCTATCGTGTGATTCGTCTGGACCGTGTACAGTTTGCCGGTCTGACCAAGAAGAACCTCCGTCGCGGTGACTGGCGCTTCCTCACTGAGCAGGAAGTGGACATGCTCAGAAGCGGAATGTTTGAATAATACAACAAGTTGTTGAGGAGTTAGGGGGATGAGGAGTTAGAATAATCTATAGCGAACAGTAGGCTTGGAATTATCTTAACTCCCCACCTCCTTAACTCCTCGACTCCTCAATATAATAGATATGAGTAGCAGAACAAGAGTTGTCGATGCTCTTCGTAGCACCGATTATGGAAAGGAGATTACGGTAAAGGGTTGGGTTCGGTCCCATCGCAGCAGCAAGGCTGTGGATTTCATCGCACTGAACGACGGCTCTACCATCAAGAATATACAAGTGGTTGTCGACCCTGCTTCGATGGATGCCGAGGCGTTGAAGAGCATCACCACCGGCGCTTGTATCCGGGCAACTGGTGTGTTGGTAGAGAGCCAGGGTGCCGGTCAGTCGTGCGAGGTGCAGAGCAAGGAGATTGAGATCTACGGTTTGTGTCCGAGCGACTATCCCATGCAGAAGAAGGGGCAGAGCTTTGAGTATATGCGCCAGTATGCTCACATGCGTTTGCGCACCAACACCTTTGGTGCGGTGTTCCGCATTCGCCACAACATGGCCATCGCCATTCATCAGTATTTCCATGAACATGGGTACTACTACTTCCACACTCCACTGATTACGGCCAGTGATGCTGAGGGTGCCGGCGAGATGTTTCAGGTGACTACGCTCGACCTCGACCGTGTGGCCAAAAGCGGACAGGTGGATTATGACAAGGATTTCTTCGGCAAGAAGACCAGTCTCACCGTGAGTGGACAGCTGGAGGGCGAACTTGGTGCTACGGCATTGGGTGGTATCTATACATTTGGCCCTACCTTCCGTGCTGAGAACAGCAATACGCCCCGCCACCTGGCAGAGTTCTGGATGATTGAACCCGAGGTGGCTTTCATGGACCAGACCGAGCTGATGGACCTCGAAGAAGACTTCATCAAGTATTGCGTTCGCTGGGCATTGGACAACTGTCGCGACGATCTGGAATTCCTCAACCAGATGATCGACAAGACCCTGATTCAGACTTTAGAGTCTGTGGTCAAGGAAGATTTTGTTCGTTTGGCCTACACCGAGGGTATCAATATTCTGCAGGAGACTGTGAAGAACGGTCACAAGTTCGAGTTCCCCATTACTGGTTGGGGCATGGATTTAAGCAGTGAGCATGAGCGTTTCCTCGTGGAGGAATATTTTAAGCGTCCTGTCATCATGACCGATTATCCTGCAGAGATCAAGGCTTTCTACATGAAAAAGAATGCAGACGGCAAGACCATGCAGGGCACAGACGTGCTTTTCCCGCGCATTGGTGAGATTATCGGTGGCTCTGTTCGTGAGGAAAGCTATGAGAAACTTATCAATGAGATTGAGGCTCGCGGCATGGAAGAGAGCTCTTATAGCTGGTATCTCGATACGCGCAAATACGGTTCTTGCCCCCACGCTGGCTTCGGCTTAGGCTTCGAACGTCTCATCCTGTTTATGACAGGTATGCAGAACATTCGTGATGTCATCCCATTCCCCCGTACACCGAAGAATGCAGAATATTAATTCTGCTATATAAATATAATAAGGTGTAGCAGCCTTGTCTGGAGAACAGCTCCGATACCCTAAATGATTTTCTGAAGAGCAGACTCTTCTCAGATGTCAGAACTTCTCAAATAAGAGTTTTGAATCGTCAGAAGAATCTTCACGAAATCATGAGATGGGGTGTCGGAGCTGTTTTGCTTTTATATTTTTGAGTACAATATGACTTAAACTTTATGAAATTGAGTCATATCATACGAGTCAACACCAGACAGAGCCTCCATTTTTATGGTGTCTGGAATGCTTCACCCTCTAATTTGCACTTCACTTTGATTATATTTTCTTTGATGATGTTTGCATCGATTTTGTGTGTAAAGGGGAGTTAAAATCGTAGGAAGAGGGCAATGTGAGCCTAAAAATCAAAAATAGAGTTAATTCGTTGTATAATTTAATACAATTTCTTCACCAAATACTTTGCAGTATCACGAATAAAACTTAACTTTGTGCAAAATTAAAGAGTTAATCTTAGGAAATTTTTGGTTCAAGTTAAATATCACTACAGTAATGAGGCAAATTTGTATCTTGCTTTTACAATTTTAAGTCAACTACCTTAAAAAAAGTAGTTTTTATTTGCTTGTATTAAGAATTATCTTTAAATTTGTCGAGAAATAGCATCCTGCAACGGGTGCGTCACGAATTCGGAAATATTATAGTTTATATTTTGTTTAATTAATTTTTTTTATCGTATGAAAAAAAAGTTTTTTAGTTCGTTACTTCTGGGACTTCTCGTATTGGGAACGACTGGTACAGTGACGTCTTGTAAAGACTACCAAGATGACATCAATGCCAACACCCAGGCAATTGCCACCTTGCAGTCCAGTCTTGACAAGGCTAAATCTGATTTGACAGCAGAGATTACTTCTCTGAAGAGTCAGTTGGCGGACAACACTGCTAAGTTGGCCGCTCTCCAGCAGCAGGTGCAGGATGCCGCTTCTAAGGCAGCTCTCGATGCTGAGATTGCACGTGCTAAGGAGGCTGAACTCGCACTGACAAACCGTATTGCAGCTGCTGAGACAACCTTGAATGACCTGAAGGCTCTGATTACAGACCTGCAGAACAACAAGGTTGACAAGACAGAATTCACCGAGAAGATTACAGACATCTATGCTAAGCTCGAGGCTGTAAACACAGGCTTGGGTAATGCTCTGACAAGCATTGATGAACTGAAGAAGGGTCTTGCTGACGAGGCTGCAGCTCGTGAGGCTGTTGTGAAGGATTTGCAGCAGCAGATTGACGCTCTTGAGGCTTGGAAGAAGTCTTTGGAGTCTGGTGGTGGCGCTGCTGACCTGATCAAGAAGATTCAGGATGTGCAGAAGTCTCTCCAGGATCAGATTACTGCTCTGGATAGCAAGGTCGGTGCTAACACAAGTGACATCGCAACTTTGAAGCAGGCCATCGAGGCTCTTAATAATAAGGTGAATGAACTGTCTGCTGACATCAACGTGCTGAACGTATTCTGCACAGCTCAGCTGCGTAGCTTGGTATTCATGCCGAGCACTTATTATTGGGGCGTTGAGGCTCTCGAGGCTTCTACTTTGAACTACACCAAGTATACCGATTTCACTGGCAAGAACTGGGTAGATGGCAATGCTGATGTTAAGGAGCCTGTTGGATATGATTCTGATGCTCGTTACAAGTCTACGGACGGCTCTACCGCTCTCGCATTGGTTGCTCACTATCACATGAATCCTGGTACTGCCAAGACTCCGGATGACGTGACAATCCTCGACGGCGACAAGGAGTACATCAATACCCGTGCTTCTGAGGCTGTGATTAGCGTAAAGGAAGAAAACGGTAAGAAGTTGTTCTCTAAAACTGGCGATCGTCTTGATGTAACCTTGAAGTTCAACGATCCTTCTAAGATCAAGAGTGTTCTCGACGATCAGATGATTACTGTATTTGCTGCTCAGGCTCACTATAAGTCTGCAGATAAGGATACAACTGTTACATCTGACTATGCTGCTGTTTACAAGAAGACTCTTACTGGTCTCGTTGTTGCTCACACCCAGAAGGGTTATGAGAACGATACCTATGGTCCCAGCGCAATCGCTGCTAACCTACAGAACCTCTCTGCTTTCGATTTCGGTAAGGCACAGGACAACCTGCACTCTGTTAACAACTTCGCTGACAAGCTGAACTTGATTCCTGATGTATTCCAGGCAATGAAGCAGGCTAACCAGGATCAGATGGTTTACAACCAGACTATTGACCTGAATGCTCTGGTTCAGACCCGTTACATGGACGGCACAAACCTCGTGGTTCTCACTGCTCAGCAGCTGAAGGACTATGGTTTGAAGTACAAGTTTGAGTTGACTGGTTCGTTCGAGGGTACCAACACAACAAGTGAGGCTGCTCACGCTGGTATCAACGCTATGGGTATCTTCCGCGCTCAGAAGCCCCAGACAGATGGTAAGGCTTATTCTTGGAGTGCATACGATGCTTATCTGAATACCATTACAGATCAGGAAACTTATGATGCAGAGCTTCGCGCTCACTCTGTAGGCCGCCAGCCTATCGTACGCGTTGCTTTGGTTGATACCGTAAACAATAACCGCGTTATTGACTATGGTTATATCAAGATTAAGTTCATCGACAAGACTCAGGCTGTTACTGTTAAGCCGAGCTTGAACATCACTTACACTGGTGATCCTTTGACATACAATTCTGATTGTACAACTGGTGATTATGTATTCAAGACCACATGGAACCAGATTGAGTATGATGTGCTCTCTCTCGTGAAGCTCCACAAGGAAGAGTTCGACGCTAACTATCAGCAGGATGGTATCCTGATTACTGAGGGTGGTGTAGTTAAGCAGTACAGTGCTGCTGACGTTATGAAGAAGATTGCTGCCGGTAGTGCAGAAGAGGCTGCTGTTCAGACTCCTAACATTGGTGTTGTAAATAACAACTACGATGCTAACAGTCCTGAGACTCAGACCTTTACTTGGACTATCTCTGGCGAGGAAATCGTTAAGGCTCTCTATGGCAAGACCACTGCAACTCCTATGCAGATTGCCGTTCGCTACGCTTCTAAGGACACTCAGAAGTATCCTGATATCTATGTAATTCTGAGCACTGGTGCCATCACTATCAATACAAACTCTGGTAAGTTCTTGGCAGATGACGGTTCAGACCGCATTAAGGAGTACTGGTATAAGGACAATGGCAACAGCGCCGCTGACCATGGTCTGGTTGAGATCCACGCTCAGACTCTGAGTCCTGAGGATCCTAACGCTGGTACAATTGCTAACAAGTTCGACGATCGCTTCTCTGATGTATTCTATGGCAACGCCATCAAGTTGGCTGAGCTCACAGATAATACAGCTGGTAAGGAGTTTGCTGAAGCTAACCGTCTCTACAACTTCGTATTCTCAAGCAAGAACCTCGACAAGGTGTTCACCGGTGTTACAGCTGATGGCAAGACCGTGAAGTGGACTCTGAAGGTTTCTGATGATGGCAAGTCTCTCCGTGCTTACAAGAAGAATGGTACCCAGATTCCTGAGCAGACTGTTGCTACCATCAATGGTGGTTGGGCAGATGCATCTGGCATCAAGTCTCAGCTTGTTAATTATAACGGTCCTGTTGAGGCTAACATGACAGAGGCTGCTAAGTCTCTCTTGAACTATGCTGCTCACAACAAGTTGGCTGACGACGTTCTGAAGGCTATCATCGCTCTGCAGGTGAAGACCAAGAAGTGCGATCACATGCTGACTCTGACCAATGACGAGTTCAATGTGCGCTTCCTCCGTCCTATCAACGCTACTGGTGTTGAGGGTCAGAGCCTTGAGGATGCTCAGGACAAGGTTCAGAAGATTGCTCTGAAGGACCTCGTTAACCTGACTGACTGGCGTGACTACGACTTCGCTACTCATCCTAACTACTGGACATTCTACAACGTTAAGGATATTAAGGTTGTTGGCAATGTAACCAAGGGTACTATCGCAGATCAGACTTCTGGCATTATCAATGGTGTTATCTACACCACAATGTCAAATGCTGGCACTGCAAACTCTCTTGACGACAAGGTGCTGCAGTCTACTGTTTCTAACAATGTGCTGCTCCGTCAGATTGAGAAGGATGCTGAGCCTAACGGTGAGTATGGCTACATCCTCTATGAGAACTTGAGCTCTGCTGTTCAGACATTCACCGTACGTATTCCTCTCGAGGTTACTTACGAGTGGGGTTCAGTATTCACTACTGTTGATGTAACAATCAAGAACACTCACGCTAACGCTAAGCGCTTCTAATTATTAGAATCATAATCAAGGAGGGGGTGTGCAAATAACCTCCTCCTTTTTTTTACTCAATCATGAAATATTCGAAGTATTTATTCCTTTTAGGTATTTGTTTGTCTTTTATGACGGTTGGTTGTAAGGATAAGAAGCCCGAGCCACAGCCTCAGGACTATCTTCGTCCTGCATCTGTAGACTTCTCTAAAGGCGACACGAGTTCTATCAATAAGCTCGTTGATGACTTCATTGCCAACGTCAACAAGAGAAACATCAGTGATGCCTCTGCTGCATTATACCTCCTCAAAGACGGCCAGGCCGTGGAGTTGCCTTTGGATAAACGTCAGCAGTTTGAGTCTATCATCTCACGCATTCCTTTGAACGGATGCGAGTTGAGTTCCTTTGAACTGCAGGGCGAGAAGGATAATAAGGTTGCGGTAGCTATCAAGATTACCCCCGATGCTAATGTTGAAACAGGAAAAGGGACCATTAAACTTGTTCTGAATCCTGTCAGAGTAAACGGCAAGTGGTATCTTACCCTTAGAGATAACTATGCAGAAGGTATTCAGCAACCAGTGGATCAGTAGTCTCATTGTGGGGATTACCTTACTTTTGTTGTGCTCATGTGGCACGCATCGGAGTTCCCAACCTGAAAGATTACAGTTCGACTCAACCGAAGTGCACGTTGGAGTTTTGTCCAAAAGTCATGGAGTTTACGACTTCACTTTGGGCTTTACCAACAACTGCAAGCGTCCGGTCAAGATACTTGACCTGAGCACAAGTTGTCCGTGTGCCACGGTTGAATGCCCTTTGGAGGTAGTTGCATCTGGAGAGTCCTCTAAGTTGACCATACATTTGGATCCCCGAGAGATGACTCTGCAAGATGCTTTTCTTAGAGAAATATATGTAGTATCTGATGCCCCAAACGATAGTATAACCCTATCTTTGGAGGGAACGTTGATTCATTAGTATAGTAATATTCTATGAATGCTCATTTAAAACTAATTTTGTTTTCTTTACTTTGCCTCGCTCTCCCCACACAGGTGATGGCAGGTTCGGGGGAGAATTATCTTGTAATACATCTGATGCAGAATGCGCAGGGAGCTAAGGATTCTGTTTATTTCGCATTGGATGAAAGCCCTGACGTAACTTTTGATAATTCCAATCTGCTGATTACGTCGAAAACCTACACGCTCTCAATTGATAATGTAGATTATATTGATTTCTCAGACGTTTCTTCACAGGTAAGCACAGGCATATCTTCAGAATCGTCGACCGCCACTTTCTCATTCTCATTCAATGCTAATGTCTTGGAGATAAGTGGTGTCAACAAGGGCCAGTTTAGTGGCGTCTATTCGCTTGATGGAAAGAAAATTGCTCTTCCCGTTGAGTTTCATGGTCAAGAAATTACCCTCCATTTCGATTCTTGTCCAAGTGGAGTCNNTAATTAAGAATTCTATTAAATCATTCAAGATAGTGAAGAAATGAAGAAATATACACTGATAGTATTACTGACTATCGTTTCAATCCTCTCCAGCTATGGTCAGCGCTATGCTCCAGCAGCCCCAACAAGGATGGTCAATGTAGAGATGAAGGATGGAACGAAGGTTCCGTATCGTGTAGCTGACGTACAAAGAATATACTTTTCCTACGATAGTAATCCCTTGAACATTGCCCTGCCAGCAGGCTTACAGAAGGTTGACTTAAAACTTCCCTCAGGCATATTGTGGGCTAATATGAATTTAGGGGCCACCGCTGAGACCGAGGTGGGAAATCTTTTTGGCTGGGGCGACCCCACCGGACAGATTACCTATCCCGATTTGATGTATTATCCTGTACTGTCTCCCACCTCCAATATCACAGCTACTTCCAACGATTTGGCTTTCGTCATGTGGGGAGAGAGTGTACCGGATACCTGGCGCCTGCCTACGGAGAAGGAGTTGAAGGAATTGATAGACAATTGTGATTGGGCTTATCAGGATACCCCTGTAAAGGGTTATAAGGTGACTTCCAAGACAGATGCCACCGCTTCCATTTTCCTTCCTATCGAATCTTACCGCAGCAATGGCACAATATACACAGACTTCTCTGGGTATTGGTCGGGCTCTTTGAATACTGCCAACAATCAGACTGCCTATTCATTGGTGATCAGCAGCACCTTGAAGGAGATGAAGGCCTCCCTGAGATCCATGGGATTATATATTCGTCCGGTGTATGGAAAGAAGCCCGACGATATGGTTGTGACGGTAGAGGATCCTATCAATATTGTCAAGAATACCGTTACTCTCAAGGCCATCTATGCTGGCGAAACGGCCAGTGCCACGAAAATGGGGTTGGTAATCTCCAAGGATCAGACCCTCAGCAGTGTGCTGTTCGATATTCCTAAGACTGTTGCCGAGATTGCAAGCGATGGGTCTGCGACCTATTCTATTTCCAGCCAGCTTGATTATAACACGAAATATTACTATCAGGCCTATGCCGTGCTCAACGGACAGAAGTACACCAGCGCTGTGAAGTCGTTCACTACGGGTAGCAAGTACTCGGCCAATGCTATAGACTTGGGTCTGCCTTCGGGCTTGAAGTGGTCGAGCTACAACCTGGGTGCCGATAATCCTACACAGGTAGGAGGCTATTTCGCTTGGGGAGATCCCAATGAGGTAACTGTTTCTCAGAACAGCTATCCTTATTCTGTACCCGACAATCTCATGGATATAGCTTCAACACAGTACGATGTAGTGACCAAGACTGTTGGCACAGGATGGCATCTGCCTACCGACAAGGACTTTGAGGAACTGCGCGACAACTGTACATGGTCGTATATGGTCAATGGCAATCTGCCTGGTTGGATGGTCCAGGGCCCTAACGGCAACAGCATCTTCATTCCTTACGGTGGTAATGTTCAGGCCGATGGCACATCTTATCAGAAGACCGTCGCCGGCTATTATTGGACGAGCAACAACCACGACGGCATCAATTCCGACTACTTCATCATCGGCTCTTCGGCAAAGACTGATAGCCATGTGTCCTATGGTCAGAAGTATCTGAGAATGTCCATCCGTCCAGTTTATGGCACATCCTCTACCACGCCTGTAACTCCCACCGACCCGTATGCCTCCAAGGCCGTAGATTTGGCTTTGCCTTCAGGTACCAAGTGGTCTAACACCGACCTGGGCTCCAGCTCAGAGACAGTTCCTGGCTCCAAGTTCGCATGGGGCGAGACCTCTACCAAGTCTACCTTCACTCAGGCCAACTACAGTTGGTATTCCAACAACAGCTACACTGCTCCCCCTGCCGATACAGTAAACGGACTGGTCAACTGGGACGCCGCAACTGCAGCATGGGGTGGTAATTGGCAGACGCCCACCGAGATAGACTTCAACGAATTGATGGAATCTTGCACATGGCAGTGGGATGCTACCAAGAATGGTTTCCGCGTGACCGGAACCAATGGAAACTCTATTTTTTTGGCAATCGATGCCACTGGTACAGGCGAATTCTGGGCCAGCACAGTCTATTTTCTGGATGGTCCATGGAAATATGCAGCCGCCTATTTCCTCTATTTCACGCCCAACAAGCTTTCCACGAACCTGTCTTACTATTACAGATATGAGGGACGCCGCATACGGCCGGTTTTAAGAACAAATTAATTTTTTAAACTTCATAATTATGAAAAGTCTTAAATCTTTTATGATTGCAGCACTGGTTCTGGGTGGATCAGCGATTGCAAGTGCTCAAGCCACTTATACTGATAAGGAAGGCAATGAGTATGAGTTCAAAAAGCACGCTTTCCTGGATCTCCAAGGAGGTGCACAGTACACACTGGGCGAAGCTAAGTTCATGGACCTCATCAGTCCCAACGTTCAGCTTGGTCTCGGTTATCAGTTCAACCCCTGGTTCGCAGCCCGCCTGCAGGCCAATGGTTGGCAGAGCATGGGTGGCTACAACGGCATCAACGAAATGGGTCAGATGGCAGCCATCAACACCACTTACAAATATAAGTATGTAGCTCCGGGTCTCGACTTTATCTTCAATCTTTCCAACCTCTTCTTCGGATGGAATCCTATGCGCGTGCTCAATGTTTCTGCATTCTTGGGCGGCGGTGCCAACATTGCTTGGGACAACAAGGAGGCTAACGCTATGGCCAGCGCCAACCACATGCGCTACATCTGGGACGGCACACAGGTACTTCCCTTCGGCCGCGGCGGTCTTGAGTTCAACATTCGCCTGAGCGACGCTGTGAGCATCATGCTCGAGGGCAACGCCAACATCCTGAGCGATAAGTACAACTCTAAGAAAGCTGAGAACCCCGACTGGTATTTCAACGCCCTCGCTGGTCTCCGCATCAACCTTGGCAAGACTTACACCAAGAAGGAGAAACCCGCTCCAGAGCCCGCTCCAGAGCCTGTTCAGGAGTATGTTGCTCCCGCTCCGGCACCTGCTCCAGAGCCCGCCCCAGTGGTAGAGAAGGTTGAGCCTATCCGTCGCGACGTGTTCTTCCTCATCAACAAGTACAACATCAGAACAGGTGAGCAGAGCAAGGTTGACGAGATCGTTGCTTATCTGAACGAGCACCCCGAGGCTAAGGTAGCCGTAACGGGTTATGCTGACGCTGGTACTGGTAACAACACCATCAACGATCGCCTGGCTGCACAGCGTGCTGCATCTGTCGTTAAGGCTCTCCAGGCTAAGGGTATTGCTGCCGATCGCATTACATCTGATTCTAAGGGTGCCCGTGTTCAGCCGTTCGCAGAGAACGACAAGAACCGTGTGTCTATCATGATTGCTGAGTAATTTATCGGTAAACCATCAATAAACAGGGGGAACAAAGCCTATGCTTTGTTTCCCCTTGTTTTTCTATTTCCAGCTTCCTTGAATTTCTTGGGGGCAACATTGGCCATCAAATCTGGCCCACCAGATGGCAATTTTGGGGTGCTCTATTGGCAAGGATAATACATGCTCATCATCGGCCGCCATCGTTGAAAGATACGGACAAAAGTGCCTTTGAAAATCCATAATTGCGCAGCGGCCACATCCTTTGCTGCAAATACACTGAAAATGCCGGTTTCCTATAAGTTGCTGAAAACCAGCGTATGGTTGCCATGAACGGATTGGTTATTATCGAAAGTTTTCTGATGGAGCCATCATAAGGTCCTTTTCGCAACACCAAAGAGGCCATTTGCCATGGTGATGAAGCCTTATTCTTCATACCATAAAGGGCAAATGGCGGTGCGAAAACGGCCTAATCGGAAGGTGATTAGGATGGAATGCCCGAAGACGGACTACTTTTCCACACCATTAGCACCGATTACAAACCTAAAAGGAGCATTAATTTGCTCCGTTTTTCATGTAGTTTTTATTGACAGATAGCCATTAGGCCGACCCCTGAGAGAATGGTGGATGGCTCACGGTGAGCCGCGCAATACTCTCCCCAAAAGGGGTAAGGCAGTGCGCCTTTCCCGATTAAGCCCGCCCTGATGGATAGGGATGGGCCCGTCGAAAACAGTTAGAGCCGGACAGGGAAAGGCGATGCCTCAAGCCGAGGCGGCAGGGTTAGTTCAGTGCAATGCCATTTTCCTCGATGGTGATGAGACGACGTTTGTAAAGGTCGCCAATGGCACGCTTGTAGGTTTTCTTGCTCACCTGGAACTGACGCTTAATGTCTTCCGCATCGCTCTTATCGCCCAGCGGGCAATGTCCGCCATTGTCTTTCAGCCATTGCAGCAGTGTCTCGGCAAAATCGGTGGTCTGTTTGCGACCGGTGGGCTGCAGGGTGATGTCCAGTTTGCCGTCGGGGCGGATGTTCTGCACGTAGCCTTGCACCTTGTCGCCGGTGTGAACATACTGGAAAATCTGGTCCATGTAGATGAGTCCGGCATAGCGATTGTCCACGATTACCTTGAATCCGAGGTCGGTTTTCTGCCAGATGAGCAGGTCTACGGGCTGTCCTTCCTTCTGTTTGCGGTAGAGTTCGTCGCGCTGCGCTGGCTCTGCCTCGTTCACGTCGGTGAGGTATCGGTCAATCTTGGCCGTGGCCACGATGCGGTAGCTCTCCTCATCCATGTGGATATAGACAATGTAGCTGTCGCCAATCTCCATGCGCTTCTTCTGCTCGCGGAATGGGCAGAACACGTCTTTCATCAGTCCCCAGTCGAGGAATGCGCCGTAGTCGTTCACCCAGTTCACCTTGAGGTGGGCGAAGTCGCCTACCTGCGCCAGGGGCACTTCGGTGGTGGCGATGGGCCGTTCGTCTTGGTCCAGATAGACAAAGCACCTCACGTCGTCGCCCGGCTTGACGCCCTGCGGCACATATTTCTGCGGCATGAGAATCTCTCCGTCGGGTCCTCCGTCGAGGAAGATGCCAAAGGTTTCCTTACCTCCGAACGAGTGGGCGTTGGGTCTTTCGGCCGTTTTCACCATTTTCAGCGTGTTGTATTCACCAAGTTTTATTGTTGTCATGTTCTTGTTTTTATAAAATGAATGGGGTATTGGGGTAGAGGCGCACCTCTTAATTGAAATATCGTTCTTGCATCAGACACTCACAGCCGAAGTTCAGCAGTAGTCCACACTCGTAGTGGGTGGCTTTGAGATAGTGCAGCAGCTGTGCGCGATGAATGTTTTCGAGAGTCTTTGTCGCCTTCAATTCTATGATTACCTTGCCGAAGCACACGAAATCTGAGCGGTAAGTGTGTTGCAGCTTCACGTCCTGGAAATACAGGCTGATTTCCGCTTCGCGCTGATAGGGGATGTGCAGGCGGTCGAACATCACGCAGAGGGCGTCGCCGTAGGTTGCTTCGAGCAGCCCTGGACCGAGGGCGCTGTGTACGGTCATGGCCGCGCCTATGATTTGATAGGTGAGCGGGTCGTAGATGCTCTTCTTCCTCATCAGCTCCGGATTGTAGGGGTTGTCTGCCATAGAATTTCGGGTTTAATAGTTGAATAGATTTTGATGATGTATTAATCTTGGGTTTTTGACTCTGAAACGAGTGGCTGATATTTAACCACAGAGTTTATTATTCCTGCCTATCTTGTGTGGCTTTTCTCACCACGGACTGCATGAATGCTGCTCATTTCTTATGGTTTTTCTCACCACGGATTCCACGGATTTCACAGATTTCGTGTGACGCCTCGCACCACGGATTCCACGAAGCCGCAGGCGGCGACGGATGGCACGGATGTGCGACGGGGTGCAGGTCGATTTTCTACAGGAAGTTTTTCACTCCATTGGCTACATGATTCCAGCCTGTCTTGCGTGGTTTTTCTCACCATGGATTGCATGAATCCTGCTCATTTCTTATGGTTTTTCTCACCACTGATTCCACGGATTTCACAGATTTCGTGTGACGCCTCGCACCACTGATTCCACGAAGCCGCAGGCGGCGACGGATGGCACGGATGTGGAACGGAGTACAGGTAGACCTGCAGAAAGAGGTAACTTTTGGTAAAGCACACATTACGCCCCCCCTAAACGATGCATCGGGTTTATCATCTGTGGCATCCGTCGCCGCTTGCGGCTCCGTGAAACCCGTGGTGACGCCAGTCAACATCCGTGCCATCCGTGGCATCTGTGGTTCCCATCTTTGGTGGGCCATAGCCTTATTGTTCCCCAGCATCAGTGCCATCCGTGGCATCCGTGGGTCCCATCTTTGGTGGCCCATAGCCTTATTGTTCCCCAGCATCCGTGCCATCCGTGTCATCTGTGGTTCCCATCGTTGGTGGTCCATAGCCTTATTGTTCCCCAACATCAGTGCAATACGTGCCATCTGTGGTTCCCATGGCTCAAAGTCCACTATCCCGTCGTCATTACAGATTCGTGTAATCCGTGGAATTCGTGGTTCAAACAGATGGCTATTCATTACCCAGACGCACTCTCGAAAGAGTGAAATGGGAGACATACGCAGGCTCATCAACCCAAGAATCTGCAGCTGGGGGCTGAAGAGTCAAGCTGTGGGGTTATTCTGCGTAAGGCTCGGGCTCTGTGGTCTCAGGTACTGAGGTTGCCTCGGGCTCAGTCTCGGCGATGGGCGACTGGTCGGCTTCGAGCAGGCCATCGCGCATGTGAATAGTGCGATCGGTGATGGCGGCGAGGGCCTCGTCGTGGGTCACGATGACAAAGGTCTGCCCGAATTTATCGCGCAGGTCGAAGAAAAGTTGGTGGAGCTCGGCCTTGTTCTTGGAATCGAGACTACCCGAAGGCTCATCGGCCAGTATCACCGAGGGGTTGTTCATCAGTGCGCGCGCCACGGCCACACGCTGTTTCTCACCGCCCGAAAGCTCGTTGGGCTTGTGACTCGCGCGGTCGGCCAGTCCCATGAACTCGAGCAGTTCTTCGGCCCGTTGCTTCGCCTCCTTGCGCCCGGCACCGCCAATGAACGCTGGAATCATGATGTTTTCCAATGCCGAGAACTCCGGCAGCAGCTGGTGAAACTGGAACACAAAGCCCAGGTTCTGGTTTCTGAACTGCGACAATTTCTTGCTCGACAGGTTGCTCACATCCACCCCGTCTATCACCACACGGCCGCTGTCGGGCTTGTCGAGCGTGCCGATAATCTGCAGGAGCGTGGTCTTTCCCGCTCCCGATGGGCCAACGATGGCCACCACCTCGCCCTTGTTGATGTGCAGGTCGATGCCTTTGAGCACCTGCAGATTGCCAAACGACTTGGTTATACCTTCTATATCTATCATAGATTGATTGTTGTTGATTCTGTAATAAAGCTGAAAACCTTATGCCCCGATTGCAATCTTCAGATATTGAACCGCCGGTGTAGCCACTCGTGGATGGCCTCGTAGGCCGACCGTTCCTCCGTATGTTGGGGCTCGGCAAAGGTCATGAGCGTGTCGTCGCCAAACTGATCGGGGAAGATAATCATGAGGTTCTTGCCCGAGAAATACTTGGTGAGCTCCTCGGGCAGCCGGTCTTGCGCATTCTTATACGACACCGTACCCTTGCGTGCGGTCACCACCACAAACAGATGGTCGTGTGCAATGGTTGCGGCGAGCTTGGGCATCTCGTTCCAATGCTCCATCATCTGGTATTCGGCACGTATCTCCGCGTGCCGGTTTTGCACAAATTCCCTGATCATCTGCAGCGTGTCGGTGCGCCCGTGGAATGTGATTCGGCATTCCAGATTAGTCACCATACGGGCCAATCGCTCCAGCCATCGGTAGAATCCCGGCTCGTATTGTGCCCGCGAAGGCACTGCCACCTGGATGCTCCTCAGCGTGGCCAACGGCAGATTGACGCGTGCCATGATGATCTGGCGGCTCAATCCGTTGAACAGACTCTGGTGGAACTGTCCCCAAAACTTGGGCGACACACTCTCGTGGGTGTGCATCCCGATGAGGATTTCCGAGGCCTGAAACTCCTTGAAGGCGTGTTTGATGCCGTTGGCGATATTCGCCGCCACACGCACCTGGGTCTGCATCATCACGTCCGACCCCGAGGCGTAGTGCTGCACTTGCTCCAACAGCCGATGCCCTTGCTCTTGGTTGCGGCGCATATTCTCGTCGTCGTAGACCACGTTGAGTGCCACCAGTCCGCGATTGAGCTTCGGATTGCGCATCATCATGGCCATGCCCACCAACTGATTGGCATATTCGGGGTATTTCACGGGGATGAGAATCTTCTCGTCGTCCTGCGGCGTGTCGTCGGGAGCATACTCCTTGTCGCGCAGGATGATGCGCTGAGCCGACCACTCTGTGGTGAGCGACGAGATGATACAGGTAAAGAGTATCATAATGATCACGCCGTTGAGCATACCCTCATTCACCACCGCGCTGCCGTCGGGCATCCTCATGGTCATGCCCACCATCACCATGGCGATGGCGCCTGCGGCATGGGCCGAGGTCAGACCAAACATCATGTGGCCCGACGAGAGGGGCATGCGGAACCCGATGCAAGAGATATAGGCCGCCAGGGCCTTGCCCAATGTGCCAAACACTGTGATGCAGAGCACCACCCAGACGATGCCCTGCCCTTGGAAAAGCAGTCGCACGTTGATGAGCATGCCCACGCCAATGAGGAAGTAGGGGATAAACAGGGCGTTGCCGATAAACTCAATGCGGTTCATCAGCGGCGACACATGGGGCACGTATCGGTTCAGAATCAGTCCGGCGAAGAAAGCTCCGAAAATGCCCTCCAGGCCCACCAGTTCGGCCAATGCGGCCCCCATGAACATCTCAGACATGATAAAAATGAACTGCATCACGGCGTCGCTGTACCTCCGCAGGAACCATCGGGTGAGCCGAGGCACCATCCACAGCATGCCTCCGCAGTATAGCGCGAACTTCAAAGCGAACCAAGCCCAGAAGCCTATGCCGTTGCCTCCGTTGTGAGAGGCTACGATGGCTGCCAGCAACACGAGGGCAAGCAGCAGCGAAATCATAGTCGAGCCCACGCTGAGCGTTACGCTCGGCTTGCGCTGCAGTCCGTAACGGCTCACGATGGGGTAGGCCACAAGGGTGTTGGAAGCCATGATGCTGGCCAGCACCAGGGCCGCGATGGGTGAGTAAGCCAGCAGTCCGATACCCATGAAATAGGTCAGAACAAAGGGGATGGCAAAGGCAAGTAGACCGAATATCAACGTGCGGTAGAGGTTTTTCTTCAGGCCATCCATGTCCATCTCCAGCGAGGCGAGAAACATGATGTAGTAGAGGCCCACCCTGCCGAATAGCTCAAACGAGGCGTCGCGGTCCAGAATGTTCAGACCATACTTGCCGATGGCTACACCAGCCAGTACCATGCCGATGATGTGGGGGATGCGCAGCTTTCCCATAATGATAGGAGCCATCAGGATGATGAGCAGCACCACGAAGAAGATGAGGGTGGGGTCGGTGATGGGGAAGTATGTCGCGATGTGAGGCATGGGCTTGGATGTTTATGTGCAAAGTTAGCAATAAAATTCCAATCCGTACCTCGGTTAGCCACAGATTGTAAGGCCAAAAGTTGAAAAAAGTTTCATATTGTGCACTGAATTACACGAAAAGTTGTAATTTTGCAGGTGATAGTATTAATTTTAGAAGTATAAAAGTATGAGAGTAGCAATTGTTGGCGCCAGTGGTGCGGTAGGACAGGAGCTCCTGCGCATCCTCGAAGAGCGTAACTTCCCTTTGGATGATTTAGTGTTATTTGGTTCCGAGCGTAGTGCCGGACGAAAGTATAGCTTCAAGGGTAAGGAATATGAAGTGAAGCTTTTGCAGCATAACGACGACTTCAAAGATGTGGACATGGTATTCGCATCGGCCGGAGCAGGCACCAGCAAAGAGTATCTCGAGACCATCACCAAGTATGGAGCTGTGATGATAGACAACTCCAGCGCTTTCCGCATGGACGACGATGTGCCCTTGGTGGTGCCCGAAATCAACCCCGAGGATGCCCTCGTTCGACCGCGTGGCGTGATTGCCAACCCCAACTGCACCACGATTATGATGGTCGTTGTGCTCAATCCCATCGATAAAATCTCACATA
Organism: Prevotella sp. UBA1705; assembly: GCA_002317385.1. Lineage (GTDB taxonomy): Bacteria > Bacteroidota > Bacteroidia > Bacteroidales > Bacteroidaceae > Prevotella. Next base: position 132,762 of record DCJH01000021.1, on the reverse strand, counting down.
TCAAGAAGGTCCACGTGTCTTCCTACCAGAGCGCCAGCGGCGCCGGTGCGGCAGCCATGCAGGAGCTTGAGCAGCAGTATAAGGAGATGGTGGAAACCGGTAAGGTAAGCACCATTAGTAAGTTCCCCCATCAGCTGGCCTACAATGTTATCCCGCAGATTGACAAGATGACCGAGACCGACTATACAAAAGAGGAGATGAAGATGTTCAATGAGACCCGCAAGATCATGCATTCCGATGTGCGCACGTCGGCAACCTGTGTTCGTGTGAGTTCGCTGCGCTCCCATTCGGAGAGCGTTTGGTTCGAGACCGAGCAGCCTGTGAGCGTTGAACAGATTCGCGAGGCACTGCAGGCAGCCCCCGGTGTGACCCTCGTCGACGACCCTCAGAACTATGTTTACCCCATGCCTTTGGAGAGTGCGGGTAAGGACGACGTCTATGTGGGCCGTGTTCGCAAGGATCTTGCCGACGACAATAGCAACACTTTGTGGCTCACTGGCGACCAGATTCGCAAGGGCGCCGCCCTCAATGCCATCCAGATTGGTGAGTATCTCATCAAGGTCGGCAACGTGAAATAACTGCCGTGCCGCTTCTGTCGGCATTGCCCTACAACCCAACGGCCGGGATAATCCAATGGATTTTCCCGGCCGTTTGGCGTTGTATGCTGCTGAAAATCAACGAAAAGGCGATGAAAAGACGCTATTTTCCGAGGAAATTCTGGTTGATATAGGCGTTGAAGGCGTCGCGATAGAGGTCGCCAATGGGTAGATAGGTGTCGCGGTCCATGATGACACGGTTCTTGTTTACCTCCTGAATCTTCTTCAGATTCACAAGATAAGACCGGTGGATGCGCATGAAATGGTTGGGCAATCGCTCCTCCAGCCGCTTCATGGAGAACAGGATGACCAGTGGTTTCTGCAGTCGTCCGTCAGCGTCGAGGCCGTCGAGGTGGATTTTCAGATACTCGCTCATGCCCTCCACATAGGTGATATCGGCGATGTTGATGCGCACTACGCGCCCGTCGGTCTTCACAAACAGGGTGCCATCTCCGCCTTCCGGCTCCAGGAATTCCCTGTCCCGACCTTCCTCTGCAGGGGAGGGGGTAGCAGGAACAGATGGGTTTGGGGAAACGGGAGAGCCCGATTGCAGAGCGGGAGTGGGCTCACGGGGGAAGGAGAGCGGCGAGTGTGGCAGACGGTCGCGCACTCGCTGGGCAGCCTTGCGGAACTCGTCGAGGCCGAAAGGCTTCAAGAGATAGTCTATAGCATCTACCTTATATCCCTCGATGGCATAGTCGGCGTAGGCCGTGGTAAACACCACGAGGGGCGGAGCAGCCAGACTTTTCACGAAGTCCATGCCGTTGAGGTCGGGCATATTGATGTCGCAGAAGATGGCATCTATCAGTTCCTCGTCGAGTATTCGCTTGGCTTCGATGGCACTTGAGCACTCGGCCACCAGCTCTAAGAACGGTACTTTGCGGATGTAGGCGGCCAATTGGTGGAGCGCCAGCGGCTCGTCGTCTATGGCCAGACACTTGATCAATCTTTCATTCATAGTCAGTCTTGTTTGCGATGTAGTGGGCATGCTTCGTCTTAGCCCCTCTGTCTACTATTATATCTCACGGAAAACGGGCGGTTACCGCTTGTTGTTGGGCGCATCTTGCTTCACAAAAGGAAGATAAAGCTGCACGTCATAGCTCTCCTCGTGGTCTTGGATGTCGAGCCGATAGGTGTCGCCATAGATAAGGTCGAGGCGCTGTCGCACATTCTTCAGCCCTACTCCATGCTCCTGCGGCTCTGTTCCGGGCGTGGAAACATCTATGGGTTGTTTGCTGTTGAGGCAGTGGAAGAAGAGGTTGCCGTTGTCCATGTCCATCACAATATCGATGAAACTGTCCTTCTGATAGCTCACCCCATGCTTGAAAGCGTTCTCCACGAAGGTGATGAGCAGCAGTGGCGGCACCTGTCCGTCGGGCAGATTGTCGGGAATATCGAGCGTCACCTGCACGCGGTTGCTATAGCGCAGTTGCATCAGTCGGATGTAGTTGTGGAGAAAAGCCACCTCCTTTTGCAGCGGAATCATGCTCTTATCGCCCTCGTAGAGCACGTAGCGCATCATCTTCGACAGCTCCACGATACTGGCTTTGGCCTTTTCAGAGTCGATGTCAACCAGCGCATGGATGTTGTTTAGGGTATTCATGAAGAAGTGGGGATTAATCTGATACTTCAGATATTCGAGCTGTTGCTGTAGGCTCTGCTTCTCCAACTTCTGAAGATCATCATAGTCTTTCTCATTCTTGAAATAGAGTTTCACGCCGAGATTCAGTCCGAGGAGTCCCACAAGAATCAGTGCTCCCACGAAGTCTATCATGCCCAAGAACATCGGTGGCTGGTGCATGCGGTCGTCGGGATGCTGTGGGCTGCCCTGCCTGCGACCGTTGGGGCCGAACGCCGGCCCCATGGTGCGTGAGCCGTCGGCCCCCTGGGGGCGCACGGGAGGGCTGACCATCTCCTGTCGGGGCCGCCTTGCCCTGTCGGGGCGGTTCATGCATTCAAAGGTAACAAACACCCCGAGTAGGCACAAGGTGGTGGCGATATACATCAGAGTATTGTGCTTATAGATGAGGATGGGTGCCAGAATGATGTTGTGTATCAGGAAGATGAGGAGGTAGACGGCAAACACCAGCCACACATGGAACACCTCGCTCCACTGGAATTGCAGGTGACTGTCGGTGGCGGTACGGAAATATAGACTGACCACTGGGGTGAGAAATAGGATGATCCACAGCCCAATATAAATCAGATTTTCCTTGCTACATCGTGTAAAATGCTTCATAAGCCTCGTTTGTTGGTATAACGTTGAATATAGGTTGGTATTGCTTTTCATGGAGAGAAAGAGGTCTGAGGAGTTAAAGGGAGGGGGAGTTAAAGAAGTTAAGGACGTTAAAGGAGTTAAAGACATTACTCTCAAGAAACCGGTAAGCTACTTTCTGGAAATTAAATGCCACTTCTAAGCTACTGGGATGCTACGTCAAAGCATCGGAGAGGCAATTCTATGAGCAGACTATTGTCTTAATTCCTTTAACTTCCTTAACTTCTTAACTCCCTCTTTCTCCCTAACTTCTTTAACTCCTCTGACTCCATGAACACCTTAAATCCGCGCAGTTTTTCCTCATTACCATCCCCCGGGACGACCTCCGCCCATGCCCGAGGACACTGAGCCGATGGTGGAGTAGGGCGACGAGAGCGAGGAGATGGTGCCCACGGTAGCGCCGTCTACGGTCACGGTGTAGCTGCTGCCCTTGACCAGTCCGGGTGCCGACATCAGGATGCTGACACTGCTTCCGTAGCTGCGGCCCATGACATAGCTGGCCACCTGGGTGGTGCCGTTGACAAGGGCAATGGTCGAACCTGAGCCCACAGACCCGCCAAAGACAATGCTCGGCTGCGTAGACGATGAACTGGGATAGCTCTCACCACCGCCCACGGCAAAGAGAGTGCCCCCCGTGATGTAGACACTGTAGCCCTCGGCGGCATCTATGCCGCACTCCGGCTGGGTGGTGCCATAGGCCAGGGTGGTGCCGCCCTTGAGGTAAAGATTGCGGTTGGAGTCTATGCCGTCGTTGTTGATGCTGAAAGCATAGACGTATCCGCCGCTGATGGTGAGGTCGAGTGCCGAGTTGATGGCGTCGTCGTAGCCATACACCTCGGTCGTTCCGCCTGTGATGGTGAGCGTTCCCTTGGCCTCGATACCCTCCGAGCCCTCGCCTCCGGTGGCTTTCACCATCACGGCGCCGCCATGGATGGCCAGGTTGCCGTCGGCCTTGATGCCCTTCGCCTTGCTGTCCAGACTACTGCTATAGGTATAGGTCTTGCCCGTGGTCACGGCCTTCACCACGCCGTCGTTGATGATAATCTGCTGGTCGCTGCTCAGTCCTTTGCCTCCCGCTCCGGTGCTCTTCACCAGCAGCGAGCCGCCGTCTACAGTGAGAGTGGAGTCGGCTTTCACGCCTGCTGAGCCGCTCACGTCCTTGTCGTCGGCATCATACTCCGCGCCTCCGGTGGTGATGGCCGTCACGCGGCCGCCCGACTGGGTGTAGTAACCATCGGTAGAGAGACCCTTGGCTGCCGTCCCCGACACCTCCACATTGACCACACCGCCGGCCACTTCTATACCATCGTTGGCCTTGATGCCATTGCCTTGAGAGGCGTTCACGTAGATATTGGTTCCGGGGCGTATCAGGATATAGTCGTCGCTGGCTATTCCTGCCTTGGCATTGGCGTCCACGCTGAGGTGACCTTTGCCCGAGAAGAGCAGCTCGCCCTCGCTGAATAGCGTGCCTTTCTGGTCTTCGGTGCTGGAGGCATAGCTTGTGCCATCGGCCAGATGGTTATAGGTTCCGTCTTTCAGCACCACATAGGTGCGCTTGCCCGACTGGATGTTGATGGCCGGACCGTCGCCGTTGGTGATGCTCACTCCGGCGAGGGTGAGTTCAAATTTCTTGTTGTTATCGCTCGAAGCCACCTTGAAACTACCGTCGGTGGTGGTGCCGCTGAGCACATAGTTCATCCCCGCGGTGGTCGAGGTGACCGTTACGTCGGCCCCGCTCACATCGACACTCACGCCCGATGCGCTACCCGTGTAGCTGGCCGACGTGCCGTTGTAATGGATGTAGATGGTGTTGGATGCCGAGTAGTTCTCCACATAGTCCTCGTTGTCTGTGGGTACGGTCTCCGTCTCCGATAGGGCGGTGGAGTCGATGGCCACGTCGAGGCTGCTCAGATCACTATTGGCTGTAGATGTACTGGCCGACCCCGAGGAGGTGGCAGATGATGTGGGATAGCTGGCAGAGCTGGTCTCCTCGTCGAGCAACTCTCCTCCCGAAGAGCAGGCGGCGAGCAGTGTGGCCGCTGCGATGATAAACAGATTGAGATTTCTTTTCATAATCCTAAACTTGATATTACTATTCCTGTTGTCTGCGTTGGGCAGGTGCAGAGGTTTGCCCTGCCCGTCTGTTTTTCGGCAAATATAGAGAAAAGAGGAGGTAAGTTGCAAAAATATTCAGCCAATGGGCCTATTGCTTCAACCAACGGCCCGCCGTCGCCCCGATGCCTCGACCATCGGAACCATGAGGCAGGAGAGGGCCGGGGCGCTGTTTCCATGGCCTGAAACCATGCCCCGCAAGGCGCCTCGGAGGTAGCACGAAGCACCCACGAAACTGCCTGCTCCATAGGAAGAAACCGCCGAAACACCAGCCCCGCCAAATGATGGCCTATAAATTTTCTTTGGACTCATTATAATTTTTTTGCTTTTTAGTACTTGATCATGATATTTTTACTACCTTTGCATCGCTTCAGACCGATGAGGTTTTGTCGTGTCTACCAAGCGCAATCATTATCAAATTCAACTATCAATGTCACCATTAACAATTGCAATTGTCATCACTTTCTGCATTGGCTACCTCTTTATAGCCGTCGAGAGCGTTACGAAAGTGAACAAGGCTGCAGTGGCCCTACTGATGTTTGTGGCCTGCTGGACCCTCTTTATGATTTCTCCGGATAGTTATATCCATGGTTTCACCGGTCAGGAACTCATCCACGAGGTGAGCAACACCATTGAGCACCACCTCGGCGGCACGGCCACCACGCTGTTCTTCCTCATGGGTGCCATGACCATCGTCGAGATTGTAGACCAGAACGGCGGATTCAACTGGGTGCGCACCGTGATGAAGTCGAAGAGCAAGCGTGCCCTGCTGTGGCGCATTGCCTTCATGACCTTCATTCTCTCGGCCATCCTCGACAACCTCACCACGAGCATTGTGATGGTGATGATACTGCGCAAACTGGTGCACGACCACAACGACCGCATCATCTACGCAGCGCTGGTGATTATCGCGGCCAACTCTGGAGGAGCCTTCTCGCCCATCGGCGACGTGACCACCATCATGCTGTGGAATAAGGGAGTGATCACCGCCTTGGGTGTAATCTCCGAGATTGTGGTGCCCTCGGTCATCTCGATGGTGCTTCCGGCCTTCATCCTGCAATATTCGCTCAAGGGCAGTCTCGACTCCGAGGAGCCGCTGGCCATGAAGAGCGACTACGAGTTGCTCGACTTCTCGTCGGCCCAGCGCAAGGTGGTGTTCTTCATCGGCGTGGGTGGTCTGATGTTCGTGCCCGTGTTCAAGGGCATCACCGGCCTGCCACCGTTTGTGGGAATCCTGTTTGTGCTGAGCGTGCTATGGATTGTCACCGAGGTGTTCTACCGCAATCTGCATCGTGGAAACGATGAGGGCGGCACCAAGAAGCGCGTGGTCAACCTGCTGCGCAACATTGATATGTCTACCATTCTCTTCTTCCTTGGCATCCTCATGGCCGTGGCCTGTCTGGAGGAAGTGGGCGTGCTCACCATGCTCGGTCAGGGACTCAACACCGCGTTTGCGGGCAACCACTATGCCGTGACGGGCATCATCGGTATCCTGTCGAGCATTGTCGACAACGTGCCTCTCGTGGCCGGCTGCATGGGTATGTATCCCGTGGCTCCCACAGGCGATATGGCTGTAGATGGCATCTTCTGGCAGTTGCTGGCCTACTGTGCCGGCGTGGGTGGCTCCATCCTCATCATCGGCTCTGCCGCCGGCGTGGTGGTGATGGGCTTGGAGAAGATAACCTTCGGATGGTATATGAAGCGTGTGAGCTGGATAGCACTGGTGGGCTATCTCGCCGGCATACTGAGCTATTGGGTCATCCGTACTTTCATCTTCACCACTCCTCTCTAAAGAGTTTTCTCTAAGATACGTTCCCCGGTGAGATGCTGCAGGGGTGAGGGCCACGTTGGGCTCCGCTCCCCCAGCGTCTCACCGGGGTTTTTCGTGCTCTTTTGTCGAGGGCTCCAACAGGCCTCTATGCCCCGACAGAAAGGCCTTGTAGCAGGGGCTTCGCGATCAGGTAGTAATCGTCGCACGATTAGTACCTTTTCGCCCCGCCTTTACTACCTCATCGCATCGCGATTAGTACCTTATTTCGGAGGCATACTTACCTGCTCTGATTATCAGTAAGTTATAGCGGGATTGGCAGTCGCTCAGTAGGGACATGCCCCGTGCGTGTCCGCACCGCCGGAGGGCATCCTTTCATGCCTGTCAAAACCTCTCTCTCTTTATAACATAAGGACATATAACCTTTCATAATGACATATTTTCCTGCCTCTGCCCCCATGACATAAGAAACGCTCCGCGTGTCATAATGACAGGCAGAATACCCTGTTGGTGGATTCGTTGGGCGGTTTTCCCTATATGCCTGTTATGTAGTTCTGTCTAAACCCCACCCCAAATGTTATTCTGTTACTCTGTCTTTCTCCCACCCTTGATAATTATTCTGTCTGCGCCTCCCCTGAAATGTTATTCTGTTACTATGTCTTTCCCCCGTTATCCTGTCTTCATTCCAGAACCACTGCCCCATTTCCACCCTTTCTGTAAAATATTCCACCCATTTTGTTCCTACTTTTCCACGAAACCATTATATTTGCAGGGTAAGACAGATAATAGCCTAATGACCTCAAGCGAGCATTTTTCCCTCGCTCCGGCCGCTTTGTCTGCGGGCGGAGTTATCGGTTTGGGCCATCTGATTTTTGGGCTTTCCTTTGCGAAAACCAAATAAAAAAGTTATCTTTGCAATATGAATTTGCAAGACACAAGCAACGTGAAAATGAGCGAAAACGTCATCATTGTCGATGCCGATTATATCGACTATGTGGTGTTTCAACTCAGTGTTCAGTTTGAACGGATGATTGGTCGCGCCATCCCCAAGGCCGACCTCAGCCAGTGGGCAGTAAACATTGCGCTCGACGGAGGCCTCCGCGAGGATGGCCAGAAGCATGAGACACAGGTGGTGCTCGTGCATGAGGTGGGAAAAACGCAGCTCGACAACTTCGTCCCTGCGGTCTATGCCACCGACCTGAGCGCCAAGGCCTTCAAGGATGAGCGTCTCGGCGAATTTCTCATCAATGCCTATGGTGTGGGCGAGGTGGTGGAGAAGACCGACTATTTCGTAGATGCCATCAAGACCGTTTGCGAGCATCAGGAGGTGAAACGCCTCATGGTCATTCCCAATGGAGAGCAGGGCGACTGCTACGCCGAGGTGCGCCGGGTGCTGCGCGATGCCCCCGACGACAAGCGCATCACGGTCTTTGCCATGCAGCCCATGGAGGGAGGCAACTTCCGTCAGGAGATTCTCGGCTATTCGTTGATGAATGCACTGGGGATCAGGGGTGAGGAGATAGGGTAGCCTCCCCAGGCCCCTCCGAAGGAGGGAATGCCAGATTACCTTGGGGGATGGGAGGCACCTTGCTTTTTCGCCGATAGAGTTTGCCGGATATTAAACTGTTTTTACAGAGCTTAAACCCGTCTATAATATATCATTTAGAACAAGTTATACATCAAATAAAGACTACAATGAACGATTTGCAGAATGCTAACGCAGCTACAAATGCAACGGCTGCTGGACAGCCTCTCCCTCGGAGGGGTAGGGGTAGGCTTCTCATGATTGGAGCCGGAGGCGTGGCAACCGTGTGCGCCTTTAAGATTGTGCAGAACCAGGACGTGTTCTCGGAGTTTATGATTGCCAGCCGTCGCAAGGAGAAATGCGACCGACTGGTAGACGCCATCCATGCCAAGGGCTACAAGATGGATATCAAGACGGCCGAAGTGGATGCCGACGACGTGGAGCAACTCAAGGAGCTGTTCGCCAGTTATCAGCCCGACCTGGTGGTCAATCTGGCGCTGCCCTATCAGGACCTGACCATCATGGAGGCCTGTCTGGCCTGCGGATGCAACTACCTCGACACGGCCAACTACGAGCCAAAGGATGAGGCACACTTCGAATACAGTTGGCAGTGGGCCTATAAGAAGCGCTTCGAGGATGCTGGTCTGACCGCCATCCTGGGCTGTGGATTCGATCCGGGCGTGTCGCAGGCATACACCGCATACGCCGCCAAGCACCATTTCGACGAGATCCACTACCTCGACATCGTGGATTGCAATGCTGGTAACCACCACAAAGCATTTGCTACCAACTTCAATCCAGAGATCAACATCCGCGAAATCACGCAGAAAGGTCTCTACTATGAGAACGGCGAGTGGGTGGAGACCGAGCCGCTGGCCGTGCATCAGGATATCACTTATCCCAACGTGGGGCCGCGCGACAGCTACCTCATGCACCACGAGGAACTCGAAAGTCTGGTGAAAAACTATCCCACCATCAAGCGCGCGCGCTTCTGGATGACCTTCGGGCAGCAGTATCTCACCTATCTCGACTGCATCCAGAACCTCGGCATGTCGCGCATCGACAACGTGGAGTTTGAGGCTCCGCTGGCCGATGGCTCGGGCAAGACGGTGAAGGTGAACATCGTGCCGCTGCAGTTCCTCAAGGCTGTGCTGCCCAATCCGCAGGACTTGGGCGAGAACTACGATGGCGAGACCAGCATCGGTTGTCGCATACGCGGTATCAAGGACGGCAAGGAGCACACCTATTATATATATAACAACTGCAAGCATCAGGATGCTTACAATGAGACTGGCATGCAGGGCGTGAGCTATACCACCGGCGTGCCGGCCATGGCGGGTGCCATGATGTTCTTCAAAGGCCTGTGGAGCAAGCCTGGCGTGTGGAACGTGGAAGACTTCGACCCAGACCCATTCCTGCAGGTTCTCAACGAGCAGGGACTGCCTTGGCACGAGGAATTCGACAAAGACCTGGAGCTCTAAAGCGTCATTTCCTGCCTTTCCGAGGAATTGGAGGCGCCCCGAAAAGTATCAACTTAACCATCTTCCCGCTGTCATCTTATCGCCATGGTAATCTGACATCCCCTCCTTCGGAGGGGCGTGGGGAGGCTTTTATTTCAATATTATATGGCAAAATCAGAAGAAGAGCTGGCCGCCGCCAAGGCAGCGCAGCAGAAGGCAGAGAAAGATGCAAAGCTCAAGGCATTGCAGGCTGCCATGTCTAAGATAGAAAAAGACTTTGGAAAAGGGTCTATCATGCGCATGGGCGATGAGAATATTGAGCAGGTAGAGGTGATCCCCACAGGTTCGATAGGACTCGATGTAGCCCTTGGTGTGGGAGGATACCCCCGTGGAAGAATCGTAGAGATCTATGGTCCGGAGTCTTCAGGTAAGACCACATTGGCCATCCACGCCATTGCTGAGGCCCAGAAGAACGGCGGTATCGCCGCTTTCATCGATGCAGAGCATGCTTTCGACCGTTTCTATGCCCAGAAACTGGGCGTGGATGTGGATAATCTTTGGATATCACAACCCGACAACGGCGAGCAGGCCTTGCAGATAGCCGACCAGCTTATCAGCAGTTCGGCTGTGGACATACTTGTTGTCGACTCTGTGGCAGCATTGACCCCGAAGAAGGAAATCGAGGGTGAGATGGGCGATTCTGTTGTGGGATTGCAAGCCCGTCTCATGAGTCAGGCCCTGCGAAAACTCACGGCAACCATTGCCAAGACCAACACGTGCTGCATCTTTATCAACCAGTTGCGTGAGAAGATTGGTGTGATGTTTGGCCCTTCAGAGACCACCACGGGTGGCAACGCGCTGAAATTCTATGCCAGTGTACGTGTAGACGTTCGTAAGTCTACCAGCATCAAGGACGGCGACAGCGTCATTGGCAATCGTACGAAAGTCAAGGTTGTGAAGAACAAAGTGGCCCCTCCTTTCCGTCGGGCGGAGTTCGACATCATGTTTGGCATGGGAATCAACAAGGTCGGAGAGATTGTAGACCTGGGCGTAGAATACGAGATTATCCAGAAGAGCGGCAGTTGGTTCAGCTACAACGGGTCTAAACTGGCCCAGGGTCGCGATGCTACGTTGGCCCTACTGAATGATAATCCCGAGCTCTGCGAGGAGTTAGAGGGTCTCATCATGAACGCCATCAAGGAGAAGATGGGATAATTTCGATTCTTCTTTTCCCAGAAAATATAATGCCCCGCCAACTTCATTGGGAGTTGGCGGGGCATTTCTTTATTTCGTCTGCAGCAGCTTAGGCTGGCAGTTTTAGTTCTTGGTCCAGAACGATGGGGTAAGGATGACCAGCACGGTGAATATCTCCAGTCGGCCAATGAGCATCATAAAGGAGCACAACCACTTGGCAATGTCGGGCAGAATAGACCACGACATAGTGGGGCCAATCTCCAAACCGAGGGTCGGTCCTACGTTTCCAAGCGAACTTAGGCAGATAGTGATGGCATTGGTGTTATCGATTCCCACCGCAATCATGATGAAGGCGATGATCAACAACAAGATAAGATAGGTGGTAAAGAATGCCAATAGCGACACGCGCTGGTTGATAGGAATGTTGCTTCCGTTGATTTTCAAAGGTAGAATGGCATTGGGATGAAGTCTCTGGTGCATCTCATTCTTCATCACTTTGGCCAGCATCACACCGCGTACACACTTCAATCCGCCGCTCGTACTGCCCGAACAGGCGCCGATAAACATACAAATAGACAGTACAACCCATGTGACATGGGGCCATTTGCCTGCGTCGTCGTTAAACAATCCGGTCGTTGTGATAAACGAAACAACCTGGAATATGGCCGAGCGGAAGGCGTGTTCCACGTCGTAATGGTTGCGAATAATCAGCTCTCCCATGATAAAGGCGGTGAAACCCAGTACCAGGAAGCAGTAGAACTGGAACTCGGAGTCTTTCCATAGCTCCTTAAACTTCAGTTTGGCAACCGAGAAATAGAGGAGCGTGAAGTTGACTCCGGAGATAAAACAGAAGAAGGTGGTGGTGTAATCCAGTGCTGGAGACTGGAAAGAAAGGGTACTGGAGTTGTTCACGGCGAACCCTCCGGTGGCCGAAGTAGTCATGGAATAGTTGATAGCCTCGAACCAATTCATCCCGAATATCATGTAACACGACATGCAAGAGAACGTGATGACCAGGTAAACTATCCATATCCATCGTGCGCCCATGGAGAGTTTAGGGTGCAGTTTGGTCTTGATCGGACCGGTAGATTCGGCTGCAAACACCTTCGTGCTACCGCCAACAAACGAAGGAAGGAGGGCAATGGTGAAGAAAACAATACCCAATCCGCCAATCCATTGGGTGAGTGAGCGCCAGAACAGGATGCCATGCGGCAGGGCTTCCACATTGTCTATGATTGTTGCTCCGGTCGTGGTGAAGCCCGACATGGTCTCAAAGAATGCGTCGGTAAAGCTGTGCAGGTAGCCCCCAAGGAGGAAAGGCATGGTGCCGAAGGCTGAGAAGACAATCCAAACCAATGATACTACCAGATAGGAATCGCGCCGGGAGAGACTATTTTCAGCCTTCCTGCCCACATATCTGAGTCCTATTCCAGCCAATACGGTGATGACAATGGAGATGGCGAAGGGCAGAATGTCGTCTTCGCCAAAGTACAACGCCATCAGCAAGGACCAGCACATCATGGACGCTTCTATATAAAGCAACGCCCCAAGAATCTTATATATGATTCTGAAGTTTATCACTTATATCCTTAATTAAAGAGCTTTTCAAGTTTTTTCATGTTCACATTGTGGCAGAATACCACCACGGAGTCGCCGGCCTGAATACGGGTGTTACCGGAAACGAGCATGCCGACGCCGTCTCTCACCAGTCCGCCGATGGTGGCTCCCATAGGCAATCCCAGGTCTTTCACGGGGCGAAGGGTCACCTTCGACCCCTCTTTCGGGATAAACTCTGCTACGTCGGCGTTGGCCGACATGAGGAAGGTGACGTTCATTACATCGGCATCAAGCATGAGCTGATAGATGCTACTGGCCGCGATGGCCTTCTTGTTGATGATGGTTCCGATATCGAGACTCTCAGCCATATTCACGTAATCGATGTTCTCCACCATAGCCACTGTCTTGCGAACGCCCATTCGTTTGGCTGCGAGACAGGCCAGAATGTTAGCCTCGGCATTGCCCGAAAGAGCCACGAAAGCCTGCGTATTCTTGACGCCTTCCTCCGTAAGGAGCGAGATGTCGCGTGCGTCTCCATGGATGACGAGGATGTTGTCGTCGAGCAATTGGTTGAGTTCCTCGCAGCGCACAGGGTCTACCTCGAACACCTTGGCATCCATATATTTGGGTAACGACTGCAAGGCCTTCACGGCTGTGACACCTCCGCCCATCACCATCACGTTCTTCACCTCCACGTAATTCTCCTTTCCCACAATCTTGCGGATATAGGGAATATACTGCTTGGTGGTCATGAAGTAGGCCAGGTCGAAGCATTTCAGTTCGTCGTTGCCACCGGGGATGATGGTCTCATCGCCTCGCTTGATGGCCACTACATGGTAAGGGTCGTCGGGTCCACACAGGTCTCGCAGCGGCTGGTTGAGGATTTCGCAGGCCCCACGCAACTTGATGCCGAGCATGACCAGTGCTCCATCGTGCACGTCCCAGCGCTGACGCACCCACGACATCTTCAAACTGTTGATGATATCTCGTGCTGCCAGTGTCTCCGGATAGATGAGTTCGTCGACACCCAGCTCCTGATACATCTTGTGGACATTGGCTTCGAGATACTCGGCATCGTTCACCTGGGCCACCGTTTTCTTGGCATGGAGGGCGTGGGCAATGATGCAACTGTTGATGTTCTCGTTCTCGTTGGGGGTCACGGCGATAAAAAGGTCGGCATCGGCCGCACCGGCTTCCTTTAGTGTCTTGACGCTGGAGGGCGATCCGTGCAGCGTGAGGAGATCATAGTCTGAACCTATTTTGGCCAGGCGTTCCTCGTCGTCGTCGATGATGGTCAACTCTTCCCGGTTTCGGGCGAGCAGTCGAGCCAGATAGGTGCCTATGGCATAGGCACCCGTAATGATAATTTTCATATTTGATCCAAGAAGTCAACAATCGTTTCTCTGATGGTATCGGCATCTATGCCACATAGTTTCTGTAGTTCGGGCACCGAGCCATGCACCACAAATCGGTTGTCGGGCAGGCCCAGTCTCACCACTTGCGGATGATAGCCGTGGTCGTCCATCCATTCGAGGACGGCCGACCCCATGCCCCCATTGCGCACCCCATCTTCCACGGTGATAATCTTTTTGAATCGGCGTCCCACCTCGTCGAGCAGGTTGCCGTCCAGTGGTTTGAGGAACCGCAGGTCGTAGTGGGCCACCGAACGGTCGGCCCATTTGATGGCTTTCGCCACTTCGTTGCCAATGGGGCCTATGCTGATGACGGCCAGTTCTTCGCCATCGGAGATCTTCCGACCCGTTCCCACTTCAATCTCCTCCAACGGACACCTCCAGTCTACGAGCACACCGTTGCCGCGGGGATAGCGGATTACGAACGTCCCCTTGTCGGGCAGCTGGGCCGTAAACATCAGTCTGCGCAGCTCATGCTCATCCATCGGCGAGGCGATAGTGAGGTTGGGGATGGGCCGCAGGGCTGCCATGTCGAACACGCCATGATGCGTAGCGCCGTCCTCGCCCACCACTCCGGCACGGTCGAGACACAGCACCACTGGCAGATTGAGTATGGCCAGGTCGTGAATGATGTTGTCGTAGGCACGCTGGGCAAACGAACTGTAGATGTTGCAGAAGGGTATCAGTCCGTCTTTGGCCATGCCGCCCGAGAACGTCACGGCATGAGCCTCGGCAATACCCACGTCGAACGTGCGGTCTCCCATGGCCTTCATCATGATGTTCATGGAGCAGCCCGAGGGCATGGCCGGTGTCACACCCACAATCTTGGGGTTCTGCTCGGCCAGTTCGAGCAGCGTATGTCCAAACACATCCTGGTACTTTGGAGGCTGGTTGCTGGTGTCGGGAATGATGCGTTCGCCCGTCTGCGGGTCGAATTTTCCCGGTGCATGCCATATGGTGGCAGCTTTCTCGGCCGGCTCATAGCCCTTGCCCTTGATGGTATGCAGATGGAGCAGCTTCGGGCCGCGCATGTCTTTCAGCTGGCGCAGTAGCCTCACGATCTCCTTCACATCATGTCCGTCGAAGGGCCCGAAATACCGGATGTTCATGCCTTCGAATATATTCTGCTGATGACTGATGGCACTCTTGATGGCATTGTTCAGTCGGATGATGCCCTTGCGGCGGTTATCGTTGAGATAACCCTTGGCATGAAGCCACTGCGAAGCCTTGAAACGAATCTTATTGTAGGTCTCGTTGGTGTCGAGGTGGAGCAGATATTGCTCCATGCCGCCCACCGCACGGTCTATCGACATATCGTTGTCATTGAGCACGATGAGCAGGTCGTTGGGGGTAGAACTGGCGTTGTTGAGGCCCTCGAAGGCCAGTCCGCCGCTCATCGAACCATCGCCAATCACCGCCACCACGTGCCTGTTGTCGTGCCCGGTCTTCTTGGCAGCCACCGCCATGCCTAAGGCGGCGGAGATGCTGTTGGACGCATGACCACAGGTGAACGTGTCGTATTCGCTTTCGAAAGGCGTGGGGAAGGGGCGGATTCCGCCGAATTTCCGGTTGGTGGAGAACTGTTCACGTCGCCCGGTCAGTATCTTGTGGCCGTAAGCCTGATGCCCCACGTCCCACACGATGCGGTCTTCGGGCGTGTCGAAGACATAGTGCAGGGCCACCGTAAGCTCCACAACGCCCAGGCTCGAAGCAAAGTGTCCGGGGTTCACAGAAACCTCGTCGATGATGTTCTGGCGCAGTTCCTCGCACAACTCTGGCAGTTGGTCTATGCTGAGCTTTCGGAGATCGGCTGGGTATTTGATTTGACTTAACAGTCCAAATTTATCCTTGTTCATTGAAATTCTACTGGAATAACCTTGCAAAGATAACATATTTAATTGAAAAAGGGGTAATGAATGTGAAAAAATTGGTATCTTTGCAAATATCTAATTTACATTATTCCTCAACACACAAGGCATTCATTATGAAGAAGAAAACCTTAGTCTTATCGCTCTTTCTCATGCTGTCGGGCCTGCTGTCGGCCCAGACGCCTGGCGGAGGCATATCGCCCGAGATGCTCAGGCAGATAGAAGGGGCTCAGAGTCAGAACCCGGCCTACAAGGCATTGGCCAATGCCATTGCCTCGAACAAGATTGACGACTTGGCAAAAAACTACAAGAACCTGGGACAGGTAGATACCTATTTCAGCGTGGAGACGCCCAAGCAGAGCATTCACGACCAGCAGAGCTCCGGCCGTTGCTGGATGTTCTCGGGGCTCAACGTACTCCGGGCCAACTTTGCCAAGGCTCATCAAGACTCCATGCGCGTGGAGTTCTCGCAGTCGTACCTCTTCTTCTACGACCAGTTGGAGAAGGCCAACCTCATGCTTCAGGGCGTCATCGACTGCGCCAAGAAGCCCATGGACGACGCTCGCGTGAAGTTTTTCTTCCGCAATCCTATAGGCGACGGCGGCACATTCTGTGGTGTGGCCGACCTCGCAGAGAAGTATGGCCTCGTGCCTATGAGCGTCATGCCCGAGACTTTCTCCAGCGACAACACCTCGCAGATGCAGAAAATGATCTCGTCGAAGCTGCGCGAATATGGACTGGAGCTCCGCAAGATGGTGACAGACGGCAAGAAAGCCGCTGCCATACGCCAGCGCAAGACCGAGATGCTCGGCACCATCTACCACATGCTGACCCTCACCGTGGGTGAGCCGGTCAAGGAATTCAGCTACACCTTCCGCAACAAGAGCGGCAAGGCCGTGGGCGAAGCCAGGAAATATACGCCGCTCGAATTCTACAAGGCCACCGTGGGCGGGCCCATCAACGGCACGTTTATCATGGTGATGAACGACCCGCGACGCCCCTTCCACAAGACCTACGAGGTGGAATACGACCGCCACACCTACGACGGCCACAACTGGAAGTACCTCAATCTGCCCATGGAGGAGATAGCCCAACTGGCCATTGCCTCGCTCAAAGACGGCCGGAAGCTCTACTCCAGCTATGATGTGGGCAAGCAGCTCGACCGCAAGCGTGGCTATCTCGATACCGACAACTACGACTACTCGTCGCTCTTCGGCACCGTTTTCGGCATGTCGAAGGCTCAGCGCATAGAGACCTACGACAGTGGCTCTACCCATGCCATGACGCTCACGGCCGTAGACCTCGACGCCGAGGGCAATCCGCTCAAATGGAAGGTGGAGAACAGCTGGGGCTCGAGCTACGGGCAGGACGGCTATCTCATCATGACCAACAACTGGTTCAGTGAATATATGTTCCGCCTGGTGGTCAACAAGCAGTATGCTTCCGACGAGATACTGAAGCAGGCCGACCAGAAACCGCTCATGGTGATGCCCGAAGATCCGCTCTTTCTCCCCGACAGCATGTGATGGGCCTCCCGCTGCTGCTCATCTCGCTCTTCACCATCGTCGAACTCAACTGTGAGAATCTGTTCGACACTCGCCACGATAGTCTGAAGACTGACACGGAATTCCTGCCGTCTTCGGCCTATCGCTGGACTCCCACACGCTATTGGCGCAAGCTCGATCGCATAGGGCAGGAGATACTCTCCTGTGGCCTGACCGACTCCTCGACCGTCGTTCCCGACCTCATTGCTCTTACTGAAGTCGAGAACGACAGCGTGCTGCGCGACCTCACGCGGCGCTCCTTGCTGCGTCGGGCCGGCTACGACTATGTGATGACCGATAGCCCCGACCAGCGTGGCATCGACGTGGCGCTGCTCTTCTCGCCCTTCTCTTTCCGGCTCATTCACCATCATTCCATACGCATTCCGCCCTTGGAGGGGTTCCGGCCCACGCGCGATATTCTCTATGCTTCGGGCGAAATCATCAGTGGCGACACGCTCCACGTGTTTGTGGTCCATGCGCCGAGCCGTTCCGATGGGGAGCGCGCCACGCGCCCCTACCGTCTCCACGTGGCCCGGCAGCTGTGCGCCGCGGTCGACTCCCTGCGCTCGCTGTCGGCTTCGGCCCGCGTCATCGTCATGGGAGATTTCAACGATTACACCAGCGATGCCTCGCTCCGGCGCATCGCCGACCATCGGCTCATCGACGTCTCTGCCCGTGCCCGCGGCACGCATGGGGCGCAGGGCACCTACCGATACCGCGGGGAGTGGGGCAGTCTCGACCATCTTTTCTGCTCGGAATCGCTGCTTCCGGCGTTTCGCGAGTGCCATATCAACGACCAGCCGTTCCTCTTGGAAGACGATAGGAAGTATGGCGGCGTGAAGCCCCGCCGCAATTTCCAAGGGCCGAAGTACCTCAACGGCTTCTCCGACCATCTGCCTCTTGTGGCCGTTTTTGCCTGGTGAGCATGAGCCGTCGGCGGGATTTCATCGGCAGGCCTATGCCCTGTCAGAGAGAAAAATAGCCCATGAAATATCTTGAACACCTTTTTTCTATGGCCTTTTCCAGGCCTTGGGCTGGATGTTAGGCAGGAAAATGTGCTAAAAATCGCTGTTTTGCAAATCCTTGAAAATCAGAATCTTATAAAGTTTGTGCGTTTTTCTTCTGCCATTTTCTGCTTTTTCTCCTGATGATTAGTACCTTATGGCCTTGCCAAAAAGCCCTTTTCCTTCTCCCTTCTCGGCCTAATAGAAATGCGATGAGGCCCTAATCGTCTGGCGATGGCATAGAAAAGCGACCCTCCGAGAGCTGAAATGGCTCTCCGAGGGCCGCTTGGGGCTGATAGAATGGCTATCTCAAATAAAATTGTTGACCAACTATCTTGACAGTTTTTGGGTTATCAAGGCTGCTTGATGGGGGCTATCTTCCGACCAGTCCGACTCGTCGGACTTTGTCAGATGCTATGCAGAATGAGATAGATTTCCTCTCGGCTGATGTCTTTCCGGCACACGCGCTTCACGTCTTCCACGGTGGGGCGTTCGGGCAGTTGGGCCATGGCGTGGCGGATGGCCTTCACTTTCGAGGCCTCGATGATGCGGTCGGCCGAGAGCATTCCGCTGCGCACGTAGCGCGCCAGGTGCCCGTAGATGGTGCCGAGGGTGAGGCCGCGCTCACGGGCAATGGCCTCGGGGCGCTGCCCTGCGAGCAGCATCTCGTAGGTGGTGCGTGCTGTTGTGCCCCTCGGCTGGCGCGGTTGGCGGGGCTTGCGCTCCCGCTTGGGCTTGCCCGGAGCATCGTCGAAGGGCGTGTCGGCGGTGGTGCGGCGACGGCGCACGCGCGTGGTCCTGCTGCCCGGAGCCACCACATCCATGGCGTCGAGCATCGATTCCTGCTTGGCCAGCATGTAGGTGGGCACGTCAAACGGCTCTTCCTCCATCCTCCGCAGCAGCTTGTCTTTGGCCAGATAGGCCAGCCACCACTCCTTGTAGCGCTCCTCCAAGAGTTCCTTGCCCTTGGCGTTCTGGCCCTGTGCCTCCTTGGTGAGCTCGATGGCACGGCCTGTCTCGGCCTCGATCACGTTGAGAAAATAGCCGGCGCTGCGCTTCACGCGGTCGAGAAAATCGGCCTCATGCAGGGCCTCGGGCCGCTGCGCGCGGATAAACGACAGCCATTTGTAGGCCACGTCCATGAGTTTTTCCTTCAGGGTTTGCAGTTGCAGGCTGTGGTAGGAGGTGAGTTTGGGCGAGCCGTGGAAATACTCCAGCAGCGTGCGGTGCACCATCTGCTGGGCGCTGAAGAGCGTGGTGAAGTCGAAAAGGTCGAGCAGCTGGTAGCGGTAATACTCCTCCTTGAGGCTCGGCAGCTCGCTGATGCTGCGCTCGGCGGCCTCCTGCTGATGAGCGATATAGTCGGTCACCCGGCCGTCTCGGATAATGCTGCGCTCACCTATCGGCGTGGCGAGCACCAGTCCCTCAAGGCTCTTGCAGCGGCTCAGCGCCACGTAGACCTGGCCCGAAGCAAACGACAGGCCCGCGTCGATGATGGCGCGGTCGAACGTCAGCCCCTGACTCTTGTGGATGGTGATGGCCCACGCCAGTCGCAGCGGGTACTGTCGGAACACGCCCTGCACCTGCGGCTCGATCACGCGGGTACGCTCATTGATCACGTATTTGGTGTTTTCCCACTCCTGCTGCTCCACCTCGATGGGCTCGTCGTCGCCCGGACATTTCACGTGGATGTGCTCCTCGTCGAGCGCCACCACGTGGCCGATGCGCCCGTTGTAGTAGCGATGGTGGCCCGAGGGGTCGTTCTTGATGAACATCACCTGCGCCCCCATCTTCAGTTCGAGCCTCACGTCGGCTGGGTAGCTGTACTCGGGGAAGTTGTCTTCGATCTTCGCGGTGTAGACAAACCGGCGGCCGGGCAGCTTCTGCAGCTCCGTCTCGTTATAGCTGTCGGCCATGCGGTTGTGCGTGGTGAGGCGTATATATCCCTCCTCGGCCTTGGGGAAGAAGGCTGGTCGGTAGCGCTCGTTCAGGTGGGCAAGGTCTGCCGGAGTGGGCTGTCCGTCGCGAATGTGGTTCAGAATGTCTATAAACGCCTGGTCCTGCTGGCGGTAGACGTGGGTGAGCTGTATGGTGACGTAGCTGATTTGCTGCAGCGCACGACTGCCGAAGAAGTAAGGTGTGTCGTAGTAGGCACGCAGCAGCTCCTCGTCTTGCGGCGTCACCACAGGCGTAAGTTGCTGCAGGTCGCCGATCATCAGCAGCTGCACGCCGCCGAACGGCTGCGTGTGGTCGCGGTAACGGCGCAGCACCGAGTCGACGGCGTCGAGCAGATCGCTGCGCACCATCGATATTTCGTCGATCACCACCATATCCAATGTGCGGATGATGCGGCGTTTCTCTTTGCCGAAATCGAAGCGGTCTTTGATCGAAGTGCCGGGAATGTAGGGCGAGAGTGGCAACTGGAAGAATGAGTGGATGGTCACTCCGCCTGCGTTGATGGCCGCCACGCCGGTGGGAGCCACCACGATCATGCGCTTCGACGAGTGCTCTTTCACGGCCTTGAGAAACGTGGTCTTACCCGTTCCAGCCTTTCCCGTGAGGAAGATGCTGGTGCCGGTGTGCTCCACGAAGTCCCATGCCTGCCTCAGTTCTTTATTCTGTTGCATAGTCCCGATGGTTTTATCATTGGGCCGCCACATGGCAGCCTATCCTACAAAGTTATGGAATTTCAATGAGTTTTTCAAGTCTTTTTCTGAAAAATCATGTGTCGTGAGTACCTTTTCTTGCCCAATTATTTGGGTCAAACCATTGGCGCGTGTCAAATAAAAACCTATATTTGCGACATGAAACCTGTGAAACTGCTTCCGCTGCTTCCCCTGCTGCGCATCGTGCTGGCACTCATTCTCGGCATCATCATTGGCGATGCTGTGGGCGAGCGCGTGCCCATGGCGGTGTGGCTGGGCCTGGCGGCGGTGGTCGTAGGTGTGGCTTTCCTCGTGAGAAAAGGGTGGGAGTGGCTGCAGGGCGTGTGTATCATGGGGGCTACGCTGCTGCTCGGGGCGGCCTTGATGACCGGGGAAAACCGTCACAACGCGCCTTTGTCTACGCCACAGGATCTGGATTATGAGGCCGTGGTGATGAGTAAGCCGACAGTTCGGGGCCGCACGCTGCGATGTGACCTGGCCATTACGCGCATCGGTCAGCGCTTGCTCCATCGCCCCATCCTGGTCAAGGCGGCCATTCTGCGCGATACTGCCACCAACCGCTGGCAACAATTGCGCCTTGGCGACGGCCTGCAGGCCCGTTCAAAACTTGATGCTCCGCGGTCGTTCTACGCCGCGAGCCATTTCGATTACGTGCGCTGGCTGCGGTCGCATGGCTTCCGCGCGCAGACCTTCATCTATTATAGCCACTGGCACAAGGCCTCGGTCAGCATGGCTCCGCTGTCTCGTTTTGCCCGATTCAGGCTTCGGGCGCTCCTGTTCCGGCAACGACTGTTGGCCCGGTACCGACTTCTCGGGCTCGACAGTCAGCAGTTGGCGGTCGTCGCTGCCATGACTTTGGGCGACCGGAGCGGCATCAGTCAGGCCACCAAGGAGGCCTATTCCGTGTCCGGCGCCTCCCATGTGCTGGCGCTTTCCGGTCTTCATCTCGGCATCATCTATGCCATCCTCACCATGCTTCTCGGCTGGAACCGTCGGTGGCGATGGCTCTCGCAAACCATCATTCTGGCCGGCATCTGGATGTTTGTGGTGCTCGTGGGACTGCCCCCGAGTGCCATCCGGTCGGCCACCATGCTCTCACTCTGCTCGCTCTGCATCCTCCTCGGCCGACAACAGGTATCGGTCAACACCCTCGCCTTTGCCGCTTTGGTGATGCTTGTGGCCCATCCGTCCAACCTTTGGGACGTTGGTTTCCAAATGTCCTTTATGGCCGTGCTGGCCATTATGGTCTATTTTCGCCCGCTTTTCCACCTTCTCACCCTCCAAAATCCACTTTCCCGCTGGTTCTGGGGGCTCACGGTGGTGTCGTTCGCGGCCCAGATCGGCACGGCTCCGCTGGTCATCTACTACTTCGGCAGGTACTCCTGCTACTTCCTTCTCACCAATTTCGTGGTGATCCCAACTACCACTTTGATACTCTATGGGGCCGTGGCGCTGCTGCTCTCTGCCCCCTTCCTTCCCCTCCAGAAGGCCATCGCCCTGTGTCTTGCCCACCTCGCCACCTTCCTCAACAGTGCTCTCGCCACCTTCGCCCGGCTGCCGGGGGCGAGCATCGAGGGCATCTGCATCAACACGCTCCAGCTCTATCTCATCTACATCGTTATCCTATCGCTCACCGTCCTCACCTCTTACGCCCTGAAAATCAGAACTCAAAAGCATCTCGAAGCATTCTTCAAATAATGTAGAAAAGTAGTGGGGATATTTGTCTTATTATTTTTTTTATGCTAAATTTGTAGTCCATCTTCCATTTACGACTATGAAAGGTTTAAATGATTCCAACCCCGACATGATAGCAAACAACCTTGAACCCTTTGAGCCTACCCATCCCGGGGAGATAATCAAGGAAGAGATTGCGGAGCGGGGAATATCGCAGCGCAGGCTCGCACAGCAGATGGGCGTGTCGTATAGTGTGCTAAACGAAGTGCTGAATGGCAAGCGTCCAGTGACCATCGAATATGCCTTGATGCTCGAGGCGGCTCTCGGAATCGATGCAGACCTATGGATTGGCATGCAGGCTGCATACAACAAGCAGATGGCGCAACGGGATTCTACGCTACAAAAACGCCTTGCCCATATTCGCAGGATTGCCGCTATGCTGTGAGATTGGGTAATAAGGGCTATTCAACGAAGCTGGGCTATACGAAAGAAGACATCGTATAGCCCAGCTTGTTTTATCCTGTTTGAGGATGGAATCAGGGATTATTGCTCGGGATATTTCTGATAAACCTTCAGGCCATACTCCTCGGCGAGGGCATAGATATGCTCCATGATGGTGGCGAGGGAGTGCTCGTAGTTGACCCATTCCTTGTTTTTCAGGAAGAAATAGACCTCCAATGGCAGGCCGCCCTGGGTGGCTTCGAGCTGGCGCACCATCAAGGTCATGTCGGTGTTGACCCACAGACACTCGGCGAGATACTTCTCCACGGCATCGCGATAGCGCGACATGTTGGTCTCAGAGCGACTTTCGTCCGTGAAGCGGAGGCTGCGGAAGTCGTAGAACACCTTGCGCTTCACCCTCCGACCATCGGATGCCTGCATGCCCTTCCAGTTCTGGAAGGAGCCGTTGACCAGCGTGGTGGGCGACACGGTAACTATTGTATTGTCGAAATTCTGCACCTTCACGGTGGTAAGGCTCATCTCGATGACCGTGCCGTCGGCCTGAGTCGAGGGTACCGTTATCCAGTCGCCCACGTGCAACATCTCGGCCGAGGTGAGGCGGATGCCTGCCACCAGACCCTCGATGGTGTCTTTGAAGACCAGCATGAGGATGGCCGACGTGGCACCGAGTCCGGCCAACAGCGTCATGGGACTACGTCCAATGATGATGGCAATGACGATAATCACGGCGATAAAGATAACTACCACCTTGAGCAATCCGCAGAAAGACAGGATGTATTGGCGCAGGCTGGCCCCATGGTCGTTATCGAGCAGTCGGAGCCGGTTGATGAAAACCACGAACAGATGGACCGTGGCGATGGTGATATAGATGGCTGTGAGGCGGGCTACCACCTCGCGGGCCATGGGATATTGATAGAACACCATGGGCAGAAGCTGCCATACTACCAGTGCGGGCACGATGCTGCAGACGGCCAAAAGCACCGGGCGGCCCAGCAGAATGTCATCCCATTGGGCCGACGTGCGGCGCGTAATCTTGCCCACTACGGGGATGATGATCTTGCGACCGAGCAGATAGGCCAGGGTGGCCAGCACGGCAACGACGAGTACCAGCACCGCATGGCGCACCAGAGGAATAACGTTTCCCGAGAGCCCGAAGTGCTGGATGATGTTTTCTACGTATATTCTGATTTCTTCCATGCGTATTGATTTGAGTTGAACTTAGGGGTTACTGTGGTGAGCAGAGGATGGAACACACCTTGTCTTGGAACGTACGGCCGTTCTTGCCATGCAGCACTCCCTGGTTGATGATGCTGAAACAGATGTGGTGGCCGTTGGCCGCGGTGAGGTAGCCGCATAGCGAACTGATACCCTTCACGGTGCCGGTCTTGGCATGTACGTTGCCGCGGGTGAACTCAGACTGCATGCGTCGGCGCAGCGTTCCGTCCTGTCCGGCGATGGGGAGGGCCGGCAACAGGTGGTTGTAGATATTGCCATTCTGATAGGCATAGCGCAGGAAGCGCACCTCCAGCTCGGCCGAGACATAGTTGTAGAGTGACAATCCGGAGCCGTCGGCAAACTCGTAGCGTCGGCCATCGAGCCCCAACTTATCCACAAGTTGCCTGATCAGTGCCCTCGCGCTCTTGGCAGAGGCCGGGTGATTGCCCGTCGCGGCGGCTATCTGATAGAACATTGCCTCGGCGTAGAGGTTGTCGCTCTCCTTGAGCATGCGCATCAAGATCTGGTCGATGGTGTGGAATCGCCTCACGATGCAGCTGGCATCCTCGGGCTTGCGCTTCTCGCCGATGGAGCCGGTGACATAGATTCCGAGTTTGCGCAACTCGGAATAGAAGCGCGGCATGAACTGATCCTTGCGCGAGAGCAGCAGCGGAGAGAGCACGGGGTTGTCGTCGTCCCAGCACCATCCCTCGCCCAGGAGGTTCTGATCTTTCATCGATTTATCCGAATAGATGTTGCCGCGGATGGTGTCTATACCCATCTTGTGGAGGCCTTCTGCAAAGGCAGTCATGTCGTCGGTGGTGAACCGGGGGTCGAATCCGCCCACGCAGTAGACGTCGCCTGTGAGCGTACAGCTGTCCACGCGGCCGGTGTAGCACAGCTCTGTCTTAAACTGGTAGCTGCCTCCAAGGCGGTCGAGCGCTGTCACGGCGGTGATAACCTTCATGGTTGAGGCCGGACGCATGAGCTGTCGCTCGTTGCGGCGATAGATTGCAGAGTCTGCATCGAGGTCCCATACCATGAGCCCCACCTGCGATGTCTGGAACATATCGTTCTGAAGCAGCCTGTCGATGGCTGCCTGCACGTTCTGAGGCCAGGGCAACGAGTCGTTGCGCGTGGTGAGCGAATCGCTCCAAACTGAGTCTTGCTCGGTGGTGTCGTTGTCTTCGGTGTACTCTTCCTCGACAACCTGGGCCTGCATCGGCACCAGGACAAACAGGCACCACAGACAGCAAAAAAGGGTTTTTATCTTGAAATTGGATAACATAAATCGGTCTTATCGGTTTCCTCCGCTCGGTCTGAATTACTCCTCGTCGCCGCCTTCCGCAGCGTCTTCATCGGCGAGCAGGCTCTGCAGATGGGCCACAAACGACGCTTCCTGCTCGGGCTGCACGGCTACGAAGCGCTGGTTGCCATAGCCAATGAGCAGATAGTGCACCATGCCGAAGGTGGTGTTCATGGGTCGACACGAGGTGATTTCCATCAGGGGGATGGACTTCCGGCGTGCGAAACGGCCGCGGTGAATCTCCAGAAATCCCTCGCGAAACACATATTCGGAGTGGAGCACGCGCTCCATGACGAGCACGGTGAATACCACAACCAGCGAGCCGAGTAGCACCTCCTTCTCCCAAAACAGGTAGATGGTGAGGGCGGCGAGCAGCACGAGGCCGCATTTGGCGCCCAATGTAAAGCGGTGATGAAACGTTCGGGTCATTGAGTTAGGCGGTGCTCGCACCGCGGGGAAAACACATTATAATCTGCAAAATTACGAAATTTACCCCAAACTACGGGGCATTGTTGGCAATATCTTGCCTATTTTTATGAACTAATAACATGCGCGAGGCTTCGCCACAGGGCCTGCTGCCTATGGGGTGAGGCCTCATGCCGAAGCCTATAATATGCCATGAAAAATCAGGAATATTGTCTTCGCCTGCTCGCGATATTCTGTAACAGGAAAATCCCAGTGCGAAATACGCGAAAAATGAGCCTTTTTCAAATGGCTATAAGACAGATACTTGTAAAATGTTGACACTTCTTGATTTGTGGATTCCTATGTTTTCGTGAAATCAAAAGGCCGTTTTCACTCTGTGATTACTACCTTTTCAGAATGCGAAAAGGTAGTAACGGCCAAGCGAATACGGCCTTATGGCGAAACGATGGGTATGTACAGGCATTTTCTCCCGCCAGAGGAGGCCCACCGAAGGGGCTGGCGTCTCTATCTCACCAGGTCTGGAAGACGTGGTTTGACGCTAATTTTATTGACAATATTGCATGTTGAGAATGGATGGATGGCACCCCGACGAGACTATCGCGTGAGCGAGAACTTGACACTCAGACCGAAGTCTTGTGTGGTGGTGGGATAGCTGTTGCTGCTGAGCAACGGCGTGTTGGTCTGGCGGTCGAGGTAGAAACTCAGCGAGAGCAAGCGCGACAGCGTGTAGTCGGCCATGAAGGAGAACTTGAAAGCGGTGTTGCCGCTGCTGGCCGAAGAGGTCATCGTGGCAATGTCGCGGGTGATGCTGGCCTGCCTGCGATAGGACACGTCGAGGCGAAGATTGAGGTCGTGGTTCACGCCGCCGCGGCTGTTGCTGGCCGACGAGGTGGTCGTGGTCTGGCTGTTGCGGTTGTTGGCGTTGCCCCGCTGGTTGCCGGTGGCGCTCTTCACGAGCCGCGTGTTGCGTCGGCCGAATAGGTTGAAATTGTTGATCTTGTAGCCGAAGCCCAGCACCCAGTCTTTGCTCAGCGCCTCGTTCACCTGGATGCTCGTCATCGAGAGCGAGAGCACGCGGGTCTGCCGATACTCCAACTTGGCCGTAAGGTTGTTTTGCAGCGTGACGTCGACGCCCAGCAGCGGCGAGAAAGTCTCGTTGATGCTCACCGTAGAGACATTGTACATCGAGTTGGGGATGGGGTTGCCGCTCGTGGCATCGGTGATGAATCCCATGCCTGGGCCCATGAGTTGCACAAAGGTGGAGTAGCTCTGGTAGGAGCCTATGGCAAAGATGCTCTTGTAGCTATGGTTCACGTTCACGCTCTTGAACACGTCGCGCAGCCACGGCAGCTGGCTCAGGCCGCTGTAGTGCACGGTCCAGTTGGGTAGCAACTGCCTGAGGGCGGGGAAGATGCTGAGCCCATTGCCGCCCATGCTGGTATAGGTGGCGAGGAAGGCGGGCACCATGACGTCGGCCGAATAACCGTTCACGCTGCCGTTGGCCGCATCGAAAGTCTTGCCGGCATAGAGCGTTCCGTTGGGATAGGTGGTGCCGGCGTAGCGGGCCTCCACGCGCTGGCGGAATCCCTCCAGCGAGTTGCAGAACTTCTCGAACGTGGGACTGCGGAATCCGTTGCCGGCATTGCCCATGCCCTCGAAGGCCGAACCGAGCGAGATGGTGGTCATGGTGAAGGTGCCGGTCTGCGTGGTGGGATTGCCCTCATACATGTATTGCACGCTGCGCGCCGTGGTCATGGTGCGGCTTGCGTTGAGGTCTATCTTCAGGTTCTTGATGGGTTCGAGGGTCATGCGCAGCTGCAAGTCCTCGGTCAGATTGCTTGTGGCGGGCGTGGCCACGCTGTCGTTGATGAGCAACCAGTTGTTGCGGCGGGCCTTCTCTATGTAGCCGTCGCCGGTCAGTCCGAACGCGAAGTCGAGTCCGGGCGATAGGGCATTGGCCGCCGTGCGGTTGGTCTGGCCGAACGCGTCGCCTATGTTGGGCATGAATCCAGGCAGCGACATGGAGTATTGGTTGCGGTAGGAGAGGCTGGCATTGCGCACCATCATCGCCACGCGGGCTATGCTCTGGGCCACCTTGTACCACCGCTGGTCGTCGGGAACAGGCTTGGCTGTCACCGTGATCTTCACCTTCAGGGCCGAGTCTACCTTGTTCTTGATGCGTATGCTGTTGTCGTCTATCCGCTTGAACTTCACCTTGAGGCGCTTGCCGTCCTCGGTCTTGGCCGAGACGATGAGACGGCGCGACTTCTTGCCGTGGGCCACCACGACGGTGGTGTCGGGCATGAGCGTCACCTCCTTCTCAAACGACCGCTTGTTGAGTGGCAGCTGCGTCTTCTTCTGTTCGGCCTGCTTGTTGCTGAGTCGGAGCTGCTTCACGGCCTCGTCGGGGTCCTTGCCGTCGGCTATGGCCTGCTGGCGGGCCTTGGCTTCGGCCTCTGCCTGCTTCTGCTTCTCGGCCTTGGCCGTCTGTCGCTGCTGCTTGCGGCGGTTCTGTTCGGCCTGCGAGGCCTGTCGGTCGAAGCGCTCGTTGGCCTTGCGCAGGAATGGAATGTGGTTGTAGAGCTTCACGAAATCGAACGCCCCGTTCACGTTGAGCTGTCGGTTGTTCTGTATGGTGTTGCCCAGCGAGGTACCGTCTTCGAGGTCGGTGCCGCGTATCCAGTTGTACGTGGCGCTATAAGAGGCGTCGCTGTTCATCCAATCAAATATGGGGATGAGGTTGAGGGGCAACTGGTAGGAGAGTGTGAAGTTTTGCTGATAGTCGAGCGGCGTGCCGAGGTTGCGGATACTTGTCCACACCGAATCCTTCCATGCGTCGTAGTGGGTGGGGTATAAGTCTCGGTTCACCGGGGTGTAGGGCTCCTCCACCTGGGCGTGGGTGGCGCTCTGGAAATTGGCGTGCAGGTTGCGCGTGAGGTCCCAGCGCAACTGGAATTCGCGGTTCCAGAGGAACTGTTCGGAGAATACCAGCGGCAGGGCGGCGTTCTCCAGGGCCTCCATGTCGCGCTCCTGCAGCTCGTAGTAAGAGCGGGTGAGCTCGGTGTTGAAGTTCACACTCTGGGGCAACCAGTTCAGTCCGAAGCGCTTGGCAATATCCAGCCACTTGCTCTTCGACTTCACCTTCTTGAACGGTTCCCACGACTTGTAGACCGGAGTCCAGCTGTAGTTGAGTCCGCCGCGCCAGTTGTCCTCGTTCTCATAGACCGTGGTCTCGCCCTGGGTATGGGTGTGGGCGTGGCTGTAGAAGAAGGAGAAGTTGGCCGGGTCGTAGGGCATGGGGTGGTGCTTGTTCTGTATTCCCACCCTCACATTGGACAGCGAGAAGTTGGTGTTGATGGTCTTCGTCACAGCAATGTTCTCTATCGAGTCGCGCTCGCGGCGTGAGGCGGTGGCCTCCAGGGCGTCCTTGAGCTCCATGTCGGTGTCGAGTGGGTTGTATTTCGGGCGCGCCACCTCTTTCGAGACGCTGTAATAGAGCGGTGCCGACACCTTGGCCTTGTCGGGGAAGAACTTGCCAAGCTCCACGCTTGTCACCACAGAGACATTGCTCTTGTCGTCTTGCGAGCGTGCGGCCACGCCGTCTTCGAGTCCGCCGAAGCCCTGCGTCACGTAGCGACCCTGCACGTTCATCGAGCCCAGGTCGCTGAGCTGCATGTTCAGGTTGCCGTTGGCGGCCCAGCCTCCGGAGTTGTTATATTCCTTGAGTCGCATCTCGTTGACCCACACCTCGCCGCTCTTCTGGTCGGCGGCAAGGTTTCTTACGCCGATGATCATGGTCTTCACCTCGCCCAGGGTGGGGTTTCCCATCACCGTAACCTTATTCTGCGGGTGGTCGGTGTCGTAGGCTTCGAAGGGCCGGTTGAACGAGGCGAGGCCCAGACTCTTCTGCTTGTTGCGCTCCTTCTTCACCGTGGTGAAGAGCGAGAGCGGCACGTCGAGCATGTTTTCCTCGGGCCACACGGCTATGCAATCGGCCCTCGACAGTCGGTCGTAGTGGCCCGGCGCCGTGAGTCGCAGCGGAATCTCATACTCGTAGTAGTTGCTCTTGTAGTCGGAACCGAGGCGCACGAAGAGGGCCAGCTGTCCGTCCTGGAGGTTCGTGGTGTTCTGTTCGTGGGCGTTGGCATGCACAAACATCTGGATGCGCTTGTACTGGCGCAGGTCGAGGGTGGTGTTCTTGTAGACGCATTTCGACTCCCCGTTCGAGAGGTTCTCCACGTTGATGTCGAGCGCCTGCTCGTTGGCCTCCACCAGCTGAGGCTGCGTCGGGTCCTGCTCGCGGGTGATGCCGGGAGGCAGCACGTAGTTCACCGGGGTCTTGTCGTTGTTCTCTTCGATGTTCACCGAGGCCGTGGTCATCGACCCTGTCTGTGCCGCGGCGTTGTTCAGATTCTGCTTATACACGCGCCATGTGCCTCGGACGAGGTCCAAGGAGCCGAAGCGCATCACCACCGGATGCTCGAATCCGGTGAGGAACATGCGCATGAAGCGGATGCTGGAGAAGTCGGAGATGGAGCCCACTCGGTTCTCATACTCGTCCACGGGGATGCGGAAGAGATACCAGGTGATCTTCTCGGTGGTGCCATTGCGCAGCGTGGGCGAGGTCTCGCGCTTGTCGACAATGAAGTTTTTGCCCACCACGAGGTCTTCGGGACGCACCGAAACATGATACTGATAGTATTTCTCATACTCGTTCAGGGTGTAGTCCTGATTAATATCTTCCACGTCGGGCGTGGTCTTGTAGGATGTATCGTAGGTCTCCGTGCGGTCTTCGGTCGACGGAGAGTTGCCTTGCGGGTTGTTGATATACTTGTAGCGGCGAAGGATGGAGGCCTGCATGCGGTCGTAGTCGGAGCCGCGGAAGTAGTGGTAGTCGTCGTGGGCGGGGTCGGCCCAGATGGAATCCCACACGGCGGCATTCACCTTTCCCTGCAGCTGCGTGAGGTAATCCTGATAGGAGTTGAACTGCTGTTCCTCGGCATCGTTCAGTCCGTTGTAGCCCAGGTCCTGCAGTTGGCGGCTCGATGCCGACGTGGCGAAAGCGTAGGTAACCGTGGCCTGCGTGGGAATCTTGCCCCACTGGGTGGTGGTGTAGCTGCTCGTGCCGTCTACGGGGAGGCCGCTCTCGTAGAACTTCTTGCCGTCGCGGAGCACGTCTTCAGATACTTCTCCGAGGTTGATGTAGAAGTCGCCGCCATAGGCCGAGGCGTTGCCCTGCTTGCTGCTGTTGATGAACGGGTCCATCATCCAGAACTCCACATACTCGATATTGGCCGCCTCGAAGTCGTTGGTATCGAGCTTTCGCATCATGCCGCCCCAGTGTTGGGAGGGGTTGCTGAGCAGTCCGGCCGCGGTGAGGTTGGGGTTGAAGTTGTAGGGTCCGCGCTCGTTGGGATAGTAAGCGAGGTTCAGAATGGGTAGGGTGGAGGTAGCGCCGGAGTAGGAACTCTGGTCGCGGTTGGGATAAAGCTCACGCACGTAGACCTCACGCACGTAGGGGTCGCTCAGCTGGTCGAGGTCGCTCTTGATGTGGGCAGGCGTGAGGCTGCTGCTCCGGCGTGTGAACAGCGGGTCGATGGTGTACCAGGCCATCTGCGAACGGTTGTATCCGCTGGTGAGACCGGTGCGGTCCTGGCTCTCGGCAAACATCGAAGGCACGCTCGACAGAATCCAGTTGGTGGGCGTGGAGACATCGATCTTGTCGGTCGTTCCCTCGAAATCGTCGATATAAGAGGCATTGTCCTGCACGCCGTGACTCTGCCCGGCAATGAGCTGGGCAAACTCTCCGGTGAACGAAATCTGCGAGGGCTGGGTGAGATGGAGCAGGGGCAGGCGGTCGAGCATGTTGGTGAGCCACTGGCTCTCGTGCTTCCAGTTGATGTTGAAGCCC
Organism: Prevotella sp. UBA1705; assembly: GCA_002317385.1. GTDB lineage: Bacteria > Bacteroidota > Bacteroidia > Bacteroidales > Bacteroidaceae > Prevotella. The sequence continues at coordinate 100,787 of DCJH01000021.1, read as the reverse complement.
CAAAGCGTGTTGTTGAGCGGCTCGTTGCCCATGGCCACCTTGGTGGTGAGGGCCTGCTCGGTGAGGTGCTGCAGCGTTCCCGAAATCTGGAAATTCTTGGAGAAATCGTACTGCCAGTTCATGCCGAACATGGTTTTCCGCTCCTGCGAATACTCCGATTGGCTCTCCAACGACACGTTGACCGAGGTGCCAGCATCAAGGATACTCTGGTTGAGGATTGTCACCTCGCCTGCACTGTAGTCCACCGAGTAGTCGGAACCCTCGGTGAGCCGCACGCCGCCGGCGGTGACCACCACCGACCCCTGCGGCACATTATAGGCGCCGAGAGATATGACATTGGCCGACGTGCCGCGATATTGGCCCTGCAAGAGGAACTTATCTTTCTCGGCAATCTGCTTCGCCACGGTTTTAGTGGAGTCGTAGAGCTCGGTGAAGGCATACTTGCGGGCGGTGGCATCGCTCACGCCTTTGCCCACGAGATAGTTGTAGAGATAGCTTCCGAAAGGCTCCGACACGGGGAAGAACACACGTCCGTTGTTCACCGTGTAACCCTCCACAAAGTCGAAATAACCGTTGGCGTGGGCCTTGTTGTTATTATCCAGACGGTCGGCGCCCAGCACTTTGATGAGCGTCTGGCTCTTCACCTGCTGCTCGGGAATATAGGAAAGGTAGACGCCGGCGGTGTCGCTCTGGTACTTCACATCCAAGCGGAACTTGTCTTTCTCTATCGTCGAGGCCAGATAATACACGTTTTTCATCATCAATCCCCAGTTGCCCTGCGTGGGATTGTTGCTCGTATTCTTCAGCGACTTGACGAAAAGCGCCTGGTTCACGTCGGTGTTGTCGCTGGCAAACTCACCCACCTGATAGGTCTGTCCGCCGTAGGTGTACTCGTAGGCCACGGCCAAAACCTGGTCGGTCTGCAGCGAAGTGCGCAGCGACACATAGCCCAAGGCGGAGTTCAAGGTATATTCGGAGGAGTTGAGGAGGCGCGCATTCTGCAGTTTCTCATAGTCCACGCCACCCACCAGGCCCGCCCCATCGAATACGGTAGACGTCTGATCGATATCGCGCGCGCCGCTAAGCTGGTTCACTACGGTAGAATATTCGGAATTGGCATTGTTCGAAGGCACCAGTGTTCCGCCCGCCGTCCACCGTGGATTGCTCACGTGGGAGGTCTCGCCGAGGTCGGTGAGCGCCACGATGTTGCGCGTGTTGGTGGTGGTTCCGTTCTTGTTGGTGACCCAAATCTCTACTCGGCTGATGCTCACGCCGGTGGTGAGGTTGGGCAGTGTCTTCATGCCCGCGTCGTAGTGGCTGCGGAAATACTGCGAGAGGAAGAAGTGTCGGTTCTCCTCGTAGTCGGCAGCGTCGAATTCAAACGAGGTGAGTTGCTTGCCGCCCTGGCTCGACACGCTCTTCGATGAGCTTTTCTTCTGCGAGGCTACGAGCTGCAGCTTGAGTTTGCCAAACTGCATGTCGGTGCGCAATCCGAACAGACTGCTGGCACCCTGAACGAGCGAGGAGTTGCTTGGGAACGACACATTGCCCGCCTCGACCAGCTTGATGATCTCGTCTTCCTTGCCGTCGTACTTCAACTTCATGTTCTGCGCGTCGAAGTCGAAGGTGGCATCGGTGTTGTAGTTGAGGTTCATGTTCACCTTGTCGCCCACCTTGCCGTTGACGTTCAGATTAATCTTCTCGTCGAAATCCATCGTTGTCGTCTTGCGGTTTCGGATGGGCAGCGAGGGGTTGTCGATGCTCTTGAAGGTGGCGCCAAATTTCAGTTCGGCTGTTCCCTGGGTCTTGATGCGTACGCCTCCGGGGCCGAAGATCTTCTCGGCAGGTCCGAGGTCGAAGTGCATATCGGTGAAATCGAACTTCTCCTTGCCCTGCCTCTTGTATATTTCATCGTTCTTGCTGCGGTAGAAAGCGTCACGCCCGTGCTTCTCGCTCCACTTCATATACTCGGCAGGAGTCATCATGATGGGGGCGTCGAGGTAGGTGGTGCCTATCTTTGTGCCGATGATGTAGCGGTCGATGGTATCGTTGTAGCTCACCTCATATTTCAGTCCGTCGGGGCGCTGCAGGTCTACGGCGCTCTGGTCGAGGTCGTCGTAGGTGATGGGGGTGGTGCGCTGAATCTTCCATCGGGGGTGGAGCAGAGAGTCGGGAATGCTGTCTCCTGAGTCGAGTATGGGCTGCCGCTGACTTGTCAGGGCTGTCTGATTGGTCCGACCAGCCTGACTTGTCTGACTCGTCCGATTGGTCTGAGTCCTCTGAGAGCTCTGTCTTCGGGGGTCTACTTGAAAATAAGGCGCACCGATGGCATAGCTGGCCATGGTCACGGCCAGCACAATCAGTGAGAAAACATAGTTTTGCCTTAATTTCATTTCAATCCCCCAACGGTTACTTATCGGTTCATCTGGTATTGTGGCTCCCCCTCCTTCCATGCAAGGAAGGGCGGGGAGAGACTTCTATTTGATGCGCTTCAGAGCCTCCTTCACTACCATCTCTACCGGCATATCGGGCTGCTCGGTGAGGATGGAGTCCACTACCTTGGCTGCTGGAGCGGGAGAGAATCCGAGCATGGTCATGGCCGACACAGCCTCTTCCTTAATGGCGGAGTTGATAGTCGGTGCCGATGAAGCCGAGGGCGACACGTGGAGCTCGTCGGCCACGCCCGAGTTGATGATCTTGTCGCGCAGATCTACGATGATGCGCTGGGCCGTCTTCAGACCGATGCCCTTCACGCTCTTGATGAGTTTCTCATCGCCATTGGCAATGGCGTTGCAGAGTTCCTTGGGCGAGAGCGAAGAGAGCATCATGCGTGCCGTATTGGCACCCACGCCCGAAACGGTGATGAGCATGCGATAGAGCTCACGTTCCTGCTTGGAGGCAAAGCCATAGAGGGTGTAGTTATCGTCTCTACCGCCCGTCTGGATAGACTCATGAACAAAGAGTTTGACATCCTTCTTTCCTTGGATGCCGCTATAGGTGTTGAGCGAAATGTTGAGCGCGTAGCCCACTCCGCCGGCTTCAACCACGGCCAATGCTGGCGTAAGCTCTGCCAGCTCGCCCTTGATGTATTCAATCATTCGAATCTAACTTGGTATATATACATCTTTATAACGCACGAGGCCCGTCCATATTGCATCATGGCGCAAATATGAGGGCACTTTCGGTCCATCGTGCCTGCTGGCCCAATCCTATCTTTCGATTTCTTCATATTGCCCTGCCAAAGCATCATTGGCGGTGAACAATTGGTGCTCAGGAATGCGTTTTTGTTTTCAATCTGTTATCTTTTTCGTTTTTTTAGATTAAAAAGAGTGAGAACTAAACGTCTTTACGTGGAAATGATGTAAATTTGCAACACAGTATTGTAAGACTCATTTTAACAACCAATAGATTTATGAAGAAGATCAGAGCAGCCGTAGTAGGCTACGGAAACATTGGTCGCTACAGTGTTGAGGCACTGGAGGCAGCCCCCGATTTCGAGATTGCAGGTATCGTTCGCCGTCAGGGCGACAAGGACAAACCCCTGGAACTGACCCCATATGAGGTGGTGGACGACATCGCCAAACTGAAGGATGTAGACGTGGCTATCCTCGCTACACCGACCCGTTCGTGCCCCGAGCAGGCCGAGAAGATTGTGGCTATGGGCATCAACACCGTGGATAGCTTCGACATCCACACCTCTATTCTCGAATATCGCACCCGTCAGATGGAGAACTGCAAGAAGACAGGCCGCGTGAGTGTCATCTCTGCCGGCTGGGATCCGGGCTCCGACTCCATCGTACGCGTACTCATGGAGAGCCTCGCTCCCAAGGGATTGAGCTACACCAACTTCGGTCCGGGCATGTCGATGGGCCACAGCGTGTGTGTGCGCGGCAAGAAAGGCGTGAAGAATGCGCTCTCTGTGACCATCCCATTGGGTGAGAGCATCCATCGTCGCATGGTGTATGTGGAACTCGAAGAGGGTGCCAAACTGGAGGATGTGACGGCCGATATCAAAGCCGATCCGTATTTTGCCCACGACGAGACCCATGTGTTTGCCGTGGCATCGGTAGACGATGTGCGCGACATGGGGCACGGTGTGAACCTCGTGCGCAAGGGTGTGAGCGGCAAGACTCCTAACCAGCGCATGGAGTTCAACATGAGTATCAACAACCCTGCGCTCACCGCTCAGGTGCTGGTCAATGTGGCTCGTGCCTCCTTCCGTCTGCAGCCGGGCTGCTACACCATGCCCGAGATACCCGTCATCGATATGCTGCCGGGTACCCGCGAAGAGATTGTGGCCACGCTGGTATAAGGTTTTCCACGGCCCAAGAGTATCTTTCGGCTCGTTTGTCGTGGCCGATAGAATATAAGAAGAATGGCAGACTTCCAGATGATGGGAGGTCTGCCATTCTTGCCTCTTAGTCTCCTTTGTACTTGATGTGGAAGCTAAGCGCTTGCAGTTCGGTATAGGAATAGTCGAAATACTTATCGCAGCGGTTCTCTTTGATGAGCTGTTCTACGTTTTTTTGCTCTATCGTGCTTTGCTTGAAAACCAGTAACTGGTATCGGGTGCTGGGGACAAAGTCCTCAGAAGGAGGTTGAACTTCTCCGAAAAAATGTTCCCCGGGAGCCACTTTCCTAAAATAATCTCTTCTCTGATTCCTCAAAATGGTATATAGAGAAGGTGCTTTGGCAGGTCCTGTATAGCTGTATTCCGCCACATAGATGGTGTCTTGAGACAGGTTTTCCAAATCGCATCCATGGTAGTAAGGTTCCCAGTCTTCGCAGGTGGTGGCTGTGCAGAGGAGGAAAATCAGGCATAGAGCCACGGTCATCCCGTGAAATCGGAGTTTGGGGTGGCGCTTCATATCATTTGTGTTTTTAATGGTTTGATGTGTCTTAGGTATATGGACGTTCGTGCTCGGCCTATTCTTTCCGCTTCAACGTAATCACGTTCACCTCCGGCCAGGCACCAAATCGGAAGGGCACTGTGCCGCCCACGCCCAGCGATACGTGGAGCATGGAGCCTCCCTCAACATATTTTCCGCCCCACTCGTTGTAGGCCCAGCGTGCGGGAGAGAACTTCCCAATGCGCAGTTGTCCGGCATGGGTGTGGCCCGATAGGGTAAGGGCGATATCGGTCTGGCTCAGCACTTCACGACGCCAATGGCTCGGATCATGGCTCAGCAGAATCTTGAACGTACCCTCGTGGAGGCCTTGCATGGCTTTAGGCAGGTCGCCATAGTCGGGAAACGGAGGCCTACTGCTGTTCTCCACGCCGATGAGCGCGATGGCCTCGTCGGTGTTTCGGCAAATCATCACGTGCTCGTTCATGAGCAGATGCCACCCCATTTTCTCTTCCAAATATTGCAGCACATGCTGGTTGCGGGCCACATTGCGCAGGCTTTTGTCGGCCCCATATTCGCAATAGTCGTGGTTGCCCATGATGGAATAGATACCGTCGAGGGTTTGAATCTGCTTTAGGGAGTGCTGGAAGGGGATGAGTTCTTCGGCGCTAACGTTGACCAAATCGCCGGTGAAGACCACCAAATCCACCTGCTGGGCATTGACTACATCTACCAGTTTGTCTACAAACTTGCGATTGCGGAGGAATGTTCCGATGTGGATGTCGGAGAGTTGGAGTATGCGGTAGCCGTCGAACGAGGGAGGAAGAAGCGGAGAGCGGCAGGTAGCCGAGCGCACCACGATGTGGCGCCAGCCGAAGAAAAAGCCGTAGGCCACCAGTAAAACCATGCCAATGGGGAGGACGAGAGCCCACTGCCAGCCCAGTATGGGCCACACCAAAAGGAAGAGTAGGCCGGGAAATCCTATGAACAGTATGCCTCCAAAGATGAGACGCATCATGGTGTTGTGACGGAGCTTGATCTTCATAGAACCTTAATTTTGGACAAAGGTAATATTTTAAACGTTAAAAGATAAAAGATAATCGTTAAAATATCGGTCTTTCTTTCTTCGGGATTAAACTTTTGGGTAATTTTGAACGTCATAGCAAATAGGAACAATTCAATATAGGAAGTATCGGAATGAACACCAGAAATTTCATCATCTCCTCGCTCTCGGCCGTCGCTCTGACTGTGTTTGTGAGCGCTATGCCCGCCGAGTCGGTCCTTACCAAGGATGCCGGGACAACCATCGTCAACACTTCTACCCTCACCAAGGACGTGAGAGGCTATCGCGGCAACACGCCGGTTAAGATTTATATCGAGAAAAATCGTGTGGTGAAGGTGGAGGCGCTGCCCAACCGTGAGACCCCAAAATATTTTGTTCGGGCTAAGGCTCTGCTCGACAATTTCGAGGGAAAGACCGTGACCAAGGCCCAGAAGATGGACGTAGATGCCGTGAGCGGTGCCACGATGTCGAGCAAGGCTTTAATCAAAAATGTGCAGACGGGTCTGCAATACTACAAGGCCCACAAGTAACCGGGCATTGCGCCGAACCCAAAAATCCATATACTTCTCTTCCCGCTACGGCAGCTGAATCTCTCTTTCCCCTATTGAGAAGGGTGGGATGTGGGCCGCAAAGATACGGGAAAGGAAAGTATATGGATTTCTTTTTCCTCTTTTTTATGAACTTATTTCTTCGCCAGGTATTCCTCCAGACGCGTAACGAGCGTGTCGCCAGCATCCGAAATCCAGAACTTGGCACGCACGGCATGACCATAGTCGGCATTGCCCGTCACCTTGATGTGCTTGCCTTTGGCATAGATGGCGGTGTCGCGCCGACTCGGATAGCTCAGCAACTGCACCGTGGTGCGGGTGGATGCCTCGCCGATGATATAGATATCGGCACTGTCTTTAATGGGCACGACCTTTTTCCCCTTGCCCAAAGCAACTCGGGCAGAGGTATCGGCAGGTTCAAAGACCTTGGCCGACACCGTGTCGCCAAGGTTATGGCTCGGTGCCATGCGGCACGATGTGGAGGCCAGCGCGGCACCGAGGACTATGATAATTGATAGCAGAATCTTTCTCATCTCGTGGGATAGCCTGCGGGTTTAGCCCATGTTGGCACTGTCGGGATGCATCAAGTTGGAGAGGCTCTTGGCCAGTCCGCCCTCCGAAGTTTCCTTATAGAGTGAGGGAAGATCGTGTCCAGTCTGATTCATCACCTCCACCACTCGGTCGAAACTGATGCGGTGGCGACCATCACTGAATGCCGCATAGAGATTGGAGTCGAGGGCGCGGGTGGCCGCAAAGGCATTGCGCTCGATGCAAGGAATCTGTACCAGTCCGCACACAGGGTCGCAGGTCATTCCCAAATGGTGCTCCAAGCCCATCTCTGCAGCATATTCTATCTGCGACGGACTGCCTCCGAAGAGCTGGCAGGCGGCTGCGGAGGCCATGGCGCAAGCCACGCCCACCTCGCCCTGACAGCCCACGTCGGCGCCCGAGATAGAGGCATTCTCCTTGACTATGTTGCCAATGAGTCCGGCCGTGGCCAAGGCATGGAGTATCTTGCGGTCGGTAAAGTTGTGGCCTTTGGACAGGTGATAGAGCACTGCGGGGAGTACACCGCTGGCTCCACAGGTAGGCGCCGTGACGATGGTGCCGCCCGACGCGTTCTCCTCGCTCACCGCCAAGGCATAGGCATAGACCAGTGCTCGGGTCTGCAGACTCTGCTTGTAGCCCTTCGCCTTAATATAATAGGTGGAGGCTTTGCGCTGCAGGTTGAGTGGTCCGGGTAGCACGCCGTCGCCGTCGATGCCCCTTTCCACAGCCGCTTTCATAGCTTCCCACACCGTCTGCAGGTAGGCCCAGATAGATGGATCCTCACATCGGTCCACATATTCCCAATAGGTTCGTCCGTGGTTGTCGCACCAATGCTTGATGTCTACCAGGTGGGTGAGGTCGTAAATATCCGGTCCGATGGGCAGCAGGTCGGTGGGGTGAGGGCCTTCCGAGAGGGCTCCGCCTCCCACGCTATATACTGTCCACGGTTCTCCCTTCTCGGTTTCGAAGCGCATGGCGTTGGGATGGAACTCCAGAAAGAGCTCTGGCTTCCAGATAATCTCCACCGGAGCCACGGTCTTCAGCACGTCGATAATAGCGGTATCGGTCATGTGTCCCTTGCCCGTTGCGGCCAGACTGCCGTAGAGCGTCACCTTGAACATCTTGGCGTCCTGATGTTTTGACAGATAGGCCTGGGCGGCTTTCTGCGGGCCCATGGTGTGGCTCGACGAAGGTCCCTTACCTATGCGATATATCTCTCGTAGTGATTTCATAAACAATTGTGTTGTCACTCCTCCTCAATGGCGGAGTGGGGTCAGTCAAAATCAATGAAAAAGCCTCGCCCACACGTAAGGCGGAAGAGGCTTTTCATGGTTGGTTTCTATGGTTATGCTTCGGCAACGCCCTCGGCACGGTAGTCTTTCAGGTCGTCGATGTCGAACGATTTGATGTAGGCAGCGTGCCCTATCACCTCCTCTTCGGCCATTCGGGCATAGACCTTGGCGCTCTTGGCATAGAGCTCGGGAGCCTTCGATGCGTCGTTAATGAGCAGCAGAGCCATCACGATGTCGCCCGTCATGTCGTAGAGCCGACGTCCGAGGAAGTCGTGTTCCTCCTGATGATCGTCGGCCTTCACCTTCTCCACAGCCTCCTCGTAGAGGCCTACGCACTTGGCGATGCGCTCCTTCAGCGGTTTCATCTCGTCGGAAACCTCCTCCTGCAGCATCTCCTTGATGATGCTCAGATAGGTTCCATTGGTGATGTAACGGATGGCGGCCACCACCTGCAGCTGCGTCGTACCCTCATAGATTGAGAAGATTCGGGCGTCGCGATAGAGGCGCTGACACTTGTATTCCATGATGAAGCCCGAGCCTCCGTGTACCGAGATACAGTCGTAGGCGTTCTGGTTGGCATACTCCGAAGCCATACCCTTGCTCAGCGGAGTAAAGGCATCGGCCAGTCGGGTGTAGGTTTTCATCTCCGTGCGCTCCTCAGGGGTGAGCTTGCGCTCATGAGATATGTCTTCCAATGTCTTGTAGATATCTACGTAGCGGGATGTCTGATAGAGTATGGCACGGCTTGCATCAAGCTTGGCCTTCATGCGGGAGAGCATGTCGTAGACTGCGGGGAACTCCACAATCTTCTTTCCAAACTGGGCGCGGGCATTGGCATAGTCGAGGGCCTGGTTATAGGCCTCTTGCCCAAGACCTACGCATTGTGCGGCAATGCCGAGGCGGGCGCCGTTCATCAGGCTCATCACATACTTGATAAGACCCATTCGACGGTCGCCGCAAAGCTCTGCCTTGGCGTTCTTATAGACCAGCTCGCAGGTGGGACTACCGTGGATTCCGAGCTTATTCTCTATGTGGCGCACGGTCACTCCGCCGTCGCGCTTGTCGTAGATGAACATCGAAAGGCCACGTCCGTCTCGCGATCCGGCTTCCGAACGGGCCAGCACGAGGTGGAGGTCGGAGTCTCCGTTGGTGATGAATCGCTTCACGCCGTTGAGTCGCCAGGTGCCATCCTCATCCTGAGTCGCCTTGAGCATCACGCGCTGCAGGTCGGAACCGGCATCCGGTTCGGTCAAGTCCATCGACATGGTCTCACCTGCCGACACGCGGGGAATGTATTTTTCCTTCTGCTCCTCGGAGCCAAACTCATAGAGAGTGTCTATGCAACTCTGCAAGCTCCAGATGTTCTGGAAGCCTGAGTCGGCCGTAGACACGAGCTCAGAAAGCATCGAAAACACGGTGATGGGCACGTTCAGTCCGCCATATCGGCGCGGCATTGATACGCCCCAGAGGCCTGCCTGACGGGTGGCCTCAATGTTTTCTACCGTCTTGCTGGCATAGAGCATCCGGCCGTTCTCCAAGTGTGGACCTTCGAGGTCCACGCTCTCCGAGTTGGGCTCGATGATATTGGCAGTGACGTCGCCCGTGATTTCGAGCAGTCGCTTATAGTTTTCGATGGCATCCTCGTAGTTCACCGGGGCGTCGTCAAACTGGTCTTTATCCGCAAAGTTGCGTTCCTTGAGTTCCACAATCCTCCTCATCAATGGATGATCGAGGTGGAATCCAATCTCAGGATGGTCTGTATAGTAATTTGCCATAACTGTAACCCCGGTGTCTTTTGCACTTGAAGAGAAGTGTCTCTCTGGGCAAGACCTCTACAAAGGGGAATTTGTTTTATTCGTTAAATAATGAAATCTAAATATAGCTATGCCTCAATCCCAGTATGTTTGGTTTCTTGAAGCATTTCACTCCCTTCTCCCTTTGGGGAGGGGTTGGGGGAGAGGCTCTATTATTTGCTGTTCTGTTTGTAATACTTAATCATCTTCGGAATCACCTCCTCGACGTTACCGTGGATCACATAGTCGGCGATTTGGTTGATGGGGGCATCGGGGTCGTTGTTCACGGCGATAACGATGCCGGCATCCTGCATACCTGCGATGTGCTGAATCTGGCCGGAGATGCCGAACGCGAAATATACCTTCGGGTGGACGGTCACACCGGTCTGTCCCACCTGACGGTCGTTGTCCAACCAGCCTGCGTCCACAGCGGCACGACTTGCACCCACTTCTGCATGGAGCACATCGGCCAAATCATAGAGCATGTGGAAGGCTTCCTTGGAGCCCATGCCATAGCCGCCGGCTACCACGATGGGTGAAGCCTTGAGGTTGTTGCGGGCTGCTTCCACGTGGCGCTCAATGACTTTCACCACGTAGCTGGTCTCGGGCACATACTGGGCCACGTCAGGATAGACCACCTCGCCCTTATAGTTCTCGTCCAACACCTCACGTAGCATCACGCCGGAGCGCACCGTAGCCATCTGCGGACGGTGGTCGGGATTCACGATGGTAGCCACGATGTTGCCGCCGAAAGCCGGGCGAATCTGATAGAGCAGGTTCTTATACACCTTGCCCGTCTTCTTTTCCTCATAGTCGCCTACCTCCAGCTGCGTGCAGTCGGCGGTGAGGCCTGAGGTGAGCGAAGACGACACGCGGGGGCCGAGGTCACGTCCGATGACCGTGGCACCCATGAGGCAGATCTGCGGTTTCTCCTCGGTGAAGAGCTTTACGAGTATATCTGTGTGGGGAGCAGAGGTGTAGGGGAAGAGACCCTCTCCATCAAACACGAAGAGTTTATCCACTCCGTAGGGCAATATCTGGCTCTCCACCTGCCCCTTGATGCCCGCTCCGGCAACCACGGCATGCAGTTCTACGCCAAGCTCATTGGCCAGTTTTCGTCCCTTGCTGAGCAATTCCTGAGAAACTTCCTGTACGGTTGTTCCTTCTATTTCGCAATATACAAATACGTTGTTCATATTTAATAGGTGGCTTGAAAGGCCTTTTTTCATTAACCAATAATCTTTTCGCTGATGAGTTCCTTCATCAGACTCTCAATGTCGGCATCGCTTCCGGTGAGCGTCTTGCTCTCTTTGGCCTGGAAAACAATGTTCTGCACCGACTTCACTTTGGTGGGCGAGCCCGACAGTCCGCACTGGGCCTCGTCGCCGTTCACGTCGGCCACGCTCCATTGGTTGAGCGTGAGATAGGGCCTCGACTCGTAGAGCGCGCTCCAAGGCTCGTCGCCTTTGCGTTCCATCGGACAGGTGGCGTATTTGTATTTCATCATCAACTTGGCGTTGCAAGGGCGTGCGGGCGCAGCCGAACCGTTCACGGTGATGAGCACCGGCAGCGGAGCCTCCACGGTTTCCACACCTCCATCGATGTGGCGGCGTATGGTGGCCTTGCCGTCTTCAATCTTCAAGATCTCCTCAGCATAGGTCACTTGGTTGAGCCCGAGCTTCTGGGCTACCTGCGGTCCCACCTGGGCGGTATCGCCGTCGATGGCCTGACGACCACCCAGAATGATGTCTACGTCGCCGATTTTGCGGATAGCCATCGACAGGGCGTAGGATGTAGCCAGCGTGTCGGCACCCGCAAACTTGCGGTCGGTGAGCAGCCAGCCGGTGTCGGCGCCGCGGTAAAGACCCTGTCGGATGATTTCTCCGGCCCTTGGAGGACCCATGGTGAGCACGCCAACGGTAGAGCCCGGATTCTGGTCTTTGAGGCGCAAGGCCTGCTCCAAGGCATTCAGGTCTTCCGGATTGAAGATGGCAGGCAGCACGGCACGGTTCACAGTTCCCTCCGCGGTCATGGCATCCTTACCCACATTTCGTGTGTCAGGCACTTGCTTGGCAAGTACAACGATTTTTAGTTTCATATAATATTAAATAAACTTGATATCTATTTCATGTGGGCAAAAATACAAATTATTTAATTCTTAGCCAAACAAATGTCACAAAATCAAATTATTAAGTGCCATCAGATGACGATTCATAAGGCCTGGCGAGATGTTATTTTTTTCATATTTTATTGGTTTTCCGAAGCCTTAAAGCACAAAAAGCTGTATCTTTGCAATAGGAACAGTCCTGATTTGATGACCTATTTAGATTTTAACAGATACCGAACGAAATGACGGAAGGTAAAACACTATCGGACAATAGCCATTTGGAGGCAGCCTCTTTCTATGCGGATGTCAGAAAAATTATAGAGTCTGCGCGCAGCAATGCTGTACGTAGTGTAGATTTCTGTCGAGTGCAAATGTACTGGCATTTGGGCGAACGTATCTTTGAGGAAGAACAGCAGGGCAAGGACAGAGCAGATTACGGCACCTATCTAATTCGTGATTTGGCAGAATTCTTAGAACCAGCTTATGGTAGCGGATTTTCCATTAGACAGTTAGAACTCAGTCGGCAGTTTTATCGAACTTACCCAATTGCGAACACACTGCGTTCGCAATTGAATTGGAGTCAATATCGGATGCTCATTCGAATAGAGGATTTGGACAAACGCGAATACTACGAGTTGGAGGCTGTAAACAATGCGTGGACGGCTCGGGAGACCGAGCGACAGATAAACTCTATGCTTTATGAGCGACTTCTTCTCAGCAATGACAGGGAGAGTGTGCTTGCCGTTGCTCGAAAGAGTCGTATTCCGGAAAAGCCGACTGAAGTAATCAAGGATCCAATGATATTAGAGTTTCTTGGTCTGCATCGGGAGGCAAGCTATTATGAGAGGGATATGGAGGGAGCCATTATTACCCATCTTACCGACTTCCTATTAGAGTTTGGGAAAGGCTTTTCCTTTGTTGCTCGACAGAAACGCCTATTGATTGAAGACGATGAGTTCTACGCAGACCTGGTGCTTTACAATCGTTTGTTGAGGTGTTTTGTGGTTATCGAGTTGAAAACAGGTAAGTTAACCCATCAGGATTTGGGACAGCTGCAGATGTATGTTAACTACTACGACCGACAGGAAAAGCTGCCAGAGGAGAACCCTACCATTGGAATTTTGCTTTGTGCAGATAAAAATGATACGGCCGTAAAGATGACTCTTCCAGAAGATGATCATACCATCCTTGCCAGCAAGTACCAACTTTATCTGCCAACCTCTGAGCAATTGATTAGGGAAATCAATGAAATTAAGCAATTGGCACAACGCAAAGATACCTTCGAACAGCAAGAAGGAGGGAATGATATATGATAGACAGACAGACCGTAGAAAGGATTAAGGACGCCGCCAATATCGTGGAGGTGGTGTCGGAGTTTGTGGCGCTGAAGAAATCGGGTGCCAACTATAAGGGCCTGTGCCCGTTCCACAACGAGAAGACGCCGTCGTTCGTCGTGTCGCCGGCACGTGGCACCTGCCACTGCTTTGGCTGCGGCAAGGGCGGAAACTCCATCAACTTCATCATGGAGCACCAGCAAATGACCTATCCCGAGGCTTTGCGGTGGCTCGCCAACAAGTATCACATCGAGATTCAGGAGCGAGAACTCACCGACCGCGAGCGCGAAGAGCAGAGCCTGCGAGAGTCGATGTTTATCGTGAACGAGTGGGCTGGCAAGTATTTTGAGGGTCTGCTCCATGAGAATGCCGACGGCGTGGCCATTGGAAAGCAGTATTTTCATAGCCGCGGATTCCGAGATGACATCATCCGTAAGTTCCAGTTGGGCTACGACCTCGCCGACCGTTACGCTCTCGCCAAGACCGCGCTCAAGCTCGGCTACAAGGAGGAGTTTCTCGTGTCTACGGGACTTTGCTACAAGACCGACCGCGGCGAGCTCATCGACCGCTTCGCCGGGCGTGTGGTGTTCCCATGGCATAGCGTGAGCGGCAAGATTGTGGGCTTCACCGCCCGCGTGCTCGACAGTCGCACGAAAGGCGTGAATCAGAAATACGTGAACTCTCCGGCGAGCGAAATCTACCACAAGGACCATGAGCTGTATGGCATCTGGCAGGCCAAGAAAGCTATCGCCAATGAAGACCGGGTGTACATGGTGGAGGGACAGGCCGACGTCATCGCCCTGCACCAGTGTGGCATCGAGAACGTGGTGGCCAACTCGGGCACGGCCCTCAGCTTCCACCAGATACACACGCTCCATCGTTTTACCTCCAACATCACGCTCATCTACGACGGCGACGCCGCCGGCATCCATGCCGCCCTGAAGGGTACCGACATGCTCCTCTCCGAGGGAATGAACCTCAAGGTGCTGCTCCTGCCCGACGGACAAGACCCCGACGAGTTTGCCCGCAACCACACGGCGGCCGACTTTCGCCAGTATATCGAGGCGCATCAGGCCGATTTCATCCAGTTCAAGACCGACCTGTTGCTCAAGGATGAGACCGACCCGAAGAAGCGGTCGGATGCCATCAACTCCATCGTCGAGTCGATCTCGCTCGTCATCAACCCCATTCTCCGCGACACCTATATCCACGATTGTGCCCTGCGCATAGGCATCAACGAGCGCACGCTCATCAATCAGATGAACAATTTCATACGCGACCGCCGCTCGGGTTCCACCGCCTCGCAGCAGGATGGCGTGCCCGTGGGACCGACGCCTGAGCCTAATCGTGGGGTGCAGATGGTGCAGCCGGTGAGTCCGCAGACGCAGGCCAGCAAGGTGGAGCGCATGTTGGCGCAGATGATTATCCGCCACGGCGAGCACGTGATCTATCGGAACGTGGAAGACGAGGAGGGCCATCTCCACAACCTCAGCGTGGCACAGTTCATCAGGTTCAGCCTCGACGCCGACCAGCTGCAGCTCAAAGACGAGCTCTTCGCCACCATATTGGATGAGGCGGTGGACCGTTGTGCCTATCCCGACTTCAAGTCGGAGCCTTACTTTCTCCACCACGACGACATCCGAATCAGTCAGCTCGCTGCCGAGATGGCGAGCGACGACTACGGGCTGTCGGGCAAGAAGGAGGCCGAACCGCTCAACGAGGCCGACCGCCGGCAGCGTGAGGAGAACATCACCGAGGGCCTGCGCAACCAGACGGAGCACCTGCTGCTCGACTTCCGCATGGATTATGTGGAGCAGCATCTCAAGGATTTGATGGATCAGATCAAGGCCGCGGCCTCCGATATGGAGCGCCTCAAGAAGCTCATGGAGGAGTATCGTGATATGCAGGATATCCGCAATAAACTCGCGAAGCAGTTGGGGAATAATATTATTGTGTAGACCACCAGCGGACCAAAGAGCCTCTCCCCCTTGCCCCTCCCCCGAAGGGAGGGGAGTAGAATGCTTGGAGGCTGGGGCTGGCGCGGAGTAAAAACTGTGGCTCAGTAGGGACATGCCCCGTGCATGTCCGCACCGCCGGAGGGCAACCCCACCTTTGTTATTGCGCGAAACTTCTGTGTTCTTGATTCTTCCTTGGCGATTTTTGCTGAATATAATGGTGAAATGTTCTGGCCTTTGAACCCTCTGTGTCTTCTGTGGATAATTTCTCTTCTTGTCCACAAAAGGCACAAAAACTCTCAAAACAGATGTGGAGGAAATAGCCCTTGTAGCCACCTACGGTGGTATAAGGGCACAGACTCTTGTAGTCAGATACCGGATTGCGAGTTGTGGGCGATGCCTTTCATCGGCCATCCGGCGGTGCGGACATGCACGGGGCATGTCCCTACTATGCCAACAACCTCCTCGCATATTACTCCCCTCCCTTCGGGGGAGGGGTGAGGGGGAGAGGCTGTAAGGGCAAAGCGGAGAGGCAGTGTTTACATAGCCATCCCCCACAATCTTCTGTCCTATTTCCTCGTTTTGAAAAGAGGTACTAATCGCGATGCGATTAGGTAGTAAAGGCGAGACGAAAAGGTACTAATCATGACGCGATTAGTACCTTATTTCAAACGAATATCTATCTGCTTGAAAATGAGACAGATAGGAAATGAAGAAGCATGAGGGTGGGATGGAGGAGTGGCAGGGAGGGAATCCCACTGTTTACTCCTCCGCAATCTGGTTCTTCGGCCAGTTCACGAGAAACAGTTTCTCCGTGGCTCGCGTGAAGGCGGTATAGAGCCAGTGGATGTAATCGGGCGTGAGCATGTCGTCGGTCATATAGCCCTGGTCCAGATACACGTGCTGCCACTGTCCGCCCTGCGCCTTGTGGCAGGTCACGGCGTAGGCAAATTTCACCTGCAGCGCATTGAAATAGATGTCTCGCCGCAGGGCTTTCAGGCGCTCAGGCTTGGTGGGCAGGTCGGCATAATCGTCCATCACCCGGCTGAACAGCTGCTCGTTCTGCTCGCGCGTGAGCGCCGGAGCATCGGTGGTGAGCGAGTCCATGATGACCGTGGCCTGCATCTCGAAGTTGTCGTAGTCGGGAAACTGCAGCCACACGTCGGCAAAATGGAACCCATAGAACTCCCTCACGTTTCTCACACTCTGCACCCGGGCGCGGTCGCCGTTGGCCAGAAAGGCCGGGATGTCGTCCTTCGGCTCGCCCGGTTGAGCCTTGGCGGCCTCGGCCTGCAGGGCCTCCGTCCAGAAATAATTGTTGCGAACGATCATCACCATATCGCCCGTACAGAGGGCGTCGTCGCGGTCGAGCACCTGGTTGCGGATGCCTTGGTTGTAGACGTTGGCGCGCTTGTTCGACCGCGAGATGACGATGGTCTCGTCGAGTCCCACACGGCTGTAGCTCGTGCCGAGGCTGTCGATGAGCTCGCCGCCGGGCATCACCATGATGTCGGCAAAGTCGGCAAACTCTATCCTGGGCAGCTCGGTGGCCTGGTCGTGGGTGATGAGATGGCGAATAAACGTGGCGTTGAAGAGGATGCCCGAGTCCTGACTCTGGCGCAGCACCTGGGTCAGGTCGTATTCGTAGACCCTCATGCCATAGCCCGCGAGCACGTCGGCGCTGAGGGCCGGTGCCTCTTTCTCGCCCACAGGCGGCAGCTGCGCGCGGTCGCCGATGAGCAGCAGGCGGCAGCCCTCGCCCGAGTAGACATATTTCATGAGGTCGTCGAGCAGGCTTCCCGAGCCGAAGGCGTTGTCGCCTGTGGGGATGCTGCTCACCATCGAAGCCTCGTCTACCACGAAGAGCATGTGGCGATAGCGGTTCTCGTTGAGGTTAAACTCGCCGTCGATGCCCTGATACACCTTCTCGCGGTATATCTTGCGGTGCACGGTGAAGGCCGGAAGGCCGCTGTTCAGCGCAAACACTTTGGCCGCCCTGCCGGTGGGGGCGAGGAGCATGAGCTTCTGTCCGAAACGGTGAAGTGTGCGCACCATGGCTCCGGCCAGCGAGGTCTTGCCGGTGCCTGCCGACCCTCGGAGCACCATAACAGTATTGGGCTCGCGGTCGGAAAGGAAGTGGGCAAAGGTCTCCATGGCCCTTTGCTGGTCGAAGGTGGGCTCAAATCCAAACTCCGAACGGATGGCATCGACAAACTCTGGTATCTTCACGTGATGATGATGGGATAGGGTTGAATTATGAATTGTTAAAAGAGCAGGGACTAACGAGGTAATCCACGGGGTTTTTATTATCTTTGCAACATGAATAGGTTGATATTCAATACAAAGTTAGCAATATTCAACGAGAAATGAAGGGCTATCCCAAAAATAATATTCTGCTGCTTGCCGGCGTGCTCATTCTTGCGGTGCTGTGCTTCCTGAGCGTCAACAGCCCTATCCGGTTTCAGCGCGAACAGGCCGGGCGAGAGCTGGCCGTGAAGCAGCGGCTGGTGAAGATCAGGGCGGCCGAGGAGCGCTATCGCAGTCAGACCGGTGTCTACACGGGCGACTTCGCCAAGCTGGTGGAGGGCGGACTGCTGGCCGATTCGCTCACCTTCATTCCCTATTCCGACGGCCGGCGATTCTCGCTCACGGCCACGATGATACTTGGCAAGAGCGGCAAGCAGATTCCGCTGATGGAGTGCGGCGCCGGATATGCTGACTATCTGCGTGGGCTCGACAGTAACTCCATTGCCCATCTCATCGAGCAGGCCAACGCTTCGGGGCGGTATGCCGGACTGAAGATTGGCGACATCACTGAGCCCAACAACAACGCCGGCAATTGGGAATAGACGCTCCATCTGCCTCTAAACAAAGCAACTAACATGATGAATACCAATAAATCCCCACGTATGACCATCCGGGTGAGCCAAGGCTCGCTCGCCTTTGCCATTGCCGAGAAAGACAATCAGGAGCAGGTGGCCTATCGCCCTTATACCATCAAGAGTGGCGTGTCTATCGCTGCCAACCTGCGCGAGGCGTTCAAGACCGAGTCCGAACTGCTGCAGAGCACGCCCCGGGCACGCGTGCTGGTCAATGTGCCGGTGCTGCTCCTGCCCATCGAGGAGTATGAGGAGCCGCACAACGAGACCCTCTACATGCACAGTTTTCCTGATACTGAGGGCTGCGCCATCATGAGTAACGTGTTGCCCGACATCAATGCGGTGGCTGTGTTTGCTGTGAACAAAGACCTCATGACGGTGGTCCACGACCACTACGAGGATGTGAAGTTCATGCCGCTCATGCAGCCTGTGTGGCACTATCTGCACAAACGGAGCTTCATTGGCATCCACCGCAAGCTCTTTGCCCATTTCCACGACAACCAGTTGGAGCTGTTCAGCTTCGAGCGTAACCGCTTTGTGTTCAGCAATCGGTTTGATGTAAAGCATACCAAAGATGCGCTCTATTTCATCCTGTTTGTATGGAAAGAGCTCGCGCTCGACCAGCAGAAGGACGAGCTCTACCTCTCGGGCGACATCATAGAACGTGAGAAACTCATTCCCGATCTGCAGCTTCATCTGCGTAAGGTGAGCGCCATCAATCCGGCGGCCGACTTCAACCGGGCACCCATGACGGCCATCAAGGGCATCACCCTCGACCTCGTGACGGTGTATCTGGGTTGAGCAGGTGATGGGTGTGAGGTGATAGGTGTTAATGGATTGATGGGGAGGAAGAACTGAAAGGGATAAAACGCAATGAGAATTATTACCGGAAAATATAAGGGGCGGCACTTCGACATACCCCGAACATTTAAGGCAAGGCCCACGACCGACTTTGCCAAGGAGAACATTTTCAATGTGATGAACGGCTATCTCGACTTCGAAGGGGGCACCGCTCTCGACCTTTTCGCAGGTACGGGAAGCATCTCTTTGGAACTGTTGTCGCGCGGGTGCCAGACTGTGGTGAGCGTGGAGGCCGACCGCGACCATGCCCGTTTCATCGGCCAGTGCATGCAGAAGATTGGTGCCGAGGGCCATCTGCTCATCAAAGGCGACGTGTTCAGGTTTCTGAAATCGTGTCATCAGCAGTTCGATTTCATCTTTGCCGACCCTCCATACGCCCTCGAACAGCTCCCCACCTTGCCCGACCTCATCTTCAGTCACGACCTGCTCAAGCCCGAAGGCGTATTTGTTTTTGAGCACGGCAAGTCGCACGACTTCTCCCAGTATCCCCATTTCGTGGAGCATCGTAGCTATGGGAGCGTGAATTTTAGTATATTCAAGACCAACGCATAGGCCGCCAGCCTGGTTCAGCGTCCCCTAAAGCCTCTCCCCCTTGCCCATCCCCCGGAGGGAGGGGAGTAATCATCGGGATAAACAAGAGGCGGAAAAGGTGAGGAGGAGCAGATGTTTTTCAAGACTGTTTTTGGCCTAAACCATTTGCAACTCCGCGTCTATTTAGTCCCTCCAACCTCATAAACCATCAAGCCTCTCGCCTGCATCTATTGCAAGCGAGAGGCTTTTCTTATTGTTTATCTCACATTATTCTCCCTCCTCCAAACGGGTGCGCAACGTGGTTATATCGGCCATAGGCTATTGTTTATCCCACATTTTTCCCCTCCCTTCGGGGGAGGGGGCAGGGGGAGAGGCTGTGGAAGATAGTAAGAAAGGGCGGTTTGTGGTTGAAAGGACTATAGCAACGGACTTACAAGCCTTAGCACACTCTCCCACAATCGGCGTAGGAACGAGCGGTTTTCCACCTTGCGCACTTCGTCGATGAGCAGACATTGCTGCTGATCTTCGAGGAAAAGGGCTTTCATGCGCAGTGCCATGCCCTCATCGTAAAAGAAGATATTCGACTCGAAATCGTGCTCAAAACTGCGGAAATCCACGTTGGTGCTGCCGCAGGTCGATATGCAGTCGTCGCTCACCAGTAGCTTCGAGTGGTTGAATCCCGCCTGATAGAGATACACTTTCACGCCGGCTTCGAGCGTCTCCATGACGTAGGAGATGCTGGCCCACTCCACAATCTTCGAGTCTCCATGCATCGGAATCATCAGCCTCACGTCCACGCCGGTGAGTGCTGCGGTGCGCATGGCAAAGAGAATCGGCTCTGTGGGCAGGAAGTAGGGACTCTCCATATAGACGTATCGGCGTGCTTCGAGCAGCACGCGCACATATCCTTGCATGATGTCGGGCCACGGAGACACAGGGCTACTCGTCACCACCTGGGCCAGACAGTTATTGTCTATCATCGGGTCGTGGTCTGGATAATATGCGCGATTGGTCACCAGCGTGTGGTCTACAAAGTACCAATCTACCAGGAATGCACGCTGAATGCCATACACTGCGCCGCCGCGGACCAGAAGATGGGTGTCGCGCCATGCCTGCTTTCCGGTGCCTTTCACGTAGCGCGTGGCAAAGTTCATGCCCCCGATAAATCCCGTGGTGCCGTCGATGATGATGAGTTTGCGGTGGTTGCGGTAGTTCACCTTGGAGGTGAAGGCCGGGAATTTCACCGGCATGAACGCATGAACGTCCACCCCTCCGTCGCGCATCCGCTCGAAGAAAGAGCTTTTTACGCGCCAGCAGCCCACGTCGTCGTAGATCACGCGCACCTCAACGCCCTCGCGTGCCTTATCAATCAGGGCATCGGCAATGAGGTTGCCGAGCGCATCATCGTTAAAGATATAGATGTCGATATGGATGTGATGCCGGGCCTTACTGATAGCTTTGAGCAAGGCAGGAAAGAAGGAATAGCCGTCGGTGAATATCTCCACCTCGTTGTTTTTGAACGGCAAGGCCATGTTCTGGTTCTTGAAAAGCTGCATCAGGGGCTGGTGCGACTTGGGCAATCGCAGCTCCCTCTGCTCCAGAAATTCGGTCATCGACCGCTTGGTCAACTGGTCAAGCGAGCTCTGACTGATAAACTTTTCCTTGCGAGTGTTCTGTCCGAAGAAGATGTAAAGGATGAGGCCGAAGAGCGGCAGGAACCAAAGCACCAATATCCAAGCCATGGTTTTGGCCGGCTGCCGATTGTCCATCAGCACCCGTATCATCACGCCTATGACCAGAAGACCATAGACCAATCCCCAAAGCCAATGCAGATAGATCATGCTTTGCCCTCCTCTGGATGTCTATTTGAATCCCAACAGTTTGTGTGTCTGTAGCGAAAGCCGCCACCGGGGATGCCGTTTGATATAGTCGACACAGGCCTCGGCTATGGCCTTGTTGCGCTCGGGGTCGCCCGTGTCGCAGGGCTGGAGGAAGTATTCTTCGGCAGTTATGCCCCAGTCGGACACCTCCATGCGCTCGTCGACCACCACTTTCAGCTCTTGGCAACGGCTCACCTCGACGTGCTCCTTGGGCGAAACGGTCAGCCAGTCTACGCCCTCGGCCGGCTCACGAGTACCATTGCTTTCCATCGCCACCACGTATCCATCTTCGTGCAAACGCCTGATGAGCTCGGCATCGACCTGCAACGTGGGTTCACCGCCGGTGAGTACGCAGAGCAACTGATGCGGATAGTCTGTTATTCCAATGCTTTTTCGCATCTCGTCGAGGATGTCGTCGACCGTCATTTCTCGGTAGGAGGCGAAGTCGGTATCACAGAAAGAGCACCGCAGATTGCACCCGCTGAACCTGACAAAGACGGCTGCCCGTCCGGTGTTGCGGCCCTCGCCCTGCAGGCTGTAGAATATATCGTTGACGCGATAGCCCATCATTCGTCCTCCTCGTACCATGCTGTGTTGTTGGCACTCTCACGTACTACCGCCTTGTAGCAGGTGGGAATCTGCTCCACTATCCACCGAGCGATGTTCTCAGCGGTAGGGTTGAAGGGTAGTTTCTCGTTGAGGTCTGCATGGTCCAGCAGCCCGTGGATCTTCTTTTTGATATGTCCGAAGTCTTCCACCATGCCGTCGCGGTTCAGTTCTTTGGCCTTGCAATAGACCGTTACACGCCAGTTATGTCCATGGACGCGGGCACACTTGCTCTCATACGACAGCGTGAGGTGATGGCTGGCCGATATTTCCAGCTCTTTCTTGATATAATACATATTGTTATTTCTGCCTTTTCTTTTGAATATAAGCGAGCTCTTTCAGCGCAAAATCGCTGTTTTGCGGGTCGTCGAGCAACTGCTTCAGGAGGCTCTCTGCCTCGTCATATCGTTCGTTTTTAACCAGTAGGAAGGCTTTCCTGCGCTTGAGAAAGCCCACGAAAGCCACTGCGTCGTGCATGTCGTTGGAGGCTTCGTCGAGTCGCTCCCCACCCACGACGGGCTGCAAATCCTGCAGGAATGAGTCGATAAAGTTCATGGCTCGGAAGTCGTTTCCGTTGACCAGACAGTTGATGAAGGTCTGGGTGTAGACCATGCGATGGGCTGGAAGCGTGAGCTGGAGGTAGTAGGCGGCCCGCTTATACTGGTGCAAGCCGTTGTAACAGGCACCGATGAGGTAGCACAATTCCATGAAGGCACTCTGTCCCGACAGCCCTAAACGGTCGAGAGAAGCCTGCAGATGGTGGAAGACATTCTCTAAAAGATGCACGCTTTCGTAGTATCTCTGCTGCTCGAAGAGTGCCCGCCCCTGAAGCATGGCTACCCCGTAGTTGGGCGATTGCAGCTCCATGAGCAGCTTTTCATCATCGTTCATCTCGTCGGTGTGGCCCGACTTCTGCTTGGCCAGAGCCTCTTTCCACAGATATCTGAACTCTTCCAGCCTACGCTCGGAGGGCAGGAGGTCGTGGCCCAAGAGCACACTCGTCATGAATTTCTGGCGTTCCAGGTCATCGGGCAGGTCTGAGCGGGTCTTGGACAAAGGAGCCAACGAGAGCGTAATGCGGTAGTATAGTGTGTCGTCGGTATGGCCTTCCTGCTCGAAATCCATAGTCAGATGACGCTGTTTCACCGGGTTTCTCGGGTCGTAGAAGTCGAGAAGGGACATCGCCGAACGGTGGATGAACTTCCCATCGGCTATCAACGGGCTGCTGATATCATAGTCGAGGATGGTGTCCGGCTCCTCCATCAGGCTGACTTCGGTATCGCACACCATGGTCATTCGCGCTGGAACGATGTCGTTCAGCCCCATGGCCGAAGCCAGAAGGTGGCGCAGACGTATGGGGTGCAGGGGTTCCTCGTGCCACTCCGGCCCATCGGTTTGATGGATCATCTCCTGTTCTCGGATGAGGAATAGCTCCCGAGCCTGCGAGGCATAGGCCTTCTCAGGATCGTGATTGACTACCTTACGGCTGCTCTCCTTCAGTTCGTTGTACTTCGCCGAGAACGTTCTCTGCCACTTGAAGATATTCTCCATGGCCCGCTCCATTACCTCCTTGACGGTGTTGTCGGATATCAACAGCTCGCTGATGATATGCACGTCGATCACGCCGCGCTCCTCATTCACCGTGTAGACCACCTTGCTGGTCTCGGTGTTGAGGTTGCAATGGTTGCAGACATTGCGCACAAGCTCCACATTGTCGAGCTCAGCGTCGAAGAAAAATGGATAGGTAAGCCTCACGTAGGGTGAGTCTTTCTCCAGCCTCAAGCCGAAGTGCCCACCCTGATAGGTATAGCGAGCCACCAGGTCCTCATGGTCTTTCTCCCACGAAATCTTGCAGTTGAACTTCTTCATGGCATAGTTCAGGCTGAGCTTGTTGTCGTCCTGAGAGCGTGCGTAGAGCCCCACCACCGCATCGTGGTGCCTGCGCCACAATGGGAGAAACACGAAGGCTATGATGAATAGGATAGCCCAGAATGCGATGATGATAGCAATATCTGTCATACTCCAATTGCAAACTTAACCAAAAAAAATGAGATTTTGGGTTTTTCGGGTATAAAAATGGGCCACCGGTACCAAGAAATGGGTCTGTCGAAGCATCCACAGCGGCCTATCAGCGGCCTGTGGGGAAGGATACAGGCGGTAGGCGCGAACGTGCCAGTCTTAGGTTGAGCCCCTATGAAAAGGTGAAGCTGATTAGAGAAAAGGCTTAGAACGAGACGGGCTTCATGGCCGAAGTCTTGGCCTGGTACACCTCCTGCGCCACCCGTCGGCCACGCAGGCTCCTCACCCTGGGCATGTCTTCGAACCATCGGTCGCTGGTGGTGTACCAGCCAAAGCGTGTCACCTCACGTACCGTTCGGATGCGGCGGTCGATGGATCGGGCAAACTTCGGGTTGACCGAGGATAGGAACCGCCGACCGTCTGACGTCTCCAGGGCCAACACCAGGTACTCCCGAATCACGGTCTTCGACCCTTCGTAGGCTTTCTCCATGCCACGGGTGGAGGTCGTTACGCTGATATTCCAGCCGTCGCGGTTAAGTCGTTCCATCATGCCGCGGAACACTACACCATGCGGCGCAGTATCCCTCACACCACTATGGGCTATCGATAGGTGAATCATCTCGTGGAGCAGTACACTCAGAAACTGGTATTCGGTCTGGTCGTAGAAATTGCTCAGGCCGATGGTGAAGTCGTAGAGCTGCGTGTGTCCCCACCTCGACTTGCGTTTGCACGACATCGTTCCCAGCCGGGTGCGGGAGTGCCCCACGTGGAAGCGGGGCTCAGGCAGACTGCCGTCGAAGTATCGGGCGTTGAATATGCGGAAGTTTTCCTTCACCCAAAGTTGGTCTACTTGCATCTGAAAAGTCGGAATCGAGGGTTAGAATCGTGGTTGACGGTCGTGGCGAAACGCCCATTACTGCTGGCTGAGCGTACCCACGATATACTCGCTGCGGGTGCCGATGCGGAACTTGCCGCCCCAGATGCCGATGCCGCTCGATACATAATATTGTGTGCCCGACTTCTGCAGCGGGCCGAACGAGTCCTCATAGATGGCGTCGGTAATCCAGCTCATGGGCCAGAGTTGGCCGCGATGGGTGTGCCCGCTAAATTGGAAGTCGATGCCGGCACGCTCTGCTTCCTCCAGATGATAGGGCTGGTGGTCGAGCAGAATGGTGTAGTGGCTCATGTCAAGTCCTTGCATCAGGTCTTTCAGCGGCTTGCGGCCAGGGTTGGAATAGTCGTCGCGGCCAATGATGTTGAGCCCTTGGAAGGTGATGGTCTGGTCGCGCAGCAGCGTGATGCCGGCCTCCTTATAGAAATCGTAGGTGCCCTCCATGCCCCCATAATACTCGTGATTGCCCAGACAGGCCACCACGGGCGCCTTGAGACGATGGAACGATGCCGCCATGTTCTCCTCCTTGAGGGGTCGCACATGACCGTCGATGATGTCGCCACCAATGAGTATCAGGTCGGGATTCTCACGGTTGATGAGGTCGATCCAGCGGTTCAACTCATCCACCTGATTGAGGTAACCTGCATGCAAATCGGACACCATCACAATCTTCATGGGTTTTCCAACAGCCTTTGTCGTGTGCATCTCGATGGGCTGGCGCACCTTATTCATATAGTGGAAATAGGCGTAGGTGAAGGTGCCCACAAGGATGGCGGCCACGCCCAACGTGCCTTTCCAGCTGTGTTGAAGCAGACTCGCCGGCACGAGATGTACCCATCGCCCCAGGTCGAGCACCAGGAAGAGCAGCACGGCATATATCAGAATGAGCAGCGAAGAGCTGCCCGTCTGGTAAGCGGCGGTGGCCAAGGGCATGGGCCAGTGGTCCAGACGAAGGAAGCCGAAGTTGGCGAAGAAGAGCAATATGCACAGCGCCAGCACGCCTACCACTATATATTTATAGGGGGCAGGCAGCGGAAGCATCTGCCATAGATGGAAAAACACATAGCCCATGCCTACAATGGGCAGGGCCAGAAAAGCGATGATCCAGAGATAGTTTACCATGGATGCAAAGGTAAGGATAATCAAAAAATATCGGTTAACGATTTAACGGATATTATTATATTTACTCCGGAAAGGGCGTCGAGCACCCCTGCTCACTCCCGTCTCGTGACTGGAACAGACGAAAAAGCGCCTGTCCGCATCATGGGACAGGCGCTTCCTTATCTATCTGAAACCGCTTACAGCTCGGCAAGGGCTATCACCTTGTCTACGGCTGCAGAGAGTCCGTCGGCACTCTTGCCACCAGCCTGCGCATAGTGGGGCTGTCCGCCGCCACCGCCCTGGATGAGCTTGGCTGCCTCGCGCACCATCTGGCCGGCATTGAGGCTGCGGCCTTTCACCATGTCCTCGCTGAGCATCACCGACAGCATGGGCTTGTCGGCATGCACGGAACCCAGCACACAGAGCAGGTTCTCGGGGATGAGCTCGCGCACCTTGAATACAATGTCCTTGGCCGAAGCGGGTTCTGCCTGAACCACCGCCTTCACCACGTTCACCCCATTGATGGTCGTCATGCTCTCGGCAAGGCTCTTGGCTGTGCGGTCCACGGCCTGAGCGCGGAAGCTCTCCATCTCTTTCTTCATGGTGGCATTCTCTTCGAGGAACTTGGCCACGGTGGCCTTCAGGTCCTTGGCATTGTTGAACACGCCCTTGAGATACTTCAACGTGTCTTCCAACTCATAGACAGCGTCCTCGCAGGTCTGGCCCGTCATGGCCTCGATGCGGCGCACGCCGGCAGCCACGCTGCTCTCGCTCACAATCTTGAAGAGCCCGATGCGACCGGTGCTCCGGGCGTGAATACCACCGCAGAACTCGCAACTCGGACCGAATTTCACCACGCGCACCTTGTCGCCATACTTCTCTCCGAAGAGCGCAATGGCGCCCATCTCCTTGGCTTCCTCCAAGGGCGTGTCGCGATGCTCATCGAGTGGGTAGTCCTCGCGTATCATCTTGTTGACCAGTTGCTCCACCTGGCGCAGCTCTTCGTCGGTTACTTTCTGGAAGTGGGCAAAGTCGAAGCGCAGCGTGTCGGGACTCACGAACGAGCCCTTCTGCTCCACATGGTCGCCCAGCACCTGTTTGAGCGCATAGTCCAAGAGGTGGGTGGCGGTGTGGTTGGCAGCGCTGGCGTTGCGCTTGTCGGTGTCTACGCAGGCCATGAAGGCTGCCGTGGGATCTTTGGGAAGCTCCTTGATGATGTGGATGCTCTGGTTGTTCTCACGCTTGGTGTCGGTAATCTCCACGGTCTCGCTATCTGATACGAGCACGCCTTGGTCGCCCACCTGGCCGCCCATCTCGCCATAGAACGGCGTATGGTCAAGTACTACCTCGAAGAAGGAGTTCTTCTTCTGGGTCACTTTGCGGTAGCGGAGTATCTGACATTCATATTCCGTGTAGTCATAGCCCACGAATTCCTGCTCGCCTTCCTTCAGTGTCACCCAGTCGCCGTTCTCCACTGTGGCTGCATTGCGGGCGCGGGCCTTCTGCTTGTCCATCTCCTCGTCGAAGCCGCGGGCATCTACGGTGAGTCCGTTCTCACGGCAGATGAGCTCCGTGAGATCGAGTGGGAAGCCGTAGGTATCGAACAGACGGAAGGCGTTTGCGCCCTCCAGCTGGGTCTTTCCCTCACCTTTCAGGCGGTCCATGTCGGCGTTGAGCAGCTGGATGCCCTTCTCCAACGTGCGCAGGAAGCTGTCTTCCTCCTCCTTCATCACGCGGCTGATGAGCTCCTGCTGGGCAGGCAACTCAGGATAGGTGGCGCCCATCTCCTGCACGAGGATGGGGATGAGCTTGAACATGAACGCGCTGCGCTGGTCGAGGAATGTATAGGCGTAGCGCACGGCACGGCGCAGGATGCGACGAATCACGTATCCGGCCTTGGCGTTGCTGGGCAGCTGTCCGTCGGCGATAGAGAAGGCCACGGTACGCAGGTGGTCGGCAATGACACGCATGGCAATGTCGATCTTCTCCTGGTCGTTGGCACCCTCGCCCTCCTTGCCCGATGGCACGGTAAAGCCATACTTCTTTCCAGAGTGGATCTCTATCTCCTTGATGATGGGCTGGAAGATATCGGTGTCGTAGTTAGAGTTCTTTCCTTGCAGCATGCGCACCAGTCGCTCGAATCCCATGCCGGTATCGATGACGTTCATGGCCAGCGGCTCCAGCGAACCGTCCGACTTGCGGTTGAACTGCATGAACACGATGTTCCATATCTCGATGACCTGTGGGTCGTCCTGGTTCACCAGGTCGCGGCCGGCTACTTTGGCCTTCTCCTCGGCCGTGCGAGAGTCTACATGGATCTCCGAGCAGGGTCCGCAGGGGCCCGTGTCGCCCATCTCCCAGAAGTTGTCGTGCTTGTTTCCGTTGATGATATGGTCGGCGGGCAGGTGCTTGGCCCAGTAGCTGGCAGCCTCGTCGTCGCGCGGAATGTTCTCCTCGGGCGAGCCTTCGAACACCGTTACGTAGAGGTCTTGGGGGTCGAGATGCAGCACCTCCACCAGATACTCCCACGCATAGTCGATGGCGCCCTCCTTG
>DCJH01000021.1:71484-71886 GCA_002317385.1 Prevotella sp. UBA1705 | reverse complement strand
GCGCAGGCACTTCTGCGAGTCGGTACGGCGCCGTGGCTCGGGCTCCTTGGTGCCCAGGATGATATCCTTCCACTGGTTCATACCTGCATTTGTAAACATCAACGTCGGGTCGTCCTTAATCACCATCGGTGCAGACGGTACGATGACGTGTCCTTTCGACTCAAAAAACTTCTTGTAGGAGTCACGGATTTCGTTAGCTGTCATCATTTTATCTAAGCTATTTTCGTTTTTTATTTGTTACCTATTTGGTGCAAAGTTACTAAAAAGATGGCACAATGGTGTTTGCCCCTGAGAGTTTATTTGCATTCTCTTATTTTTTTTTAAATAAATGGTTAATAATCCGTCGCTTCCTAATCTTTTTGCTATCTTTGCAAGGAGATATTCTTTAATCGGGTTATATTA
>DCJH01000021.1:70809-71424 GCA_002317385.1 Prevotella sp. UBA1705 | reverse complement strand
GGTATTAAACACAAACAAGAATCCCAAACTGTATTATTCCATCAAGGAGGTGGCAGAGATAATTGGCGTGAACGAGAGTACGCTGCGCTATTGGGAGACCGAGTTTCCCAACCTGAAGCCGAAGACCGTGGCGGCTACCAAGGTGCGCCAGTATACCGAGAAGGATATCGACGACATCCGCGTGATCTACAATCTCATCAAGGTTCGCGGCTTCAAGATTGCCGCCGCGCGCAAGTATATGCATGAGAACCGCAGCTCGGCCGACCGCAGTTCAGAGGTGCTGGAGACGCTCATTAGCGTGCGCGAGCAGCTCAAGGATATGAAGCGCCGCCTCGACGGGCTGGTGTAGGGGGATTTGTCCTTGTGGCCCCTCGCGGGTTTGTCCTGCCCATAAGGGCGTTGTCTGAGTCTGTTGTTCCGTGGAAGCCTTGGCTTTGTCCACGGATTTTTTTATGCTGTCCACAGAAAACACAAACATAATCCAAGGAAATTCTATTGAGATGATATTCTTGCGCCATCAGAGATGGCGTGAGGACACAGACACCTGACGGCCAAAAGCCAGAGGGAAACTGATTGTCTCGCTCGGTTTGGGCCCTCCGGCGGTGCGGACATGCA
>DCJH01000021.1:0-70804 GCA_002317385.1 Prevotella sp. UBA1705 | reverse complement strand
CTCCGGGGGAGGGGTTGGGGAGAGACTGGGGTGCGCTCGTGGGAGAGGCTTTGTCTGTATTCTCCCCTTTCGCCTCCAGGTACTAATCGCGTCATGATTAGTACCTTTTCGCCTCGCCTTTACTACCTAATCGTCACGCGATTACTACCTTATTCCGAAGCGGGGGCTATGGGGTTCGTTGCCGATGCCGATTCACCCGTTTGGGAAACACGCGTTCTCTGAGAAAATGATAGGCAACTTTCCTATCATAATCTTCTCCGCACACCCACACAAAAGGCCCCACCCGCAAGGGTGAGGCCCGTCCTAAAGTTGATAAATGCTCGTCATCCCATGATGGGAATCCGAGTTTGGGTTATTTCACGAGGACCTTCTCGGTGAGCGTCCTGCCATTGGCCAGCCGACTCACGCGGAGGTTCACGCCACGCTGTGGGGTGCTCAGGCGAGTGCCGTTGGCCGAATAGTATTGCGTCTTCACCACGTTGCTGTCGACCAGATTGCGGATGGTGGTAGCCTCGCCCACGGTGGCAGCCTCGCCGAATCCGCCCATCAGGTTAGCGGCTTTCACGGCATAGGTCTTCACGTTCGGGTCGGCCGCGAAGGTCGTGGCGGTGACGATGCCCTGGAACACGCCGTCGGCAAACACGGCATAGCCCGGTGTGCCGGCTACGGCATCCCAGCTGAGGCTGGTGCCGGAGCGTGTGAGGCTACCCATGGCGGACTGCTGCGCCAGTGTGGCCGGTGCCCAGTCGGGGAACACTTTGTCGAGGGTGAAGAGCTGGGCAGAGTCGGCGCTCATCGTGGTGTTGTAGGTGAAGCTCAGCTGATCTTTGGTGAAGGTCTGCACATTATTCTCGGGGGTGACCACCGCACCGGTGGCGTCGGTAGAGTTGTACTCCTTGAACTGGTAGGCCGGAACGTTC
Organism: Prevotella sp. UBA1705; assembly: GCA_002317385.1. GTDB lineage: Bacteria > Bacteroidota > Bacteroidia > Bacteroidales > Bacteroidaceae > Prevotella. The sequence goes on along the minus strand of DCJH01000021.1, from coordinate 69,884 downwards.
ATGCCGGCCGTGGTGAAGCGGGAAGCGATGAGCTCGTTGGGCTGCAGGATGGTGGTGTTGAGATAAGTGAGCTTCGACTCGCCGCCCCAGGAGCGACCGAGCGAGAAGTCATTGGCCAGGTTGTCGATGGTGCAGCCGTCGAACACATAGCCGAATTTCACCGTCGAACCGGGGTAGGGGGCGGCAATAACGTCGTCGCCGTCTTTGCCGTTGGCTGAGCGGCTCTCGTTCACGAGGCGCACCTTGTGGAAGAATACGTCGCCACTGCCGCAGAGATAGTCTACGGTACCGTGGATCTCGCCGTCCTCAAAGTAGAACTGTCCGTCGGAATTGCTGTAGTAAGTGTCCTGATAGGAGAGCATCTTCACGTTCTTGCAGATGGTGCGGTTGCCCTTGTCCTGAATGACCACGGCCCGTCCGGCCGACCCGCTCGCATAGTAGTCGAGCGCATTCTGCAGGGTGATGTCCTGGAAATAGGTGTTCTGCCCGGTGATGAGGAAGGTGGCGGTGGTGCCTATTCCCTCGTTGGCCACTTTGGGAGCATTGACCACAATGGTCTCGTCGCGGTCTTCGCCGATGATGGAGATGTTGTTGCCCGAGATGGGAGTGAGCGCGGTCTCGCCCAGATGATAGGTCCCCTTGGGCAGGAAGATGTAGTTGCGGGTGTCGCCGGCGTTGGCATTGGCCACCTCAATGGTGCTCAACAGGTTGTCGGCATCGCCGGCCTTCACCACATAGTAGCCTGCCTCGTTGCGGGCAATGGGCTGTTCCTGCACGTTGACGATGGTCAGGGCGTGGAGGTAGGGGGCTCCGTCGAACACCAGTGTGAGCTCATCGGCCGGGCCTTGATAGAAGTATGACGAGAGCTCTCCATCGACTGCCGAGGGCGTGCTGATGGTGGTGAGCGAGTCGCCGCGGCTGTTCACGATCTTGATGGTGGCGGCATTGCCATAACGGCAGAGCTGAGCCACGATGTAGGCATTGCCGCCCACGAGCAGATGGAGCGAGTCGCCGTTGGCAAACTGCCAGCCGTGGGTGCCGTCGTGGAACTTACCCTTGCCCACGAGGCGGAACGCTTCGTGGTCCTCGTCGTAGAAATACTGGTCGGTGAGACGGAAGGAATAGCGCTTGGTGGTGCTCTGTGTCTCGACCTCTGTGGCCAGGGCGTAGAGCGAGATGTTGGCCGTGATGACGTCGGCCGTGGTGAACTTGCGGTTGTTGGAGCCCGAGGGGGCGGCAAACCAGCCGCGGAAGGCATAGCCCGAGGCCACGGTGGCATCGGCAGCCGCATATTTGAAGTCGCCGATGGCGGCGTCTTTCTCCACCTGCTGGGTACCGATGACGGTCGATCCGTCGGTGTTGTAGTAGGTGAGGACGTAGACAGGCTTGTAGACAAACGTGGCCACATAGGTCACGGTGTCGCCATTGGCCATGACGGGAATGGTGGCCTGTGCGCCGTCGGCGGTCGAGGTGTAGGTCACGGTGCCTATCTCTCCGTTGGCCGCCACAAGGTCGGTGAGCGGGTTGGCGTCCGAAATCATGGTCTCAGACTTGGAGATCTCGATGGTGCCCGTATAGGTTCCGTCGGCATTCTCGGTGAACACGTCGGCAGCGTGGTAGGTGGTGCCGTTCACATTGAATGTGCCGAGTGACGGCGTGAGGCTCATGTCCACATTGCCATAGATGTCGAGCTGGAAGAGATAGGCGTTCTGCGAGCTGTTGAGATTGGTGAATCGCAGCTGGCAATTGGTTCGGTTGACGTCTGCATCGACATCGGTTCCGGTGGCTGTCGTGGCTACGGCCGAGCTGATGACCACCCAGTCGGCATCGTCATCGCCCTTGGCTTCGAGCTTCCAGCCGCGGTTGCTGCCTGTGGCTCCGTGCAGGAAGTGCACCTTGGTGATGCTGGCCAGTGGCGACGTGGTGACGTAGGGGTCGGCGCTCTTGCTGCACATGAGATAGCCTCCGGTCCAGTTGGGGAACTTGGCGGTGTTCTGATTGGTGGAGCTGATCTGCGTGTTGAAGATGGCAAAGTTGAGCGATTCGTGGCTATACTTGGTCTGCTGGGCCACCGTCGACTCTGTGGTGGCTGCGGGCGCACTGGTCCAAGAGGTGAAGTTGGTGGAGTAGAGGAGCTTCTCCTCGATCATGCTCACCTGCACCAAACGTATGGAATAGAGATAGGATGAGCCCGTGCTGATGATCTCCACGTAGCCTTGGGCGGCCTCGGCAGACGATGCCTTGTAGGCCGTAACGTCGTCGGTGGCGGCAGTTCCGCCCACGGTGTAGTTGTGATACTTGGGATAGGAGGTTACATAGACAGAGTCTTTGACCGACTTGACGGGCACGTGGATGATGGTTCCGGCATTGAACTGCGCGTCGGAGCCGCGGCTCTGGAGTTTGCCTTGGGTAGCGTCTACGTCGAGCATAATGCCCTCAATGTCGGAGGCTACGGTGCCTGTGGTGCCCTGCAGGGCCACGGCGCCAGCCGCCATGTGCTGGAAATCCCAGTTGGCGACAACGTTGCCGGCACGTGTCACGGCTGTTGCCATGAGCATGAGCAATAGCCATGTCGATTGGATTAGTTTTCGGTTCATGATAGAATGGATTTTGAAAAGTAGTTGTTGGTAATAGAATGATTATCTGTTCAGGTATTTCTTGCCGTTGCGAATCACGATGCCGCGATAGCCGGCACCCACGCGTTGTCCGTTGAGGTTATAGGTGGGGGCGTCGGCCTGGGCTGTGAGCGTCATCGGACGGGCAATGCCATTGGCCGAGTTGAGCACTCCGTCGATGGTGATATTGGCCAGGCCATACTGCTTGGTATTGGCCAGATTGTAGATGTTGAGGGTGAGGCTGTGGGAGCCCGGGGCGGCGGCGATGCCCGCAACGGCCTGTGAATAGGCAGAGAAATAGGGGTCGATGCTGTTGCGCTCAGGCTTCAGGGCGGTGGTGAGTGTGGTCGAGGCGCTGGCCGTAGAGTAGGATACATCGATGGCTCCCTCGTCGGTGCCGATGCGTGAGGCATTGAACGATACGTTGGTGGGCTGGAAAATGTAGCCGTCTCTGAGCGTGAACGAGAAGGTAAGCGCATTGTCGGCTGCAGCGGCCGTCTCTTTCACGGCGGGCTGGAGCAGGCTCTCGGTGAGGGTGCTCACGGTCTTTGTGCCCATGAAGGAGAGGTTGCTGCCCAGCGCAACGGCCGACGAGGCTATGCCGTCGGCTATCGAGGCGTCGACGGTGGCAGTCTCGGCGGTTGCAGTGGAGAATGTCCACCGGATGGCACCACGCGTGCCAGAGATGGTCTGCGTGGTGTCGGTCTGGGTCGTATCGGTCTGCGTGGTGTCGGGAGCAACGCGCTCCACGAGTCGACCGGAGTAGTAGTCGAGCCCCTCGGCCTTGGTCGTGGTGGGGTAATACTCATCCACCGTGCTGATGGCATCGGCGTTGCCGCCCTTCATGATGTCCTCCACGAGCGAGTTGGCATATACCTCCAGATTGGTGTAGTAGCCCTTGGGGTCGAGGGTGTAGGACGTGGCGTCGGTGGCATTGGCGGGATTGAGCCCGTTGGCCGACTCCCAAACGTCGGGCATTCCGTCGTTGTCGGAGTCGTAACCGGCGGCACGAGAGCCCGTGGGGAAGTTCTGCTCGGTATATCCGTCCACGTCCGACACGAGGTCAATGCGACCCATAATGCCGGTTACCGATCCCTTATAGGTGGAGGCATTGTTGGTGGCTTCGGTCATGTAACGGGCGTCCACGTCGTCGCGATATTGCGAGGCGCCGCCGTAGGAGAGTATCTTGGCATAGGCTGTCTCGGCGCTGTGGGTGGTCACTTCGCCAGTTGGGGCAGTCTCTGCATCGAGTTTAATCTTCACGCAGGGTATGCCGGCAGCGTTGTTCAGATGCTCCACGTCTGTGCCATAATAGTAGAGCGAGTCGTAGGAGTAGGCCGAACCGTTGATATATTGAATGCCGCTGTCATACCTCACACCGCTCCAATCGTAGTTGGCGCCATAGCCGTAGACATAGTTTCCGCTGATATAGTAGCGGCTGGTCATGCCCAGATAGGTGAGCTCGTCGGCCGAAGTGGTCGAGTTGGCGATAGAAACTGTTGTCACTCTGTTCTTGTTGCTGGTCTCGGGCGTGGCCTTGTAGTAGTTGTTCACCATATTAATATAGCCACCTCCGGGCCCGCCGTAGCAGCCGCCTCCGCCCCAATCGAAGATGAGACAGTTGCGGAAGTCTACGTTTTCAGACTGCACGGCGTTCTGCCAGTTGTATTTACTGTACTCGGTATTGGCCGTATAGCCTGTCCAGTTGTAGCGTGCGCCGTTGAAACGAGGTGCCCGATTGCTGGTGTGGGCTATCATGTTGTGGTGGAAGCTGGCCAGCTTGCCGCCCCAGATGCCGCCATAGCCGTGGGGTCCCTTGTCGTGTCCAGCATTGTTGAGGCTCTCGCCGACGGTGCACCACTGCATGGTGAAGTTGTTGTTGTCGTAGAACGAGGCCACCTCGTCGATGCTCCATGAGAACGAGCAGTGGTCGATGATGAGGCTGGTGAGGTTGCGATTCCAAATGGCATCGGCCCCATCGTTCACATCTCTCTCCTGTCCGCGACGCACGCGGATAAAGCGAATGATGTTGTTGGCACCCGGCTGCACGGTGTAGTAGCGCAGGGTGAGGCCTGGATAGGGTGCAGTCTGGCCGAGGATGGTGGTGTTGGCGCCAATCTTCAGGTCGGAGTTCAGGGCGATGACACCACCCACATCAAAGACGATAGTCTTCTTGCCGCTGCCGCTTACGGCTGCGCGGAAAGAGCCGGTGCCTGTGTCGTTGAGGTTGGTGACGTGGATTACGCTGCCGCCTCGGCCACCGGTGGTGTAGCGCCCATTACCCTCTGCGCCGGGAAAAGCCGGTGCCTGTGCCAGAGTGGGAGTGCAGAGAATGGTCGCAGCAAGGGCCACGAAAAGTCTCGTTTTCATTGTTTTTTGATTAGTTTTCTTAGAATGTTATATGCAAAAAATGGGAGACAATCGCTCCTCGCGATAGTGTGTCTCCCATTGTCTTATTGTATTTGAAGCACCAGGTGTGCCTGGTTTATTTCTGAATAGCCTTCTTGCCGTTCACGATGACCACGCCCTTGTAGTTCTTACCCACCCGCTGGCCGGCAAGATTGTAGACGGCATTGTCGCTCATAGGCTGGGCAGAAGATACGGTGTTGATTCCGGTTGCGGCGGCAACAAACTCGATAGCATAGATGTTGATGCCATTAATGGGGAAGGTAATCACAATATCTCCGGCCTTTACAGCAGTCTCTGCGTATGGATAAACCTTGGTGGTACCATCGGATGCCGTGATGGCGTTGGCCTCATCGAAGGTATAAGTGAGGATGTCGGTGCCATCCTGGGTGAGCACGATGGTACGAGTGTTGTCGGAGTTACTGCCTGTACGGGCGGCAATTTTCACCTTGCCATCTGAAGGTACGGTGAGGGTGAGGAATCGGGTGGTGCTCGACTTACCTCCGGTTTTTAGGCGGGTGGCAAACGTATCCCATGCGTCGGCAGTGCCAAAGTTGGCCGTGTTAAGGTCGATAACAGGCTTGCCGTCGTTGGTGAGCGCTAATTTCACATCGCCATTGGTCCATGCGGCGGGTAGGTCGGCATTGGCTACAGCAGCATCCCCGAAAGAGATGACCTGAGCGTTCATACTTGTTGCCATGGCAACTGTTGCAAGGAGAGTAAATAATTTCTTCATAAGTCTTAATTTATAATTAGTTTTTAATAATGGTAGTAGTAATCTCCCATGGCACATGGGAATCTTCGTCACGATTTGATTAATCTTAAATAGTCTGATGCAAATATAGGAAAAAAAACGCTATCTCCTAACGATTTATGAGAAAATTGTTGGAAATAGCGCTTATTTTGCAACTTATTGTATAGGAATCCAGTTTGTTTCCTGTCTGAAGACGTGTTGAGGCGTGATGACGGCCGCCTCTTTCTTGGTCATCTGATGCGCCCAACTCACTCGCTGATCGGTCTTTGAGCCTTCGCCGCTGTTGCCATATTCCATGTATCGGGCAGTCTTCTCGTTGGCCGGATTGTTCCAGTTGTGCCAACCCTCGGGGCGAATCTGTGAGCCGAGGTCGCTATATATAAATAAGGTGTAGGCATTGGGGCGCCACGGACGGCCCAGATATACGGCTTTCGCCTCGGGCTCAAAGGTGAGGCGGCAGTGGCTGAAGATGTAGCCGAAAGGTTGGTCGGCGGGGGTGGAGGCTGCCGTGATATAGCTGTTTGTCTTGCTATGGATGGTGCAATGCTCAAACCAAGCCGTTGCCGGACCGAAGATATAGTCGGTGGTTCCCTCGATGTAGCAGTCGCGGAAATAGAGGCGGGTGCCACCGACACCTGTGTAGACCGTGTCCTGATTGCCGAGAAAGCGGCAGTTGATGAATACGAGGCGGTCGCCTTCGGTATGTAGAGCCACGGCCTGTCCGAGTCGGGCGGCATTGTTTTCGATAGTGATGTTCTTCAGGGTAATATCGCTTCCTTCGATCTTCAGCGTGTAGGTGCGGAAAGTGCCCATTGGTTTTCCGGTATCCATGCGCTTGATATTGGCATGGTCGTCGTAGGTGATGATGGTGTTGTCGCGGTCTTCGCCACATATTTCTATATGGGTGAGCCATGAAGGAACAACGAGTTTCTCCTTGTAGATGCCCTTCTTGACAAAGATGACCTTATGGTATTCCATAAACGCGCGGCATACTTCGATGGCTTCGTCGATGGTGCGAAACTCCCCCGTGCCATCCCGAGCCACAACGAGGGTGTCGGGATTGTCGTATCTATTAGCTGCTCCAGTCGGCAAAATAGATAGGAATATGAGGAGGAGAAGGACTGACTGCTTCATAGATTTACAGGATCTGCTGTACCTCTTTCAGGTCGGAGACTTTCTTCAGACGCTCTACAATGAGTTTGGCTTCGGCGCGGTCGTGCACCCGAATCTCTATTTTTCCCTCGAAAATACCTTCGTCTGCGGTGAAGCTCACCTTGTGGATATTGATATTCATCTTATTGGAGATGACGTCGGCCACCTCGTGGAACATGCCCTTGCGGTCGATGCCGTGCACCTCAATGGTAGCATCGAAGAACAGTTCCTTGTGCATATCCCACTTGGCATCGAGGATACGGGGACCGAAACTCGACTTGAGCTTGCTGGCTACCGGACACGAACGCTGGTGAATCTCCACGTGGTTCTTGCCGTCGATGAATCCCAGGATGTCGTCGCCGGGTATCGGATGGCAGCATCGGGGGAAGATATACATGTGGATGGAGTCTTCGCGGATGACGCAAGGAATCTTCTTATTGAAATCCTTGCCTACGACAAGCAGTTCGTTGGGCTTGACAGCCTGGGTCTCCTGCTGCTTGCCTTTCTTGCCGATACCAAGGAACGGCACAAACTTGCGCCATCCAGAGGAGCCTGATTCCTTCTTGCTCTTGCCATGAAGTTCCTCTACATCCTTGTCGCCGAGGATGACAGTGTGGTCGCCCAAGGCCAACAGGAGGGCATCCTGGTTCTGCATTTCGTGGATGTCGCAGAGGCGGTCGAGAATGGAAGCCGACAGTTCGAGATTGTTTTTGCTGAGCCAATCGTTGAGGATATCTTCTCCCTTCTTCTGTATTTCGCGCTGGTCACGGCGGAGAATGCCCTGTATCTTTGCCTTGGCGCGGGCCGTAGACACGAAGGTTACCCATGAGGGCTGCACGTGTTGCGACTTCGACGTGAGGATTTCCACCTGGTCGCCACTCTGCAACTTGTGGCTCAGCGGCACAAGTTTATGGTTCACCTTGGCACCGATACAGTGGCTGCCTAAGTAGGAGTGAATCTGGAAGGCAAAGTCGAGAACGGTGCATCCGGCGGGCATGGTCTTCACTTCGCCCTTCGGTGTGAACACGAAGATCTCCGAAGCAAATAGGTTGAGCTTGATGGAATCGAGGAAATCCATGGCGTCGGGCTGCGGATCGTCGAGTATTTCCTTAATGGTACTGAGCCAGTTGTTCAGTTCCTCGTCGTCGTCGCGGGCCTCTCCCTCCTTGTATTTCCAGTGGGCGGCAAAGCCCTGCTCGGCCATCTCGTCCATGCGGTCGGAGCGAATCTGCACCTCTATCCATTGTCCCTTGCGCGACATCATGGTGGCGTGGAGGGCCTGATAGCCGTTGGCCTTGGGATGGTTCACCCAGTCGCGCAGTCGGTCGGGGTGGCTCTTGTAGATTCTGTTCAGCGCTACGTAGATGTGGAAGCAGTCGTTGATCTCATTCTCGCGGTCTTGCGGGGTGAAGATAATGCGCACGGCGAGGATGTCGTAAATCTCGTCAAAGGTGACGTGCTTGTTCTGCATCTTGCACCAAATGGAGTAGGGGCTCTTGATGCGGGCCTTGATATGATAGTCGATGCCCAGGCGGTCGAGGGCCTCGCGGATAGGTCCGGTGAAGTCTTCAAAGAGTTTCTTGCGTTGCTCCTCGGTGAAAGAGAGCTTGCTCAGGATATCGGCATACTCCTCGGGATGCTCATATCGGAAGCTCAGGTCTTCGAGTTCGGTCTTGATTTTGTTCAGACCCAGGCGGTTGGCCAGTGGTGCATAGATGTAGAGTGTCTCCCCGGCGATCTTGTATTGCTTGTTGGCCGGCTGCGAAGCGAGTGTCCGCATGTTGTGCAGTCGGTCGCAAATCTTGATGAGGATGACGCGGATGTCGTCGCTCATGGTGAGCAGAAGCTTCTTGAAGTTCTCGGCCTGGGCCGACGCGTGGTCGCCAAAGATGCCGCCGCTAATCTTGGTCAGGCCATCGACTATCTGGGCAATCTTGTCGCCAAAGATATTCTGGATGTCCTCAACGGTATAGTCGGTGTCCTCCACCACGTCGTGGAGCAACGCCGAGCAGATGCTCGTCGACCCGAGTCCCATCTCCTCGCAGGCTATCTGCGCCACGGCGATGGGGTGAAGGATGTAGGGTTCGCCCGACAGTCGCCTTACGCCCTTGTGGGCCTGCTTGGCAAAATTGAAGGCCTTGGTGATGATATCGACCTTCTTACGATGGGGCGAGTTGAGATAGGTCTCCAACAGATGGTTGAAGGCTTGGGTAATCAACTCGTTGTCTACAACTTCTCTATCTTTATTCTTCTGCTCTTGTTCGTCCATGTTGAAAGAAATAGAATGGGGCTTGCGGAAGCCTTATTTCACCTTGATTTTCTTTCCGGCGTGAATGGTATTGCCGGATATGCCATTGAGTTTGCGAAGTTTCTTCACGGTGGTGCCATTGCGCTCGGCAATCTCACTCAGCGTGTCGCCGCTCTTCACGGTTACGTTTTTGCTGCGCTCCTTGCGCTCTTTCTTCTTGCGCGACGACCTGTCGCTGCGCTTGTCTCTACGGCTTTCTCGCTTGCTGCGGGTGGCCTTGCGCGAGCTGCTCTTGCTCACCTCGGGCTCCTCGGCACTCTCCACGCTCTCGTCGTCGTCGCGAGAGCTGGTGGTTACACGGGTCACCTGATTGCGATCCACGATGTATCGTGCGTTGTCGTCTATCTTCACCTCCTTGCGTTTGGTGATATAGCTGTCGGCATTGTAGGCGTATACGGAGTCTTCCCTGTCAATAAAGGTATTGATGAGGTCGGCCGGGAGGCGCAGGGACGACAGATGGGAGTTGCCGTTCACCAGATCTTGGCGATACTGCGGGTTGAGATCCTTGAGCTGGTTGAGGTCGATGCCCACCACATGGGCTATCTGCTCGAAGTGTACATCGCGGTCTACCATCACTGTGTCGGTCTTGGCGGGCAGCGTGGTGCTGAGTGGACAGATGTTGTGGTCGCAGTAATAGTTCATGATATAGTTGGCCGCGATGAAGGCGGGAACATATCCGCGTGTCTCCTTGGGCAACTTGGGGAATATTTTCCAATAGTCTTTCTCACCCTTCGACCGATGAATGGCCTTGGTGATTTTCTCCGGACCGCAGTTGTAGGCAGCAATCACGAGATTCCAATCGCCGAATATCTTATACAAATCGCTCAGGTAATGGGCAGCCGCATAAGACGACCTCACCACATCCTTGCGCTCGTCGACCAGCGAGTTTACCTCCAGACCATAGCGCTTCGAGGTGGTGAGCATGAACTGCCAGAGACCTGTGGCGCCTACCTTAGACACTGCCTGAGGGTTGAGGGCCGACTCGATGACGGGCAGATACTTGAGTTCCAGGGGCAGCCCGTAGCTGTCGAGCGCCTCCTCGAATACCGACATGTAGAAGTTCTGCGCACCGAGCATGTAGCCCACCTTGTGGCGCAGCTCGCCGCTGTAGCGGTCGATGAACTTCTGTACAATGTCATTATAGGGCATCTCGATGATGGTGGGCAACTTGGCCAGGCGTGACTTGTAGACCTCGGGGGCATAGGTTGGGTTCACGTCGGGCATGTTGCAGTCGGCATCCGGCTTGAGATAGGCCTTGGCGTTGTAGAGGTTGAGTAGGCTGTCGAGTTCCTGATCCATGGCCTCGGGCAGTTCCACTTCCTGCTCCACGCCATCGGTTCCCTTGGCCGTAATGGTCTTCTGATCGTTCTGGGCCTGTATGGTGCATACGCTCCCGAGGAGCAATGCTGCAACCCATATACCTTTATAATTCTTCATTTTCAATTTCTTGTTAAACATATCGTGGCCTGCCCTGCGGAGTTTCTGCCGTTGGCGGGGCCACCGTTTCACTGTTCTCCCGCCTGTTAGAAGCTTAGGCTGCACTGCAGTCCGATGCCGGAGCCTCCGAAAGGATTGCCGGCCAGGTCGCGGTTGTTGATGACTGCGGGGGCCACATGCAGGCTCAAGTCGGGAGAAATATCAAATTCTGACAGCGACGCGTCTACGTAGGCGTCGACCACCGAAAGGGCATACACGCCGAGCATCGTGAAGAAACTCAGGTCGCGCCAGCGGCGATAGCGGTCCTTACGCTTCCTGAAAATCTCCTGCCACTGGGTCTTATTGCTCTCCGTGATGGTGTTGCCCAAGTGCAGAAACTGGTTGTAGCTCTGCGTGAGCGGGTCGTTGTCCATGATGTCAAGGTAGGCCTGACTGTAGTCGCTATACATCATGTTGTTCCATCGCATGGCATAGGCGCATCCCACGAAGCCTCCATAGATGATGGGCAGCTTCCAGAACTTGCGGTTGTAAATCTGTCCGGCTCCCGGGAGCACCAAGGCCAGCCACAGCGCCCGCTTGGGGTTGGGACGCCAGGTAGACCAGTCTCGCTTGGGCTTCTTGCCCACGGTGTCGGCCTTGGCCATAGGCTTCATGGCCATTTCGGGCGGCAACGGCAGGTCCAGATTGCCAATGGTGTCGGCCATGTTGGATGTCTGCGTAGCCTCCTGCGTGGTCTGATGCTTCTCCCGTGGGGTGGGCTGCTGGGCACCGAGAGGCAGGGTCGCCATGGCCAGACCGACCCAAAGGCCGAACTTTGCCAATATCGAGATACGAGTATTCACCTAATTCTGCTCCTTGAGTTTGTCGAACATGCGCATGATGCGCTCCAGATCCTCAGCGTTGTTAAACGGGATGCTGATCTTGCCCTTGCCCTTGCTGCTGCACGAGAGCGATATCTTGGTGTTGAGAAACGACGACAGTCGGTCTTTCAGCAGGTTGAACTCCTCGGGCATCTGAGCCTTGGCCATGATTTTCTTCTTGCCGCTCTCTATATCCTCGCCGTTCTTCAGGTGCTGCGCCATCTCCTCCACCTTGCGCACCGACCATCCGTTTTTCAGAATCTCCTTGAAGAGTTTCAGTTGCAACGACGGACTGTCTATGGCCAGCAAGGCACGGGCATGGCCCATGTCTATCTCCTTTTTTTGCAGTGCCATCTGCACCTGGGCAGGCAGTTTGAGCAGTCGGAGATAGTTGGTGATGGCTGTGCGGCTCTTGCCCACACGCTCCGACACCTTCTCCTGGGTCATTCCAGAGTTCTCTAACAGGTGCTCGTAGGCCAGCGCAATCTCTATGGAGTTGAGGTCTTCGCGCTGGATATTCTCCACGAGGGCCATCTCCATCACGTTCTCGTCCTTGATGGTGCGGATGTAGGCCGGTATGGTTTTCAGTCCGGCTATCTGCGAGGCACGCCAGCGTCGCTCGCCGGCGATGATCTGAAATCGGTTCTCGGCCATCTGCCTGAGGGTGATGGGCTGGATGATGCCTATCTCCCTGATGCTCACGGCAAGCTCTTGCAGCGCCTCCTCGTTGAAGAGACTGCGGGGCTGGTCAGAGTTGGGCTCTATCTGGTCGAGAGGTATTTCGTTGATGGTCGACGACCCTTGGGTGCGCACGGCCTCTGTCGAGATGAGGGCATCAAGTCCGCGGCCCAGTGCGTTGAATTTCTTTTTTACTGCCATGATTTACTTCAAACTCCTAAATCTTTATACGTCACTCCTCACATTTCACACTTCATTCTTCATTCCCCATTCCTCACTCGTCACTCCACACTCGTCATTCCGAAGTCATCACTTGTCGTTCTTGTTGATGATTTCCTTGGCCAGAGCCAGATGGTTCTTGGCTCCTGTGGAGTCGGCGTCGTAGAGGATTACCGGCAAACCGTGGCTGGGACTCTCCGAGAGCTTCACGTTTCGCTGGATGACGGTCTTGAAAACCAACTCCTGGAAATGGCGCTTCACCTCGTCGTAGATCTGGTTGGCCAGTCGCAGGCGGGAGTCGTACATGGTGAGCAGGAATCCCTCGATCTCGAGTTTCGGGTTGAGTTTGCTCTTGATAATCTTGATGGTGTTGAGCAGTTTGCTAATGCCTTCGAGGGCAAAATACTCGCATTGCACCGGAATGATGACCGAGTCGGCAGCCGTGAGCGAGTTCACGGTGATGAGGCCGAGCGACGGCGAGCAGTCGATGAGTATATAGTCGTACTCGCTCTTCAGCGGTTCGAGGATGCCTTTGATCACCTTTTCGCGGTTCTCCAGGTTGAGCATCTCGATCTCTGCGCCCACCAAGTCGATGTGGCTGGGTATGATGTCGAGTCCGTCTATGTCGGTGGTATATATCGCATCGCGCACATCGGCGTGGTCGATGATGCACTCATAGAGTGAACAATCCACTTCACTGATGTCTACGCCCAGTCCACTCGAAGCGTTGGCCTGTGGGTCTGCGTCGACCACAAGTACCGTCTTTTCCAGCGTGGCGAGCGATGCCGCTAAGTTGATGGTGGTTGTGGTCTTGCCCACACCGCCCTTCTGATTAGCTAAAGCAATGATTTTTGCCATGAATTACTAAGTTGTTGCCTGCCAGGGAGTTGTGCACGCTCCGCGATAAGGTAGTAATCGCACGGCGATAAGGTAGTAATCGCGACGCGAAAAGGTAGTAATCGTGACGCGAAAAGGCCCTTTTCGCAAAGCCTCGGCGAGGCAGAGTTTTGATTGCAAAGATAGGTATTTTATGCGAGAAAGAAGATAATTAAAGGTTTTTTCGTACTTTTGCAAGGCATTTATAGATAAGAATATGGAAAAAAACAGACCTTTGATATTGATTTCTAACGACGATGGCTACCACTCCCACGGCATTCGCCAGCTGGTAGATATCGTCAAATCGCTGGGCGATGTGCTGGTGGTGGCCCCCGAGAGTGCCCGTTCGGGCTACTCGTGCGCGTTCTCGGCCACCGACTATCTGCGCCTCAAGCCGCGCCACAACATGGGCGACACCCAGGTGTGGTCGTGCAGCGGCACGCCCGTCGACTGCGTCAAGATTGCCATCGATCAGCTCTGCGGAGGTCGCCAGCCCGACCTCATCCTCAGCGGAATCAACCATGGCGACAACTCGACGGTCAACAATCATTATAGCGGCACGATGGGCGTGGCCCTCGAAGGCTGCATGAAGTTCATTCCCTCGGTGGCGTTCTCCAGCTGCTATTACGATGAGGAGGCTAATCTGGAGCCCCTCCGCCCGTTTGTCACGAGCATCGTGCAGAAGGTGCTGGCCGACGGTCTGCCTAAGGGTATCTGCCTCAATGTCAACTTCCCCGCACGCCAGTCGTTCGAGGGGGTGCGCGTCTGTCGCATGACGATGGGCCGCTGGGTCAACGAGATTGTGAAGGAGCACCATCCCCGTGGCTACGACTACTATTGGGTGGTGGGCGAATATCACAACGACGAACCCGACGCTGAGGACTCCGATCAGTGGGCCTTGAATCATGGATATGTGGCGGTTACGCCGACGCAGATAGACGTCACGGCGTACGAATACATGGATGAGCTGCGGCAATTCCTGTCGTCCGCCCCTGCCTCTCCCACAGAATAAGGGTCGGCTTCCAGTCCACCTTGTTGTTTTTAGGGTAGATGTCGTCCCTGTTTCCCCCCACCATCTCCCCTCCCCACCCACCGTATCAACCGGAGTAATCATAAAGTTCAAAGTTCAAACCTCAAAGTTCAAAGGATAAGATGAAGTACTATTTAATCGTAGGCGAGGCGTCGGGCGACCTGCATGCCAGCCGACTGATGGAGTGTTTGAAAAAAGAAGACAGAGAGGCGGAGTTCCGTTTCTTTGGCGGAGACCTCATGACGGCTGTCGGCGGACATCGGGTGAAGCACTACAAAGAGTTGGCCTACATGGGTTTTGTGCCGGTGTTGCTCCATCTGAGAACCATTTTCCGGAACATGGCCCTGTGCAAACGCGACATCGTGGAGTGGCAGCCCGACGTGGTGATTCTGGTAGATTATCCGGGCTTCAACCTCAACATCGCCAAGTATGTGCATGCCCATACGTCGATACCCGTATATTATTATATCTCGCCGAAAATCTGGGCGTGGAAGGAATGGCGCATCAAGGCTATCCGTCGGGATATCAGCGAGTTGTTCTCCATCCTCCCCTTCGAGGTGCCTTTCTTCGAGGAGAAGCACCATTTCCCCATTCATTACGTGGGCAATCCCACGGCCGAGGAGGTGGAGACCTTCCTCGACGGCTATCAGGAGAGCCGCGATGCCTTCTGTCTCCGCCATGGTCTCGACCCCAACAAGCGCATCATCGCCCTGCTTGCCGGTAGTCGCAAGCAGGAGATCAAAGACAATCTGCCGGCCATGATCGCGGCTGCCCGCGACCATTGCGGGGAGCGTTCGAGCTATCAGATGGTAGTAGCGGGAGCGCCGTCAATAGACGATGAATATTATCAACAATTCTTAAGGGATAGCGGTGTCTGCAAGGTCGACAATGAAACCTATCCTCTGCTGGCCCACGCCACGGTGGCATTGGTCACGAGTGGCACGGCAACGCTGGAGACGGCACTGTTCGATGTGCCCCAGGTGGTGTGCTACAAGACCCCCGTGCCCCATCTCATCCGCTTCGCATTCAACCATATCATCCAGTGCCGCTACATCAGTTTGGTGAACCTCATCGCCGACCAGGAGATTGTGCAAGAACTCATGGCCGACCGCTTCTCGGTGGCCAACATCCGTGCCGAACTGGCCAAGATCATGCCCGGGCAGCTCGGTCGCGACGCCATGATGCGCGCTTATCAGGAGGTTCACGCTCGATTGGGCCACACCGTCGCCCCCGAGAATGCCGCCCGGCTCATGGTATCGCTGCTCAAGAAATAGTTTTCCTTGAGTCGTTTCCGTCTTGACCTGCCATCGTGCAGGCTATTGTTGTTTATTTTCAAGTGGGAAAAGGTTTATCCAAGTCGCTCCATTGAGGCAAAAATAAAAACAGGCTCAACACCCGTCATGGGAGTTGAGCCTGTGTGGTAAATATGGATAGATGTGTAGTTTGGTCTGTATTTACAAGCCGAACTTATAGCCCAGCGACAACTGGAACACGCTGTTCTTGGCCTTGGAATCTGCTATAACCTCAGTGAGGCCTACGTTATAGCGAGCCTCCAACACCAGATTGTTGAATTCGTAGGATACTCCAACTGGAACTGAGAAGTCGAATTTCTTGACCGAACTGTTCTCCCCGGCATTGTCTTCATCATGTGTTTGTTTATGGTTTGAAATGTTGTGCGTCGAGGTTATCGTTGCCAAAGTTAGGCAATATATAGTTAGGTTGCAACTTTTTTGACCGTTTTTTTCAAATGAAATCTATGATATTTAGTCCGATCTTCATCATGGCCATGAGACGCTTGGGCTGAGGTCGTCACGGGTTGTACTTGCGGAGGAGACCCTTCACCAATCTTCCGTAAGGAGAAATGACGCCATCTGGCCACGGTCCGCCGTCTTTGGCGGTGGGCAGGAGCATGGCGGAGGACTCGTCCTTGTCGCCCGCCGCCCAGCATACCCAGCTGATTTGGTGCTGCTCCATGAGGTCTATCCACTGCTGTTCAGAGCGTTCGTCGATGCGCCCGTCGCCCGTTGCTTCGGTGGCTCCGCACTCCGAGACAAACACTGGGATGCCTTGTTTCACTGCCTCGTCCATGCGACGGCGCAGGTCATCGCCGTGGGTGGCGGCATAGAAATGCAGGGTGTACATCAGATTGGAGTAGCCCTCGATGGGCGATTCGGCCACCAGGTGGATGTCTTGGTCCCAGTGGGGGGTGCCATGAGGATGATATTGTCGGGGTCGTTCTTCCGAATCACGTCGATCACACGGGTGGCATAGGTCTTCAACTCGGGCCAACTGTCGTCGATGGGCTCGTTGTAAAGCTCATAGATGATATGGGGATAATGGCCGTATTTCTTCGAAATGTAGTTGAAAAACTTCATGGCCTCGTCGGTAAGGAGATCGTGCGAATGCCAGTCTACAATGACATAGACATCCTCGCGGATAGCTCCCTTGATGACATTCTCCACGCATCGCAGGGCAAACTCAGGGTTTTCGAGATAGTTATTCTTGATGCGAGTGCCCATGGCAGCCCTTACCACGGTGGCGTGCCAGTCGTGGACCAAGGTCTTGACGGCCTTGCGGTTGTAGAATCGGGGCCAGAGGTTGTGCCATCCGAAGCTCACTCCGCGCAACACCACGGGGTCGCCCTGTTGGTTGCAGAGGTTGGTGTGCTTCACTTGGAGTTGTCCCCATTGCTTCACGGGGCCTCCGGCATGGCTCGTCAATAGGATGAATAGGGCGGAAAGAGTGGTGAGAAGTCGTTTCATAAGATAGTATAAGGAAAGGTGGAAGATAGTTTTTATAGGAGTCCCGCGGCTTGGTATCATTGTCCCTAAGCGGTGGAAACATTGTTCCCAGGCCTTGGAACTGCGATGGCCATGGCCTGGGAAGAATAGGGTGGGGTCGGAAAATATCCGTTAAAACAGCTGGATGGTGTAGAGATAGATGACAGCTGCGGGGATGGCCATGAGCGAAGAGTCGAACCGATCGAGCATGCCGCCATGGCCGGGAAGGATGTTTCCGCTGTCTTTCACGCCGAGGGTGCGCTTGACGAGGCTCTCCACAAGGTCGCCCCAGGTGCCGAACACTACTACCACGAGGCCGAGGCCGAGCCACTGCAGGAGGCCCAGCGTGTGGGTCGCAGCGCCTTTGTTGGCCAGGTATCCGATGATTCCGGCCACGATGAGCACCAGGATGCCGCCGCCGATGCTACCCTCCCACGACTTGGCGGGGGAGATGCGGGGGAAGAGTTTGTGCTTGCCGAAGAGCGAACCGGAGCAGTAAGCGCCCGTGTCGTTGGTCCAGAGGAAGATGAAAACGCTCAGCGGGAGGAGCGTGTCGAAGTGGATTCCGCTGCCGTCAGGGGCCATCTCGAAAGCCAGAATGTTGATGAGCGAGAACGGAAGGGCTATATACATCTGTCCAAACATGGTGTGGGCCCAGTCGTTGATGGCGTTTTTGGTGTCGACATAGAGTTCGCTCACCAGCAGGTAGACGATGGAAAGGATATAGGGCACCATCACCACGAAGTTGTTGACGATGCCTGTACGCCAGGCGGCCACGGCGATGAAGAAGTAGACGCCGGCCACGGTCGAGATGAAGCGGTTTACCTGTACGTTCTCGGCTTCCTCGTTTACCAGTCCGGTGTACTCCCAAATGGTGAGTCCGGTGATAAGGGCAAAGAGCAGCACCATGGCGCGGGGATTGAGGAATCCGCAGACCATGATGGCCACAAAGAGTACTCCGGTGATGGTTCTTATGATGAGATTTTTCTGTTTGTCAGACATGATGGTAGGGAGTTAAAGGAGTTAGGGGGAAGTAGAATTGGAGGTGGGAGAGTTAAAGAAGTTAGGGGAGTTATGGGAGTTAAAGGGCAAATGCCTGTGGTTTTGTCGGGAGTTAGAGAAGTTAAAGGAGTTAGAGAAGTTAAGGGACAGATGTTTTAGAAGTCAGAGAAACAAAAGAAAGGAGTAAAGGCAGGTAGGAACCATGCCTTCAACTCCTTTTTCTGTGAATTATTCTCCAGTCTCCTGGTCCTTTTGGGCGGCCTCATGCTCGGCCTGAGCCTGCTTCACTTCGTCGGACATATCCTCGAGTTTGGGCTCTTCGGCCTTGGCCTTCGACTCCTCAAGTGCCTTGTTCTCAGCGAGCAATTCCTCGGTGCGGCTCACCCATGGGCGCTTGCCGAAGATGGCTTCCACGTCTTCTGCGTAGATCACCTCCTTGGCAAAGAGCAGCTCTGCGAGCTTCTTGTGGCCCTCCTTATGCTCGGTGAGAATCTCCTTGGCGCGCGCATACTCATCGTTGATGAGCTTGAGCACCTCGTCGTCCATCACCTTAGCCGTGGTCTCGCTATACGGACGCTGGAACTGATACTCCTGATTGTTGTAGTAACAGATGTTGGGCAGCTTCTCGCTCATGCCGGCATAGGCCACCATGCCATAGGCACTCTTTGTGGCCCGCTCCAAATCGTTCATGGCTCCAGTAGAGATATGTCCGATAAACAGGTCTTCGGCAGCTCGTCCGCCGAGGATGGCGCACATCTCATCGAGCATCTCTTCCTTGGTGGTGATGACGCGCTCCTCAGGCAGATACCATGCAGCGCCGAGGGCCTGACCACGCGGCACGATGGTCACCTTGACCAGAGGGTTGGCGTGTTGGCAGAACCAGCTGATGGTGGCATGGCCTGCTTCATGGATGGCAATGCTCTTCTTCTCGTCGGCAGTCATCACCTTGGTCTTCTTTTCCAGTCCGCCGATGATGCGGTCCACGGCGTCGAGGAAGTCTTGTTTCGACACCACCTTCTTATCGTGGCGGGCGGCAATGAGCGCTGCCTCGTTGCACACATTGGCAATGTCGGCTCCCGAGAATCCCGGAGTCTGGCGTGCCAGATAGTCGATGTCGAGGGTAGAGTCGGTCTTCAACGGTCTGAGGTGCACCTGGAAGATGGCCTTGCGCTCGGCGAGGTCGGGCAGGTCTACATTGATTTGGCGGTCAAAGCGACCGGCACGCAGCAGGGCTTTGTCGAGCATGTCGGCACGGTTGGTGGCCGCCAGCACGATAACGCCCGAGTTGGTACCAAATCCATCCATCTCCGTGAGCAGGGCGTTGAGCGTATTTTCGCGCTCATCGTTGCCGCCCATGGCGGGATTCTTCGAGCGGGCACGACCCACGGCGTCGATCTCATCGATAAAGATGATGCAGGGAGCCTTCTGTTTGGCCTGTGCAAACACGTCGCGCACACGACTCGCTCCCACGCCGACAAACATCTCCACGAAGTCGGAACCCGACATCGAGAAGAACGGCACGCCGGCCTCTCCGGCCACAGCCTTGGCCAGAAGTGTCTTTCCTGTTCCCGGGGGACCGATGAGCAGAGCGCCCGTCGGAATCTTTCCGCCGAGGTCGGTGTACTTCTGCGGGTTCTTCAGAAACTCCACAATCTCCTGCACTTCCTGCTTGGCGCCTTCCTGTCCGGCCACGTCTTTGAACGTGATGCCCAGCTCATTGGCCTTCTCATAGAGCTTGGCCTTGCTTTTTCCCACGCTGAACACGCCTCCTCCGCCGGCACTGCCGCCCATGCGACGACCCCAGAACCAGATGAGAACTAAGAAGAAAATGAGTGGCGAAAGGTTGATGAGCAAGGCCACCAGGTCGTTGCCTTTCTCGTTGTTGTAGCTGAAATCAGACAACTTGCCCGCCTTCTGTTCGGCGGTGAGATAGCGCTCCAGCTCGTCGGTGGAGCCAAACTGCACGGTCACATAGGGGTTGCTGCCCACCTGCTGGGCCGACATGTTGAAGACGTTGCGTATAAACTTAGGTCTGACATACATCTTCAGCGTGTTCTCTGTCTTGTTAACCTCCACCCGCTGGGCATAGCCCTTCTCTACGTATTGCTTGAATTGCGTATAGGTTGCCTCCTTGTTGGCACCCGCCCCCTTAGCCAGAGAGTCGCCGCCGCCCGTGAAGAACATGATGGCAAGGCCCACCGCGATGATGATGTAGATCCAGTTCATATTGAACTTGGGCATCTTCGGTTGGTTGTCGCCGCCGCTGTTGGGGAATTGTCTGTTGTTGTTGTCCATCGTTGGAAATATAAATGTGATATCCTTCAGCCTATCAAACGATGTGCCAAAGATTAGTCAACGTTCGGAATTTTAGTTAATTTAGCATCTTCCCAAAGCTCCTCCAGGTTATAGAAGGCCCGTGTCTCGGGCTGAAACACGTGCACCAGCACGTCGACAAAGTCGATAGCCACCCAGGTGTTGTTGCCCAGTCCGTTCACGCCAACAGGCTTCTCACCCATGTCTTTGCGGCAAAAATCGCCCACAGACTCGGCTATTGCCTCCACCTGGTTGGGCGAACTGCCTTGGCAAATGATGAAATAGCGGGCAATGGCACCGTCTATGTGACTCAGGTCTACGACAACGATGTCCTGACCTTTCTTCTCCTGAATTCCTTTGGTAATGGTTTCTACGAGTTGTGTTGCTTCCGTCATGAAAAACTTAAATGGGGATACCTTATTAATAATATTCTTTTATTTATAGCGCAAAGATACGTCTAATAATTGAGAAACCAATTGTTTTGCGCTATTATTTCGATATTTTACGAACTCTGGGCGGCCCTGCCTTGCTCCTGCCTGCCATTTCGCCTTGACAGCATTGCAGCCTCTCGGCCTCTCCATCTCCTGCGCATGATTTTTGCTAATTTATGCCTTTTCACGAAAAAAAGTGGCTTAAAATTTTGGAGGTATCAAAAAAAGCAGTAACTTTGCAACCGCAATTCAGAAATGCTTTGCTACTGACACTGGGATATGGTGTAATGGTAACACTACAGATTCTGGTCCTGTCATTCCAGGTTCGAGTCCTGGTATCCCAACTGTTTCTAATGAGCCTGCTAAGGATAGCGGGCTCATTTTTTTGTAATATACCCCTTGCGTTTCTCCCGACTCCTCTTACTCTTCCCAACGACCGACGCCCCTCGCACATCGTTTTAATCCCGTTGAAATTTCTTGAATAATGCCCTCGCAGGATTCGCGTATTCTGAAACAGAAAACATTGGGCTGAGATCACGCGAAAAATGGCGTGGTTTTAAGGAGTTGAGAGATAGCGGGTTGTGATTATTTTACATTTTCAAGGGCTGCGAAAGCTATGTTTTCGTGGTGAGAACAGGCCGTTCTGTTCCCATGAAAAGGCCTTTATCAAACGACGAAAGCATAGTAATCGCGACGGGAATACTATGCTTTTGCAAAATCTCGGCTTCTTTTTCTTCCTCCGTCCTCATATTTTTTGGAAAATGACCCGATGGAAATTCTATTTCGAGAAAAATTTGAAGCCGATTTGTTCAGAAGTTATTTGACAATAGTTAGTGCTCTTGGCGGAACATCAAGGAGACGTAGACCAGACTCACTAAGGCTAGGATGGTGGCGAAAATGAAGAATAGCGTGTAGCCGAAATGCTGCGCCACGTGGCCGGCAATGACCGAGAAGATGATGCCGCTGAGGTGGGTGATGACGGTCTGCGTGGTGAAATCGGTGCCCTCCAAGCCCGTGCGCACCATGTCCATCGACGTGGTATAGACCACCACGGTGGAGAGTCCGTAGCAGCTCCAGAGCAGCACGATGCCCACCACGATATGCCACATGGCCGGATGAACATGGGCCAAGAGCACGAAATAGAGGCAGGTGACGAGCGAAAGCAGCGCAAATAGTCGGCGCGACTGCCATCGGCCGAGGGCGAAGATGAGCTGACCGCTGACGAGAGTGGCTATGCAGGCGGCCAGCGAACCAATGACGCCGCTGAGCAGTCCAATCTCTTTCATCGAATAGCCGAGGTCTACCATCCATGGTCGCACCATCGAAAGCACGCTGATAATGCCCGCATAATAGAGCAACAGGAAGCCTATCTGCACCCAGTTGCGGCGCTTGGCGAGGAAGGAGAACGAGTCGGTGAGGCGCACCTGTCGGGTGTGGGGCCGCTCCTCGATGGTGAGTCGGCGGTTGCGCATCAGGGGAATGAGGGCCAGAATGACGAATATGGCGAGGAAGGGCAGCACGCGATGCCAGCCGTAATGCTGCAGCAGGGCGAGCAGAATGCCGCTGCCAATGAGCGTCGCGCTGAAGCTACCCAGCGACTGTATGCTGTTCACCATGCTCTTTTCCTCACGCCGAAACGACAGCACGGCCAAGGCATCAGTGGCGATGTCCTGCGTGGCCGAGGCCACAAAAGAGAGGATGATGAGGGTGATGATAACGGTGAAATTGGACAAAAGGTCCAAGTAGCCGATGACAAGAATGAGCAACGCATAGATGCTCTCGCTCAGAAAGATGCAGCGCCGGAACCCTTTGAGGGTGGTGCAGCTGCGGTCTACGAGCGGTGCCCATAGGAATTTCACGATCCACGGCAGTTTGATGAGTTGTGTCAGGGCTATGGCCGACAGTGAGAAAGAGGCCTGGCGCATGGTGACCTGCAGTGCCGTGGCAAAGAATGTCATGGGCAACGACTGCGCGATGTAGAGGCAGAAGAAGGTGAAAAGGTCGGCCTTGCGGTGGCTGGCAAGCTGTGAGAACTCGTGGATTTTATTGAAAGACATGGGTGGATGAGTTGGGAGAAAGGTGGTAGGAGAGGCTGGTTTTCAGATGAATCCGACTCGTCGGACGGGGGTAGACCTGTCAGACAGGTCTGAGAAGTCCGACCAGTCGGACAGCCCTCTCAATATTTTTCATTAGCGGCAACGTCGAAGCCCTGCTTGATTCGGTCGCCGATGCCGATGCCATCGCGCAGGTTTCCGGCGATGGTGAGGGTGGGATGTAGCTCGCGCAACCTGCCGATGGCCGTCAGACGACGGTCGGTGCTCACCTCGTATTGGGGGATGGCGCGCTCGTGTCTGAATATGCGGAGGGTGTCGGGACGCGTCCCTTCGGGATATTTCAGCATGTCGACGAGCGTGCGATTCACGATATCGGTAAGCTCTTCATCGCTCATCTTCACCATCTCGGGGTGGCGCGTGCCGCCCATGAAATAGGCCATGGCGATGCCGCCTTCGGGTGCCCGTCCGGCGAAACAGGAGGAGGGGAAGAGTATTCCGAGCACTTCGCGTTGCTCACGCGACGGTACCAGTCCGCCGAAAGCGGGCCAATCGTGGTGGCGTGTGTTGCTGATGCCCACGCCCATCTGTACCACCGGCGCATAATAGAGGTTGCTCAGGTCGGCCATCAAGGTGCGGTCGACGAAGGGAAGAAGGTCAGACAGCGAGTAGGCGCCGCAGGTGGTGACCACCCGTCGGGCACGAATCTCATGCGGTTCACCATCTTTTTCATAGCTCACCATCCAGCCCTCGCCCTCGGGAATCACCCGGATGTGGCGAGCGGAAGTGGTGATTCGGTCTGTGCCGATGGCCTCAGCCAGGGCATCAATGAGCCTGTTGAAGCCGCCTCGGGCCGAGAATACCGCCTTCGTGGCCTTGCGGTCGCGGTCGGATTTGGGCTGGCGCGCCTTGGCGATGGAGCCTCGGATGAACGAGCCATAGTCCTGTTCCAACTGATAGAGCTTGGGCAAGGCCAGACGGGTGGGCAGCAGATAGGGGTCGCTGGCGTAGACACCGGAGAGAAATGGATCCACCGCGTAGTCTACATACGACCTTCCCAGCCTTCTCTCGGCCAGGCTTCCCACCGTCTCATTGGGGTCGGTGCCACGCTTGCGCCATGGTTCTCCGAGGATGCGGAACTTGTCTTTCCACGTGAACAGCGGCGTGGCGAGCGCCGTAGGGAGCGACGACGGCAGGTCGTGGAAGCGGTTGCCCTTCCAGATCAAGCGCCGTTTGCTCGACTCTAAAGCCGTTTCCAGCTCGCACTTATCGCCCAGTTGCTCGAACAATTCGGCCACTTCGGGGTGTTTCACCACGCCCGTATTGGGACCGCTTTCGAACGTGAAGCCATTGATTTTAAAGGTGTGTATCTGTCCGCCCACGCGGTTCTGGCACTCCAATACCTCCACATCGACCTGGCGTCGACGCAGTTGGAAGGCGGTGGTGAGGCCGGTGATGCCGGCTCCTATCACGATGGTGTCGCGTTGAGTCATATCTTTTGAGAGATTAAATCGGTTTAGAAAACTGCTTGTCGGTGTGCTGCATCAATGGGTCCAAGGCCGCGGCGACGTTGCGGACAAACGGATGTCCGAGGGCGGTCATGCCGATGCCGTCGTCGCTCAGGGTAATAATGCCATCGCGAGCCATATCCTGCAGTTGGGCCGGGTCATAGTGGATGGCCTCGAACAGCGTCTCCCTGCCGATGCCGAGCGTATCGGAAAGTTCGGCCCAGGAGATGCGATAGTTGCACATGAGGCGCTCGATGACCTCCTTACAGACGCGCTGCGGGAGGGTGAGGCGGTAGCCCTTGGCCGTAGATAGGCACCCTGCGGCCGAGTCGTTGATATACGCTTCGATGTCCTTGGTGTTCTGGGCGTAGAACGTGTCGAGCTGACTGATGCCCGTTGCACCGAATGCATAGACCTGCCCTGTGGTGCGACGGGTGCAGTATCCCTGGAAGTTGCGGTAGAGTTGACCATCTTGCAGGGCGGTGAAAAGCTCGTCTTCGGGCAGCACAAAGTGGTCGAGGCCGATGCTCTGATAGCCTGCTTCGTGGAGCAGACGGCTGGCCTCGTCGAACATATGCTGCTTCTCGTCGGTGGCGGGAAGTCCTATTTTCTCCAGAATCTGCTGCCGCTTGAACACCCATGGCACGTGACCGTAGCTGAATGTAACCAGCCGTTCGGGTCGGATGTCGATGGCACGGCAGATGCTCTGGGCAAAGGAGTCGGCCGTCTGAAGGGGCAATCCGAAGAGCAAATCCATGTTCACGGTGGCCCCCGCGGCGTGGAGCAGGTCTACAATCTGCTCCAACGGCAGCAGCGACGGTGTGCGATTCACGGCCTTCAACACCCGTTCGTCCATGTCTTGCACGCCAATGGAGAACCGGTTGAAGTGGCTCTTGGTGAGCAGTTGCCAGTCTTCGAGGGTGAGATAACCCGGATGACACTCGATGGCTATCTCCGGACGGTCGATCGTGGGGAACAAGGAGAGCAGGTGTTCATTGAGTTCTCGCAGCACGCCCACAGGCATGGCGGTGGGGCTTCCGCCCCCATAGTGAATCTGAGAGATAGGCCGACGCCGGTCCAAGTGGGCCGCCACGAGGTCTATTTCCTGGTGCAAGGCCTTGATATAACGGTCGGCGGCATCGCCCGTACGGGGCATGAGATAGGAGTTGCAGCCGCAATAGTGGCAGAGATGACGGCAGAACGGCATGTGGAGATAGAACGAAATCTTAGGGCTGCCGGCCTCGTTCGACTCGTCGATAGCCTCCATATAACGCGCGCTATCCATCGGCTCAAAGTAGTTGGCCGGTGGATAGCTGGTATATCGGGGTACGGAAACGTTGTATTTCTGGATGATGTCCATGTGCAAAACAGTTGGGTTAGAGGTCTAAAATGACGTTGGCGCCGAAGGTAAGCGGCTTTCCTTGCTGCGCATACTTGCCCGAGGAGACGAAGTAATAGCTCAGATAATCGGTCGAAGTGAGGTTCTTTCCCCACAGCTCCACGGTGACGATACCCTTCTGAAAGGCTGTCTTGGCATTGAGCAGGGCATAGAATGGCTGCGCCTGAGCGTTGTCTTCGTTCCAATAGAGCTTGCCCACGCCGGTGACGTTGGAGCTCAGCCGGATGGCATCGAGACCCCGTCGCGGATGGATGGTGTATTGGGCGCCCACGTCCAAGGTGTGGCGCGGCACCAGAGGAATCATGTTTCGCGAGTAGTCTACCTTGTCATTCTTCTTGTAATCGATGAAGCGGGCGTAGGTATAACCATAGTTTGCCGTGAGGAGCAGGTCGCTGAGCGGGCGCGCCATGAGTGAAACCTCCACGCCTTTGCTATCTGAATGGCCGGCGTTGTCGATCACATTGCCCACCGTGGGCACCGTATGGCTGATCTGCTGATTGCGCCAATCGATGTAGAACAGCGTGAGCTCACCGCCGAATCGGCCGTCGCGCGTGGTGAGTTTGGTGCCGATTTCGTAGTTCCAGTTGTATTCGGGGTCGTAGCTTCGCTCCTCATCGGTGGTGAAAGTCTGATTGAAAGAGCCTGCCTTATAGCCGAGCGTGATGTTGGCATAGGCCTGATTACGGTCGTCGAAGAGGTATTGCAGGCCGAATTTTGGAATGAGTTGGAGGAAATGGAGCGACGATGAGAAGTCCTTGAGATGCTTCTGCGACCCATCGGAAATGGCGACCTGCTCGCGCGAATACCTGATTTTGCTGTGCTCATAGTCCAGTCGTAGTCCGGCCGTGGCCGACAAACCTCTCCATATATTATATGATCCCTGCGCAAAGGCGGCTGCTCCCTGCGTGGGCGTCTCGTAGTGGGCGGGCTGGATATAGTCCTTGGTGAAATAGCTTGTGGCCTGATCTTGGTTGGCCGACTGGGCGAAACCGTTCACTCCGGCCACCCACTGGAAGCGGCCGTCGGTCTCCGATTTGAGTACAATCTCCTCGTTCCACGTGTTCTGTGTCACGCCATTGGTCACGAAAAAGAGGTCTTTGCTGGTGAAGTCTTGGTCGATACGCTGGTTGTCGTGGATATGCTGGAAGGTGGTCTGACTATTCAGACTGAACCCGTTGCCGGCATAGTGGGCCATGAATCCGGTGGTCGAGATGGTGCGCAGATAGCCGCATTCGCGGTTGTAGGCAATGTCGGCAAGCTGCTGTTTCTCCGTGTCGTAGGGGGCGTAGGGGTATCCGGCCTGATTGGTATGGTCGAGCTGGGTGGTCAGGCGCAACTTCCAGCGGTCGGTGGGACGGTAATACAGACCCAGTTTGCCGCCCGCGGCATTGAGCCTGTCGGCCTTCTTGCCGAGGAAAGTATTCTGGAAATAGCCGCCGTTGTGCTCGTAGTAGCCCCCCACGTTCAGTCCGAACGTCTCAGAGAGCCGCGTGTAGTTGGAGAACTGCGCCACCATATTATTATAGTTGCCATAGCCCATCTTCATCTTCGTTCCCTGGTAATCGAAGGGCGTATGGGTATATACATTGATCACTCCGCCGATGGTATTGCGCCCGTAGAGGGTGCCCTGCGGACCGCGATAGACCTCAATGGCGGTCACGTCGAGCAGGTCAGCGTTGAAGGCCGAGGTCTCAAAATGGGGCACACCATCTACGTAAAAGCCCACGGCGGTGCCCTTCACTTTCGACATCACGCCACGGATGGCGATGGGAGTGGTCTGCCGCGACCCATATTCGGGGATGAAAAAATTGGGAATCAGGGCCGACATGTCGGCAATGTCGGTCACTTGCTGTGCTTGAATCTGTGCTCTTCCGATGGTAGAAACCGACACGGGCGTGAGGTTGTGCCGGTTGATTTTGTAGCGTGTAATGACCACTTCGTTCAGGTCGTGGTGCGGATAGATGCTGTCTGCTTCGAGATTTTCCGCCTGCATAGGGGCGGCAGACACCATCATTCCCACGAGGATGGATGCGGTCAGAGTGCAGTATGTCATAGGTTAAATGTTTTTGTATGGATGCAAAATTACTCATTTTTCATATTCTGTGCAATCCTCGTTTATGATGATTTCACCCACTCTTTGCCTCACCATCGGGCTGATGGAGCACCGAGAATCTATATTTTTCCCTAAAATATCAATCTGTAGGCATTCGCGACTCTATGAATTACAATATGATATAATATTGCTATTATAAATTATCAAATAAAAATTAAAAACAGAAAAATATGTTATTTGTGATATATTAAATAGAATTTATCGAGCAATTTGATTACTTTTGTGATATAATTAGATAAAATAGGTATAAAGATTAAAGGGTAAAGGATTGCGTATGAAACTCAAAAAGCGTTGGGTGTTTTTAATGGCGGCCATGGTCTTGATAGCCATTGCCGGGTTGTTTTAGCAAGGAACCGTCGTTCGATTGCGATTTTTCCAAGATCAGTGGAGCCGATGTAGCTTGGATGATTACAGCCACCATCTTCGTGTTGATGATGACTCCGGGCCTGTCGTTCTTCTATGGAGGCATGGTCGGAGCTAAGAATGTCATCTCCACTATGCTCCAGAGCTTCATTGCCATGGGACTCATCACCGTGCTCTGGGTGGTGTTCGGCTTCAGCCTCTGCTTCGGCAACGACATCGGAGGAGTGATTGGCGACCCCACCACCTTCCTGATGTTCCAGCATGTGGGGGCCGACACGTTCACCACGTCCACCGGAAAACTCGTGGGCGGCGCCACCATTCCGCTGGCCCTCTACGCCCTGTTCCAGATGAAATTTGCCATTATCACGCCCTCGCTCATCACCGGTTCGTTTGCCGAGCGCGTGCGTTTCTCGGCTTACATGTTCTTCATGATGTGGTTCTTTGTGGTCATCTATTGTCCGCTGGCCCACATGACTTGGCATCCCGACGGACTGTTTCTCAAGTGGGGCGTGGTCGATTTTGCCGGCGGAATCGTGGTGCATGCCTCCTCGGGTGTGGCCGCGTTGGCCGGCGCCCTCTTCCTCGGCCGACGTGCCACAGCCACCAAAAACGCTGAGCCGGCCAACATTCCGTTTGTGCTTCTCGGCGCCGCCATGCTCTGGCTGGGCTGGTTTGGGTTCAACGCAGGCAGTTCGCTCCACGCCGACGGCATGGCGGTGAAGGCGTTTCTCAATACCACCACTGCCTCGGCCACGGCCATGATGACCTGGATTTTCTTCGACTGTCTGCGTGGACGCAAGCCTTCGGCCATGGGTGCTGCCGTGGGATGCGTGGTCGGACTGGTGGCCTGCACGCCGTCGGCAGGCTATGTCACTGTGGGCCAGACCATCTTCATTGCCTTCGTCATCACCATTATCTGCAACATCGCCGTATATTGGCGCAGTCAGTCGCGGCTCGACGACGCCCTCGATGTGTTCCCCACTCACGGCACGGGAGGTATCTTTGGCACCGTCATGACGGGCATCTTTATCCAGGAAGGGCTCATCTCGGGCACGTGGCAGGGCGTAGTGGTGTTTCTCTATCATCTTCTGGCGGTGGCCATTGTCATTGTCTACACCTTCGGTATGAGCTATCTGGGCTATTGGATCATCGATAAACTGCTGCCCATGCGCGTGTCGCTGGCCAGCGAACGGGTGGGTCTCGACTTCAGTCAGCACGATGAACACTATGGCTTGGCCCATATTGGCGAGCGCGAGTTGGCCGAATACGAGGAGCATATCCGAGAGAAATATGCTGCCGAGAAGTAGGCGCTCCCACCCCGCCTGATGGCGGAGGCTGCCTCGTCGCACCGCCCCCGCCGGGCAATATCCATTAGCAAATGTCTGTGTCCTTGTGCCATCTGTGATGGCGCAAGGATTTTTTTTGATGCCCATCTCCTTTGTTTTCTTTGTGTTTTCTGTGGACGATACTCCGGTTTGTCCACGAAAAACACAGAACGTCTGCCGGCTATCCTATCACCATTCCCACCCATCCATGGTCGGACGAAACCGCCATTTTGTCAGGATAATTAGGTGTAAATTCAATGGAAAACAGGGAATCATCCGCCGATAAATAGCTTGAAAAACCGCTTCAAAATAGGAAAAACACTCTCATCTCTATGCGCATCGCACCCCATCTGGCCCCAACCGCCATGCGAAAAAGGCCTAATCGCCAATCTATTAGGCCCTTTTCGTGTGGCTTTAAGGCCCTTTTGGCTATGCGATTAGGTACTAAAGGCGACGCCTGAACGAGTGATTTTGAGCATGATTTCAATGCTTAGTTTTATAAATCGCTATCCATCAGTATTTTATAAAAACCCTCCATTTTTGCCTATTTTCACCGATTGTAGGTCAGGCTGAGGCTTGATACCAACTCGAAATAGTCCCATAGTAAACAAGTTTCATCATGAATTTCAACTCGAAATCTATCTTATGGGTGATGAAATAAGGTGAGCATGGAAGAAGGAAAATGCCGTTTTATCCAGTCGCCCGATGTCCTTCCGCCATGTGATAACAAGACTTATTAATTGCAAAAATATGTAACAATCATCCCGTTTGGCCGCCGTTTTACAAGTTTTTTTATAATTTTGCATCCAGTGAAACCATGAAAGGCACTCCCGCGACATCGTATTCGGGGAGCGACCAGTGTACCCAGAGATAACATGAAGACCCGCACGACCATCAAAGCATTATACGCATGGATGTTAGCCATAACGTTCATGGCGGCGCTTGGCGTCAAGGCGGTGCACCTCCACTATACCTCTGGCGACGTGGTGGCCAAGGCCACAGCAAGCCATCAGGCTGAGGTGAAGGTCAATTGCTATATCTGCAACTTCACCATGCACAAGGCCGACCTGAGCCATCCGCTGGTCTTCGTGCCTGTGGTGACGGTGATTCTGCTCACGCGCCACACGTTTTCCTTCCAGACTGTCTATCGCACCGTTGAATCGATAAACAGCCATTCGCCGCCCTGTAGGGTATAATCCAACACTTATCTTATCGTATCATCTGCGCTCCTCATGGCTTGAGGCGCCCGTTGAACGTAGCCACGGCCCTGGGTTTGTGGTCGCAAACAACTGTCGACTGGCACTGCGCAGCATGAGAATGGTGGTCCGAATCACTTCGGGCAGACCATGGGTTATACCTATTTTCCATATTCTTATGATCAACCAACGTATTCATCATGCCCTGACGGGGGTGCTGGCTTTGGGCCTGCTCACCCTCGGAGGCATGCGGGCCGGTGCGCAGGCGCCTCGGCCCAACCATCCTTCACGCCTCGCCGACACGCTCATGGTAGACGAGATAGTGGTGAGCGGCGTTCGCAAGTCGGTGAGTACCAACAGTGTGAGCACCCACATCGACCATCATGCCATAGCCGATGCCATGGGCAAGTCGCTGGCGTCGATGCTCGAAAACACCAGCGGACTGAGCTCCATACAGACCGGAACGGTGGTGGCCAAGCCCGTGATCCACGGCATGTACGGCAACCGCATCCTCATTGTGAGCCATGGCGCGCGCCTCACGGGGCAGCAGTGGGGCTACGACCATGCGCCCGAGCTCGACAAGAATGGCTTTTCGGGCGTGTCGGTGGTGAAGGGTTCGGAGTCGGTGCGCTATGGGTCTGAGGCTCTGGGCGGCATCATCGTCATGGAGTCGAAGCCCTTGCCCTATGGTTCGCAGCGCGTCCACGGCTCTCTCACGGGGCTCTATGGCACCAATGGCCGGCGCTATTCGCTGGTGGGGCAGGCCGAGGGCTCCATGCCGGGGAACCGCGACGTGGCCTGGCGCGCGCAGCTCACCACTGACGACGGAGGCGACCGCAGCACGGCCCGATACCTCCTCAACAACACCGGCATGCGCGAACGCGACCTCTCGCTCAGCCTGGGCTATCGTCGCAACAGGTGGCGATGGGAGGGCGGCTACGGCCTCTTCCATCAGAAAATCGGGGTGATGCAGAGTGCTCAGATGGGCAATGAGGAGCTGTTGCAGGAGCGCATCCGCCTGGGACGGCCTGTGGAAGTCTATCCCTTCAGCCGGAGCATAGACTATCCCCACCAGCTGGTGGTGCACCATTCTGCCTACGCCAAGGTGTGGTGGGACGGGCAACGGCTGGGCCACTGGGCATGGCAGACCACCTTTCAGGACGACAAACGCAGGGAGAATCGCATCAGGCGACTGAACCATTCGGACATCCCCACGGTGAGCCTGCACCTCCGTTCGCTGCAGAACGCGCTGTCGTGGCACAAGGTCTACGGCCCGTGGAAGAGCGAGGCAGGCCTCCAGCTGCTCACCACTAATAACAGCAATGAGCGCGGCACGGGCGTGGTGCCCATCATTCCCAACTATACCGAGGTGGCCTTGGGCGGCTATGGCATTCAGAAATACCAGCGCGAGCAATGGGGAGCAGAGGCCGGTGTGAGGTTCGACGGGCAGCGCACCGAGGCCGACGGCTACGACTGGACGGGACGGCGATATGGCGGGCGCAGGCAGTTTGGCAACTTCACCTATAGCCTCGGCGGCCATTTCTCGCCCTCGCCCCACTGGCGGTTCACCACCAACGTGGGCCTGGCGTGGCGCGCGCCCCACGTCTACGAGCTTTATAGCAATGGTAATGAGCTTGGCTCGGGCATGTTTGTGCGCGGCGACTCCACCCTCCAGTCGGAACGAAGTTGTAAGTGGGTGACCTCCATCGACTACCACAGCCGTCGTTTCTGCGTGCGCGTGGACGCCTATCTGCAGTGGATTTCCCACTACATCTACGACCAACCCACGGGCCGCAACATCGTGGTGGTGTCGGGAGCATACCCTGTTTTCCAGTACAGACAGACCCCGGCGTTCTTCCGCGGCATAGACTTGGACCTGCGGTTCAGGCCCTGGCCGGCTATCGATTACCATGTGGTGACGGCCCTGATATGGGCCAACGAGCAGACCACGGGCAACTATCTGCCCTACATTCCCAGCCCCCGCATCCATCAAAGTCTGTCGTGGACGCCTGCGCCGATGGGCCGCTGGCAGCCCCGTGTGGGTGTGAACCATCGGTTTGTGGCCCGTCAGACGCGCTTCAATCCGGCCACCGACCTCATCCCTTTCACCCCCGAGGCCTATCATCTGCTGGGGTTTGAGGCCGGCGTGACCTATCGGTTGCCTCATGGTCAGAGCCTTGAGGCATCGGTGATGGGCGATAACGTGCTGAACAAAGAATACAAGGAATACACCAATCGCAGCCGATACTACGCCCACGACATGGGTCGCGACATCCGCTGCACGGTGACATGGAACTTTTAACCCTTAATCATTTTAATCCGATGAAGAAGAATTTACTGAAACTGGCGGCCGTCGTCGCAGTCGCTTTTGTAGCCGGAGCCTGTCTCACGGCATGTGGTCATGATGACGATCTGCCCGTTCCGCCCGGCAAGAAAGAGCAGAAAGAGCAGACTCCGGAGTCGAAACCCGACAAGAATCCGGCGCCGAAGCCCGGCCCTGAAAGCTCTGACGGTATCGTCAAGGCGGTGCTCACCGTACACGACGGCCACCTTCACGGCACCTATAACTTCCATCAGAACACCCACGCCAAGGAGGTGAAGTACCTCGCCGTGGACCAGAAGTTTGTGTATCATCATCGCGATGGCCATTGGATGGCCGACGAAAGCAACCCCAAAAGCCTCGCCGTCATCTCCGGATCATCGGCTGCCTATGCCCTCACCATCGACTATTATGATGCCGACGGGCACCTCATCAACGGCCGATTCATAGACAACGGCGCCGACAAGAAGCACCAGCATTTCTTCCTTGCCGACGAGGTGAAGAAGGGATTTGGCAACAGTTCCTCGTTCAAATACGACGGATCGCCCTCCTCGCTCTACCGTTACGTCTACTGTGACACGGCTCCTTGGGACAAGAGCAATAAGTATGATGGGGCCGAATTCATAGGCGGCGAGAATCCGTTGGGCTTCAAGGGCTACTTCAAGTTCAGGGAAAGCCGCATCACTTTCAACCTCGTCATCAAGCTGATGGAGGCCCGAGAGAGCAAGTTTGACGGCGAAGATGCCTCCCCTTACGATGCGCCGAGTGCCAAGCAACTATCCGAAGCCAAATGGTTTGATGCCATTGTGCTGCCCGTGAACGTGTTTATGGCCAGCAATGAAAATCTCTTCGACTTCAACCCCACATTGGAAAAGAAGGAGAGCGACTACTCCGCCAAGGAGCATCTCATTATCGAAAGCCTTGCCAAAGCGTTGGGAGTAAGCTTCCTGGAGGCCGCGCGCGACTTCTATTTCCAGCAGAACGGCGAAGCCATTCACAACGAAAACGGCTTCTGGTTCTAACTATTCATACCAACATCAATATTCAAACACACATTAAAATCATGAAAATCAAGACAATGAAAACAGCGGCCTGCATGGCCTTGGGTGCCTTGCTGTCGGTCGGTGCCGCCTCTTGCCGCCCCGAGCCAGCCGTCAACGAGAAGGAAAACAAGCTGCACGAGGACCCCGTGCGCGCCGTGTTCACCCTGCAGGAAGGTACGCTTCAAGGCGAGGGTAAGTTTGACAAGCAGCCCCGAGTGGCCGACTTCAAGTCGAGCGGAGCACCCGTTCAGGTCATCGAGTGGGAGACCACGAAGGCCGACGGCTGGCATGTGACCAGCGCTAACGACCGTTTCAAGGTGAAGAATACGCAGGACAACCCCAACGTGGTCTACTCGCTGAAGATGGAATACTATAATGCCAAGGGCGAGATGATGAACCATCAGTTCTTCGAATTGGGCCAGGACAAGATTCACCAGCACTTCTTCTCCGTGTTCAAGGAGGTGGAATTCGGGGGCACCAAGGGCTCTGTGCGGGTATCGAACAAGGCTGATCTGCCCTACGACTACCGCTATGCCGACGAGCTCAACGGCAACTACATCGGTGAATCCAACCCGATGGGCTTCCAGGGTTTTATCCGATTTATGAAGCCCGGCACGAAGTTCACGCTCTCTGTAGACCTGCTTCATGCCGCCAAGAGCAAGTTCGACGACAACGGCAAGGCCTCGCCCTTCTACCTTCCGGCTAAGGTTCTGCTCAGCACGGGGCTCTGGGATATCAACGTGAAGCTCCCGGTGGAGATCGACGGGGAGCCTGTGGCCGAGCCCAGTGATATGCCTCTGGCTGCCGACAAGGTGGAGATTGCCGTGTATGAAGGCCATCTTCATGGTCCCTACAGCTTCCATCAGAACCCCTCTGCCAAGGAGAATAAGTATATGGGAAAGAACTATCGGCTGGTGTATCACATGAAGAACGGGCAGTGGGTAGCCGATGAAGCCAATGCCAAGACGGTGAGCCTCATCGGCTCGAAGAGTGGCGGCGGCGTGGCTGCATTCAGCATCCGCTATTTCGACAAGGCCGGCAACGACATCACCGGCAAGTTGGTGGAGGGCGGAGAAGATGCTCATTTCCAGCACTTCTTCATCACTAAGGACATCAAACCGGGCTATGGTGGGGTGAAAGAGCCTACCGACGAGAACGGCCCCGAGTTCCTGAGCTATCTCTATTGCGACACGAACCCATGGAACAAGACGCATAAATTCGACAACGCCACGTTTACGGGAGAGAATAATCCGATAGGTGTGAAGGGCTATTTCCTCTTCCCTCACTCCCACAAGACGTTCAATCTGGAGGTGCGTCTCATGCGCGCCAAGGAGTCGAAGATGGTCGGCGGCAAGGCCTCGCCGTTCTATGCGCCCACCGAGAAGCAACTCAAGGAGGAGGCTTGGATGCCCACCATCACCATCCCGATGAACATTTACATGGACGCTCTGGAGCTGGAGCTCGACGCCGACCTGCTGGTAGACGACATCAGCACGCTGAGCACCGACGAGAAGACCTACTCGGAGAGCGACCGAAAGGCTATCCATTCGTTCATGGAGGCATTCGGAGTGAAGAGCTTCGAGGCTGCCCTCGCCGAGTTTTATTGGAATCTTAACGGTGAACGCAAGGAGGATAACACGGGCTTCTGGTTCTAAATATTCTTTCATTCTTTATATTTGTTCGGTGCTCTGTCGGCTTGTCGGCAGGGCACCGATTGCTTGATGGGGGAGGCGAGGATGCCCGGAGTGCTGTTCCCTCTGGCGGTGCGGACATGCACGGGGCATGTCCCTACTGGTAGACTCGCATTGCCAAGGATTGGCTATGTAGGGACATGCCCCGTGCATGTCCGCCACCTGATACCCCCGCTGCAGAG
Source organism: Prevotella sp. UBA1705 (assembly GCA_002317385.1). GTDB lineage: Bacteria > Bacteroidota > Bacteroidia > Bacteroidales > Bacteroidaceae > Prevotella. The sequence goes on along the minus strand of DCJH01000021.1, from coordinate 33,832 downwards.
GCTTTTGCCCCCAAAACATGATATTTCGCCTCTTGAATACCCCTATTTGGCATAAAAATGGTAAATTTGTGACACCAAAAGAAACCACAGATGAGAATTTCGCAACAACTCAAAATCATAGCAATCACCATGATGATGCCGGCGCTTGCGGTCCCGATGACCTCGGCCCAGACCGCTCATTGCCCCACGATGCCATGGCAGGCGGGGGCAGTGGTCAGCGCGGAGCAGGTGAAATCGGCCCCGACAGACCGATGGTTCACCTCCGAACCAATCCCCGATGCGGTGTTTGCGCGCATGCGAGGCAAGTCGTATCCCGACGGATGCTCGGTGCCGCGGTCGAGCCTGCGCTACCTGCGCGTGCTGCACGTGGATGCGGAGGGCCAGGTGAAGATGGGCGAGATGGTGTGCAACAAGGCCATCGCCGCCGACCTTATCAGCATCTTCCGCAAGCTCTATGAGCAGCGTTACCCCATCCAGAGCATCCGCCTCATTGACGATTTCGGGGCCGACGACGAGACTTCTATGCGTGCCAACAACACGTGTTGTTTCTGTTTCCGACAGGTGAAAGGGTCTCGCAAGCTCTCGGCCCACGCCCGGGGCATGGCCGTCGACATCAATGCGCTCTACAATCCCTACCTCCGCCGGCTGAGGAATGGGCAGGAGGTGGTGCAGCCCGCCAACGCCCGCGCCTACTGCAACCGTAGTCAGAAGTTCGCCTATAAGATTGAGCGGGGCGACCTGCTCTACCGTCTGTTCATCCAGCATGGCTTCCGTTGGGGCGGCGCCTGGCGCTCGGTGAAGGACTATCAGCACTTTGAAAAATAGAATACAAGGCACTGAGACATAGGAATTTATGGTGTTTGGTCCATGGGTGAGGCCTACCCCCTTTGAGAAAAGGTACTAAAGACAATGCGAAAAGGTACTAATCGTGACGCGATTAGTACCTTTTTTCAAATGGTTCTCTATCGACGGAGAAACGGTCTAACTACGGGGCATTTCGGGAAAGCGCATTTCCCATCTATTTCATCGGTAGTTTTTCCCACATCCACACGGTGAGAGCCACCTGCAAGAGCAGTATGGCAGGCACGCCATAACGGAATTTGAGGTGCTGACTCTTGTGGCGAACGACGAAGATGGCGATAAGCGCACCGATGCTTCCGCCTATGGCAGCCAGCAACAGGAGGGTGGCTTCGGGGATTCGCCAGGCGTGTCTCTTGGCCTTGATCTTATCGGCGACATAGACCGCCAGCGTGATAACGTTGATGGCCAAGAGGTAGTAGAGTGCGAGTTGGAGCATCATTTCTTGGGGTATCCGATGGGATGGTTGATGATGATGAGCTGTTCGGCGGTGAGCTTGAGCGCTTTGTGTAGGGCCTCGCGGTTCATGATGTGGCGCGTCACGGTGCCGAGTCCGAGAGCGGTGGCAGCGAGATTGATGTTCTGGCTCACGATGGCGGCATCCTCTCGACCGAAGATCTTGGCGTTCTCGTCGTTGGCCCCGCCGAATTTCGAGGCGTCGCTCACGATGATGAGGAATAGCGGTGCGTCGGCCACGCCTACCTGGCGGGCCGCCACTTCCTTGCGAACGTCATCACGGGTGATGAGTTTCAGCGCGTTTTCCTTGGGCAGATAGAGGCTCACGCCCGACTTTGAGGCTACATAGACCGAGATGTCTTGGGCGTTGATGGCGGTAGGGGCCGTCATGCGTCCGTCGGGTCGGTTCACGCCGGTGGCGGCCCAAAGTAGCTGGCTGAGGGTCTCAAGACTCACCTCCTGAGCGGTGAACGAGCGCACGGAATGGCGGTTCTGTAGTGCCTGAAACAGGGTGGTGGGCACGTCTTTGTTGGGCTCTGGCAGTTGGGTAACATCCTGAGCCATAGCGCTGAAGCCCATTATGAGGGTGAGCGCAAGTAGAATAGTTTTCTTCATAGGAGTTTAGTGTTTGGTGCGTTTGCGTCGGGCGATGGTGGAAACCTGCTTCACCATGTCCATCCGCTCTAAGTAGATGGGGCGGTATTTGTCGATGATCTCTTGCAGAGACTTGCTCTTGCTGTCGAGGTCGGCATATTCTTCCGACTCCGTCTGCCCGTCTTTCTTCAGGTCGAGCATACGCGAAAGGTATATTTTCTGCTGGTCTTCGGCAGCCTTGAGCTGTGTGCCGAGCCTCTGGAGACTATCCAGAAACTTCTGCGCGCGGTCGATATGATCTTCTGTCATGGTCTATGGGATGAGTTTTATGATGGCTTTTTCCACCTCGCTGATGTCCTGTGTGGGCTCAAATCGGGCCACCACGCGACCCTTTCGGTCTACCAGAAACTTGGTGAAGTTCCACTTGATGTCGGCCGACTTGTCGTAGTTGGGGTCGCGCTTGCGCAGCATTCGGTCCATGCCCTCGGCCTTGGGGCCTTGGCCGAAGCCCTTGAAGCCCTGCTTTTGCTTGAGCAATCGGAAGAGGGGCGCGGCGCCAGGGCCGTTCACTTCCACCTTGTCGAACTGCGGAAACTGTATGTTGTAGGTGCCCGTGCAGAAGTTGTGAATCTCCTCGTAGGTGCCTGGGGCCTGCCCGCCAAACTGGTTGCAGGGGAAGTCGAGCACCACAAGCCCTCGGTCGCGATACTTCTCGTAGAGGGCTTCGAGCTCTGTGTATTGGGGCGTGAAGCCGCAGCGGGTGGCAGAATTAATGATGAGCATCACCTTGCCGCGATAGGCTTTGAGGGTCATCGCCTTGCCGTCGGCGTCCTTCATCTTCTGATTGTAGATGCCTCCCCTGGCCGATGCGGTGAGCACCGAGACGAGGAGGGTCAGGAATAATATAATCTTCTTCATGACAATGGGTTTTTATCGTTCTTATTATTGCAAAGTTAGGAATTATTTTGGTAACTTCGCTTGCAAACGAAGAAATAATCAATGCGATATGAACTACTGGGTCAGGGCATACAATCACAGGCAGTATAGGGTGGCAGACTTTATCCGCGACCACGGCTTCATAGACTGGGGCATGACGCATCGGTATGAGGTGGGCGACATTGTGTTCCTTTATCTCACTGCGCCCGAGAGCCGATTGACCTTCATGATGGAGGTGGAGCAGGTGGATATGGACTGGCGAGAGACCGAGAAAGATAGCGAATACTATCTGTCTCAGGCCTATTACGATGCTTGGGTGGAGCGTCGGGAGGAGAGCAGATACGTACGATTCCTGTTTCTCAAGGAACTGCATTCTGCAGCCTTGGGACTGGAAAATCTACGCGAGTACGGCCTCTCGGGTGCACCTCGGTCGCCTCGCCGACTGAGGCCGGAGACTGCGGAGTATGTGTTGGAGCACTTGGAGGGATAGGCTCAGACTGGTCCGACTGGTCTGACCCGTCTGAGAATTCCGACCCGTCAGACTGGTCTGACCCGTCCGACAAGTCTGAGAACCATCAAGAAATCCCCCGCTACCCATCACAATGAGTAGCGGGGGATTCATGATTCAGGGGGCAGGCACGGAGGCTTGCGCCCCTGAACGTTAGGTATAGTTAGTCTTCTTTAGCTTCTGATTTTGCCTGTTCCTCACGGGTCTGCTTGTCGATGGCTTTGATTTTCTGGCGTACAAGCTCGGCCTCGTCCTTGAGTTTCTGCACCTTGCGGTTCATCTCGTCAACCAGACTGTTGCCTTTCTTGCTGGCGATGTTGAGGAAACCGAGGTTGTTTTCAAATGTGGTGACCTCCTGTTTGAGCTGCTCATAGCGGCGCATGAGGCGGCTGCGCTCGTTGTCTACGGCATCTTCGCCACGCTTTGCCACATTCTTTAGGTTGCTCTTGAAGTTGTCGAGGCGGCGGCGTGCCACCGAGACGTGGAGGTCGGCATATATCTTGTCGAGCACGTCGTGGTACTCCTTGTAGATCTTATCCTTCTCCTTGAAGGGCACATGTCCTACCTTATTATATTCGTCTACCAGCTGCTGCACCTTCTCCTGAGCATCTTCGGCGGCGTTTTCGGCTATCTCCTTGAGCTTGGCAATCACCTCACGCTTCTTGCTTAAGTTATCATGCTGCTCATTGCGCGCACCGGCATGGGCGGCGTTGCGAGCCTCGAAGAAATGGTTGCAGGCGCCGAGGAAGTCGTTCCAAAGCTGGTCTCCAAGTTTCTTGGGCACCGTGCCGATGGTCTTCCACTCCTTCTGGAGGGCGATGAGCTTATCGCTTGTCGACTTCCAGTCGGTCGAGTCGCTCAGCGCCTTGGCCTTCTCCACGAGGGCTTTCTTCTTCTCTGCGTTGCCGGCAAACTGCTCCTTCATGGTCTTGAAGAACTCAGCCTTACGACCAAAGAAGTCGTCGCAGGTGGCGCGGAAGCGCTCAAATATCTTCACATTCATCTTCTGAGGAGCAAAACCGATGGTTTTCCACTCCTGCTGGATGGCGATAATCTCCTTGGTATGCTTCTCCCAGTCGCCGGCTCCCTTATTCTCTGCCTGGGCCACGGCCTCGGCTTTCTCACAGAGTTCGGTCTTCCTGGTGAGGTTTTCTTCCTCTTTGGCCCGAAGTTCCTCAAAGTGCTGCTGGTGCTTTTTGTTGATAACGGTGCTGGCAGCCTTAAAGCGAGCCCATATCTCCTCGCGCAGTTCTTTGGCCACTGGGCCTATCTCGCGGTACTGAGCATGGAGTTCCTGCAGCTGGTGGAAGGCGCTGATGACATCGGATTCGGCGTCGAGCTTCTCGGCTTCCTCACAGAGACGCGTCTTCATCTCCAGGTTTTTCTTGAAGTCGTACTCCCTTGCCTCACGGTTGAGATTAAGTAAATCGTAGAACTGCTCTACGTAGAGCTGGTAGTTGCGCCACACTTCGTTGGCCTTCTCAGCGGGTACAGCCTTGATATCTTTGAACTCCTGCTGGAGCGATTTGAACTCGTTGAACGACTTGTTGGCCTCATCGGGCGAGGTGGCCATGCCTTTGATCTTCTCGATAATCTCAAGTTTGCGCTTCAGATTGTCCTCTTTCTCAGCTTCCTGCTCCTGGAAAACCTTAGCACGTTTCTCCTTGATGACCTGCATCTCGCGCTTGAACTGCTCCTCGGCCTCGTCGGGAAGCACCTGGTATTTCTCCGGATCGCCGCCACCTTCGAGGTATTCTTTCTGGCGTTGCTCACGCTCAGCGATGTGGAATCTGTAGAAAACGGATTTCAGGAAGTCCACTTCCTCCTTGTTGGGATTGTCTTCCGTGGCCGAAATCTCCTTGATACGGTCTAACACCTCTTGCTTGGAAGCATAGGTCTTGCGTACGGCTTCCTCCTCGTCGGCCACTTCGGGCTGGGGAGTTTCGATGGTTGCCGATGAAGCGTTGTCCTCGGTAGAGGCAGACTCTTCGGCCTTGGCGGGTTCGTCGACGACAGGTTCGGCCTGCTCGGCAGGTTCACTCGGTGCGTTCTGTACTTCAGAACCAGCCTGCGCCACGTTCTGCTCGTCTTCTACCTTTCCCTGTTGCAGGGCATTCTCTTGAGAGTCCATCATTTCACTGTTTTAAGTTTATGACTCGGATTACCTACGGCCTTCAGCCCACAATTCTTCATCAGGCGAGTGCAAAGGCCTACCATTATTATACTTATAAAGTGCAAACTTATATAAAAAAAACGTAATTGCCTAATTATTTTCCGTTTTTTTCATGCTGAAATTATAATAATCTTTTACGCCGTAGGATTACCCAGCACAGGGCGCTCACGAGGAAAGAGATGACGAGGGCAATGGAGAATCCCCATTTGCTGTGTTCCATTCCGTTGATGAGGTTCATGCCATAGAGCGACGCAATGAACGTGGCCGACATCATGATGATAGTTACCGACGTGAGCGTACGCATCACGGTGTTCATGTTGTTGTTGATAATGCTGGAGTAAGTATCCATTGTCGACTCCAAGATGTCGGAGTAGATGTTGGTGGTTTCGCGGGCCTGCGTCATCTCGATATTGACGTCTTCAATGAGGTCGGCGTCCAACTCGTCGACCTGCAGCTTGAACTTCAGCTTCTGAAGCAGGTTCTCGTTGCCTCGGATGGAGGTGATGAAGTAGGTGAGCGAGTCCTGCAAGCGCGACAGACCGATAAGGCTTTCGTTGTTCACCTCGTTGTCGAGGTTGTGCTTGGCCTTCTCGATGAGGGCATTGATCTGCTTCAGTCGTTTCAGATACCATACCGCACTGGAGAGGAAGAGGCGGAAAGTCATGTCGACATAGTCGGTGAATCCTTCGCCGCGCTTCTGCTGGAAGCTCACAAAATCGATCATCATGTTGGTCTCGTAGAAGCACACCGTGATGGTCACGTCGCGCTTGTGGATGATGCCGAGAGGCACGGTGGAATAGGGTGTGCGGCTGCGAATCTCCTTGACGTAGGGGATACGGAGGATGATGAGCATCCAACCGTCGTCGTACTCATAGCGTGCGCGCTCATCGGTATCGCTGATGTCGCTGAAGAAATAGTCTGGTATGTTGAATCTCTCGACCAGTTCGCGCTGGTCCTCGTCTGTGGGGCAAGTCACCTGAATCCAGCAGTTGGGCTGCCATTCGGGAATAGATTTCAGGCTCTTCTCAATGTTCCAATATGTTCTCATTGTAGCTAATCTCCTTGAATAAAAACCTTGTGTGGGGATTAGCTCTCAGAGCTCAATCCTCACGCTAATACTCGTTATTTTCCGCGTGATAATCGTCCATATATAATTAGAAATTGATTTGCGTCTGCAAAAGTAGTGAAAATATACCGCAAGGCCAAGCGTTCGCCCCGATTTTTTTGCCTTGCGGGAGAAACTATGAGGTGAGAGGGTAGCAACGGCCGGGGCTGACAGCCCTCTATGCTCCCGCGGATTTCAGCTGGATGTCTATGCTAGGAATATCGGGAAATAGCCGATGAAATATGTTGAGGATTGCTCTTCGCGGAGCGTTTTCTGCGCGTTTTCCCGAAGAATGGGTCGAAATTTGGTTGAAATCATGGTTTTTTCAATCCCTTGATAATCAGAGTTTTGCTGTCGGGGTGTATTTTGGGGTTTTGCGATAAGGTATTAATCCTTGGGCGATTACTACCTTGTCGCATGTCGATTTCTACCTCTTTTCAATGCGAAATCACCTTTCTGGCTTAGCGACAAAGGCCTTGTGGCAGGGCGGCGAGGCAAAAATGGTCGGCCGAAACCTATTTCAGCTTCCCAAAATCCGGTCTTTCTGACTTTTCGTTGTGGTCCTCTTGTGGCTAAAAACACTGAAACAACTTGACAGGAGTAGTGCATGGTGGCCTTAGTTTTAACCATGGATTCCACGGATTTCACAGATATTTTGAGTGCCCCACACCACTGATTCCACGGAGCCGCTAAGCGGCTACGGATGGCACAGATGACATACCTGAGCCAATATAGAAGATGTGATTTGTAACGAAATATCCTCAAATGATTGTGTCGAGTAATCTTGCGCCGAATGGAGCGCTTATCATCTGTGTCATCCGTAGCCGCTTAGCGGCTCCGTGGAATAGGTGGTGTGGGCCCTTCCATATATCTGTGTAATCCGTGAAATTCGTGGTTAAGCCTAATTCTATGGCATTTGATTTCAGCTTATCACCTACCTTCAATCTCCCAAAATTCATCTGTGTAATCCGTGAAATTCGTGGTTAAGTCCAATTCTATGGTATTTGATTTCAGCTTATCGCCTACCTTCAATCTCCCAAAATTCATCTGTGAAATTCGTGCAATCCGTGGTTACTCCAGCATCATAGGTGTAAATTTTGATATTCAAAAAATAATAATACCTTCTATATTTCATCACTGAAATCCTTGGATTACATGGTGGAGAGGGGCTGAGCACCGCACAAATGGTGAACGTATAAAACGACATATCCACCCCGCCAGAGGCAAGGGTGGATATGAATAGTTGGTCTTGAAAGTGAGAGGGAGCCCGGTTATTTCTCAGGAACCTCCTCTAACACCTGCACGAGAAGCTTCCAGAACGGCTCAGCTGTGGCGATTTCGAAGCGCTCGGTGGCCGTGTGCGGGCTGCGAATCGTGGGGCCGAAGCTCATCACGTCCATGTGGGGATACTTGCCGAGGATGATGGAGCACTCCAGTCCGGCATGGTCTACCTGCACGATGGCCTCCTCGCCCGTCTGCTCCTTGTAGATCTTCTGGCCCAGACGCAGTATCTCGCTGTCGGGGTTGGGGTCCCATCCGCCGTAGCTTGCGGCGAACTCCACCTTCATTCCGGCCATGTTGAAGCAGCTCTGCAGCTGGGTGGCAATCACCTCCTTCATGTCCTCTCGGCTCGAGCGGGCCAGAATCTTGATGGCTGCCTTGCCGCCTTCGATGTCGATGATGGCGAGGTTGCTCGATGTCTCCACCACGTCGGGGTAGGCAGGAATCATGCGCACCACGCCGTTGTGGCAGGCATAGATGGCGTCTACGAGGTTGTCTTGAATCTCAACCGGCACCAGCATGGCGGGCACGTCTACGTCTTCGCAGAAGAGTTCGACGCCCGACTCGATGGTCTTATACTCGTCGATGAGTGCTTCACGATGCTCGTTGGCGAGCTTCTTCAGTGCCTCCACCTGGTCTTTGGGTAGGGCGAGCACCACTTCGGCCTTGAATGGGATGGCGTTGCGCATGTTGCCGCCGTGCCAGCTCACCAGTCGTGCGTCGAGCGTGGCGATGGCCTTGTTCACCAGGCGCACCATCTCCTTGTTGGCGTTGCCGCGTCCCTCGTGAATCTCCAGTCCCGAGTGGCCGCCGCGGAATCCCTTGAGCGTCACCTTCACGGCAGCCTCTTGGTCGTTCTCCACCTCCTGATATTCGAGCGTGGCGGTCACGTCGATGCCGCCGGCAGAGCCGATGACAAACTTGCCCCAGGTCTCAGAGTCAAGGTTCAAGAGGATATCGGCCTGCAGTTCGCCCTCGGGCAGCTCGTTGGCACCAAACATTCCCGTCTCCTCGTCGCGGGTGATGAGACCCTCGATAGGACCGTGCTTCAGTGTCTTGTCCTCCATCACGCCCATGATGGCGGCCACGCCGATACCGTTGTCGGCACCGAGTGTGGTGTTGTTGGCATAGACCCAACCGTCGCGAATCACCGTCTCGATGGGGTCAGTCTCAAAGTTATGCTTGCTGTCGGGAGCCTTCTGGGGCACCATGTCCATGTGCGACTGCATCACGACAGCCTTTCTATTTTCATAGCCCGGGGTGGCCGGCTTGCGCATCACGATGTTTCCGGCGGGGTCCTTGAAGGCTTCCACGCCTACGCGCTTGGCAAAATCGAGAAGATACTGCTGCACTTTCTCCATGTGGCCCGATGGACGGGGAATCTGTGTCAGTGCGTGAAAGTTGCGCCAGATGGCGGCGGGGCTTAGCTGAATGATTTCACTCATAATGGATTAAATTTAATAGTTAAACAATATAGGTTATGTCTTCTTGCTGGTAAAATTGAGCGCTATCCATGCCACCACGCCCAGGAGCACCACCAGCAGGGTCTGGATGCTGTGCACGATGAGCACGAAGAACAGCGCGTCGTTGGCGGCCACGCCATAGAGCATGAGCATGGTCTTCACCGCGAAATGCCACGGACCGGCCCCGTTGGGCGTAGGCACGATGACGGCAATGGAGCCTACGATGAAGGTCACCATGGCGCAGTCGAGCCCCAGATGGGCCGTGGCGTCGAAGCAAAAGAAGGTGAGATAGTAGTGCAGGAAGTAGCTGCCCCAGATGGCCAGCGTGTAAAAGATGTAGAGAGGAACGTTGCTCACGTGACCCACGGAGAGCACTCCTTCTATCAATCCATGCACCATGTCTTTCACCTTATTATATATAGAGAGCTTGCGCACGAGGAAATAGGCCAGTATCGCCACGGCTATGGCGCAGGCTGCGGTAACGATCCATCCCGTGGAAGAGAATCCGGCGAGTATCTGGTCGACCCTTGTGCCGGTCTTCTGAAAGAACTTATCGAAGACCGTAAACTGCGTGAGCAGCGTCAGTCCGATGATGATGAGCACCAGCAGAGAGTCTATGGCGCGCTCCGTAACCACCGTACCCAGCGACTTGGGGAATGCCACCTTGTCCCAGCGGCGCAGCACTCCGCATCGCGCGAACTCGCCCACGCGCGGCACCACGAGGCTCACGGCGTAGGAGAGAAATATGGAATTGACCGCCACCGACGACCTGGTTTTCTCGCCCACAGGCTCCAGGGCCTGCTTCCATCGCCAGCCGCGGAAGGCCTGTGCCAGTATGCCGAAGGGGAAGGAGAGTATCATCCACCACCAGTTCATCTCGTGGAACATCACCTGTTCGACGCGCTTGAAGTCGAAGTCGCGATACATCCAATAGAGGATGGCGCCGCCCAGACAGAGCGACAGCGTGACCTTGAAGATGTTGTTGATACTTTTTCTCGTTTCCATTTCGTGGGCCTTGATAGGGCAGACGGGCATCGTGAGCGTAGGCTCTCATACGGTCGATGACTACCTATTGTATGCAAAGATAGTGCAATTCGATAGAACGCCCAAGGAATTTCGTTGATTTTTAAGTGCTTTTTTCACTCGGAGGCACCGCGACTTTCAGGGGTTGATACAGGTCAAACCATTTGACCTTGGTCAATAAAAGACCCCGAAAGGGCATGTTTAGCACCAATTTGTTTGCGCACACAGATATTTTGCCGTATCTTTGCAGTGTCTTAAGGAAAAAGATTAAATAAAAAGGATAACGCCACAAAGGGTGGCAAAGGATAACAAAAAATTTGAGAAAGGAAAAGATTATGAGTATGATTTCATTTATCACAGTAGCTTTGGTTGCTTTCGTAGGTGCTTCAGCATTGGCTTTGACCATGGACAAGTTTGTGGAGGGCACCAAGTAACCTTCATTGCAAGGAACAATTCCGAAAAAACAAACATATTAAAAATAGGAAGGCTGAGATCGACTGGCGTTGGTCTCAGCCTTTTGTTTTTGCCCAATTTGCACAAAACTTCAGGCCCGAAGGGTGTTTGTGGTTTATTTTTCGTATTTTTGTGGCATAATAACAAGCATGCAGCATGAAGCAAGTTAAGCCGAAAAAGAATCTTGGCCAGCACTTCCTGACCGACCTCAATATAGCCAAACGCATTGCCGACACGGTGGATGCCTGCCCCGATATCCCTGTGCTGGAGATAGGCCCGGGCATGGGTGTGCTCACCCAATACCTGGTGGAGAAGCCCCGGGAGGTGAAGGCCGTGGAGATAGACAGTGAGAGTGTGGAGTATCTGCACGATGCTTTTCCCAAGCTCCGGGATAATATTATAGGTGAGGATTTCCTGCGCATGGACCTCAATAGCATCTTCGGCGGTAGGCCGTTTGTGCTCACTGGCAACTATCCCTACGACATCTCATCGCAGATTTTCTTCAAGATGCTCGACTATAAGGACCTCATCCCCTGCTGCACGGGCATGATTCAGCGTGAGGTGGCCCAACGCATGGCGTCGGCTCCGGGCAACAAGGCCTACGGCATACTGAGCGTCATGATTCAGGCTTGGTATGATGTGGAATACCTGTTCACCGTCGACGAGGGGGTGTTCAACCCGCCACCCAAGGTGAAGAGTGCCGTCATCCGCATGACACGCAATAGCGTGACCGACCTCGGTTGCAACGAATCGCTGTTCAAGCGGGTGGTGAAGTCGGTGTTCAATCAGCGTCGCAAGATGCTCCGTGTGTCGTTGCGTCAGCTCTTTTCCAAGGAAAACTTGCCCTCGGCAGAGTTCTTTGCCCAGGACATCATGACTCGCCGCCCCGAGCAACTCAGCATTGCTGAGTTCGTAGAACTGACCAATCAGGTGGCTTCGGTCTTGGGATAACGTCGGTATCCGAGCCCCCTAAGATAGGGGGTTGGGGGGCTGAGCAATTGCATGAAATGATTTATCCAATGAAAGAAAAGATTTATCAGTTGTTAGTCGAGCAGGTATCGTCGCTGATTCAGGGCGAGACCGATGAGTCGGCCGTACTTTCCAATGTGAGTGCGGCATTGCACGACGCTTTTCTCGAGCGCTTTTTCTGGGTCGGATTCTATCGCGTTTGTGATGGCGAACTGCTCTTGGGTCCGTTCCAAGGCCCCGTGGCTTGCTATCACATAGGCCTTGGCAAGGGAGTTTGTGGCACCTCCTGGCAGCGTCGGGAAACGCTCATCGTGCCCGATGTGGAGCAGTTTCCTGGCCACATTGCGTGCAGCAGCCTCTCCCGTTCGGAGATTGTGGTACCCATTTTCGGTGCCGACGGTGAGGTCAGGGCAGTCATCGACATCGACAGTCGGGACCTTAACGCGTTCGATGAGACCGACCAATGTTACCTCGAACAGATAGCCGTCGTCATAGCCCGACAGCTGGGTTGGTAGCCCATCTGCCGCGCAAGCCACTTGTAAGGGATTTTTTCGGGCAAAACGTTGCGCCGTCAGAAAAATCTTTTTAAATTTGTAGGCAGGAACAATAATACTATAAAAATATGTTAGACGTTAAGCAAACATTGAAGAGTGCCGAAGAGAAGATGCTCAAAGGCGCTAAGTTTTTAGAGGAAGAACTGGCTCGTATCCGTGCCGGTAGAGCCAATGTGGCTATCCTCGATGGTGTTCGTGTCACCGCCTATGGACAGACCGTTCCTCTCAATCAGGTGGCCAACGTGTCGGTTGCCGATGCCCGTACCATCACCATCCGGCCTTGGGACCGCAAGCAGATCCACGATGTGGAGAAAGGAATCATGGACAGCGACGTGGGCATTACGCCTGAAAACAATGGCGAAATGGTAATCCTCCACCTGCCGCAGCCCACTGAAGAGCGCCGTAAGGAGCTCGTGAAGCAGTGCAATAAGATAGGCGAGCAGACTAAGGTTCAGGTGCGCAACATCCGCGCCGAGTACAAGGAGAAACTGAAGAAAGCTATCAAAGACGGTCTCTCCGAGGACTTGGAGAAGGACGCTGAAGACGATCTGCAGAAGCTCCACGATAAGTATATCAAGGAGATCGACGCCACTTTGGCCAATAAGCAGAAAGAAATCATGACAGTTTAAAAGAGTAAAAGAGTAAAAAGGTAAAAGAGTAAAGGGGCAGATTCCGAAGAGATTATTGGAATGCAACCCCCCGATTGCCCTTTTACCTTTTTACTTTCTTACCTTTTTACCTATATAAAATGCGTGGAATAGTTATCAAAAACACGGGCTCCTGGTACTCTGTCAAGACAGACGAAGGGCCTGTTGTTGAAAGTAAGATTAAGGGAAACTTCCGGCTCAAGGGCATTCGCAGCACCAATCCGGTAGCTGTCGGCGACCGCGTTCAGATTGTAACCAACGCCGAGGGCACTGCTTTCATCACCGAAATAGAGGACCGGAAGAACTACATCATCCGCAAATCGCAGAACCTTTCCAAGCAAAGCCACATCCTTGCGGCTAATGTCGACCAGGCGTTCTTGGTCGTCACCATCAACCATCCGCAGACTTCCACCACGTTTATCGACCGTTTTCTCGCTTCGGCCGAGGCCTATCGTGTGCCTGTGGTGCTGGTTTTCAACAAGACAGACCTATACGACGAGGAAGAAATGCGGTATCAGCAGGCACTCGTCAACCTTTATGAGACAGTGGGATATGAGTGCCATCAGATATGCGCTTCGGCTCCCGACGGACAGATTGGAGAGCCGCTCGACGTGCTCCGCCCACTGATGAAGAACAAGGTTACGTTGCTGGCGGGCAACAGTGGAGTGGGGAAGTCGACCATGATCAACCATTTCATCCCCGAGGCTGAGGCCCGTGTGGCCGAGATTAGTGAGGCCCACGACACGGGAATGCACACCACGACTTTCTCCGAAATGATGCTGTTGCCGGACGGCGGCTACCTCATCGACACCCCGGGAATCAAGGGATTCGGCACTTTCGACATGGAACCGGAGGAGATAACAAGCTATTTCAAAGAGATATTCCACTTCTCCAAGGACTGCCGTTTCAGCAATTGCACACACACCCACGAGCCTGGTTGTGCAGTGTTGAAGGCCTTGGACGACCACTATATCGCCCTTTCGCGCTACGAAAGCTACCTTGGAATGCTCAAGGATAAGGACGAAGGGAAGTATAGGGAGGGGTATTAACAGCCCAAAACAGTCATCCCTACAGCCTATCTCAGCCCTCTACAGCCTCTCCTCCGGCCCCTCCCCCGAAGGGAGGGGGGTAAAATGTGGGATAAACAGATGGTAAAGCCTCGCCTTTGCAGTTGCTGCAAGGGCGAGGCTTCATGGTTTTGGGACAATGGTTAGATGTTGGGCAGCGTAAAAGAAGACCTCAGACCAACTATAATTGCATCGTTTTGTGCGGATGAATATTCTGTGTAACTGCACAAACTCCACCTCCTTCTCCCTCCCGTCTGTTTATCCTTGTAATCACTCCCCTTCCTTCGGGGGAGGGGAAAGGGGGGAGAGGCCGTGGAGGATGGGCAAGCAGCCTGCGTGGCTTGGGCTACTGGCTATTCCTCAATCGTTATCGTATATTCGCTCATAAAGCTGGCCCCGGGCAGGAGTTGATTCATCAAATACTTGTCGCGGAACTCCCCATCGTACTCCGCCCAGTCGGCAAGGCCATACCAAGGCTCTACGCAAATGAAGGGCGCATCGGTGGGATGAGGGCTCCAGATGCCCACGGCAGGAGTCTTAAAATCGAGTGAAACCTCTGCGACGCCGTTGGGATTGAGAATCTCCACGTGGTGAATCTGGCTGTGATCAAAGATGAGTGCGTCCTCCTTGAAGCTCTCCTGCGTGAAGGTCCACACGCCATCGTCGGTCTTTACAGGCTCATGACGCCCCTTGTCGATGCAGCCGCCCACGTTGCCGAAGAGCCTGATGGGCTCGGCATTGTCAAACCGAAGCATGCCCTTCAGGGGCGCGCCGGGCAGCATTCCCGGCACATTGAATGCTGGATGCCCGCCAATCTGGAAATAGATGGGCTTGTCGTCGGTGTTCTCCACATGCCACACCACATGGATTCTGTTACCGCGCAGCTTATAGCTCACGCTCAGATTGAAGTGGTAGGGATAGATTTCGAGAGTCTCCGGAGTATCGTGCAGCGCGAAGATCACCTGCTGTTCACCTTTGGCAATGAGTTTGAAGTCGGTGTCGCGGGCAAATCCATGTCGTGCGGAATGATACTCGCGGCCATTCACCCGATAGGTATCTTTCCACAATCCACACACGATGGGGAAGAGGATGGGGGAGTGGCGATTCCAGAAAGCGGGGTCGGCCTGCCACAGATATTCCTTTCCATCGGCATCCTTGATGCTCTGCAGTTCTGCCCCGTGGGCCGAGATGGTCAGCGTGAGTTTGTTGTTTTTGATTTGTTCCATATTCTTTTAAGGTTTAAAATTCTAATTGCAAATATACTAATAATATGGAGTCCGGAGGGCCATCTGGGTAGAAAATTCCGCGCTTTGCTACCTATTTCTTTCCCTTTCGGCCTGCTTGGCGAATGAGAATAGAGAAAAAGATGATCACTCCCAATAGGAGTACGAATATTCCCTTGGTGAAGATGGGGATCAGTTTCTCGCCTTCCCATATCATCCCGAGGAGGATAACGAGGCTCATCAGGGCCACGCACACGCCTAAGACTCGCAGCAATCGGCATACGAGTGCCATCTGCTTCATGTTCTTCGGGTCTACTTCCGCCCCCACATGAACAAATTTTGAGTCAGGATGATAGGCCATAAACAGTTCGAAGGCCGTCACGGCCGACAGGATAAACCATGTGAGCAGCATGAGTCCGAGCTCCTTGCCGCTCGCGTTCCAGCACACCATGATGAGGGCGATGAACATGATCAGCGCGCACACCACCTCGAACACAGTGCCCTCGGTGGTTCTATATACCTTCACTCTATCCATTTTCTTCTGTGTCTTGAGATTCATTCTGCGCTTCCACCTCGCCCTTGGCGCTTGCCGACCGCTTCTTGGGCAGTCGGCGATTCTTGCGCAAGGCCTCGGTTACAATCCATTGCAGCTGGCCATTGGTAGACCGAAACTCGTCAGCCGCCCACTTCTCCACCGCTGCCATCGTGGCGGCGTCGAGTCGCAGAATGAATGATTTGGTTGTTTCTTTCTTGGCCATTTCTTATTGTCTTTATACGCATTTTCTCCCTCCTCTCCCATTGGAGAGGGTGGGGGAAGGTGCTTGTGCTTTATGTGTTCAGTGTTCCGGCATTCACCACGGGCTGCGCAGTGTCGTCGCCGCAGAGCACCACCATGAGATTTCCTACCATGGCAGCCTTCTTGTCATCGTCGAGTTCCACCACCTCTTCGGTAGCCAACCGGTCGAGAGCCATCTTGACCATGCCCACGGCACCCTCCACAATCTTCTCGCGGGCGGCGATGATGGCATCGGCCTGCTGGCGTCGCAGCATCACCGCGGCAATCTCCGGCGCATAGGCCAGATAGTTGATGCGGGCCTCCACAATCTCTATTCCCGCCATGTCGAGGCGCTCGTTGAGTTTGGCCTCCAGCTCATTGTTGATCTCGTCGCCACCTCCGCGCAGCGTCAGCTCATCGGCACTCTCGTTGTTGTCGTAGGCATACTGCCCCGCCACCTGCCTCAGTGCGGCATCGCTCTGTATCTGCACAAAGTTCTCAAATGCCCGCATGATGTTGCCCACACCCGTTCCTACAGACGTGCCGGCCATGGTCTGCGAGTCGATTTCGAACATCGCCTTGTAGGTGTTCTTGAGTTTCCACACCACCACGAGGCCTATCATCACCGGGTTGCCCTGCTTGTCGTTCACCTTGATAGGCTGTGCATCGAGGTTGCGGGCACGCAGAGAGAGCTGCTTGGTGTTGATAAACGGATTGACCCAAAACAGTCCCACCTCCCTGAAGGTGCCGATATACTTGCCGAAGAACATCATCACGCGGGCCTCGTTGGGCTCTTGTCGGATGAATCCCTTGAAGCAGAAGGTGAAGCAGGTGGTCAGCACGGCATTGATAATGGTGCCCAGCATATTTTCGTCGTCTATGCTTTTGGTCAGCCCAAAGATGGCAAGGCCGACGGGAATGATGATGCAGAAGAACGCCAGAAAGCCGTTCATCACAAATCCTTTGAACTCTTGTTCGTTGGTCAGGGTGCCTGTAGCAGGCTTTGTTTCATTATTTTCCATACTCGTATTCTATTAGGTGATTCTTACTTTTGTTGGTGATATCATTTTAATATCACAAATATATGAGTTTGATTCATACCTTGCAACGATTTCGTTGAATATTTAACATCATTTATCACAATGGGCTTTATGGGGGCATTGGGTTGTGGGGAGGCCAACTTGTTATAACATAAGGACAAAGAACTTTACATAATGACATATCTTTCAAGCCTTTGTCCCATGACATAAGAAACGCTCTGCGTTTCATAATGACATGCAGATTACCCTAAACGTCCGCCTTCCCATGGTCTTGAAACAAATCAGTCTATCTATCTTGTTATAACATAAGGACAAAGAACCTTACATAATGACATATTTTTCGAGCCTTTGTCCCATGACATAAGAAACGCTCTGCGTTTCATAATGACATGCAGATTACCCTGAACATCTGCTTTCCCATGGCCTTGAAGCATATCAGTCTGTCATTGTGAAACGCGGAGCGTTTCTTTTGTCAGCCCATTCATGCTTTAATATGTTATTCTGAAAAGGTCTATGTCATTATGTTTTCTTATGATGGGCTCGCTTTGTTCGTGTGTCCTGAGAGAAACTATTTCTCCATCTGATCATAACATAAGGACAGAGAACTCCACATCATGACATATCTTTCGAGCCCTTACATTCTTATTATGTCATTCTGAAAAGACCTGTGTCCTTATGTTTTCTCCATCCCATGTCGTTGCTCCGAGATCTCCCTCGCAGGGGGGCGGCCTGTGGCACGAGGCTTTATCCATGTCATCATTTTGCATGTTTTTGAATAAAAAATGAGCCTGTTTTGCCGTTGCCCCATGCTTTATTTGTACCTTTGCAGGCAGTTTACAGGAACACAAGCATATAAGGTAAATAGATTCGTTACATTTTATTTCAGCAATGACAGAACAACAGAGTACTACGGAACAAATCTTGAGACGCAAACTCGACTTACTGGTCCGTACCGGATGCCTGCTCATGGAGAGTATGGCCGACACCTCGCGCATCATGCGCAACATGCACCGGGTGGAAGCATTCCTGGGTCTTCCCGAGAAGAATGTGCACATCTACGTCAACTTCAACATCCTGATGGTGAACCTCAGCGACGAGGAACACTCGTTCTCCAAGTTCCAGCAGGTGGAGAAACACAGCGTTAATCTCGATGCCATCTCGGCCGTGAGCAAGCTCACTTGGAAGGCCATCGAGGACGACTACTCGCTGGAACGCTACGAGGAGGAGCTCGAAGCCATTGCCCATCGCCCGCGCAACTACACCGAGTGGCAGGTGGCCATCGGCGCCGGTTTCGCCTGCGGCGGATTCTGCATCCAGTTTGGTTGCGACTGGCCCTCGTTCTTCTATTCGTCCATCGCCGCCATCCTCGCCTTCCGTTTCCGCATGTATCTCAACTCCAAGGGGAGCAATGGCTATATGAACATTGGTGTGTCGGCCTTCGTAGCCACCATTCTGGCCTGGGTCATGGGGCTCTTCTCCACCAATCCCACACTCGTATCGGCGTTGCCTCAGTTCATGCATTCCGACACGCCCTGGCATCCGCTGCTGGCCTGTGCACTGTTTATTGTGCCCGGTGTGCCACTCATCAACTTTGTCTGCGACATGCTCTGCGGCCACATCGAGGTGGGTTTTGTCAGGGCATTGAACGTGCTTCTGATGATTGTCGCCATGTCGTTTGGCATTGCTGTGGCCATCTTCTTCTGCGGCATCGACAATTTTGTCAAAGACCTGAGCCTCACGCCACACCACAGCTACCTCGTGTTTGCCATCGCTGCAGCCATTTCGGCCATGGGCTTCTCTATGATTTTCAATACGCCTCGCCGCATGCTCTGGGTGGTGGCCATAGGGGGTATCATTGCCGTGTGTACCCGCAACTTCGTCAATCTCGGTCCGAGCAACGACAACATCGGCCTCGATCTGGGCCTCCGTGTGGGCTCTTTTATGGGTTCGGTGGTCATCTCTATCATCGCCACGCGAGCCATGCACTGGTTTCACACCCCCCATCAGTGTCTGGCCATACCCAGTGTCATCCCAATGATTCCGGGTGTGCTGATGTATCGTGCCCTCTTTGCGTTTATCGATATGCATGGTGTCGTGGGCGAGGTGACGGTGGCCATGCACAATGCCATCAATGCTTCGCTGGTCATTCTCTTTATCTCTCTTGGCGTGGCCATACCCAATATCTTTGTGCGCCGACTGGTGACGCCTGCGCGCAAGAGACGTTTGCTCGACCTCGTGGTGGAGCGCCGCAAGCGTCATGGCGAGATGGTCGACCTCTCAGAGATATAGACCCGCACCGTATTCCGACTGCCTACAGTCTTCCCCCGAGTTTATCTTTGGGGGAGAACAATATAAGTTCATCCGATGATTCCACGCGAGTCATCGGATGTTTTTATTCTGTTGAAAAATATTGAAGAGCCCCATTCTGGCGGCGTTGCTCGCGTCACGTGGCGGCGATGGGACAGGAAAATGGGCCAAATTCCCGGTTTTTGAAAGTGCTGAGCATCAGCATCTTGCGATTATTTGACAAAAACAGCTTCGCGATAACTATGCTTTCGTCTTGCGAAAAGGCCCTATTCGCCTTGCGTCAAAGTGCTTATCCTGCCACCATTTGGCCCAAATAGAAATGCGAAAAGGCCTTGTTGGCGATGATGTGGCGGCAGAATGCCACCCGAATTCCATGTTTCTCGTGACTTCGACAGGTGTTTTTCGATGTTCAGAGTCCACCCCATTGTTTTATTCTTTGCCAAAGATCCTGACAGCGTTGGGACTTCCTGCCCGTGGTTCAGAGGCTTTCGGCCTTTGCCACGAGCTGCTCCACATAGTCCTCAAAGTCGGCCGTTCCGGCCCGTTGCCACACGTCTCCCAGCAGGGCAGCGCCGCCGAAGCCATAGCTGCTCACCCGGTCTAACAGCTCCATCGACACCCCACCGAGGGCAAACACCTTGGGCCCGATGAGCCCCTGCGCCTTGGCGGCGAGCAGGCTTGATGCGGAGAACGCCGCGCCATAGCCCTCTTTCGAGATGCTATTGAATATCGGACTGAGAAAACAGTAGTCCATTCCCGGCAGTCGCTCGGCCAGTTCGGGCAGCGAGTGGGTGGAGCACGACGTGCTGCCCCGGTGGCCTTCGGGTGCTTCGGGATTGCGACGGTTCAGGTGAACGCCCTTCAGGCTGTAGCGTTGGGCCAGCGTCAGGTGGTCGTGGAGCACGAGTCGGGCGTGCCATTCTTGCGGGATAGCCTCAATCAGATGGGCCATTTGCTCGGCCGTGGCGTCGGGTTTGCGCAGGTGCACGGCCCATGTGCCGTGGCGAAGCAGTGTCTCGATGGCGCTCGCCTCGTGGGCGATAAACTGTGGGTGAGTGATGATGATGAGTCTCATGGACTGTGGTTTCTTTGTGAGTATTTATCAAATAGGAGGGCTTGCCCGGGAACAGGGGTAAATGTCACGCTGAGTTCGCCGCGCTGCCGCTATCGCCTCATGCGATGGCACAGTAGGGACATGCCCCGTGCATGTCCGCATTGCCGCATGGTCGGGTGGGCAGTCGCCAAGGCGCCTCGCAGGCTTCCGGTCGGGCTCTTCTCCTGCATCCTCTGCGTCTTCGTGCCCTCCGCACAATTAATAATCCTTATTCGCCTGCTCGGAAGGCCTCTTTTTTCTCTCCCTCCGGTGGAGCGGACATGCACGGGGCATGTCCCTACTGGAGCGTCTCCGTCGTGCAGCCTCCCACGACTCTTAGACTCAGTGTGCGATAATCCCCGGACTCGCTGTGTGCTCCGCGCCCTCACACACAAAGGTAAATATTTCTTCCAAAATATTTCGCGGTTTCAAAGAAAAACCATATCTTTGCCATCGATAAACTTCGGAAAGGATCCGAATGAGGGGTGCCGCACCCGTTTGGGTGGGCTGAGATGATACCCGTATGACCTGATGCAGATAATGCTGCCGTAGGAATTGCGAATATGTCGCGTTTATCGTGCGAGAGCCTCTCTTAAATGTTGTCATTTAGGAGAGGTTTTTGGTTTTCGGGCAGCCCCCACCTTATTATATTTATGATGCAAGTACAATTTATCAGTCATCACAACGAGCGTTTCGACGAGGTCGAGGGCATCCGCCTGGCTCTGGCCGGAGGGTGCCGCTGGATTCAGTTGCGCATGAAGGGAGCCAGCGACGATGAGGTGGTGGCCACCGCCCTGCAGGTGCGCCAGCTCTGCACGGAGTATGGAGCCACGTTCATCCTCGACGACCGCGTGCACCTCGTGGAGCCTACACGGGCCGACGGCGTGCACCTCGGGCACCTCGACATGTCCGTGGACGAGGCCCGCCTGCTGCTCGGGCCCCACCGCATCATCGGCGGAACGGCCAACACCCTCGACGACATCCGGCGACTCGCGCAGCAGGGTGCCAACTACATCGGCTGCGGACCGCTACGCTTCACCACCACCAAGGAGCGGTTGGCACCCCTGCTGGGCTTCGACGGCTACCGCCAATTACTCCTCGGAATGCGTCGCGAGGGCATCAGCCTGCCCCTCATCGCCATCGGCGGCATCACTGCCGACGATATTCCCCAACTACTGTCGGTCGGCGTAGACGGCATGGCCGTGAGCGGCTTCGTGCTGCGTGCCGACGACCCTATCCATGCTATGCAAACACTGATCAACCATGAACCAGAACATTAGAATCTCTTATCCCAACTCCGAGAAGATTTATCTCTCGGGAAAGCTCTACCCCAATCTTCGGGTAGGAATGCGCCGTATTCGTCTCACGCCTACCGTTGTCAGGAACGACGGCGAGCGTAAGATACGTGAAAACCAGCCTGTCGTGGTCTACGACACGTCGGGTCCCTACAGCGACCCCGCCGTGCCCATCGACCTCAGCCGTGGACTTCCCAAGTTGCGCCAGCCTTGGATAGACCGGCGCGGAGGCCATACCCAGCGCTACTGGGCACGCCAGGGCGTCGTCACTGAGGAGATGGAGTATGTGGCTATCCGTGAGAACATGAACTGCAGGGAACTGGGCATCGAGAGCCATATCACCCCCGAGTTTGTGCGAAAGAGTATTGCCGAGGGGCGCGCTGTTATCCCGGCCAACATCCATCACCCCGAGGCCGAACCCATGATCATTGGTCGCGACTTCCTCGTGAAGATCAATACCAACATCGGCAACTCGGCCCTCTCGTCGGGAATCGACGAGGAGGTGGAGAAGGCCGTGTGGAGTTGCAAGTGGGGTGGCGACACCATCATGGACCTCTCTACGGGCAGCGACATCAGCGAGACGCGCGAGTGGATTCTCCGCAACAGTCCGGTGCCCGTGGGAACGGTACCGATGTATCAGGCCTTCGAGAAGGCCGGAGGCAAGATCGAGAACCTTTCGTGGGAGCTGTTCCGCGACACTCTGATTGAGCAGGCGGAGCAAGGCGTAGACTATTTCACCATCCATTGCGGCATCCGACTGCAGAATGTGCACCTCTCCCAAGGCCGATTGACGGGCATGGTGAGCCGTGGAGGCAGCATCATCGCCAAGTGGTGCCAGATGCACCAGGAGGAGAGTTTCCTCTATACCCACTTCGACGACATCTGTGATATCTGCGCCGAGCACGACGTGGCCATCTCTTTGGGCGACGGACTGCGCCCCGGCAGCATCCACGATGCCAACGATGCGGCTCAGTTTGCCGAACTCGACACCATGGGACAACTCGTGGAACGCGCCTGGAATCACGACGTGCAGGCATTCATCGAGGGCCCCGGCCATGTGCCGATGCACAAGATACCGGAAAACATGGAGCGCCAGGTGGAGAAGTGCCACGCCGCTCCGTTCTACACACTCGGGCCTCTCGTCACCGACGTGGCGCCCGGCTACGACCATATCACCAGTGCCATCGGCGCGGCCCAGATAGGGTGGCTCGGCACGGCCATGCTCTGCTATGTCACGCCCAAGGAGCATCTCTCTCTGCCCGACCGTGAGGATGTGCGCACGGGCGTCATCACTTATAAGATAGCTGCCCATGCTGCCGACCTGGCCAAAGGTCATCCCGGGGCCGCCGTTCGCGACAATGCACTGTCGCGTGCGCGCTATGAGTTCCGATGGACAGACCAGTTCAACCTCTCGCTCGACCCCGAAAGGGCACGCGAATTCTATCTCGCCGGCAACCCGCAGGAGGGGCGCTATTGCTCCATGTGTGGGCCCAACTTCTGCGCCGCGCGCATCTCCCACACCCTCGGAGAATGCGACCAGGCGACTTCGACCGACAATCTTACCAATATATATTATTAAAATGATTGAGACACAAGTATCAAAGGGTATCATCAGTACCTATTTTGACAAGCTGGAAAGGAATTTAAACCTCGACGTGGCCATCGTGGGCGGCGGTCCGTCGGGTATCGTGGCTGCCTATTATCTGGCCAAGGCGGGATTGCGTGTGGCCCAGTTCGACCGCAAACTGTCGCCTGGCGGCGGCATGTGGGGCGGCGCCATGATGTTCAATCAGGTGGTCATCCAGGAAGAAGCAATGGATATTATCCGTGAGTTTGGCATCAACTACGAGCCCTACGAGGATGGTCTCTACACCATAGACTCTGTGGAAAGCACCGCCGGACTGCTCTATCACGCCGTGCATGCGGGCGCCACCGTGTTCAATTGCTACTCGGTAGAGGACGTGGTCTATAAGGCCGACCGGGTGAGTGGCGTGGTGGTCAACTGGACGCCGGTGCTCCGCGAGGGCATGCATGTGGACCCATTAAACATCATGGCGCGCTTTGTCATCGACGGAACGGGCCACGACAGTGAGGTGTGCAAGACCGTGGCGCGCAAGAATGGGGCCCGTCTCAACACGTCGACCGGTGCTGTTGTGGGCGAGCGCTCGCTGGATGTGGCCGAGGGAGAGCGTCAGGTGGTCGAAGGAACAAAGGAGATTTATCCCGGCCTGTGGGTGTGCGGCATGGCGTCGAGCGCCGTGGGTGGTACGCCGCGCATGGGACCTATCTTCGGCGGCATGCTGCTTTCGGGTAAGAAGGTGGCCGACCTCATCATCGCCGAACTGCGGAAAGCATGACCCGGCGCTATGTGCCCGTGCTCACGATAGCGGGCAGCGACAGCAGCGGTGGGGCCGGCATCCTGGCAGACGTCAAGGCCATTTCGGCCCTCGGCGGCTATGCCGAGGCCGTGATTACGGCGGTCACGGCGCAGAACACCATGGGCGTGACGGCCATTTCTCCGGTTCCGGCCGAGGTGGTCGGGGCGCAGATAGATGCCGTGCTGGCCGACATCATGCCGCTTGCTGTTAAGATTGGCATGACAGGAAACCGCGAGACGATAGCTGCTATAGCCTCTCGTCTCAGCGGGATTCCGGCCTTGCCGGTGGTGCTCGATCCGGTGATGGTGGCCACGTCGGGCAGTCGGCTCACCGACGATGAGGCCGTGAGCGAGTTTGTGAGCCGTCTCATCCCATTGGCCACGCTGCTCACGCCCAACCTGCCTGAGGCCGAACGGCTCGTGGGCCACGGTTTGGAGACCGAGGCTGAGCGTGATGATGCCGCCCGAAAGATGCTCTCCATGGGTTGTCGCGCGGTGCTCATCAAGGGTGGTCATGCGCCCCGGGGCGGTGAGGTGACCGACCATCTCTATAGCCTCGACGCCGATGGGGCTCTGCTTCAGCAGGCGTTTTCCCATCCCTTGGTGCCCACTCGCAATACCCATGGCACCGGCTGCACGCTCTCTTCGGCCATTGCCACCCATCTGGCCATGGGCCTTTCACTGACCGATGCGGTGGGAGAGGCCATCGCTTACCTGCACGAGGCCTTGGTGGCTGGGGCCGAGGTGAGCATCGGCAAGGGCCACGGACCAGTGAACCATCTGTTTAATCCTCATCCCATGAGGATGACCACGGATTAACCTTACCTTATATATTATATATCATTATTCTCTCACGAAAGTGCGGGGCATGGCCTAAATCCTGTGGGTCATGCCCTTTTGTTATTCCGAAAAATTGGTTATCTTTGTGCGTACAAACCGTTTGAACCTATGCGAAAAATCTTATTCTCCCTGCTGTGCCTCGTGTCTCTCACCATGAACGGCACGCCCATCGACCGTCTCATCAACCGCATCGCGCCGGGATCGGCATCTCAGTTTAAGATTGTGAGGCAGGCAGGGCCGCGCGATTATTTCGAACTCTCGCAGGCGGGCGACCGTGTTTGTATCAAGGGAAACACGTGGGTGAATATCGCTTCGGGCCTGAACTGGTATCTGAAATACTATGCCGGCATCCACCTCTCGTGGAATAACATGAGCGCCAACCTGCCCGTCACGTTGCCGAAGGTGCCGAAACCTGAGCGTCATGAGACCGATTTGAAGCAGCGCTACGACTTCAACTACTGCACATTCTCCTATTCTATGGCCTTCTGGGACTGGAAACGGTGGGAGCAGGAGATAGACTGGATGGCGCTTCACGGCATCAATATGCCACTCGCCATCGTGGGCGAGGAGGTGGTTTGGCGCAACATGCTCCAACGGTTGGGCTACTCCAAGGATGAGATAGGACGCTTCATCGCCGGTCCTGCCTTCCTCGCCTGGTGGGAAATGAATAATCTTGAAGGGTGGGGCGGGCCGTTGCCCGACTCGTGGTACACCCAGCAGGAGGCCTTGCAGAAGCGCATTCTCAGTCGGGAAAAGGAGTTGGGCATGGAGCCTGTCTTGCCCGGCTACTGCGGAATGATGCCGCACGATGCCAAGGAGAAGCTTGGATTGGACGTGACGCCGGGTGGAACGTGGAACGGATACACGCGCCCGGCCAACCTTAGCGCCACCGACCCGAACTTCGACCGCATAGCCGACCTCTACTATCAAGAGCTTACTCGCCTCTACGGCAAGGCCAATTTCTACTCGATGGACCCCTTCCACGAGACCCCAGACGATGCTTCCATCGACTACGGTAAGGCAGGACAGAAGCTGTTGGCAGCTATGAAACGCACTAACCCGAGGTCGTGCTGGGTGGTGCAGGGATGGACGGAGAACCCACGTCCGGCGATGATCGACAGTCTGCCCGAGGGCGATTTGCTCGTGCTCGACCTCTTTTCGGAGTGCCGTCCGATGTTTGGCGCACCCTCCATCTGGAAGCGGAAGGAAGGCTATGGCAAGCACAACTGGCTGTTTTGTATGCTCGAAAACTTCGGCGCCAACGTGGGATTGCACGGGCGTATGGACCAGCTCATCCATAATTTCAGCCTTGCCACAGGCACCGACACCGCCTATCAGAATGCGCAGAGGCACTTGAAAGGTATCGGACTGACCATGGAAGGCTCTGAAAACAACCCCATCATGTTTGAGCTGATGAGTGAGTTGATGTGGCGTGTGCCCGCTGTGACATCTGCCGATGCGGCCGTCCGGCTGACCAAGGAGAACTGGACGCGAGGCTATGTGAAGGCTCGTTATGGCACCGACGACCCCGTATTGCAGCAGGCTTGGCAGCTGCTCATCCACTCGATCTATAATTGTCCGGCGGGCAATAACCAGCAGGGACCTCACGAGAGCATCTTCGACGGAAGGCCGTCGCTCACTAATTTTCAGGCCAAGAGTTGGTCGAAGATGCGCAATTACTATGACCCGTCTTCCACGTTGGAGGCTGCCCGCTTGATGACGAGCGTGGCAGAGCGCTATCGTGGGCACAATAACTTCGAGTATGACCTGGTAGATGTGGTGCGCCAGGCTATGGACGACCAGGCCCGTTTGCAGTATCTCCACACCATTGCAGATTACAACGGCTTCGACCGGAAGGCTTTTTCGCTTGACTCGGCGCACTTCCTCAACATGCTTCTCCTACAGGACAAGCTCCTCGGCACGCGTCGGGAGTTCCGTCTCGGCACGCGCATCGAACAGGCGCGGAGCCTTGGGAAGACTGCGGCGGAGAAGGATTTGTATGAGTGGAATGCCCGGGTACAGATCACGACATGGGGCAATCGCACGGCGGCAGATACCGGCGGACTGCGCGACTATGCCCACAAGGAGTGGCAGGGGCTGCTCAAAGACTTCTATTTTATGCGCTGGCACACCTATCTCGACGCCCTTTCGCGCCAGATGGCACACCATGCTCAGCCCGACATAGACGCGCTCGGCGGTGGTCCGAACGCCACGAAGACTGCCTCAGAACTGTTCAACATGGCGCTCCCCACGGGCCCACAGATAGACTGGTATGCCCTCGAAGAGCCCTGGACACTACAACATAATCCCTACACCTCTGCCCCCGAGGGCTCGCCTGTGGACGTGGCCAAGGAGGTGATGAGGTTTCTTGAAACAAAATAGAGGCTTTTAAAACATAATGACATAGTATTTTTTCATAATGACAAACGATGGTTTAAAAGCCCAATGACATAAGAAACGCCAGCGTTTCATAATGACATGCCGATTACCGGGCTAAACCATCGTTGCCTCATTCCGCCAGTTTTTCCATATTGAGAAATACTATTTCTAAGACAATTATCAGTTCGAAAGATTATGGAAAAGGAATCATTGATCAGACTTATCATAGATTGCGCCTACTCGGTGAGAAGAGTTTTCCCCGCCGGATTGGTGGAAAGCATCTATCAGAACTCCTTATTCGTAGAACTTAAGAAGCGGGGACTGACCGTTGAAAGGGAGGTGCCGTTTCAGGTGACCTATGAGGGAGTGGCAGTAGGGCAGTTTCGTGCCGATATCGTAGTCAACGGATTGGTCATTCTGGAACTCAAGGCCGTCAACGAATTACTTACTGCCCACGAGATACAACTGGTCAATTATTTGAATATTTCGGGTATCGACGACGGACTTCTCATTAATTTTGGCGCGCTCGAACACCTCGAAATCAGAAGGAAATTCAGGCTTTACAGACCGAAAGGAAGTGGGCCGAGGCCCTGAATAGCAATCTGCAATAATTCATGTCTTTACTTGTTTCGGTCATATCTACATGTCATTATGCAACGCTGGCGTTGCTTTTGTCATGGTCAGAAATAGTCAAGAGTTTTGTCATTATGTTCGAAATCTCTGTCGTTTTGTTCTTAATCCATCCTGTTCTACAATGAATAATCAAATGAAATCCTCTAATAGGCTTATCAGTCTCGATGTATTTCGCGGGTTGACCGTGATGTTTATGATCTTTGTCAACAATGGCGCGGGCGAGCAGATATTTGCTACACTGCAGCATTCCAAGTGGAATGGCATGACACCCTGCGACCTGGTGTTCCCGTTTTTCCTGTTTATCATGGGTGTGTCGACCTACCTCAGCTTGAAGAAATCGGACTTCAAATGGAGCAGGGCGGTGGCTTGGAAGGTGACCAAACGCACACTGCTGCTTTTCCTCATCGGCCTGGCTATCAACTGGGTGGATATGGCTTGCAGTGGTAGGCCGCTCGACTTTGCCCACCTGCGCATCATGGGCGTGATGCAGCGCATAGCCCTCTGCTATGGCTTCACGGCTTTTCTGGTGCTGGTAGACGGGCTTTTTTCGCCTAAGATGCAAGGGATTCCGGGTGTCATCATTGGTTTTCTGATTATCTATTCGGGCCAAATCCTGCTGTTCGGGGGCTATGATTACGACTCCCAAACGAATATTCTCGCACAGGTAGACCAGTGGATTCTCGGCCCCGACCACCTGTACCACAAGTCGCCGGTAGACCCTGAGGGGCTGCTCTCCACGTTGCCGGCCGTGGCTCACACGCTGATGGGATTCATGACAGCCCATTGGGCGTTCAGCAAAGAGGCCGGCGAGCCGAGCGACCCGCACCGTGTGATGTCGCGATTCCTACTCTGTGGGGCGCTGTTCGTGTGGATAGGCTTCCTGCTCACGTTCGCCATGCCGCTCAACAAGCGCATCTGGAGTCCATCTTACGTGCTCGTCACCTGCGGCCTGGCAGCCTTGGCGCAGGGTATGCTGGTCTATTGGCTGGACCTCCGCAAGCGCCAGAGCGACAAGATGCAGCCCATGACGGCCACAAGTCTCATCTTCGGCACCAACCCGCTGTTCCTCTATGTGGCGAGCGAAGTTATCGGCATTGTGTTTGGTGCCATCGGTCTGAAGATGGGAATCTATGATGTCCTGCATGCTGTCATCACCAATGGCTATTGGGCGAGCGTGGCCTACGCGGCCCTGTTTGTGGGTCTCCACGCACTGATGGGCTACCCGTTGTGGAAACGCCACATCTATATCAAACTGTAAACAGGTAGGGTCGGGATTCCCTTGTCGGCTCCACTTTTGGAACTGGAAAACCTGATGAAATAATTTGAAGATAGGCTTTCAGAATGGGCCAAATCCTCAATCGGCAGACATGAGGTGGAAAATAGGGCGAATTTTGACCCGTTTCCAATTGGCTGAACGCCAATAACTTACAAAAAGACTCTATTTCTTGGCATAGCCTTGAATACCTTTTCCCGTTGCGATAAGGTATTCAAGGCATTGTCGTTTGGCCGTTTTCCTGATGCGAAAAGGGCCAAATGGCAAGACGATTAGGCCCTTTTCGCAAAATGAATGGTAGGTTTTCGAGGAAATATAGGGTCGAAAACGGCTTTTGATGAGGCAATAGAGGCAGATTCATAGGCTATTAATAATCTATATATTGATGAAATATTTGGACAGAACAAGGCTGAATGGTTCTGTGAATAGGTGGAGAAGGCGAGAGGAGGAGATGCTCTTTTTCGCCCGATTGCTTGGCAATGATTTCTAAAATAGCTAAATTTGCAAGTATGAATATCGATGAACTGAAAGACAAGCGCATCGCCGTGCTGCTCTCCGGAGGAGTAGACAGTTCGGTGGTGGTCTATGAACTGTCCCGCCTTGGGCTCCATCCCGACTGCTTCTACATCAAGATTGGTCCGGAGGAGAAGGAGGAATGGGACTGCTCGTCGGAGGAGGACATGGAGATGGCGACGGCTGTCGCTGCCCGCTTCGGCTGCCGACTGCAGGTGGT
Organism: Prevotella sp. UBA1705; assembly: GCA_002317385.1. Taxonomy (GTDB): domain Bacteria; phylum Bacteroidota; class Bacteroidia; order Bacteroidales; family Bacteroidaceae; genus Prevotella. Next base: position 3,777 of record DCJH01000021.1, on the reverse strand, counting down.
GGACTGCCACAAGGAATACTGGAGCGAGGTGACCCGCTACACCATGGAGAAGGTGAAGGCGGGCTATACGCCCAATCCCGACGTGATGTGCAATAGGTTGATCAAGTTCGGAGCGTTCCATGAGAAGATGGGATTCCAGTATGATCTCATTGCCACGGGCCACTATGCGCAGACGGAATGGATAGACGGGAAGAAATGGCTCACCACGAGTCCCGACCCCGTGAAAGACCAGACCGACTTCCTTGCGCAGATAGAGGGCTGGCAATTGCAGAAGGCCATCTTTCCCATTGGGCACTATGTGAAAAACGAGGTGCGCGAGATTGCCGAGCGAGAGCACCTCATCAATGCCCGCCGCAAGGACTCGCAGGGCATCTGTTTTCTGGGAAATATCGACTACAACGAGTATGTGCGCCGCTATCTCGGCGAGCAGACTGGCGACGTGATAGAACTGGAAACGGGCAAGAAGATTGGCGAGCATCGCGGTCTGTGGTTCCACACCATCGGCCAGCGCAAGGGGCTTGGCCTTGGCGGCGGACCGTGGTTTGTCATCAAGAAAGACGTGGCGCGCAATATATTGTATGTGAGCCATGGCTACGATCCGGCGACGGCGTACAAGCAAGACTTCATGATCCATTACCTGCATTGGCTCACTGAGGGTGCCTTCCCTGCAAGCCTCCCCCGCCCCTCCGATGGAAGGGAGCAAGCAAACGCCGACGGTAACGGTGGTGGTGCATGCGATAATGGCTGTCGCGAAGGCGCTTCGGCTAATGAATGCGGTGAGCATGCTGTTCCTGAAACATGGATTCCGATTACCTTTAAGATACGCCACACGCCCGAATATCATCCTGGCTATCTGGAGATGCTGTCTCCGCTACCACAGGGTGGGGCAGGAGAGGCAGCCATTCGTGAGGGTTCTCGGGCCATGGTCCACTCCCAATCGAAGATTCATGGGGTGGCTCCGGGGCAGTTTTGCGTCATCTACGACGAGCAACATCACCGCTGTTTCGGTTCCGGCGAGATAACGCTGTGAGGCCATCAGGGATAAAACGGAGTAAGGAATCGGTCGAAAAGTCTTGCTAAACACCATAAACAGACATTTGTCTTAACTCCTAAACTTCCCATCTCCTCACCTCCCCAGCATCCGTCTTAACTCCTTAACTCCCCATCTCCTCACTTCCTAAAAAATAAAATTATGATTCTAACCACCACTCCCCAGATTGAGGGACACACCATTTTAGAGTACAAAGGCATCGTGACCGGCGAGACCATCATCGGTGCCAACGCGTTCAAGGACTTCTTTGCCGGCATCCGCGACATCATCGGCGGACGCAGTGGCGCCTACGAGAAGGTGCTGCGCCAGGCCAAAGATACCTCGCTTGATGAAATGATGGAGCGCGCACTGGCCATGGGTGCCAATGCCATCGTGGGCATAGACCTCGATTATGAGACCATTGGTCAGTCCAACTCCATGCTCATGGTGACTGCCAGCGGCACGGCTGTAGTGATTTAAGGCCATTCTTCTATGGCTTCAAACAAAAAGTGTTGGGACATCTTCTTCGTGTCCCAACACCTTCTGCGTGCTGTCGTGAGTGTAGCATGGGCCACACATGTGTAGCCCATTGCTGAGGATTATTGTCCCAACTGCTGTTGGGTTTCCTCGGTGAGTTTCTTCTTTTCCTCCACGGCCTGCTTGCTTTCTTGCTGCATCTGGGCCTTCTGCTCCTCGGCCTTCTTCTGCTCTTCATCCTTCAGGCGCTTCTCTTCGAGGGCCTTCTTGTAGGCGGCCACAATGGGATCGTCGTCCTTTTGGTCCATCTTCTTGAAAATTTGACGCGTCTTCTGCAGATGCTTCATGTCCTTGCGATAGCGCTTGTCGAGCATCTTGGCGAAGTCGAAACTGAAGTTCAGTGCGCCCTTGGTGGCGTTGTTGGCCGCCACTCCCTCCTCAATGGCCTCCTTGATTCCGTCCATCATGCCGCTGTTGTCCTGCTTTCCCCACACCGTCACCTCGCTGATGCGCTTGCTGTTGGGTATGAGAAAGGTGGTGTCCTTCACCTCGTGGGGCAGCATTTTCTCGGCCAAATAGCCGTGACGCGATATAGTGAGCGTGTCGAATTGGGTGGGAATGAAGCATACGCCGCGGTAGTTGGTGGTGTCGCGATAGCCTGCTCCGGTGACGACAATGGCGTCGCGGATGGGCACTCGGGTCTCGATGTCGGCCACAACAAACTTGCGCAAGGCGTTGGTCTGGTCTTGTGCGGTGGCGCATAGCGATGATAAGAGTAATATGGATAGGCAGTTTGACCTCATAATCATCTACAAAGGTAGGGCATTTCGCTATTGGGCGAATCTGCGGTTAAACACTTTTATATTATTAATTCTTGCAGAAACTTAACAAAGGTTAGTCCTGTTGGCTCCCCGCCCCCTAAGTTAGGGGGTTGGGGGGCTGAGCAAATGTTCCTTCGTCTACGTTTTAGCGAGTCATTTTTCTAAACCATTTCCCGCTGACTTTACGGTTCTTCCGGTCTCTCCCTCCGCTCCCTTCATCTATTCATCTCCAATGTTCTTTCCCACAAACTCTTCCCATTCGTTGCCGAAATCGGCAATCCTCGGGTAGAGAATATGGGCTCCCTCGTCGAGTAGCACGCTGTCGTCGAGCGGTCCGCTGTTGATGGCCACGGTGAAGATGCGTGCTGCCACGCCGGCGCGCACACCGAGAGGAGCATTCTCTACCACCATGCCCTGCCACGGATGGGATAGCCCAGCCTTGTGGAGGCCCATGAGATAGGGGTCGGGATGGGGCTTGCCGCGCTTCACGTCGTAGGCTGTCACCACATGGTTCTCGTCGATAAACTCATGAAAATCGTCGATGAGGCGCTGGATGAGCGGCCGTTGTCCTGAGCCGGTGACGATGCCAATCTGCAGTCCCGCCGACTTGATTTTCTCCATCAGCGGCTTCACTCCCTCGAAGATCGGAGCCTCGCCCATGCTGTGGAAGATGTCGGTCTTGACATCGTAAATCTTTTGTGCCTCGTCGAGGGTGATGTCCTTGCCCTGCTGTTGCTTCACGAAGTGGCGAATAGTGTCTATTCCTCGTGCGCCCTCGGTGGCATAGGCGTAGGCCGCCGTCATGGTAAGGCCGAACTGAGCCATAGATTTCTGCCAGGCCACAGCATGGAAAGGCATGGAGTCGTAGAGCACGCCGTCCATGTCGAACAGCACTACTCGGGGCAAGAAGCGGCCCTGCGCCTGCTCTGTCAGGGATGATTCACCATGGTTCCAACTGTCGTTATAGGCCGCGATGGCCTCCGAAATCTTGCTCATAGATATAAAAGATGTGGGTGTAATCGAGACTACACCCACGGTTGTTTTGGTTTCTTCTTCAGATGATAAAAGTCTAATAGAATCAGGCTTGGCGCCTGGAATCAGGGTCAACTCTCGGTTCACCGATAATCCAGACCATGAAAAGCAAAAGCCTTGCCCGGCTCAGTGAGCGCTCAGGCATAGGGCTTTTATTCTCTTATACTGCTTATTCTATTATTCTCCTCGCCTACTTGGCCAGACGCTCTCTGATGGCTTTGCTCTCGGCCTCATAGCCGGGCTTGTCCAAGAGGGCAAACATGTTCTTCTTGTAAGCCTCCACGCCGGGCTGGTTGAAGGGGTTCACCTCCTCCAGCAGACCGCTGATGCCGCAGGCAATCTCAAAGAAATAGATGAGCTGGCCAATGTAATACTCGTTCAGCACGGGCATATTGATGAGCAGGTTGGGCACGCCAC
>DCJH01000038.1 GCA_002317385.1 Prevotella sp. UBA1705 | reverse complement strand
CAACATGGGCCACCGCATGGAGATTTATGTCCGTCCGGAAGTGGCCGAAAAGGTCATCGCCATCAGCCAGAGCTTCGGCATAGATGCCCAGGTTGTGGGTCACATCGAGGAGGGACCGCGTTCATTAACCATCAAATCCGAATTTGGAGAATTTGAATATTAATAACGTTTGAAGATTCTATATCGTGACAATAAAAGAGGCAGTACTTCAAAGTTTAGAAGATTTTCCGCATGGGGGAATAGTGAGGGATGTTTACAATAATATCCTTCAGAAGAAGATTTTTGCATTTAACAAAGATGCAAAAACTCCGGACTCGACTGTCAGCGCCCTTATGGGAGACATGATAAAGAATGGTGATGTGAGGATTAGGCGTTATAAGAATGACAATAACAAATATTGCTATTACCTCAGTAAATTCTCCGAGAATATCGAACACAGGGATGAGCAGGAATCAACCAAGTCGAAAAAGACTGAAACATACCACGAAAGAGATTTGCATCCACTCTTGTGTAGCTATCTCAGCTATAATGGAATCATGTCGAAAACCATATTTCATGAAAAATCAACTAAGGTTGAGGAACATCAGAAATGGGTTCATCCTGACATCGTTGGAGCTAAGTTCGAAGAGAGAAAAAATAAGACGAGCAACTCCTTGTTCAATGCATTGAGCAAAAAAGACTCGCTGAAACTTTACTCCTATGAGCTAAAGAAGAGCATCGACAATGACTATGAATTGAAAAAATGCTTCTTTCAGGCAGTCTCAAATTCCAGTTGGGCCAACAGTGGATACTTGGTATCCTTCGATATCAACGAAGAACTGAAAGAAGAGTTAGCACGTCTCAACCATTCGTTTGGCATCGGATTTATCCTTCTCAAGGCCAATCCTTATGAGAGTCAAATGTGGTTTCAAGCCAAAAATAAGCCTCTTGATTTCAACACTATCGATAAACTTTGCAACATAAACCCCGATTTCGAGAAATTTATAAAATTTGTAGAGGCAACGCTTACGGCTGACGACAAACATTTTGAATCATCAAAAAATGCGGTTATGGCTATCTGTGATGATTTCTCCAAAACCGAAGAAGAAATAAAAAAATATTGTATCACCCATCATATTCCATTTGTGGATGAAGAAATAAGTTAAAATTGAATGGCAGAAAATAATATATTAGACAAGTTAGACGGACTTGAGTCTCGCTTCGAGGAAGTGAAGACGCTCATCACCGACCCCTCGGTCATCGCTGACCAGAAGCGCTACGTGAAACTGACCAAGGAGTATAAGGACCTCGGCGACATCATGGACGCCCGCAAGCGATATATCGATTGCCTCAACGCCATCAGAGAATCAAAAGACATTTTGGCCAACGAGAGCGACCCAGACATGAAGGAAATGGCTCGCGAAGAGCTGTCGGCCAACGAGGAACTGCAGCCCAAGCTGGAAGAAGAAATCAAGATTGCGCTCGTGCCTAAGGATCCCGAGGATGCCAAGAATGTGCAGATGGAGATTCGCGCCGGTACGGGCGGCGACGAGGCTGCGCTGTTTGCCGGCGACCTTTTCAATATGTATAAGAAATATTGCGACACCAAAGGCTGGGCGCTAAGCGTGACCAGTGTGTCGGAAGGCACCGTGGGCGGCTACAAGGAGATAGACTTCGCCGTGAGCGGAGATAGTGTCTATGGCGTGCTGAAGTATGAGAGCGGTGTGCATCGCGTGCAGCGAGTACCCGCTACAGAGACCCAGGGCCGCATGCACACGTCTGCCGCTACCGTGGCTGTGCTCCCCGAGGCAGATAAATTCGAGGTGAACATCAACGAAGGCGATATTAAATGGGATACCTTCCGGTCGAGCGGCGCCGGCGGACAGAACGTGAACAAGGTGGAATCGGGTGTGCGTCTGCGCTATCCGTGGAAGAATCCCAATACCGGCGAGATAGAGGAGATCCTCATCGAATGTACTGAGACCCGCGACCAGCCGAAGAATAAGGAGCGCGCGTTGAGCCGACTCTATACATATATATATGATCATGAGCACTCCAAATACCTCAACGACATCTCCAGCCGACGCAAGAGTCTGGTGTCGACAGGTGACCGCAGTGCGAAGATTCGCACCTACAACTTTCCGCAGGGGCGCATCACCGACCATCGTATAGGCTATACCATCTACGACCTTCAGGGCTTCCTCGGAGGCGACATCCAGGACATGATTGACCATCTGACGGTGGCCGAAAATGCGGAGAAGCTGAAGGAAAACGAACTTTAACCAATCATTATGGCCCAGCAAGACAATAACGAATGGAGCATGAAGAGGAAAGCAGAGGGGATTGGCGTCGTCGTCATTGCCTTTTTAGTTGCAGGCGGTTTCATCACCGTAGTCGACACGTTCTTCCCCATGAGCAATACGATACAGACTATCGGCATTGCTGTTATAGGTAGCGCGCTGGCCGGAATCTTTAAATACTATCTGAACAAAAGATACGCACACCATGAATCGTGAACAATTAATAGCCCAAATCTTCAAGAAGAAGTCGTTTCTCTGTGTGGGTCTCGATCCCGACATCCGCAAATTACCCGAGCATCTGCTTGAGGAAGAGGACCCCATCTTCGAGTTCAACAAGCAGATTATCGACGCCACGGCCCCCTACAGCGTGGCCTATAAGCCCAATCTGGCCTTCTACGAGAGCCTTGGCGTGAAAGGAATCATCGCCTTTGAGCATACCGTGCAGTATCTCAAGAAGTTCTATCCCGAGCATTTCGTCATTGCCGACGCCAAGCGCGGCGACATCGGCAATACCTCCACAATGTATGCCCGCACGTTCTTCGAGGAGTACGACGTAGACGCGCTCACCGTTGCTCCCTACATGGGTGAGGATAGCGTGAAGCCATTCCTGGAGTATGAGGGCAAATGGGTGGTGCTGCTGGCTCTTACCTCCAATAAGGGCTCACACGATTTCCAGCTCATTGAGGACGGCAACGGCACACGACTGTTTGAACATGTGCTCGCCAAGAGCCAGGAATGGAGCACCGAGGAAAACATGATGTATGTGGTGGGAGCCACGCAAGGCCAGATGTTTGAGGATATCCGCCGTGTAGCCCCACACCATTTCCTGCTCGTGCCGGGCGTTGGCGCCCAGGGCGGAAGCCTGCAGGAGGTGTGCCGCTACGGCATGACCAGCGACTGCGGACTGCTCGTCAATTCCAGCCGAGGTATCATCTATGCCAGCCACGGCACCGATTTCGCCGAGGTAGCTGCCCAGAAAGCACAGGAACTCCAGCAGGAGATGTCTGTCGAACTCGACAAACTGAGCTAATCACTACAGCGCGCAGGCCACCACCTGCGCACTGAATCAATAGAATCTAAGCCACAACAGGGATACTGGAATAGCCTTTCCCTCATGTTGAGGGCTGACCTAAAGTCTACCGCCAAGCTACTTTTCTGCGACAGACGACCGTCTGAAGTAGGTTGGAGAGTGCGCCAGCGGGAGACCCAAGACCATATCCTCCATTTGTCCCCATGCCGTGGGGAAATCGTTCCCAAGCCTTGGGAGCACTGATTCCACGGCATGGGAATCCATGGAAAACACCCCACTAAAAACAATAGCGTGTGCAACAACAAATCTGTTGTCTCGCTAAAAATCCCAAATATTAAAACAATATTACACGTATTTAGGAATAAATCACTATATTTGCACAATTGTTTAAATCTAAATGACAATATGGAATTTACCGCAAAACAGATAGCCCAGTTCGTCCAAGGCAAAATAGAAGGCGACGAAAACGTGACTGTTCACACATTCGCAAAGATTGAAGACAGTGTCCCCGGGGCTATTTCGTTTCTGGCTAACCCTAAATATACCCACTACGTTTACGAGACGAAGTCGTCTATTGTGTTGGTCGACGAGACGCTCGAACTCGACCAACCCGTCAAAACAACGCTCATCCGGGTGCAGAATGCACGCGACTGCGTGGCCAAACTGCTGCAGCTCTACGAATCGGTGAAGCCTAAGAAGACGGGCATCGACTCCCTGGCCTTCATCTCTCCCACCGCCAAAGTGGGTGAGAATGTGTATATCGGCCCCTTCGCCTATATCGGCGACGGTGCGGTTATCGGCGACGGTTGTCAGATCTATCCGCATGCCACGATATGTGACAATGTGACGATAGGCAGCAATTGTATACTCTATCCCAACGTGAGCATCTACCACGACTGCAAGCTTGGCAGCAATGTCATTCTGCATTCGGGTGCAGTGGTGGGTGCCGACGGATTCGGATTCGCCCCCAATGGCGAAAGCTACGACAAGATTCCACAGATTGGAATCGTGACCATCGAGGACAATGTGGAGATTGGTGCCAACACTTGCATCGACCGATCGACCATGGGTTCCACCTACGTTCGTAAGGGCGTGAAGCTCGACAACCTGGTGCAGATTGCCCATAACACCGATATTGGCGAGAACACCGTGATGTCAGCGCAGGTAGGTGTGGCCGGTTCCACCAAGGTAGGACAGTGGTGCATGTTTGGCGGTCAGGTAGGTATTGCCGGACATATCAATATCGGCAACAAGGTAATGCTTGGCGCACAGTCGGGCGCTCCCAGCTCCATCAAGGACAACCAGACGCTCATCGGTACGCCTCCCATGCCACAATTCCCCTATTTCAAGAGCCAGGCGCTCTTCCAGAAACTGCCTGAAATTTACAAGCAACTACGTGCGTTACAACAAGAAGTTGACGAACTAAAAAATAAAAAATAACATGGATACCGCTAAACAAAAGACTCTCGGCGGGAGTTTCTCATTGTTCGGCAAAGGCCTTCACACGGGTCTTAACCTTACCGTGACCCTTAATCCTGCTCCCGAGAACACTGGCTACAAGATACAGCGCATCGATCTCGATGGCCAACCCATCATCGACGCCGTGGCCGAAAACGTTACTGATACCCAGAGGGGTACCGTTCTCCAGAAAGGGGAAGCGAGAGTCTCTACAGTAGAACATGGACTTTCGGCGCTCTATGCCTTGGGAATAGACAACTGTCTCATCCAGGTCAACGGCCCAGAATTCCCCATCCTCGACGGATCAGCTATGCTCTATGTCGACAAAATCAAGGAAGTAGGCATCGTGGAGCAAAGCGCACCCAAAGATTTCTATATCATTCGCAAGAAGATTGAGATCAAAGATGAGAGCAGTGGCTCCTGCATCACCATTCTTCCCGACCAGGATTTCTCCATCACGGCCATGTGTTCGTTCCAGTCGAAGTTCATCAGCAGCCAGTTTGCAACCCTCGACCATATCGAAAACTATGCCAAGGATATTGCACCGGCACGCACATTTGTGTTCGTTCGTGACATTGTGCCCCTGCTGGAAGCCAATCTTATCAAGGGCGGCGACCTCGACAATGCTATCGTGATCTATGAGAAGCAGGTGGAACAGGATAAGCTCGACAAGCTGGCCGACCTCCTGAAGGTGCCTCATATGGACGCCACCAAGATTGGATATATGCAGCATAAGCCACTGATGTGGGACAATGAGTGCACCCGTCACAAGTTGCTCGACATCATCGGAGATATGGCGCTCATCGGTAAACCTATCAAGGGTCGCATCATTGCCACCCGCCCGGGCCACACCATCAATAATAAGTTTGCCCGCCTCATGCGCAAAGAGATTCGCAAGCACGAGGTGCAGGCTCCCATCTACGACGTCAACGACGAACCGTTGATGGACAACATCCATATCCGCCAGCTCCTGCCCCACCGCTATCCCATGCAGTTGGTCGACAAGGTAGTAGCCATGGGCGCCACGAGCATTGTCGGCGTGAAGAATATCACGGCCGATGAGCCTTTCTTCCAAGGTCATTTTCCCGATGAGCCCGTCATGCCAGGCGTGCTCCAAGTCGAGGCAATGGCTCAGTGTGGAGGCCTGCTGGTGCTCAGTCAACTCGAAGAACCTGAGAAGTGGTCTACCTATTTCCTCAAGATCGACGATGTAAAATTCCGCTATAAGGTAGTGCCTGGCGACACATTGGTATTCAAGGTGGAACTTCTCCAGCCCTTGCGCCACGGCATCAGCTCCATGAAGGGCTATGCTTTCGTAGGCGACCATGTGGTATCTGAGGCCACCTTCACCGCTCAAATCATCAAGAACAAATAACGAGAATGAATCAGATAAGTCCTTTAGCCTTTGTCCATCCTGAGGCAAAACTTGGCGATAACAACATTATCGGCCCTTTCTGCTATATCGACAAGAACACTGTTCTGGGCAATGACAATGTACTTCAGAATAGCGTTACCATCAATGTTGGTGCCCGAATCGGCAACGGCAATGAGATATTTCCCGGTGCGAGCCTGTCTACCAAGCCGCAAGACCTGAAGTTCCGTGGCGAGGAGACCATCTGCGAGATAGGCGACAACAACAGCATTCGCGAGAATGTGACCATCTCGCGCGGCACAGCCTCTAAGGGAACGACACGTGTGGGAAGCAATAATCTGCTCATGGAGAACATGCATATCGCCCACGACTGCTTCTTTGGAAGCAATCTCATCATCGGCAATTCGACCAAGTTTGCCGGCGAAGTGACCGTAGACGATAACGCCATCATCAGCGCAGAGGTGCTCTGTCACCAGTTTTGCAAGATTGGAGGCTACGTGATGATTCAGGGCGGAAGCCGATTCAGCCAGGACATCCCACCGTATATCATCGCCGGTAAGGAGCCCATCCGCTACGCCGGAATCAATTTAGTGGGTCTGCGCAGGCATGGATTCAGCAACGAACTCATCCAGCTTATCCATGAAGCCTATCGTCTTCTCTACAGCAAAGGCATCATTGCGGAGGGCATTCAGGAGATCAAGAACAATCTCCAGATTACTCCCGAGATTCAATATATCATTGATTTTGTTTCCTCTTCCCAACGAGGAATCATCCGTTGACGATAGTTTCGTCGGTATTTTTGATAGCAACCACAGCATAGTTAGAAGTTGATTCCCGGAAATTCAGCTTCTAACTATTTGATTTTTAAGACTCAACGAAAACAGCCCATCCATCCGAAGCCATCCACATGAAGACCCTTTTCGTTATCCTCGGCCCCACAGGGGTAGGCAAGACAGAACTTTGCCTGCGCGTGGCCAAGCATCTTCAAGTTCCCATTATCAATGCAGACTCACGCCAAATCTTTGCCGAACTGCCCATCGGTACGGCTGCTCCCACCACAGAACAGCAGCATCGGGTGAAGCATTACTTCGTGGGCAATCACCATATTGATGACTATTACTCGGCCTCGATGTACGAGGAGGATGTGCTCGCGCTGCTCAACACCCTGTTTGAGGAGCACGACATGGCCCTAATGAGTGGTGGCTCGATGATGTATATCGATGCCGTTTGCAACGGGATAGACGACATTCCGACCATCGACAACACCACTCGGGAAACCATGAAGCGTCGCCTGAGCGAAATGGGGCTACCTGCTATGGTTGAACAACTTAAGCAATTAGACCCGGAATACTATGAGATTGTCGACAAGCAGAATCCCCGTCGGGTGGTCCATGCATTGGAAATCTGCGAAATGACAGGCAAGACCTACACCTCGTTCCGCACCAACAGCAAGAAGGAGCGGCCTTTCCGCATCGTGAAAATTGGGCTCGACCGCCCACGGGAAGAACTCTACGAACGCATCAACGCACGAGTGCTTCAGATGATGGACGCCGGACTCGAAGACGAAGCGCGCGCCATGTATTCCCGGCGTGAGCTCAACGCCCTCAACACCGTGGGCTATAAGGAGATGTTTTCCTATTTCGACGGCACCATTCCCCGCGAGGAAGCAGTGCGCCAGATACAGTCGAACACCCGTCGATACATGCGCAAACAGCTCACATGGTTCAAAAAAGATACCACCACCCAATGGTTCTCGCCCGACAACCTTGAAGATATCTTAAATTATATTGACAAACAAACTCTTTAAACGACTATTTTCGTAATTTTGCATTATTGTGTTTCCCCCATCGGTTCAGCAACGTTCCGAAACGGTAAAAAGGAGAATCAATCGTCATGAAAAAATTGAAAAAGGTAATTGTATGGATGTGGCGGAAGTTCAAAAACTTCTGGCCTTGGTATAGAAATCTATATCGTGGCCGTGCGTGGTACACCAAGACGCTTCTGGCTTTCGTGTCATGTATTGTGGCATTCATCCTCTATCTGGGGGCCGTAGACCTGAACCTCTTCTGGCTTTTCGGCAAGAGTCCGGGCTATTTCTCCGGAATTATGGACCCGCAGACCTCTCAGGCCTCCGAGATCTACAGCTCTGACGGCCAGCTCATCGGCAAATATTTCAACGAAAACCGCACTCCGGTGAACTACGAGGAGGTGAACCCAGCCTTCTTCCAGGCTCTCGTGGCCACCGAAGACGAGCGCTATTACAGTCGCCCGAGGGGTATGGCCATCGATGTGATGGGCATTTTGTCGGCCATGAAAGATGCCGTGCTGCGCCATGACGGCCGTGGAGCATCGACCATTACCCAGCAATTGGCCAAAAATATGTTCCGTGTGCGCTCGCAATACTCTACCGGACTGCTTGGAAAGATACCCGGACTCAAGATTCTCATCGTGAAGAGCAAGGAATGGATCATAGCCACCAAGCTCGAAACGGTATTCGACAAGAAGCAAATCATCACTATGTATGCCAACACGGTGGACTTCGGTTCCAACGCTTACGGCATCAAGACCGCTGCCAAGACCTACTTCGACACCACTCCCAAGAACCTTAACACTCAGGAAGTGGCTGTGCTCGTGGGCATGCTCAAGGCCACCACGCTCTACAATCCCAAGACAAATCCCAAGAACAGTCTTGCCCGTCGCAACACCGTGCTCGACAATATGCGCCGCCACGGCAACCTCACGACAGAGCAATGCGACTCTCTCAAGAAGCTCCCCATAGAGCTGAAGTTCAAGGTGGAGGAGAATTACGACGGACAAGCCATGTATTTCCGTCAGGCCATTGCCGACTATCTCAAGCCCTGGTGCGACGAGAATGGCTACGACCTCTATAGCTCCGGTCTGAAGATCTACACCACCATCGACACGCGTATGCAGAAATACGCCGAGGAGGCAGCACGCAAACAGATGAAGCAGGTGCAGCAAAACTTCAACAATCACTGGGATATCTACCGCACACAGGACACCAACTGGCTGCGCCAGGAGCCGTGGCGCGATGAGAATGGCAAGCCCATCCCGATGTTTATCGACCAGATAGCTCAGCGCCTACCATTCTACAAGGCCTTGCAGCAACGCTTCCCCAACAACCCAGACTCCATCCGTTACTACTACAAGGAGTGGAAACATCCGGTGAAGCTCTTCGACTACGACAAGGGAACCATCACCAAGGACATGACCTCCGAGGACTCCATCAAGTATATGGTGACCTTCATGCACTGCGCCATGGTAGCCATGGAGCCGCAGAGCGGGGCCGTGAAGGCCTGGGTGGGCGACATCGACTTCAAGACATGGAAGTATGACAAGGTGACCGCTGAGCGCCAGCCCGGTTCCACGTTCAAGCTCTTCGTCTACACCGAAGCTATGAACCAGGGTCTCACACCCTGCGACAAGCGTCGCGACGAATACATCTCCATGCAGGTGTTCGACAAGAAGAAGAACGAGATGACCACCTGGACGCCCGGCAATGCCAACGGAAGTTTCTCCGGCGACTCCATGCCGCTGAAGAGCGCATTTGCCAAAAGTATCAACTCCGTGGCCGTTCGACTCGGTCAGGAGATGGGCATCAAGCGCATCATCGCCACTGCCCAGGCCATGGGCATCAAGAGTCCACTCGACGACACGCCCTCGTTAGCACTGGGATCGAGCGACGTGACGCTGCTCGAAATGACCAATGCCTACTGCACCGTGGCCAACAACGGCATGCACCATGAACCTGTTCTCGTGACGCGCATTGTGGACAAAGACGGGCATGAGGTCTACAACGACCGCATTCAGGCCGAGCAGGTCATCCCCTATAAGAGCGCCTTCCTCATGCAACAGCTCCTACAGGGCGGTATGCGCGAGCCGGGCGGCACCAGCCAGAGCCTCTGGGGATACGTGGGTCAGTTCCGTGACACCGAGTTTGGAGGCAAGACCGGCACATCCAACAACCACTCCGACGCCTGGTTCATGTGCGTCTCACCCAATCTGGTGGCGGGTGCCTGGGTAGGCGGCGAATACCGAAGCATTCACTTCCGCACCGGCGCGCTCGGACAAGGCTCACGCACGGCTCTCCCCATCACCGGCTACTTCATGCAGGCCGTGATGGCCGACCCGGCATTTAAGCAGTATCATGCCAAGTTCAAGAAGCCCGAGGATGCCAATATCACGCAAGATATGTATATCTGTCAGAGCTATACGCCCGTGGTGAGAAGGGACACCACCCACCGCGACACCACCAACATTGTGAGTCAGGAGGAGATTATCCTCGACGACGAGGGCAATCCGATAGACCGCAACCAGGCACCGGGCGACAACAAATCGAATACGGCTCCGGAAGTGAAAAAAGAGAAAAAGAAGCAGAACACGGAGGAAGTCAACTTCGATAACCTTTAAGACCATAGGCAAATCGCATGTATCCTGACCGTCGACGGATACATGCGATTTCACATTTTCAGTATCAACCCTACCCCACACGGCATGGCCCAAGACCCAGAAATCAGGCTCGACACCGATAACGAGGAGTTTCAACACGCCCTCCAGATTATCCAGTTTACCCGGCGCTCGCTCTTCCTCACCGGAAAGGCAGGCACCGGTAAGTCGACCTTTCTGCGCTACATCGCCTCACAGACCCACAAGAAATACGTGATTCTGGCCCCCACCGGCATCGCGGCCATCAACGCGGGCGGGGCCACTCTCCACAGTTTCTTCAAGCTGCCATTCCATCCTCTGCTGCCCAACGACGTGCAGTTCTCCCCGCGCAACATCCGAAAGACGCTCAAATACAATAGCGAGAAAATCAAGATTATACGCGAACTGGAGCTCATCATCATCGACGAGATAAGCATGGTGAGGGCAGATATTATCGACTTTGTAGACAAAGTGCTGCGCGTCTACAGCCACAACATGCGCGAACCCTTCGGTGGAAAGCAGCTCTTGCTGGTGGGCGACATCTATCAGCTGGAGCCCGTGGTGAAAGAAGACGACCGCCAGCTGCTGCAGGCCTTCTACCCGTCGTCGTTCTTCTTCAATGCAAAGGTGTTCGGCGAAATGCAGCTTGTGTCTATCGAACTGAAGAAAGTGTACCGCCAGAGCGACCCCAACTTCATCCGCATACTCGACAACATCCGCGTGTCGCAGGTGTCGGATGCCGACCTCGCCCTGCTCAATCATCAGGTTTCCGCTCACGACGCCCTACCCTCCAAGCAGCAGGCTGAGGGCCAGGGCACCCCACTGGCCATCACGCTGTCTACCCGTCGCGACACCGTAGACGACATCAACACCCGCCATCTGGAGGCATTGCCGGGCGAGCCCACCACCTTTGAGGGCACCATCAGGGGCGAATTTCCAGAGTCGTCGCTCCCCACGCCACAGGAACTGCTCCTCAAACCGGGAGCACAGGTGCTGTTTGTGAAAAACGATATCAACCACCGGTGGGTCAACGGCACGCTGGGCACTGTCGTGGGATTTGATGAAGACAACGGATTTGTGTATATCCGCACCGAGGAGGGCAAGGAGTTTGATGTGGAGCGAGAGGTGTGGAGCAACGTGAAATACACGTTCAACAGCAAGGAAAACAAGATTGAGGAGAAAGAACTGGGCACCTATACGCAGTATCCCATCCGCTTGGCGTGGGCCATCACCGTGCACAAGAGCCAGGGCCTCACGTTCAACCATGTCAAGATAGACTTCACGGGGGGCGTGTTTGCAGCCGGCCAGACCTATGTGGCCCTGTCGCGCTGCACCTCGCTCGAAGGCATTACGCTCACCGAACCACTGCGCCGCAACGACATTTTCGTGCATACCGAGGTGGCGCGCTTTGCCGAGGGCTACAACAATCAGGCCGTCATCTCCACGGCATTGAAGCAGTCGAAGGCCGACAAGGAGTATTGGGATGCCGTGAAAGCCTTCGACAAGGGCGACATGCAAGCCGCGCTCGACGCCTTCTTCCTGGCCATCCACAGCCGCTACGACATCGAGAAGCCGGTGCCCAAACGGTACATCCGCCGCAAGCTCAACATCATCAACGCCCAGCAACAGACCATCGAGAAGCTCAGGACAGAGGCTGCCGAGCGCGACAAATACCTCAAGAAACTGGCCGTGGAATATCTCGTCATGGGCAAGGAATGCGAGCACGAGGGCATGACCGAGGCCGCCCTGCGCAACTATCAGAAGGCCCTCGATCTGTGTCCCGACCTCGCCGAGGCACAACGGAGAATCAAAGCTTTGCAAGACTAATGCCCACTCCTTTCTGATGGGCTTTTTTTTGCATCATCTCTTTTTATCCCCACAACAGAACACACGGAAGAGACTGAACCCTCCGGCGTATTCAGAAGGCGCGGAAGTTCACACAAAGTGTAGTTTTATCTCACACAGACCTTCACGGACTCTCACAGAGAAAATATACCGATCAGAAGTATTATGATTTTGCGGATAGCAGAAGCCATGCAAGGAAAAATTGCACTTTATGGCATTTATGGCAAGAGAACTCTGAGATATTCCGTTGCTGGGTCTGTAGAGTTCTGTGAAAGTCTGTGAGAGAAAAGTACTACACAATATGGACAGGATGGCCAGATGCACTGAAAGAACTATTCTGCTGATAATCAAATCATTATACGATATAAGAACAACGCGGTAATGACCGTCCGAGGATGAGTACCGAATCGTCTCGCGATTACTACCTTTTCGCAGGGCGATTAGGGCCTCAAGGCAAGGCGAAAAGGTAGGAATCGTGAACTGATGAAGTAGAGATGGAAAATTGGGGACAACCATGCCATCATCAAAGCAGGATGAAAAAGCAAAAAGTCGGCCACCTGAACCTATCAGATGGCCGACCCATTGTTTCTGACTCGAAGGCTGGGGCGCATGACGGCGCCACCGCTCTACCCTTTCTCCAACGCTCGCACGAGGGCGAGACAATTACTCTTTGCTACGATGCTTCACCATTCGGCGGAAAGCCTGACGATGGAATTTCTCTTCCGCCTTCAGCACTCTCAGCACCTTACCGGCAGGCAACACCTTGCAGAACTTGAGGTGATACTGCTGCTGGAGCTTCTTGATCTGAACGTCGATGGCATCCATATTCTTGATGGCATCGAGGCTTACCTTGTCGTCGCTGGTATCCATATGGCGGTAGCGGCGCATCTTGTTGAACAGGAAACGCTGCTTGCCCTGCATCTCTTTGTACACCGGAAAGAAAGCTGCAGCCTCTTGGGGCGACAGTCCTGCTTCGGTGACGATAAACTGCTCCATATCGGCCTCGAAACGTTCAGGGTTGAACATCGGCCTGTCCTGGGCGAGCACCTGCATCGCCGACAGTACCAAAGCGAATATGAATAATAACTTTTTCAATGCCATAGATAATTTAATGGTTATTTATAATCCTCAAGATAGGCATACATGTCGTCGGTGTCGAGCATGGTATAGTCGGCCATGGCATCCACTGCCGAGTAGGACGACGTTGCCACGGTCTCCTGGGCGGTAGTTGCCGACGGTGCAGCCACACGGTCGCTGCCATGATACATCTTCACGCCTAAGCCGAAAAACGCGATACACACGCTGGCAGCGGCAATGGCGATGGGACGCGCCCTGTGCCAACGAGACACGCGCATGGGCACCAACTTGGCCTTGGGCGCCTCGGCTTGCTCGGGCAGGCTCTGCATCAGTTGAGAAGCAAAGTCATCAAAATAGCCCTCCGGAACCCTGAAAGGATTCTGTCGACCAAATTTGTCTTCTATGAATTTTTCTTCTCTTTCCATATTCATTGTTTTACTCTTTTGACGGATAGCAAGCAGAAAAGTTTAATTTAAAATTGTATTTTATTCATGATTTTCATCGCTTGCCCTTATTTTTCTTTTTTGCACGAGTGATTTTTTCAGTCGCAACGGTCGAAAAACTCCTTAATCTTCTTGACCGCAAGATGATAGCTCGCCTTCAGCGCGCCCTCGGAAGTGTCGAGCAGAAGGCTCATCTCCGAGTATTTCATCTGATCGTAATAGCGCATGTTGAACACCGTGCGCTGTACGTCGGGCAGCGAGGCGATGGCTTCCTGAAGCAGAGCCTGCGTCTCGTCGCCGTCGAAATAATCGTCAGCCAAGAGTTTGGAAGCCACGCCTTCATCCTCGTCGGCACTGACATTCTGCACCAGTTTCTGATGGCGCAGGAAGTCGAGCGACTCGTTGATGGCTATGCGATAGAGCCAGGTGGAAAAGCGAGATTTGTTCTGAAAGCTGTCGAGACTGCTCCAAGCCTTGATCAATGTGTTCTGCAACACATCGTTGGCATCGTCGTGCGAGAGAACGATACGGCGAATCTTCCAGTAGAGCGGCTCGCTATACTGGCTCACCACCATAGAGAATCCCTCCCTGCGGTGCTGAGGGTCGGCCAGCAGGCCCACCAATTTATCCTCGTCTATCTCTTTCACTGTGCTGCCTTTAGAGTAATATGGGTTAGATATAATTCTGGAGTTGGCGGTAGATCACGCCGTCGTAGCCATACACATCCTCGAATATCTCTATCTTTCCAGACTCGTCGGGATAGAGCGTGAAATAGAGAATGAATATCGGCACCTGCGGATTCACCTCCACCTTGCCGATGAGCAGTTTGCGCTGCAGGGTGTCGTTCACGGCCTGCATCTGCGGCGAGAACTCTTCTTTGGCAATGCCCACCGGCGAGACGTCGGCCTGCATCGAATAGTGTATCTTGCTGATGAGACTCTCGTCTTTGTCCTGCAGCATGAACACGGCCAGGTCGAAGGGCTTCTCCACCCTCACGCAGCCGTGGCTCACATCGCGTTCAGAGGTGTTGAACACGTCGCGCGAGGAGGTGTCGTGCAGGTAGATGGAGAGGTTGTTATCAAACCGGAAGATGATTCTTCCCAACGCATTGCCCTCGCCTCCGCGCTGCGCCACAAGGTATTGGCCGCTGAGCAGCATGTCGCGTGACACCTGACGGGGCGATACATTCTTACCGGTCTTGCGGTCGCGAATGAAATATTGTCGTTGCATGAAGTAGTAGCTGTTGCCCAATCGGGGCAGGATGCTGGTCTTGATGATGCTCTTGGGCATGATCCACTGGGGATTGATGTCCATGCGCTTCACCTTGCTGATGAGTATGGGGGTCTTGGTTTCAACCGAGCCGAAGGCCGTGCGCATGATGAACACGCTATCTCCGTCGACCGCCCGGAGGTGGTATGAGGGGATGTTCACGAGGATATACTTCTCGTGTGCGCCGGGATAGTCGGGCACTCTCCATCGGCATCGCTCCATGTTGACGAGCATGCGCATCCGTCCAAAGGAGTCGGCCTCAGCGCCGTGGAGCCCACTCTGCAGTCGATTGTAGAATACTCCTCTCGGCTCCAGCGCGTGGAGGAACGACGAGAGACTGTCCACCTGCACCTTGTGGAGCGCCAACTCCACAAACTTCTTGTTGGCATGGGGTATCTTGATGTCGAAGAGCGTGCGATAATTGGTGCGGTTGGAGTCGCTGTCGAGCACGTCGAGATGGTTGAGCACGGCTGTGGGATTCATGAATCCGAACCGCTGGCCCACGGCGTAGCGCAGGTAGGCCTTGGTGAGATTGTACTCCAATCGGGCAGCCACTATGTTGATTCGGTTGCGCTGCTCGTCGAAATCGAGCATCCGCATGCGCTTGATGTCTTCCGCTATCTGGGGTATGCGGAACTTTCGGGGATTGAAGCCCATGGAGTCAACAGCCTGCAATGCACTTACCAGACTGTCTGCCCGGGCATCGATGCCTTTACGATTGATCCACACAAACGATTTCTCGCGGGCATAGTGACCACGCGTGGCAAAGTCGGCAAACATCGAATCGCGATCGTTGCGCGACAACGAGTCTATGCCCTCACGTATGCGGTGAGAGTTGAGCGCGTAGGCCGAGGAGTCCAACGACTCATAATCGGCCAGAGTGAGACTATGGTTAGGGTTGGCGATCTTCTCATGGCAAGACTGGAAAACAACAGTCATGAGAATAACGAGAGACAAATATCCGGTTTTCAAAAGTATCAGCTTCTTTTCCTATCTGCCAGACTTCTTATCTGATAGATATCTTACGGACCACCTTGCCAACCTTGACTATGTAGCAGCCTTTGGGCAAGTTCAACGTATAACTCTTGTCGGAGCCATCGACCTTGATGCTCATGACTCTGACGCCCGTTACATTATAGACATACAACGTCTGCCCAGCGGCACCGGTTACATGGAGCACCGACTCATCGCTCACAGAGATCGTGATGGTCTGCATGTCGTTGTCTATAATCTCAATAGCGGGAACTGCACTGGCGCTGACGGGTGCACCGGCAAACATTGCTATGAGGAATAAAAGGGAAAGTATATTTCTTGTCATAAGCCTTCTACGTATATTGACCCATGCAAAGATAATATTTTAAAGATAAAAAGGGCGCGAAAAACGAGTTTTTTCACGGGTTGTTAAGAATTATTAACCCTGAAAGCGCAATAATCTCGGGGTTCTACACCTCAATCACCATCCCTTCGTTGGAAAGAACGCTATTGGGGAAGATTTCCCGGGCCTCCTGGAGTATGCCACTCTCGTTCTGATAGCGGGCACTGTAGTGGCCAAGCAGCAGTTTTCCCACCTGAGCATCGCGGGCCACCGAGGCCGCCTGACAGGAAGTGGAATGGTAGTAGAGTTTGGCGCGCTGGGCGCAGGCCTGGTCGTAGGTAGACTCGTGGTAGAGCACATCCACGCCTTTCACCCGCTCGTGGAGCGTGGGGATGTAGCGCGTATCGCTGCAGTAGGCGTAGCTTCGGGGACGATCGGCGGGCACGGTAAGCTTCTCGTGGGGCACCACCACGCCGTCGGGCGTGGTCCAGTCGGCACCACGCTTGATATTGTCTATCTGGCTAAGAGGTATCTCGTAGCAGTCGATCATATCGCGACGGATATGCGGCAGCGTGGGCTTCTCGCGGAAAAGATAGCCGCAGCAGGCTATGCGATGCTCCAGAGGAATGGTCTCTACGGTGATGCTGCGGTCTTCGTAGACCACCTGCTGCTGCGTGGTGTCTACGGCATGGAACTCCACCTTGAACTCCAGTCCGTTGCAAAACATCTCCATCTGAGTGTGAAGCAGGTTCTCTAAATCGGCAGGTCCATAAATGTGGAGCGTGGCCGTGCGGCCCAACATGCCAAAGGTCGAGATGAGACCAATCAGTCCGAAACAGTGGTCGCCATGGAGATGAGAGATGAAGATGGCCTGAATCTTGGTGAAATTGACCCTCGTGCGCCGCAACTGTATCTGGGTTCCCTCGCCGCAATCGACCATAAAGAACTTGCCTCGCACCTCCACAATCTGTGAAGACGCAAAGTGCTTGAGGGTGGGCAGCGCACTGCCGCACCCTAAAATATGTATTCTGAATGGTTCCATCGTGCGGTTGAGGACGGGCCTCGATTACGGACGCTTGAAGGTGAAAATGCCTTGCTTGCTCTCTAAATAGAGCGAATCGGTACCCAGTTTGTCGATATCGAAGGTGTCTTTGTTGAGCACCAACTGGCCGTTGAGAATCTTCCAACTGGTCCAGGGATTGCTCTCGGCCTTGACATTCGACTTCACCACTCCGCCTTCCATAATCTCAAAGTTCTTGTCGAGGCTCGTCCATTTGCCCAGAAGCGTAGTCAGGTTGATGACTTTCTTGGCTGTTTTCTCGCCGTCCAAGCTACCGCCCTCAATCACAGCAAGCCTGTCGCCCACAAGAAGTCCGCCTTGCACATCCTGCTCGCCGTCGGCATCCTCGCCAATCATGTATTGCAGCGTGTCGCCGGCATCGGTAATCAGTTCGAGCGAGTGCATGGCCGTGCCCTCGCCGCAAGTACCATAGATGGTAGTATCTGCCACGGCATTCTCTACCATGACGCTATCCGACTCTGGTTTCTCGGACTTGGGTGCTTTTGGATTGCACCCGCTCAAGAACCCGATAGTTGTCAAAATTGACAAGAAAAATACACTTTTTGCAGTCAAAGAATACTTCTTCATATCTTTATCTCCTTTTGAATTCTTATGAATGATGTTGTTGTTCCTGCAGCTTGGCCTCATTCCAGAGTTGGTCCATCTGGGTGAGCGTCAAATCTCCAAGTTCTTGGCCCATCTGCTTGACCTTCTCCTCGATATAGTTGAAGCGTCTGATGAACTTCCTGTTGGTATATTCCAGTGCGTTGTCGGGGTTGAGATGATAGAGACGTGCGGCGTTGATGATGCTGAAAATAAAGTCTCCAAGCTCTTTCTCAGAGTTCTCTTTGTCCTCCTTTTTCAATTCTATTTCCAGTTCGCCGAGTTCTTCTCTCACCTTGTCCCACACGTCTTCTTTCTGCTTCCAGTCGAAGCCCACATTGCGAGCCTTATCTTGTATGCGGTAGGCTTTGATCATAGAGGGCAGCGATTGGGGCACGCCGCTGAGTACACTCGTATTGCCGTCCTTCTCCTTCTGCTTGATTTGCTCCCACGTGAGCTCCACCTCGTCAGAAGTCTGAGGACTTCCATCAAGACTGCTTTCCTCCCCTTTGTAGACCACCTGACCATGGGAATTCATCTTCATCTCGGGGTTGACCACCGTAAATGGCTCGTTCTCAATGCCCCAATCGCCCTCCGATTGTCGCCAGTCGATGAACGGATGGCGGAACATCAGCTTATCAGCCTCCTGGTTGCAGATATCGGCCATATCGAACTCGCCGTCCTCATCGCCGATCAAGGAATAGAACATCACGTGCTCCATCACGTCTCCAAGCTCCTTCATCACCTCGTGGTAGTCGCGCTTCACCAGCGCGTCGGCCAGTTCAAAGACCTCTTCTATCGTGTTGGCCCGGAGGCTTTCGAACGTCTGTTTGCGGTCCCAGGGACATTCCTTTCGCAGTCGATACTGCACATCAAGTAACCGCCCGAAAGCTGTTAATTTCTCTTTTCGTGTATGCACTTTCCGTTATTTTTGATGCAAAGTTAGGTATTTTAGATGGAAAATTCGTAAATTTGCAAGGTTTTTATATATTAATCAAGGTACAAAGATTATACATAAATGGAATTAGCAAGTAAGTATGACCCCAAAGAGGTAGAGTCTAAATGGTATGAGTATTGGCTGGACAACAAACTTTTCAGCTCCAAGCCCGATGGCCGTGAGCCATACACAGTGGTCATTCCGCCGCCAAACGTTACCGGTGTACTCCACATGGGACACATGCTGAACAACACTATACAGGACATTCTTGTGCGTCGTGCCCGCATGGAAGGCAAAAACGCCTGCTGGGTGCCGGGCACCGACCATGCCTCTATCGCCACCGAAGCCAAGGTGGTGAATAAGTTAGCCGAGCAAGGCATCAAGAAAACCGACCTCAGCCGAGAACAATTCCTGGAGCATGCATGGGATTGGACCCACGAACATGGCGGCATTATCCTGAAGCAGTTGCGCAAGCTCGGCTGCTCATGCGACTGGGATCGCACGGCCTTCACCATGGACGAGACCCGTTCGGAGGGCGTCATCAAGGTGTTTATCGACCTTTACAACAAGGGATTGATATACCGCGGCGTACGCATGGTGAACTGGGACCCGCAGGCTCAGACTGCTCTTTCCGACGAGGAAGTGGTCTACAAGGATGAGCATTCCAAGCTCTTCTATCTCAAATACTATGTGGCTCCCGAGGACCAGGCTACCATTTCGCGCAAGAGCGACGACAATGTGATGCACCAGGATGCCAAGGGCTACTATGCCGTGGTGGCCACCACACGTCCCGAGACCATCATGGGCGACACCGCGATGTGTATCAACCCCGAGGACCCAAAGAACACTTGGCTGCAAGGCAAACACGTTATCGTGCCGCTGGTGAACCGTATAATCCCCGTGATTGAAGACACTTACGTAGACATTCAGTTCGGAACGGGCTGCCTCAAGGTAACGCCTGCCCACGACATCAATGACCATGCCCTGGGCCTGAAGCATGGACTGCAGACCATCGACATCTTCAACGACAACGGAACGCTGTCCGAAGCCGCCGGCCTCTACGTGGGACAGGACCGCATGGAAGTGCGAAAGCAGATTTCAAAAGACCTCGAAGCCGCTGCCCTCATGGAGAAAGTGGAGGACTACGACAACAAGGTGGGATTCTCTGAGCGTACCAACGTGCCCATCGAGCCTAAGCTCTCGACCCAGTGGTTCCTCAAGATGCAGCACTTTGCCGATATTGCTCTTGCTCCGGTGATGGACGATGACATCGAGTTCTACCCCAAGAAATACAAAAACACCTACCGTCATTGGCTGGAGAACATCAAGGACTGGTGCATCTCCCGACAGCTCTGGTGGGGCCATCGCATACCGGCTTACTACTTCAAGGATGCCGAAGGCAAGAACGACTACGTGGTGGCCGAGAGCGCAGAAGTTGCTCTGGCCGAGGCCCAGAAGAAGAATCCTGCCCTCTCTGCCGCCGACCTCGACCAGGAGAGCGACTGTCTCGACACATGGTTCTCATCGTGGTTGTGGCCCATCTCGGTATTCGACG
>DCJH01000034.1 GCA_002317385.1 Prevotella sp. UBA1705 | reverse complement strand
CATGCGGTGGCCCATGTTGAACACCTGGTACATCTCTTTCCAGTCGGTGCCCGAGCATTCGTGTATGGCACGGAAGAGGGGAGGTACGGGGAACATGTTGTCTTTCACCACCTTGCAGTTGTCGCCAACAAAATGCAGCACCTTGGTCTGGGCGCCGCCGGTGCAATGTACCATGCCATGGATTTCCGGACGAAGCTTGTCGAGCATCTTCTTGATGACCGGAGCGTAGGTGCGGGTGGGGGAGAGCACAAGGCTTCCGGCATCTATCGTCACACCTTCCACACTATCAGTGAGCTTGTATTTGCCGCTATACACCAGCTCTTCAGGCACGGCATGGTCGTAGCTCTCGGGGAATTTCTCGGCCAGATATTTGGCAAACACATCGTGGCGGGCACTTGTCAGGCCATTGCTGCCCATGCCGCCGTTGTAGCGCTGCTCGTAGGTGGCCTGCCCAGTAGAGCTCAGTCCGACAATCACGTCGCCCGGACGGATGTTGGCATTGTCGATAACGTCGGCACGCTTCATGCGGCACGACACTGTAGAGTCTACGATGATGGTGCGCACCAGGTCGCCCACGTCGGCCGTCTCGCCACCTGTGGGCCAGATACCCACGCCCATCTCGCGCAGCTGTGCCAGCAGTTCGTCGGTGCCGTTGATGATGGCACTGATCACCTCGCCGGGGATAAGCATCTTGTTGCGGCCGATGGTGCTCGACACAAGGATATTGTCTACCGCGCCCACGCAAAGCAGGTCGTCGGTGTTCATCACGATAGCGTCCTGCGCAATGCCCTTCCATACACTCAGGTCGCCCGTCTCCCGCCAATACATGTAGGCCAGCGACGACTTGGTACCGGCGCCGTCGGCGTGCATGATGTTGCAATAGTCGGGGTCACCTCCCAGTATATCCGGAATGATTTTGCAGAAGGCTTGCGGATACAAACCCTTGTCAATGTTCTTGATGGCGTTGTGCACATCCTCTTTGGCAGCACTTACGCCGCGCATCATATATCTGTTGTCCATAATCTTGTAGGTCCTGATTAGTCCTCCTTATTCCAGAATTCCCAGCTGGCAAAAGCCTGCAGGAGAAGCATCTCCAATCCGTTTTTCACCACGGCGCCCTGGGCCTTGCCGCGTTTCATGAACATAGTCTCATCGGGATTATAGATGAGATCATAGAGCAGAGTGTGCTCGTCCATGGCCTCGTAGGGCAGGTTGGGCGACTCGTCGGCATGAGGGTACATGCCGCAGGGGGTGCAATTGACGATGACATTGTACTCGCGGATAATCTCGGGAGTGATTTTTTCATACTGGATAGCCCCCGTGCGCTCGTAGCGGCTCACCTTGACGGTCTCCAGTCCCAGTGATTTCAGGCCAAAGGCGATGGCCTTCGACGACCCTCCCGTGCCCAGAATCAGGGCTTTCTTGTGGTAGGCTTCGATGAGCGGCTCAATGCTTCGGGTGAAGCCTATGACGTCGCTGTTGTAGCCTTTGAGTATGGTTTTCTTACCCTTGTGGCTCACCTTGATGACGTTGACGGCGCCGATGGCCCGGGCCTCCGGACTCAATGAATCGAGGTAGCTTATCACTTTCTCCTTGTAGGGAATCGTTACGTTGAGACCGCGGAGTTCCGGATTGGTCTCCACCACTTCGAGAAACTCGTCGATGGTAGGTATCTCGAAGTTCTCATAGGTGGCATCAATGCCCTCGCTCTGGAACTTCTCGTTGAAATAACTGATAGAGAAAGAATGTACAAGCGGATAGCCTATCAATCCATATTTGTCCATAACATTTGGTATTTAATGAGTAGCTGGAGGTTTTCGGGGGTAAATTTCTTCTATTTCTCGGCAAGATACAGGGTACAGATGCCGAATGTGAGTCGTCGGAACGACGTCTTGCGGAACCCTGCCTTCTGCAGGATCTCCATCATTTGCTCCCCTTGGGGGAAAGCCTCGATGGTGGCTGTGAGGTATTTGTATGCGCTCTTGTCCTTGGAAATCAGGCTGGCATACATGGGGAGAAAGGTGTGCGAATAGACCTTAAACAGCTGGCGCATGGGGAAGGTGACAGGAGTGGTGAGCTCCACGATACTGAGATGACCGCCCGGTTTCAGCACGCGGCACATCTCCTTCAGTCCTTGGTCGAGGTCCTGGAAGTTGCGGATGCCGAACGCGGCAGTCACGGCATCGAAGGTCTCGTCGGCAAACGACATGCTGAGCGAGTCTTCCTTCCTGAATTCGATGATGTCTTCCAGATGAAGCTTGGCCACTTTCTGTCGGCCAATGGCCATCATGCCCTCCGAGATGTCGGCCCCGATGATCTTGCGGGGACTGAGCATCTGGGCTTCGAGGATGGCAAAGTCGCCCGTTCCCGTGGCCACGTCGAGAATGACTTGAGGATGGAAACACTCAAGCTGCTTGATAGCCTTGTGTCTCCATCCCTTGTCGATGTTCCACGAAAGCCGATGGTTCAGGGTGTCGTAGCTGGGCGCGATGTTGTCGAACATCTTCTCCACCAGCTGCCCCTTCTCCTGGTTTTCGCCGTAGGGTTTTATCTTTTCCTGCTGATACATAGAGCTTACTTGCGTGAGGCAAGGTAGTTCTTCACATTGGCCTCGATGCGGGCGGCAATGTCGCCAGCCTCTGCAGCCTTGTCAAACTTCTCGCCGGTGATATGCTCGTAGAGCTCAATGTAGCGGTCGCTCACGCTCTCGGCATACTCGTCGGTTATCTCGGGCATGGTCTGTCCGGGCTCGTTCATGAAGTTGTGCTCAATGAGCCACTGGCGCACAAACTCCTTGGAGAGTTGCTTCTGGGGCTCGCCCTTCTCGAATCGCTCCTCGTAGCCGTCGGCATAGAAGTAGCGGCTGGAGTCGGGAGTGTGGATCTCGTCGATGAGATACACCTTGCCGTCGCGCTTGCCAAACTCGTATTTGGTATCCACAAGGATGAGTCCGTGCTGGGCGGCAATCTCCTGGCCACGGGAAAAGAGTTTGCGGGTATAGTCCTCGATGATGTTGTAGTCTTCTTCCGATACGATGCCCTGCTTGATAATCTCCTCGCGCGAGATGTTCAGGTCGTGGCCTTCGTCGGCCTTGGTGGTAGGAGTCACGATGGGTTCGGGGAACCGCTGGTTCTCGCGCATGCCCTCGGGAAGCTTCACGCCGCATAGCTCGCGCACGCCGTTCTTATACTCTCTCCAGGCCGAGCCGGTGAGGATGGAGCGGATAATCATCTCTACGCGGAAGCCTTCGCACTTCACGCCGACGGTCACCATGGGGTCGGGGGTG
>DCJH01000069.1:28578-28923 GCA_002317385.1 Prevotella sp. UBA1705 | reverse complement strand
GCCGCCGGTGCCCACCACGTCGATATATCGGTCGCAATCGAGGGGCACTGGCACGCCCGTCTCCAGGATTCCGTCGCGGAAGCCGAGCAGTTCGTCTACCGTAATGCCGCGCATCTGTATGGCCGTGAGCAGCGCTGTAATCTCCGGGGCGGAGAGTTCTCCGTGGGTAATGGCAATGAGGAGGTCTTTGGTCTCTTCACGTCTGAGCTCCTCGTGAGCGAGAAGTCTGTTGAAAATTCCTGTAATGTCCATAATCTTATGTTTTTGTTTTTTACGATTCAACGGATGAGAAGATATAGAGGTAAAAACAAACAAGAGGCCTGTCGTAAGAACGGCAGGCCTCTT
>DCJH01000069.1:28059-28539 GCA_002317385.1 Prevotella sp. UBA1705 | reverse complement strand
GAGATACGCCACCACCAATTTGTAGATACGAGATTAATCATTATATTTTTGTTTAATTCGATTGCAAAGGTACATATAAAATTGTAAAGTGCAAATATTTTCCGATAAAAATTGGCAATATGTCAGAAAATTAATATACCGACGGTACCTCGACTTTATGGTAATCTCCGAAAAACGACGTGAAAAAACAGGTGATATTTCGTAGTTGCTCGTCGATGATGCCTATGATTTACAGGGTGAAATATTGTGTTTCTCCTGGTCTAAGGATATAAAAAAGCCGCCCAAGACTCAGTCTTGGGCGGTGTCTCTCATTTTTCAATTCGAGCTAATGAAACTGGATTACTGAGCGTTTGCAGTGTCAACAGCAGCAGTATCAGCAGCAGCAGAGTCAACAGCAGCTGTGTCAACAGCAGTTGTATCAGAATCGTTAGCAGAAGCTGCGCTCTGATTCTTCTGACCACAAGATGCGAAAGAGATAGC
>DCJH01000069.1:13173-28014 GCA_002317385.1 Prevotella sp. UBA1705 | reverse complement strand
TTCATTTTCTTTGCTTTTTAAATCTGTAAAACAATCATTTGTTTATTAAAACGTTGCAAAGGTAAGCAAATTTTCAATACGTTGTTCTTTTTTTTGTGATTTTTTTATGGACTTTCTGTAACTTTTTTGTAACCGTCTTATAATCAGTATGATATAGAGTGCAAACAAAGGTTAAATATTTTGTGCACCTTAACAAAGACGAATTTATAGGCCTGTTTAAGCCCTAAATTCGGTGGAAACCACTACCTTTGTACCATAATTATATAAGAAAATGATAGATTCAAGTGCTTTTCAAGGCAAGAAAGCAGCCTATTATACTCTCGGATGCAAGCTCAACTTCTCTGAGACCTCCACGTTTGGCAAGATGCTCGAACAGATGGGCGTGTCGCCAGCAGCCAAGGGCGAGCATGCCGACATTTGCCTCATCAACACCTGTTCGGTGACCGAGGTGGCCGATCACAAGTGCCGTCAGGCCATCCATCGCATGGTGAGGGAGAATCCCGGTGCCTTCGTGGTGGTCACCGGATGCTATGCTCAGTTGGAGAGCGAGACCGTGAGCCAGATAGACGGGGTAGACCTCGTGCTCGGATCAAACGAGAAAGCCGACCTCATACAGCATCTTTCGGATGCCTGGACGCAGCCGCGCGAGGGCCATCTGCACCAGTTCATCAGTGTGAAGACGCGCGACATCAAGTCGTTTCAGGCCTCATGTGCCCGAGGCAACCGCACGCGGTACTTCCTCAAGGTGCAGGATGGCTGCAACTATTTCTGCACCTACTGCACCATTCCCTACGCCCGCGGACTCTCGCGCAACCCCACCATCGACTCGCTCGTGGCCCAGGCGGAGCAGGCAGCGGCCGAGGGCGGACGCGAGATAGTGCTCACCGGCGTAAACATTGGCGACTTCGGGCGTACCACGGGCGAGCAGTTCATCGACCTGGTGAAGGCGCTCGACCGTGTGGAGGGCATCGAGCGCTACCGCATCAGCAGTCTGGAGCCCGACCTCATAGACGATGCTCTCATCGAATATTGCGCCACCTCGCGCGCGTTCATGCCCCACTTCCACATCCCGTTGCAGAGCGGAAGCGACGAGGTGCTGCGGCTGATGCACCGCCGTTACGACAAGGCGCTCTTCGCCCACAAGATCAATCTCATCAAGAAACTCATCCCCGACGCCTTCATCGGCGTAGACGTGATGGTGGGATGCCGTGGCGAGCGTCCGGAGTTTTTCGAGGAATGCTACGACTTCCTCGACGCTCTTCCCGTCACGCAGCTACACGTTTTCCCCTATTCCGAGCGTCCCGGCACGTCGGCGCTGAGCATTCCCTACGTGGTGAGCGAGCCCGACAAGAAGCTGCGCTCCAAGCGACTGCTGGAAATGTCGGACCGCAAACTCCACGACTTCTATGCCCAGCACATCGGGCAGGAGGCCGAGGTGCTGTTTGAGAAAGCCACGCGCGGCCGGGCCATGCACGGCTTCA
The DNA here is from genome assembly GCA_002317385.1 of Prevotella sp. UBA1705. GTDB lineage: Bacteria > Bacteroidota > Bacteroidia > Bacteroidales > Bacteroidaceae > Prevotella. The sequence continues at coordinate 26,533 of DCJH01000069.1, read as the reverse complement.
CCAAGAACTATGTGCGTGTGGAGCTGCCGGCCCAGGAGGCCCGCGAGGAGCTCGACAACACCATCGTGCGTGTGCGCCTCGGCGAATTCACCCACGATGGAAGTACGCTCCGTTGCACCATCCTGTAGTCGCGCCTGCTCCGAAACCATCCCTATACCATATTATATATATAAGATATGTCTATCGCAATCGTCATTTTGAATTGGAACGGTGTCGACATGATGCGCCGATACCTACCCATCGTGCTTGAAAACTCGGCCGAATATGCCGAAGTATGGGTGGCCGACAACGCGTCGACCGATAACTCTATGGAGATGCTCAGACAGCAGTTTCCGCAGGTGAAGACCATCCAGCTCGACCGGAACTATGGTTTTGCCGAGGGCTACAACCGTGCGCTGAAGCAGATCGACGCTGAGTTCTACGTGCTGCTCAACTCCGACGTGGAGGTGACGAGGCTCTGGCTCGCCCCGCTCTATATCATGATGAACGAGTATCCCGATATTGCCGCCTGCCAGCCCAAGCTGCTGTCGGTGGCCGACAAGCACCGCTTCGAATATGCCGGGGCATCGGGCGGATTCATCGACCGATACGGCTACCCCTACTGCCGCGGCCGCGTGTTCGACACGGTGGAGCCCGACGAGGGGCAATACAATGAGGCCACGGAGGTGCATTGGGCCACCGGCGCCTGCCTCATGGTGCGCGCCGCCGACTACTGGCGGGTGGGCGGACTCGACGGCCGCTTCTTTGCCCACAACGAGGAGATAGACCTTTGCTGGCGCCTGAGGCTGCTGGGCAAGCGCATTCTCTGCGTGCCCGACAGCACGGTGTATCATGTTGGCGGTGGCACGCTGCCCAAAGGCAACCCCAAGAAGACCTTCCTCAATTTCCGAAACAACCTTACCATGCTCTACAAAAACCTGCCCGAGGAAGACTTGGAGCGGGTGATGAACGTGCGTCGATGGCTCGACTATCTGGCCGCCTTCCAGACATTGATTCTCAATGGCAACGTGGGCGACTTCAAGGCCATATTCAAGGCGCGTCGGGCGTTCAGGAAATGGCGCCACGATTTCGATGCCGACCGTGCTGAAATTCAGCGGCAACGAGTGAAGACGCATATCGAGGAGCGGGCCAATATCAGCATCCTGTGGCAATATTATGCCCGCGGACGCAAGACGTTCAGCCAGATTTTCGGAGAGTAAAGGTAGGAGAATCGTCACTGAAAAGCATGAATAGAATCTTCCATATCCTCTACAATGGGGCGCTATACTGCGAGTTTCGCTTGTACGAGAAATATCGGAGAGAGCTGGATTTCGACGCTCTCTACAACCTGATATGGTGCACCCTCTTCTTTATTCTGGTCTTCACCGCCTGCATTCCGGGATTCCTTGCTGCCCACTTCGCACCTACTCCTATGGGAAATCCTGTCAGCCTTGGCATTTCCTTCGTACTCATCCTTATGGTATGCGTGCATTTTCTGGTCAGAAATCTCAAGCGCAACCGCTTTGTGGAGCAGCTCCACGAGGCATATAGTGCCATGCCCGAGGAGCGACAGAAGCAGTTGGCCCGCCGCGGTTTCTGGCTCGGCGTGCTCCCCATATTGCTCTATCCGATGATGGTATTTGGTTTACTGGCGTTGCTGTAAACCTTTCTGATGGTCGGCTTTCCTATCCGTGGAAGGGCCGGCCTCATTTTTTCACGCCACGCCCGGTGCGCTTTCATCCCTTGATGAAAGCGAAGTCCGGGTCTGCCGTCGTGCTACAATCGGGAGATTATGGCTGTTTCCGGATAATCCCCACACCGTATTTCATGCTGAGCACCATGTCTCCCTGCTTGTTGATAGTGACTCGTCCGTTGGTGGTGAAGGCCTGCTCCACCTCCTGCGTGCCGGGTTTTACCAGCACATAGCGGCGCATCTCGAGCTCGTTGTTGGTGTAGAGGTTCAGCCTGTTGTGGTAGAACACCTCGTCGGCCTTGAGCATTTCCGCACTGCCGTCGGCGTGGACGATGTACACATCCTGCCCATAGAGCTCCACCACAAGCTGCTGCGCGTCGGTCACGATGGGCTCCAGTCGTTGGTTTCTCATCACATACACCGTGTCGTGGATGGCTCGGTCGGGATAGCCGTCATTGGGCTGGCGGTCGGTCTTGGGCTTCCAGTCTATGCGGTGCGCCTCGTTTTCTCCCTCGTCGGTGTAGTAGAATCCCTTGTCATCCTGCCAGTAGGCCCGCCCGGGAACAATGGTTCCGCCCACGAGCTTGCTTTCGATGGTCGGCGCCTGAAAGCTCATCTGCCTGCCGGTAGACTTGTCGTATGAGGCCATGAACGGCTTGCCACATCGCCCGATATACCCATTCTGGAAAGCCGAACCGAAACTTACCATCAGCAGTCGGTTGCCATCGAGTTTCAGTTCCGACTTGGCGCCTATGCCGTCGGGTATGGGCGTGGCCCAAATGAGTCGCAAGTCGCGTGTCAGAGCATAGACCTGCCGGGCATCGGCCACCCAGATGGTGTCGCCGCTCACCACCCAATTGCTGTGGGTTCCGGTGAGAACGTGCGGCGCAATCATCGAGTCGAAGGAATAATTGGCTTCGCGCAGCCAATCAACACTGCTTGGCAATCGCCCTTTCACCACCGACAGAATCGACTTCATAGGCTCCTTCACTCCAGCGGCAAAGGGCAGTGTCTGCCTCTCGCCCGTAAGGATGTTGAGCCTCACCAGTGAGTCGGCCATCAGATAGTAGGTCTGCGGATGTGCCTTGTCCTTGAGGAAGTCGCCCCAGGCGAAGTGCATGTTCTGCGGAATGGTGGCCTGCCACAGCTCGCGCCCCGTCTGGAGGTCGTAGGCCACCATGTTGCCGCGACGCCAGGAATAGGCCGAAGGCACCTTGCAGCATACCGCCACGTTGTTCACGCGGTCGGCCACCACGAGGTCGTTCTTGCAGGTCCACACCTTCGTGTTGTCGAAACGATAGAATGTCGGCACGTTGTCGTCTTTCACAAAACTGCTGGGTTTTATCGTCACATAGCCGTCGCGGGTGAGCTGCGAGAACTCGCCCTGCTTGGCTTTCACCTCCGAAATGGTCTGCAGCGTGTTGAAATCGTAGATGCGTGTGTTGCTCTCGTTGTCGGTAATGCGGATGTAGGGCAAGTCATCGGAGTAAAACGCAGACTTGAACCCCGCTGGATAGGAGATGAAATCGCCTTTCAGGCTCGTGCCGTCGTCGCATTTCGCCATGGTCATCTCCGTGAAAGTTTTTGACGTTTCCTGTGCCTTTGCCATTCCTCCAGAAAGGCAAACCATCGCCGCTAAAATGATTTTATGTGTTGTTTTCATGTGCTTCTGTTTAACATGGGTATGCTTTAGGTCTTGCAAATTTAGCGAAAATCTCAGAAAATCTCATTCCTTCACATAACAACGTTGATATAAATTAACTCCCTTTAGCACACTGCAAAGTTGGAGTATGTCCTCGCTGTCGGGTGATATCGTAGGAACACAGAAATGGGGAAACCCCTCCCTCATCTTCCATGCGGGGAGGGGGGATAGGGGAGTAGTTTTTCATCCATTCGTCATTACTACCTAATCCCTTCGCCATTAGGTATTAATCGCATCGGCTTTAGGTACTAATCGTGACGCGATTAGTACCTTGTTTCAGAGAGGGGAGGCCGTAGGGTGGAAATGAATGGTGTAATACGCTGATTATAAGGGGTAAGGGAGGTTTGGTAGGTGGCAGGATGTACGCCCAATATGCCATTGTTGTCCATATAGGATGGGGCAGGATTCTTTTTCGCGGGATAGCGAGTTGTGCCATAAACAAGGGAGTCTAAGATTTGAGATTTGAGCAGGTGCGCGAGCCACTGCGAAGGATGCAGGGGCTGTGTGGGATAATGATTGGGCTCGAGGAAAATGGGATGTGTGGTGCTGGTTCCATGCGGCGGTGCGGGCATGCCCCATGCATGCCCGCACTATGCAGGTGGTGATTTTCCATGAAAAAGGGTGTTTCTTTCCGTGAAAAAGGGTGTTTCTTTCCAATGAAGAAGGGTGATTCGGTCATGATACTCCCCTCCCTGCGGGGGAGGGGTAGGGGGAGAGGCTACTATTTCCCAACGAAAAAGGGAGACCATGCAATGCACGGTCTCCCTCGATATCTTCGTAGAGGAAATGGGTTAGAGCGTCACTTTGACGGTCTTGCCGGCGGTCTTCACCAGATAGATGCCGCGCGGCAGCTGGGCAGAAGCCTCAGAGCCTTTGCTCTTGAGGGCGGCGATGGCCTTGCCTGCGAGGTCGAACACAGTCACAGTCTGACCATTGGCCAGTCCGCTGACGCGGATTACGCCGTTCTCGGCGGTGATGGCAAGGGCGTTCTCACCCACGTTCTTGATGGCGGTGGGGTCGGAAACGATAAACGGGGTGGTCTTCAGCATCTTGGTTCCAACGGCTTTCGGATAGGCGGTGGTGGTCATACCCACGTACACGGAGTCTGCCTGGGCATTGAGGAAAGTAATCTTTCCTTCGGCCACGCTGTAGTCGGTGCCCTCGGTGAGCGCCACGTCGGCCAGCGTATAGAGGCCATAGGTGGTAGCCACGGGAGCGTCGAGGATGCCCTGGATGTTGTTCTGGGCTGAGAGATCGAGCACATCATTCTTGGCAAAAGACTGAGCCACCTCGATGGGCTGCTGCGGAGCGTAGTTGAAACGAAGAGCCGAGGCGAAGGTGCCTGCTGCGGGAATGGTGGCGTAGGTCAGGCGATTGCCGGTGATGTTGAGGGTCTTATATTTGGCCGTGTTAGCCACGAAGCCTTCGCTCAGCTTCAGTTCGGTGAGCTGGTTGTTGTTGAGCGACAGCGACTCCAGGGTCTGCAGGCCAGACGCGTCGAACGAGGTGAAGTTGTTGTTGTTCAGGCTGAGGAGCAGGCCTTCGGTGGTGTTGTCGCCAAATTTTATCTCGCTCATGCCGCAATTCAAAGCATACAGATATTTTAACTTGTTGTTGGCGGAGAGATCCACGCTACTGATGGGGTTTTTGGAGAGATACAACGTGTTGAGCTCCGGGTTCTTGCTCAGGTCGATGGAGGTCAACTTGTTGCTGGTGAGCGTGAGGTTTCTCAGCTTGGTGCAGGCCGTAACGTCTATCGTGGTCAGCGAGTCGTTGGATAGTTCGATGGTTTCCAGATCCACGTTTTTGGATACATCCAATTGTGTGAGCAGGTTGGTGGCTGCGTAGAGATACTTCAGAGAGGGCGCGTTGGTCACGTTGAGCTCGGTTATCTTGGCGCCTCCCCTGTGATAGGCACAGTTGAGCAGGATAATCGTCTCGCCGTAGATCTTCACCTCGCCGGTGCCTACGGGTGTGCCGATGACGTCGGTGGTCGACTGGTATCCGTCGTCGGCCTTGATGGGATCAGTAGGTACAAGCGTGCCGTCGCCCCAGTCGATAGACAGAGTTACGCCGTCAGTCTGGGTGATAAATCCCAGTGTAAGCGTGGTGCCGTCTACCGGGGCCTTCATGGTAATCACTGGGTCGGTCTGAGCCGAAGCAGTCAGACAACATACCATTGCAACTAAAGAGAGTAATTGTTTTTTCATAAGCTGATGGTTAAATAATACAATGTTAACTACTGCAAAAGTATTAAATAATTTGAATAAATAGCCTGTTTTCGCTGAAAAAGTTATAATTTTACTTCGAAAAATATATTTTTGTGAAATGAGAAACCCACATATTATCAATTAAAAACACAATTTATGAGAAAAAGTTACTTCCTTTTACTTGTTGCTCTCCTGTCGCTGCTGCCTTCGTCGAGGCTTTGGGCAGGCCTGACCAACAAGGGCGACTTTGCCAATCTGGTGTGTTTCGTGCGCTTTGCCGACGAGACTCCCGATGCGGTATTCAATAAGCCATTTTCAGGTTACGAGCAGATGTTCAACGATGAAACCGTGGGCGCCAGCTCGATGTTCAACTATTTCAAGGCTTCGTCCTACGGACAGCTCTTCTGGCGCACCCAGTTTTTCCCCGCCGCAGAGGGAGAGAAGGTGGTTTCCTACCAGGCAAAGTATGAGCGTGGCTTCTATCAGGCCTATAAGGCTGGCATCAACGATTCGGGCTACAAGGACGATCTTGCCGGCGCGGCCCGCCTGCAGGCACTGTCGCTGGAGATTGCCGACTACCTCGACAAGACTCTTCCGGCCGACCAGGTGATAGATACCGATGGCGATGGATATATAGATAATGTGACGTTTGTGTTCAGCGGCAACTCCGATGCCTCGGCCAAGGATGTACTTTGGCCCAAGCGCATGGATGTGCTCACGGCTCCAGGCAAGGAGGTCTATGTCCACGGCAAGCGCTTCGTGGGCTACCTCATGGTGTTCGACGAGGCCAACGGCTATAGGTTCAGCTTCACAGAGGGCTTGGTTCCGATGGCGCTCAACCTCGGACTCATCTGTCACGAGAGCTCCCACTCGCTGGGAACCTACGACCTCTATCACGTGAACGACAACCTGAATCCCGTGCGTTATTGGGACTTGATGTCCGACCAGGGTGTCACTCCGCAGCAGATGACGGTGTTTACAAAGATGAAATACTGCAAGTGGGTGGACGAAATCCCTGCCATTTCGGAGCCCGGCGTCTACACGCTGAATCCTGTGAATGGTGCCACCAAGGAGAGGATTGCCTATAAGATACAGCCACTGGGCAGCGATGAGTACTTTGTGGTGGAGTATCGCAAGCAGGGGCTCTTCGACGCTTCGATACCCGAGAGCGGACTGATAGTATATCGCATCAACCCGAAGGCTACCGGCGGCAACGTGAACTACAACGGCAAGACGGTGTTTGACGAGACTTATGTGCTGCGCCCCGGCGGCTCGCTTACAGCCGACGGCAATGTGGACAAGGCGGCGTTCAGTGCCGAGAGCGGGCGCACCGCACTGGGAGGCTCGGCCGACCAGAAGCCTTTCTACTCGGATGGAACGGAAGCTAACTTCGCCATCAGCAATGTGACAAGCTGCGGCGAGACCATCTCGTTCACGCTTGAAAAGAGTGAGAAGCGCATCATCCTGTCAGACTCGGTGTTCACACTCAATGGTGCTATGAACAGTGCAGCCAATCTCAACATTTCGTCTGACGTGGCTTGGACCCTCAGCGGAGTGCCCGAGTGGCTCACGGCATCGGTGACTGAGGGCGGCGTTGGGGCTACCACGCTGTCGCTGACGGCCAATTCGGAGAATACTTCGACGCAGGATCGCAGTGCCGTGATTACCATCAGCGACAAGAATGGCAGCGGACTGTCGAAGCAGTTTACCATTGTTCAGAAGTCGAATGTGCTCTCAGAGCCTCACGGACTCAAGGCCACCAACGTGATCGAGGGCGTTCAGCTCAGTTGGAATGCGGTGCCCGTGGGCAAGAAAATCCTCTCCGAGGACTTTGAAAATACAGCCAACCCCAATGGTTGGGAGCTCAAGAACCTGGGCGACCGCGGCTGGCACTGGCAGCAGGCAACGACCACCTACAAGGCCTATGCAGGCAATTACAGCGGCTCCATGTGGTCGGCCTTCGACTATGTACATCAGGATGAGACACTCACTTCGCCCACATTCAGCAACGCCAAGACGCTGGTGTTCCAGTCGTGTACCAATGGCATGGGTCTCTATCCCACGAAGAATCCGCAGGAATATAACATCGAGGTGAGCAAAGACAATGGTGCCACCTGGACTGTTTTGGTGGATGTGCGCGACCTCGGGGGCAAGGAGGTACGCAATAAGTATATGGAAGTGTCGCTCGACCTGAGCCAATACGTTTCCGACCAGATGAAGATTCGCTTCCATGCGTTTGATAAACCGCTCGACCCTGCTAAGCCTATTGGACTTTCTTACAACTGGGGCGTGGACAATATTGAACTCTATGCCTCTGACCCAGGGCAGCAGCTGACCGGCTATAACATCTATCGCAATGGCGAACTGATAGGTAACTCGACCACCACAACGTTTGTAGACAAGACCCCTGTGGTGGGCGACGATGTCTATACCGTTACTGCCGTGACCACGCTTGGCGAGTCTTCGCATTCAGCGCCGGTAACAGTTGCTATCACCGATGGTATCTCCACGATGGCCGCTCAGAGCCTGCGTGTGGTGGCAGTCTATACGCTCAACGGCGTGAAGGTGGCCCAGTCGCTCAATGCTCTGCCCAAGGGCATCTACATTGTCAAGGCTGTTGATGCTCAGGGTAAGACCTCTTCGCGCAAGCTGGTGGTGAAATAAGCCACGCTTGCTGCTGGTCATCATTGTTTATCGAAGACAGTTGTATTCTTGGTGACCGGCTTTATCAGAAAACCATAAGCCCCAGTTCCATGTCGGAACTGGGGCTTTGTATTTTGTAATAGATATCTGCCTACTGTTCATTCAAAGCAAAACAGATGTTCATTCAAAGCAAAACAGACTGCTCATCCTATGGTTAGCCTGTCGCTCTGCTGGGACACGCCCTGTGCATATCCTTACCCTGAGCTCGCCATCCTATCGGAACCCCATGGGTGATTCGGTCATTTTTCCCCTCCCTTCGGGGGAGGGGGCAGGGGGAGAGGCTTTTGATGTTGAGGCTAAGTCACCTTATTTTGTCCCCGAATCCTACCTCATCACTCCCTCATCGAGATGCTTGTTGCCATTGAGGAAGTCGCGGGCGCCCATGCGCTTCTTGCCGGAGAGCTGGAGGTCGAGTATCTCGAGCCATTCGTCTTGGCAGGCCACATAGAGGCGCGACTTCTCGGTGCGGATGGCGCCGGGTGCGGATCCGTCCACAGATAGGCCTGTTTTCTGAGCCTTGAATACCTTGACAGTGAGGGTTTGCCCGCTGTGCTCTATCTCAGTCCATGCGGCGGGGTAGGGCGATAGGCCTCGGATGAAGTCGTAGACCTGCTTGGCGTTCTGGCTCCAGCATATCTGACAGGTCTCCTTGAATATTTTTGGCGCTGGTCGGAGGTCTCCGTCGGTAGTGTAGAGCTCGCTCTGGGCCGTGGCTTCCACCTGTCCGTCGTGAGCAAGCACCTGCTGGAGCGTCTCTGTGGCGATGTCGGCGCCAAGGTTCATCAGTCCGTCATAGACATATTCCACGTCGGCATCGTCGGGAATGGGGAATCGCTTTTGCAGGATAATCCGTCCAGTATCAATGTCGTGGTCGAGGAAGAACGTGGTGACGCCGGTCTCAGTCTCGCCGTTGATGATAGCCCAGTTGATAGGAGCCGCGCCGCGATACTGCGGCAGCAAGGCTGCATGGACATTGAAAGTGCCAAAGCGAGGCATGGCCCATACTACCTCGGGCAGCATGCGGAAGGCCACCACCACCTGGATGTCGGCCCGGTAATGGGACAGCTCCTCCACGAAGGTGGGTTCTTTCATCTTCACGGGCTGCAGCACGGGAAGGCCGTGCTGGAGGGCGAAAGTCTTGACTGCGCTGGGTTGAAGCACGTTCTGGTGTCGGCCAACAGGCTTGTCGGGTTGTGTCACGACGGCCACCACCTGATAGCCTTCGGTGATGAGACGACTGAGAGTGCCCACTGCAAACTCGGGCGTTCCCATGAAGATGATTCTTAAATCTTTCTTTTCCATGATGATATAGGTAGGTGGGGCATTAAGGATTGGGGTAGTAAAGACAAATCTTTAATAATAGATTGAAGGAGATGTGGGGCTAAGACTTATTGCTGATAGCTCTTTGCATGATGTTGTTGCAGCCATCGGCGTCATGTCTTAACTCCACATCTCCTTAACTTCTTATCCCCTCAAAGGATTAGAATTGCCACCAATGTTTTTTCTTCGGGATATCCTCTTCGTAGGATTGACCCATGCTCTCGCGAAGCACCTCGGCGTAAGTCTTGTGCTCGTGGATAATGCGATAGATCTCTCCCCAGTGGGGCAGTCCGCCAATTCCGCGGTCGTCGATGAAGTAATCGGCCTTCAGCTTACGGCTGAAATGATTGTTTTTCTCTTCTTCCTCCTCGGGATAGTCTCGGTTGATGGCCCAGAAGTCCACGCCCCGCTCATGACACCAGTCGATGGCGTCCTGCAGGAGCTGTCCCTCGCGCACTGTCCAGAGGATGAGGCGATGGTGGTCTTTGATGAGCATGCGGAGAGTTTCCGTGGCAAACGGAAGCTCTTCGCCTATCTCGGGATAGCGGTGTTCTACGACGGTTCCGTCAAAGTCTACTGCGATTGTTGCCATACTTACTTCTTGATGGAGTTGTCGTTGGCATCGCCATAGTGGCTGCTGCTATAGTTTCCATATGAGCCATAGTTGCCGTATGTGCCGTAATTGCCATAGTTGCCGTACTTGCCGTAGGAGCCATAGCTTCTGTTACGTCCATACATGCTGTAGCGGGCGTACTTGCCATACTTGCCATACTTGCCATAGCCATAGTAGTATCCATACTTCTTCTTCGACATATCGATGCCGTTGATGACCACGCTCATGTTGGGAAGTTTCTTTGAAGCCGAGAGTCCGTTGATGAGTTCGAAGCTCTCCTTCGGCGTATAGTCAGCACGACACATATATACTGTGGCATCGCTTACGCGGCCAATGGCCAAGGTATCGGTCACAAGGCCCACAGGAGCGGTATCGACGATGATATAGTCGTAGTGCTCACGGAGGTGAACGAAGATTTCATCCAGACTCTTGCGAGCCACGAGCTCGGCAGGGTTGGGAGGAATAGGTCCGGCCATGAGGAGCTCCAGATTGTTGTTTACGCCCGAGGGGATGATCTGCGACTGGATAGTTGCCCAGTCGAGATTGTCCTTCACGAGCAGGTTGGTGATGCCGTGGTTCTTGTCGGTGAGTTCAAACAGCTCGGCCAGACGCGGTTTACGGATATCGAGACCTACCAGCAACACCTTCTTGCCCAGCAGCGCGAACGATACGGAAAGGTTGGAGGCGATGAAGGTCTTACCCTCGCCGGAGTTGGTAGAGGTGAACATCACCACCTTCTCGTGCTCCTTCATCATGAACTGGAGGTTGGTACGCATGGAGCGGAAAATCTCCTCCATCATGTTGTTCTTGTTCTCATGCACCACAATGTCGGCCTTGGTCTTTGCCTGGTCGGACGCGATGGCCACGTCGGCAAGGATTGGCAGGGTGGTGAGTCGGGCCACATCGTTGTGACCTTCGATCTTATAGTGGAAGAACTGGATGAGGAACAGGATGAGTGCGGGGAGTGCCAGGCCGAGAATCAGGGCCACGAGCATGATCATCGGCTTCTTGGGGCTGATCATTCCTCCCATGGCGGGGCTGTCGATGAGTTTGCCCTTGTCGGCGGTGGCGGCCAGAGAGATGGAGTTTTCCTCACGCTTCTGCAAGAGCATCAGGTAGAGACCCGACTTCACTTCCTGCTGACGGCCAATCTGGGTAAGCATGCGTTCCTGCTCGGGAGACTCGCCCACCTGACCCTGATACTTGTTGAACTGAGAGGCAACAGAGTTGCGCTGGATGTCCATGCTGCGGCGAGCCTGGTTCAAGGCGCGGCGGATGGAACTCTGCAGTCCTTCAATCTGGGTGGTGAGAGGCACCACGGAGGGAGAGCTTTCGCTGGCGCTCTGCAACAGGAGGTTGCGCTTCTGCACCAGCGTGTTGTAGTCGTTGATCAGCGATGTGGCCGACTGGTCGGTCAGACCCACATTGGAAGGCAACGGCTGGTTCTTGTTGGAGGGGTTGTCCATGTAGCTTCTCATCTCGTCGAGCAGTGCCACCTGAGTGTTGGCCTCGGCGAGTTTCTGAGAGTATTGGTCAGCATTGCCCACGGCCTGAGTAGCATTCAGTCGGAGCTCAACCATATTGTTGCGCTTCTTGTAGCTCTCCAGCTGACCCTCGGTGTTGCCAAGCTCGGCGTTGATCTTCTCCAGACGACCGTTGATAAACTCCTCGGTACGCATGGCAATCTCATTCTTATCCTCGTTGGCCTGGCGGTTGTAGCTGATGGCCAGCTGCTGCAAGTATTCCACGGCACGCTGCGGCACCTCGTCGTTGAGCACGAGCTGGGCGATGGTTGTGGTCTTGCTGGTCTGAGAAACGTTGAGTTCCCCTACATATTTATATGAGGCATATCTCGGCGACTGCACGTTGACCTTCATCTGAGAACCATCGGCCATGGGGGTCACGGTGTTGGGAGTGAAGCTCAAGATACCTGCGCGGGTGCCGATGGTAGCCGGGAATGAGGAGAATGTCTTGTCTATACTGAATGGGCCGTCGGCCTGATTCTCGTTCACGGGAACGAAGTAAGTGCCGGTCACGTGGTACTTGTTGCCTTCGCGAGCGATAAGCAGGTTGATGGGAGCATTGAGTTTTTCAAGGTGTGCGGGGTCTACATCGACGTTCACGGGCTGTGTCTTGTAGAGGATTTGGTCCTTTACTTTGCCCACGTGATAATAGTCCACATAGAGCTTCAGGTCGCGAACGGTCTGTTCGGCCAGTGAATGAGAAGTGAGAATCTCCATCTCGTTGTCGATACCATTCGAGTTGGAGATCATGCCGAGCGTAGCGGTGTTCATCAGGTTGGCAGAGCTACGTCCGCTGCCTTGGTCGTTATCCTTAATGAGCAATTTGGCTGAAGCCTGATAGACTGGCGTCTTATAGCGCAGATAGATGGCTGCGGCGCCGAGGCAGATAATCAGGGAGAGCACGAACCACTTCCAGTTAAGGATGAGCGTGGTGTAGATGGCAGCGAAGTCGAAAGAAGATTTTTCCTCTTCCAGTGGTACTGGCATGGCGTCTACTTCCATTTTTTTTGTTTCTTCCATTGTGTATGTTTTAATGTGTTATTGATTCTTTATAAACTCTCTTGGGCAAGTTGAAGAAGGTACTTGCCATATTCATTCTTTTTCATTGGGGTGGCATCTTCGATGAGCTGCTCACGCGTAATCCAACCTTTCTTGTAGGCTATTTCCTCGAGACAGGCAATCTTGAGGCCCTGACGCTTCTCGATCACCTCTATAAATGTGCTGGCTTCGGAGAGGCTGTCGTGCGTTCCGGTGTCGAGCCAGGCAAATCCTCGTGGCAGGGTCTGCACTTTGAGTTTCTGCTGGGCGAGGTATTCCTGGTTCACGGTAGTGATTTCGAGCTCGCCTCGGGCGCTGGGCTTGATGTTCTTGGCCACACCCACCACGCTGTTGGGATAGAAGTAGAGCCCCACCACGGCATAGTTGCTCTTGGGCTTCTCGGGTTTCTCCTCGATGCTCAGGCAGTTGCCCTGCGCGTCGAACTCGGCCACGCCGTAGCGCTCCGGGTCGGTGACATAGTATCCGAATACGGTGGCGTTGTCGTCGGCCTCAGCCGCGCGCACGCTCTCGGCCAGCAGCTTGGTGAATCCGGCGCCGTAGAAGATGTTGTCGCCCAGC
>DCJH01000069.1:12956-13155 GCA_002317385.1 Prevotella sp. UBA1705 | reverse complement strand
GATGAATTTCTCGCCGATGATGAAGGCTTGGGCCAGTCCGTCAGGGCTGGGCTGCTCGGCATACTCAAATTTCACGCCTATCTCGTGGCCGTCTCCGAGCAGCCTGCGGAAGCCGGGGAGGTCGTGCGGGGTAGATATGATGAGTATTTCTCGGATGCCAGCGAGCATGAGCACGGACACCGGGTAGTATATCATGGGC
>DCJH01000069.1:0-12909 GCA_002317385.1 Prevotella sp. UBA1705 | reverse complement strand
GCTAATACAATACCTTTCATTTTTGCATGTTTCTTTAATCACAGATTCGCCCCTTTCCCTGTTGGGGATGGGAGGTGAGAGAGTGGCGAAGTGTGTTTTAAAGTGTTTATCCTTTAAAGGGTGTTATTGACTTTACCCGGCAAAGTTAATAATTAATTTTGATTTATTACAGAATTCTTGCGGGAAATTGTAGTGTATATGGGGCGAAAAGCCCTATTTCTTGACTTTTTTCAAGTCAAATCGGGCGATAGTTTCCGTTTCACTTCCTTGAGAGTGCATAGGAGCACTGAAAACAGGGCCTATTGGGGGCTTGGCGAGAAGGTAGTAATCGCACCGCGAAAAGGTACTTATCTCCAAGCCCCCACCATCTCCCCGCAAAAAGGCATCTGGTTTATTTTGCCCAAATTATTTTGATTATTCACGATATTGTGGTATTTTTGCATTTATTTAGAAATAATCGATTCACAACAACAAGACTATGGGATTTTTATCAAAGCTCTTTGGCCGCAAGGAAAACGAAGAGAAGACCGGAGGTATGCAGGACTATATGACGCTCATCCGCGTATATTTCCAGGCTGCGCTGGCTGAGCATCTGGGCATCACCAACTTGGCCATGCTGCCCGACCTGCGTATGTTTAAGACCACCCTCCACGTGCCCACGATGAACAATAAGCTGGGCGTGGGCGAAAAAGTGCAGTGCAAGAAGATGATGAAGGAAATCTATGGTGCCGACGATTCCTTCTTCAAGGAGATAGACCAGAGCATCCGCAAGAATTGCAAGAAGCTGCAGGATATGCAGGTCTACCTCATCCAGTTCCAGAATTTCTCACAGGATCTGATGATGCTCGTGGGCAATCTCATGAAATACAAGCTCCGCGTGCCGTCTCTTTTCAAGAGCGCCCTCTACTCGATGACCGAGAAGACCGTGGACAATATCTTCAACAAGAACGACTTCGACGATGCCGGAGTGCTCAAGACGGTGATGGGTATCCGCAAGTACAACCAGCGATTGGGATTCTCCAAGAAGTGGGTTACCGACTTCGTCTACCAGGTAGTGATGCTCGCCAAGAAGGAGCCCAATGCGGCCCAGCAGGAAGAAGCTGCCGCCAAGAAGTGAGAGTGGAAATAAAATCCACGTTCAAGTAAAGATTTAAAGCATTTTACTTGGATTTCTCAACCAAATGAATTAAATTTGCAGAAAATTGAATCGTCATGGACGCTAACGAGAAGACTATCAATATTTTCGCCACGCGCGTTAGGCAGATGATTCTCCATTATTCAGATTTGAAGAAGGAGAACGCAGGCCTCTATGCCATGGTGGACGAGCGCGATGCACGCATCAAGCAGCTCGAAAGCGAATTGTCTCAGGCCCGTAACGATTACGATTTGTTGAAATTGGCTAAGATGCTCGAGGTGACCGACGGCGATTTGGAGGGAGCCAAGAAGCGGGTGGCCAAACTTGTCAGAGACGTAAACAAATGTATCACACTGCTAAGTGAAAAATAACAGGACGTGATGGCAGAAACAGACTCAAGCAAAATCAACATAAGGTTGCACATCTACGATACCGAGATCATGGTGCGTGTTCCACGGGAAGACGAGGCTCTGTATCGCAAAGGTTCGGAACTCATCAACGAGCTCCTCAATGCCTACTTCTCTAACTTTAAGGGAAGCAAGAGCGATAAGGAGATATCGTATTTCGCCATGATAGACCTGGCCCTCCGATTGGAGCGCCAGCTCGTGCGCAACGATACCAAACCCTATGACGATATTCTTTTGAAGTTGACTTCTGAAATAGAATCTGCCCTCGACAAGAAGTGACCGGAAAAGAATATTAATTAAATAAACAGTTCTATTTAATGACCAGTACTATCATTGCAGTCTTAGTAGCCCTCATCATTGGCGGGTTCATAGGCTATGCTATTTTCCGTTATGTGGTAACGGGAAAATATAAACAGATTATTGATTCGGCACACAAAGAGGCTGAGGTGGCCAAGGAAAAGCAGCTCCTTGAGGTCAAGGAGAAGTTCCTAAACAAGAAGAGTGAGCTGGAAAAGGAGGTGCAGCAGCGCAACCAGAAGATTCAGGCCAACGAGAATCGACTCAAGCAACGTGAGATCAGCTTGAACCAACGCCAGGAAGAACTCAACCGACTGAAGCACGACGTAGACCAGAACCAGGTGCAGATTGACAACGAGCGCAAGGTGCTGGAGACCAAGAAGGTCGAGCTGGAAAGGATGCAAGAGCAGGAGCGCACCAAGCTTGAGGAACTCTCCGGACTCTCTGCCGAGGAGGCAAAGAACCGACTTGTGGAGAGCATGAAGGACAAAGCGCGCATGGATGCGGCCAGCTACATCAATGAAGTGGTAGATCAGGCCAAGCTCGACGCCAATCAGAAGGCCAAGAAAATCGTCATTCAGACCATCCAGCGCGTAGCTACCGAGACCGCTATAGAGAACTCTGTGAGCGTGTTCCATATCGACAACGACGAGGTAAAGGGGCGCATCATCGGCCGCGAGGGCCGCAACATCCGTGCCCTGGAGGCCGCCACAGGAGTGGAGATCGTGGTCGACGACACCCCCGAATCTATCATTATCTCTGCCTTCGACCCCGTGCGTCGTGAGATTTGCCGCCTGGCCCTCCACCAGTTGGTGGCCGATGGCCGCATCCACCCTGCCCGTATCGAGGAAGTGGTGGCCAAGGTGAAGAAGCAATTGGAGAACGAAATCATCGAGACCGGCAAGCGCACGGCCATCGACCTCGGTATCCACGGCCTTCATCCCGACCTCATCCGCATCGTGGGCAAGATGAAATACCGCTCATCCTACGGTCAGAACCTCTTGCAGCATGCCCGCGAGACGGCTAACCTCTGCTCCGTGATGGCTGCCGAGCTCGGCCTGAACCCGAAGAAGGCCAAGCGTGCCGGACTCCTCCACGATATCGGTAAGGTGCCCGACGAGGAGAGCGAGCTGCCCCATGCCCTGCTTGGCGGCAAGATGGCCGAGCGTTGCAAGGAGAAGCCCGAGATAGTGAACGCCATCGCTGCCCACCACGACGAGGTGGAGATGCAGACCCTCCTGGCCCCCATCGTGCAGGTGTGCGACGCCATCTCCGGTGCGCGTCCTGGTGCCCGCCGCGAGATAGTGGAGGCCTATATCAAGCGTCTCAACGACCTCGAAGCCATTGCTATGAGCTATCCCGGCGTGACCAAGACCTACGCTATCCAGGCCGGTCGTGAGCTCCGCGTTATCGTGGGAGCCGACAAGATGACCGACGAGGAGAGCACCAACCTGAGCAACGAGATTGCCGAGAAGATTCAGAACGAGATGACTTACCCCGGACAGGTGAAGATTACGGTTATCCGCGAGACCCGCTCGGTGGCCTTTGCCAAGTAAGACAGTTATCTAATCAGATATCACATACCACATCGGGGCTTCTCCATCAAGGGGAAGTCCCGATTTTTTTTGTGCCATTTTTCATGGACTTTTATGCTATTTCTTTTGGGCTTTCACGCCCCAGTCTCATGGGCCTTTTGGCCGATTCTATGGATTGGCAGGCGTCTGAGGATTGCGGAATACGCGTTTGCGGGGTTGCGGCGCCTTGCCTATGGGGAGTATGAAGCGCTGCAGTTCGGCGCAGATCTTCCCGTCGACCTCGTAGGTGCGCATGGGGATGCCCTTCATGGTGCGCAGCAAATCGGCCTGGATAGAGGCCTTCTGTTGTTCCGTGAGGTTGTTGGGCTTCAGAAACCTGATGCTGCAACGGTCTATGATGCCGGTCTTGGGAATCCACGTGATGTTGCTCAGCGACACTGCCACTCGCCCCTGGGCCATCATCGGATAGCTGCCCACGGGGAATTTCCGCTGCACTTCGCGGCTCCATTCCCTGAGCGGTAGGCCCTCGAAATCCACCCGGTTGTCGGTGCGCATCTGCTTCACCACGTGGCCTTTGGCCACCACCAGCCTCACATGATGCTCGAACACCGGCTTGTTGTGGATGGCATCGCCAAACAGCTGCTTGCCCCACGCCGTGAGCAGCGTGTCCGAATACCATCGGGCCTCAATCCTCTTGTGCTTGGCCAGCGGCTTCAGCGCCTTCACCAGCTGGCGCTGGTTCATGGTTTCCCAGCGCCCGTGGATGAGCAGGCTGAGGCTGTCGAGCGTCAGCACATCGTCGCTCACCGACCAGTATTCCATGTAGTTGTCGCTGTCGTACACCTTATCGGGCTTCTTGTCCTTGAGCAGTTTGCCGAAGGCTTTTCCCTTTTCGGCACTCAGTATGTGCCCCATGAGCAGGTGGCTGCGCCCCTGATAGGTGAGTGTTCCGGCCGCCTGCGCGGACAGGGCACAGAGCGAAACGAGGACTGAAAAGATGATGTTGCGATAGTTGATGGTCATGGTCTTGAAGATTTGGAGCGATGATGGCGCCGCTGCAGGGCCGCCGTGCTTTCGCGTGGACGTTGCTTGTTTTTGCAAATATAGGAATTTTAGGCGCATGTTCCAAATCTTTTGGACGATAGTTTTCCTCCCACAGTTGTCAACTTTTCATCATGCTTATTTCCGAATAGCGCGCTGCTGTGGGGGCGGGCCAAATGATTTCTGAAGGCGGAACCATGGGAATCGCAAGGCGAAAAAGGCCTCTTTTCTCAGCCATCCGGCCTTGGTTCTCATGGTTTCCTGCGTTTTCTCATAGGCAGGAGGCCGTTTTCGGGGCACAAGGAGGGCCTTTTCGCTTGGCGAAAAGGTAGTAATCGTGTGGCGAAAAGGTAGTAAAGTCAAACCCGTTGTTTGTCAAACTTTTACAAGTTGCTGGCTTTCAAGCTATTCTGAAAGGTCGATTTTTGTGAGATTTTCTCGCTGGATGGACTGCGGCGAGGGCTGGAGGCGCTCCAGAAAGAGGGCTTCAAGTTTTTTCATTAGTATTTTCCGACTGGTCCGACTGGTCTGACCAGTCAGAGAAAATCAGGCGAGTTGTGGGAGGATTGAGAGGCGTTGCTGAGCGCCCCAGGATGAAATATATCTTAATTTCCCTTAAAATATTCTTACAATGCCGAATCATTTGACTATCTTTGCTGGCGTAAGAACGAACAGTTTTGTTGTATCTATTGTTCACAATGCATTGTCCGGCCTCTGGCCATCGGATTTTTCATCGTAAGGATTGACCTCAAAATCATGTTTCTTGTATGTCTGCCACAGAATGAGGGCAGGCGGGATTTGAGTTAAGCAACGATGAATTTCGGCACCAGCCGAGTCATTCCCAATTTCTCATTTCATCAAACCTTCGGTCTGCACTGAGCGCTTTCGTGACATGTTCACGTTGTGTCGAGAGGCATCGCCGCATGGTTATAACCTACTGATAGTTCGGTTCAGTCTTCGCTTCGTGGTCTCATCAGTGTTTGCCGCAGCGGCATTCCGGTTGGGCAGGGGGGCGGAGAGTTCACGCAAAACATCAATCCTATTCAATTAATTTCATACAACAATGAACATTTTCGTATCTAACATCAATTTCCGCACACAGCAGGAAAGTCTGTTCAACCACTTTGCCTCTTTCGGCGAGGTATCTTCTGCCCACATCGTTACCGACCGCGAGACCGGTCGTTCGCGTGGCTTCGGCTTCGTAGAGATGCCCAACGACGAGGAGGGTCAGGCCGCTATCGAGGCGCTCGACGGCAAGGAACTGGAAGGTAAGGAGCTGCGTGTCAGTGTGGCCCGCCCGCGCGAGGAGCGTGCTCCCCGTGGTGGCTTCGGCCGTGGCCGTCGCTATTAACATATAGTCCGCATTCATTCCGTCGTCGGAACTGCAGCCCTCGGGTTGTCGTTCCGACGATTTTTTTGTGGTAGGGCATGGGCTGGGCGGATGCGACAGGCGGTAGAGTGTCTGCTATCCTGCTGCTCTTATTATATAATAAGGTGTAAACGCGCCATGGCTTACTATCGCCCGCGCTCGGAATTGCCACGGCGGAGATATTGCGAAAGATGTTTTTCGGGGTTTCGTGCCGTCATTGAACTATTTTTTGTAAATTTGCGAGACTAAACCAAACCATATGCCAGAATCCAGCAATACAGGCGGCGCGGGCCGCAAAGGCCGCAAGAGCGCCACGCCGATAGACTCCACCTACGGACACCTGCAGCCTCAGGCCGTGGACGTGGAGAAGGTGGTGCTCGGTGCATTGATGATCGACAAGGACGCCTTCTCGGTCATCTCCGAGCTCATTCGCCCCGAGACGTTCTACGAACCGAGTCACCAAAAGATATTCAATGCCATCCAGACGCTCAACATGAGCGAGACGCCGGTCGACATTATGACCGTGACCAACGAGCTGCAGAAGGAGGGCACGCTCGACGATGTGGGCGGCGCCACCTATGTGGTGGACCTTGCGGCCCACGTGGCCTCGTCGGCCCACATCGAGTATCACGCCAAGATACTCCAGCAGAAATTCCTTGCCCGCCAGCTCATCTCCTTTGCGAGCGTCATCGAGACCAAGGCCTTCGATGCCACGGTCGACGTGGACGAACTCATGCAAGAGGCCGAGGGCAATCTCTTCGAGCTCTCGCAGAAGAACATGCGACAGGACTATACCCAGATCGACCCGGTGATACGCGAGGCGGTGGACATCCTGCAGAAGGCGTCGGCCAACTCCGACGGGCTCACCGGCATCCCCTCGGGCTTCACCAAGCTCGACGACATGACCTCGGGATGGCAGAAGAGCGACCTCGTGATCATTGCCGGACGACCCGCCATGGGTAAGACTTCGTTTGCGCTGTCGATAGCCAAGAATATCGCCGTAGACTATCAGACTCCCATCGCTTTCTTCTCCTTAGAGATGAACAACGTGCAGTTGGTGAACCGCTTGATGTCCAATGTGTGCGAGATTGAAGGCAAGAAGATCATGAACGGACAGCTGGCCCGCGACGAGTGGGAGCGCTTAGACAAGAACCTCGCCAAGCTCACGGGAGCGCCGGTCTATATAGACGACACCCCCGGCATGTCGATTTTCGAGCTCCGCACCAAGGCGCGCCGACTGGTAAGAGAGAAGGGTGTACAGGTCATTATGATCGACTACCTGCAGCTCATGAACGCCAACGGCATGCGCTTCGGCAACCGTCAGGAGGAGGTGTCTACCATCTCGCGCTCGCTCAAGGGCCTGGCCAAGGAACTCAACATCCCCATTCTGGCCCTCTCGCAGCTCAACCGTACGGTGGAAAACCGCGAGGGCATCGAGGGCAAGCGCCCGCAGCTGAGCGACTTGCGCGAGTCGGGAGCCATCGAGCAGGATGCCGACATGGTGCTCTTCGTGCATCGTCCGGAGTATTATCACATCTGCGAGGACGAGAAAGGCAACGACCTGCGAGGCAAAGCACAGATTATTATTGCCAAGCATCGTAAGGGAGCCACGGGCGATGTGCTGCTTGCCTTCCAGGGCCAATATACCCGTTTTGCCAATCCCGAGGATGCCATGCTGGCTCCGCTGCCTACCGATTTCGGTGGCGGGGAGATTCGCGGGTCGCGCCTCAACCAGGACGACAACGACCCGTTTGGAGCCCCTCCGCTCGACGATGTGTTCTAACGGCATAATCGTTACAAAGTGACGGTTTGAAAGATAAAGTTTCAAAAAAGTAATAAATCATTTGCTCGTTTCGCATAAAAGTGTTATCTTTGTAGCCGAAATAAAGAAAACAACAATGATGTACGTGTATAGCGCCCTTATTATTTCCATTATTATTCGACTGCGCAACGTGGTCGGGAGTGAAAAGGTGTGTGCGCATGTCTAAGCGTTAAACATAGAATAGAGCCTTTCCACTTCCGTTAGTGGGAAGGCTTTTTTGTTTTGGAAGGATAAATAAAAGATTATGAGCGAGAGACTTTACATTTTTGACACGACCCTCCGCGATGGCGAACAGGTGCCTGGCTGTCAGTTGAACACCGTAGAGAAGATTCAAGTGGCCAAGCAATTGGAGCTATTGGGCGTAGACGTTATCGAGGCGGGCTTCCCCATTTCCTCCCCCGGCGATTTCAATTCGGTAGTCGAAATATCCAAGGCCGTTACCTGGCCCACCATCTGTGCGCTCACCCGCGCGGTGGAAAAAGATATCGACGTGGCCGCCGAGTCTCTGCAATATGCCAAGCACAAGCGCATACATACCGGTATCGGAACCAGCGATTCACATATTAAATATAAGTTCAACTCCACCCCCGAGGAGATTATCGAGCGGGCGGTGAGGGCTGTGGCCTATGCCAAGAAATATGTGGAGGATGTGGAATTCTATGCCGAGGACGCCGGACGAACCGACAACGAGTACCTCGCCCGCGTGGTGGAGGCTGTGATCAAGGCCGGCGCCACGGTGGTGAATATTCCCGATACCACCGGCTACTGCCTGCCTACGGAGTATGGCGCGAAGATAAAATACCTGAAAGAACATGTCGACAACATCGACAAGGCCATCATCTCTACCCATTGCCACAACGACCTGGGCATGGCTACGGCCAACACGCTGAACGGCGTTCTGGCCGGTGCGCGCCAGGTGGAGGTAACCATCAACGGCATCGGGGAGCGGGCAGGCAACACTTCTCTCGAGGAGATTGCCATGATATTGAAGTGCCATAAGCACCTCGATATCGACACAAACATCAACACCCACAAGATTTATCCCATGTCGCGCATGGTGTCGTCGCTGATGAACATGCCCGTGCAGCCCAACAAAGCCATAGTGGGCCGCAACGCCTTTGCCCATTCGAGCGGCATCCATCAGGATGGCGTGCTGAAGAATGTGCAGACCTATGAGATCATCGATCCGAAGGAAATAGGACTCGACAACAACGAGATTGTACTGACCGCACGCTCGGGTCGTGCCGCGCTGAAGTATCGTCTGCAGGTGAATGGCGTGGACATCGACGACGAGGAGAAGCTCGACAAGATCTACAAGGCGTTCCTCGACCTGGCCGATAAGAAGAAGGAGATTACCGATGACGATATCCTGATGCTCGTCGGAGCAGACACTGCGGCCAACCATTCGGTGAAACTCGACTACCTGCAGGTAACCACAGGCAAGGGCGTGCGCAGCGTGGCCAGCATCGGATTGGATATTGCCGGTCAGAAGTTTGAGGAGTCGTCGTCGGGCAACGGTCCGGTGGACGCTGCCATCAGTGCCCTGAAACGCATCATCCACAAGCAAATGACGCTCAAGGAATTCACCATTCAGGCCATCTCCAAAGGTTCCGACGATGTGGGCAAAGTGCACATGCAGGTGGAGTACGACGGCAATATGTACTATGGTTTCGGTGCTAACACCGATATCGTGACGGCTTCTGTGGAGGCCTACATCGACTGTATCAATAAGTTTAGAAACAAGTAATTCAATTAAATCAGGATATGAATACATTATTTGACAAGATTTGGGATAGCCACGTTGTACAGACTATCGAGGACGGTCCGACACAACTCTACATCGATCGTCTGTATTGTCACGAGGTGACATCGCCGCAAGCCTTTGAAGGTATGCGCCAGAGGGGACTGAAAGTGTTCCGTCCCGAGCAAGTGTTTGCTATGCCCGACCACAACATCCAGACCCACGACCAGGACAAACCTGTAGAAGATGCCATCGGTCGCAAGCAGATCGACACGCTCGACAAGAACTGCGAGGAGTTTGGAGTAACCGAATTTAAGATGAACACCAAGGAGAACGGCATCATCCATGTCGTGGGTCCCGAGACCGGATTGTCGCTTCCCGGCATGACCATCGTGTGCGGCGACTCCCACACTTCCACCCATGGAGCCATGGGTGCCGTGGCTTTCGGCATCGGCACATCAGAGGTGGAGATGGTGCTTTCGTCACAATGTATTCTGCAGCAGAAGCCCAAATCCATGCGCATCAGTGTCAATGGCAAGCTCCGTCCGGGCGTCACCGCCAAGGATGTGGCTCTCTATCTGATGGCCCAGATCTCCACTTCGGGAGCCACTGGCTACTTTGTGGAGTATGCAGGCGACGTGGTTCGCGACATGACAATGGAGGGAAGACTCACACTTTGCAACCTCTCCATCGAGATGGGCGCACGTGGAGGCTTCATCGCTCCCGACGAGAAGACCTTCGAATATATCAGGGGCCGCAAGTATGCGCCTAAGGGAGCAGACTGGGATAAGGCACTGGCCTACTGGAAAACCCTGCGTTCGGGCGACGACGCTGTGTTCGACAAGGAGCTCGTCTACGATGCTGCCGACATCGAACCGCGCATCACCTATGGCACCAATCCGGGCATGGGCATCAGTATCAACGGCGCCGTGCCCACACTGGAAGATATCGACGAGAAGGAGCAGGCATCGTTCCTCAAGAGCCTGCAGTACATGGGCTTTGAGCCGGGCGAGCGTCTTCTGGGTCACAAGATAGACTATGTGTTCCTCGGTGCCTGCACCAACGGCCGCATCGAAGACTTCCGCGCCTTCGCCTCGGTGGTGAAAGGCAAACAGAAAGCCGACCATGTGGTGGCTTGGCTGGTACCCGGTTCGTGGGCCGTGGCCAAGCAGATCAAGGACGAAGGCCTCGACAAGGTGCTCCAGGAAGCAGGTTTTGCCATCCGTCAGCCGGGCTGTTCGGCCTGTCTCGCCATGAACGACGACAAGGTTCCAGCCGGACTTTACAGTGTGTCTACATCCAACCGTAACTTCGAGGGACGCCAGGGACCGGGTGCACGCACCATCCTTGCCAGTCCGTTGGTGGCCGCAGCCGCAGCCGTGACGGGCAAGATCACAGACCCCCGCGAGTTCATTTCATGAGTAGCCTACACTTGGCGTCAACCGATTTAACACTGAAAAGATGAAACAGAAATTCGATATTATCACATCAAGTTGCATTCCTCTCCCCTTGGAGAATGTAGATACAGACCAGATTATCCCCGCCCGCTTCCTCAAAGCCACTGATAAACAGGGCTTCGGCGACAACCTTTTCCGCGACTGGCGATATGAGAAGGATGGCACTCCAAAGCCGGATTTCGTGCTCAACGACCCCTCCTACTCGGGCGTTATCCTCGTGGCAGGCAAGAATTTCGGCTCCGGCTCGAGCCGAGAGCATGCGGCATGGGCCATCGCCGGATACGGATTCCGTGTGGTTATCAGCTCCTTCTTTGCCGATATCCATAAGAACAACGAGCTCAACAACTTCGTTTTGCCTGTCGTGGTGAGCGAGAAGTTCCTGCAGGAACTGTTCAAGAGCATTGAGAAAGACCACAAGACCGAGGTCAAGGTGGACCTTCCCAACCAAACGGTAACCAATCTGGCCACTGGAAACAGTGAGTATTTCGACATCAACGGCTATAAGAAGCACTGCCTGATGAATGGCCTTGATGACGTAGACTTCCTTGTACAGAACCGCGACAAGGTGGAGGCCTACGAGAAGGGACGTGCCCAATGATGGAGATTGCCAGCAAACTGAACCCGTCTATCGAGATTATGGACTGCACGCTGCGCGACGGCGAGCAGACCAATGGCGTGAGTTTCCTGCCGCATGAGAAACTCATGATAGCCCGCTTGCTGCTGCGCGACGTCAACGTAGACCGTCTGGAGGTGGCATCGGCACGTGTGTCTGAAGGAGAGAAAGACGCCGTTTCGAAGATATGTGCCTATGCCAAGCGTGAAGGGTATCTGGATAGAATAGAGGTATTGGGATTCGTAGACCATCATCAGTCCATCGACTGGATTCGCGAATGCGGCGGTCACGTCATCAATCTCTTGGCCAAAGGTTCGCTCAAACACTGCACGCAGCAACTCCACAAGACCCCGCAACAGCACATCGACGACATTCTCGAAGAACTCGATTATGCCGAGAAGATGGGCATGCGCGTCAATCTTTATCTGGAGGATTGGAGTTCGGGCATGAAAGATTCGCCCGACTACGTCTACCAGATGATGGAGGGACTCAAGGGCACGCGTATCGAACGCTTCCTCCTTCCCGACACGCTGGGCATCATGAATCCGCTGCAATGTATGGACTATGTGCAGAACATGCTGAGCTATTACCCCGACAAGCACTTCGATTTCCATGCCCACAACGACTATGATCTGGCCGTTTCCAACACGTTGGCGGCCGTGATGTGTGGCTGCAAGGGTGTGCATGTCACGGTGAACGGACTCGGTGAGCGCTGCGGCAACGCACCGCTGGCCAGCGTTCAGGCCATTCTTCACGACCAGTTGCACGTCAAGACCAATATCGACGAGAGCCAACTCAACATGATCAGTCGTGTGGTTGAAGACCACAGCGGCATCATTCTGGCGGCCAACCAGCCCATCGTGGGCGAGAATGTCTTTACCCAAGTGGCCGGTGTTCATGCCGACGGCGACAGCAAGGACAACCTCTATTGCAACGAACTGAAGCCTGAGCGTTTCGGCCGCAAGCGTGCCTACGCCCTCGGCAAGAACTCCGGCAAAGCCAATATCGAGAAGAATCTTGAGGAGTTGGGCATGGATCTCACCCCCGAGCAGACCCGGAAGGTGGCGCAGCGCGTCACGGAACTCGGCGACCGCAAGGAGTTTGTGACGCAGGACGACCTGCCCTTCATCGTGGCCGACGTGCTCAAGCACGACACGCAGGAGGACCGCGTGAAGCTCCTGAGCTACATGGTGTCTACATCCTACGGGCTGAAACCCATTGCGAGCATCAAGATTTCGATCAACGGACAGGTCTACACCGCCGATGCTACCGGTGACGGACAGTATGACGCCTTTGTGAAAGCGTTGCGCAAAATCTACAAGGACAACCTCAATCGCACCTTCCCCCGCCTGGCCAACTACACCGTGACCATCCCCCCCGGAGGCCACACCGATGCACTGGTACAGACGGTTATCACCTGGCATGAGCAGACAGGCCGCATCATTCGCACCCACGGACTCGATGCCGACCAGACCGAAGCCGCCATCAAGGC
>DCJH01000013.1:41985-46107 GCA_002317385.1 Prevotella sp. UBA1705 | reverse complement strand
GGTCTTCATGGGCGACACAGGCTCACTCACTATCGGCGGTATCATCGGCGTGGGTGCTATCATCATTCATAAGGAGCTGCTGCTGCCCATTCTCTGTGGCATCTTCTTTGTGGAGAGCCTCAGTGTGATTCTTCAGGTGTGGTATTACAAGATGGGTAAGCACAAAGGGGTGAAGCAGCGCATCTTCAAGCGTACGCCCATCCACGACAATTTCCGCGTGACCGACGACCAGTTGGATGCCGACTGCAAGTATCTCATCACCGCGCCCCACTCTCCGAAGCACGAGGGAAAGATTACCATCCGCTTCTGGATCATAACCATCATCCTCGCTGCGCTCACCATCATTACGCTGAAGGTGAGGTGATGGGTGAGAGGTGATAGGTGTTAGTTGATAGGTGGTAGGTGTTAGATGGAAAGTGATTAAGACTGGGCCATCTGATGACAAATCATGGATAGAGTTAATAAGAAAAGACAACAGAATATGAAAAGAATCGTAGTGTTAGGAGCTGGAGAGAGCGGTGCAGGAGCTGCTGTGCTGGCCAAGAAAGAGGGGTTCGACGTCTTCGTGTCAGACTCGGTGCTCATCAAGGACAACTACAAGAAGATGCTCGACGACCACGGCATTGCGTGGGAAGAGGGCGGACACACCGAGGAAAAGATTCTCAATGCCGACGAGGTGATCAAGAGCCCCGGTATACCCGACCAGGTGCCTATCATACAGAAGCTCCTGAAACTGAATACGCATATCATTAGCGAGATAGAGTTTGCGGGAAGATACACCCGTTCGAAGATGGTGTGCATCACCGGCAGCAACGGTAAGACCACAACGACCTCGCTCATCTACCATATCTTCAAGTCGGCAGGCTACGACGTGGGTCTCGCGGGCAACATTGGACACAGTCTTGCGCTGCAGGTGGCCGAGACGCCGCATGAGTATTATGTCATCGAGCTGAGTTCATTCCAGCTCGACAACATGTACGACTTCCGCGCCAACATCGCTATTCTGCTCAACATCACGCCCGACCATCTGGACCGCTACGACTTCTGCTTCCAGAATTACGTAGATGCCAAGATGCGAATCATCCAGAACCAGACCCAGGACGACAGTTTCATCTATTGGAACGACGACCCCGTGATCAAGAAGGAACTGGAGAAATACGACATCCGCGCCGTGCAGTGTCCCTTCTCAGAACTCAAGGAGAAAGGCAGCATCGGTTACATTGAGGAGGGCCAATACAAGTTAGAATATCCCACTCCGTTCAACATGGAGCAGGAAGACCTGTCGCTCACCGGCAAGCACAACATCTATAACTCGCTGGCTGCGGGTCTGGCCTCCAATATCAGTGGCATCAAGAAAGACGTGATTCGTAAGAGCCTGGGCGACTTCCCGGGTGTGGAGCACCGATTGGAAAAGGTGTGTGATGTGGCCGGAGTGCACTATATCAACGACTCGAAAGCCACCAACGTGGATGCCTGCTGGTATGCGCTGGAGAGCATGAAGACGCCTACCATACTTATTATAGGCGGCAAGGACAAGGGCAACGACTACGAACCCATCAAGGAACTGGTGAAGCAGAAGTGCGCCGGACTGGTTTATCTCGGCGCAGACAACCAGAAACTGCACGACAACTTCGACGGTCTGGGTATCCCTGTGGCCGACACCCACTCGATGAAGGAGTGTGTGGATGCCTGCTACAAGATGGCCAAGCCAGGCGATACCGTGTTGCTGTCGCCCTGTTGCGCCAGCTTCGACCTCTTTAAGAATATGGAGGACCGCGGCGACCAGTTCAAGGAGTTGGTGAGAAACCTGTAAGACAACCGCTCCACAAGAACAAGTGATATGAACCGTTGGCAACAACGAAGGCTAAGAATGGAATGAACAAGAAACTCGGAAACATATTCAAGGGTGATAAAGTCATCTGGATGGTGTTTTTCTTCCTGTGCCTAATCAGTATCGTCGAGGTCTTTTCGGCCTCGTCGGGACTGACCTACAAGGGAGGAAACTACATGGCACCTATCATCAAGCACATCCTCATCCTGGGGGTGGGAATATTCTTCATGGTGGTGACCTTGAATATCAAGTGCAAGTATTTCAAGATAGCGACCCCCATCCTGCTCATCATTTCGGTGACGACGCTGATATGGGTGTACTTCGCCGGACAGGCCACCAACGATGCCCAGCGATGGATTTCGTTCTTAGGGATGCAGTTTCAGCCGTCTGAGATTGCCAAAGGCACCATGGTGTTGGCCACGGCCCAGATACTGAGCGCCATGCAAACCGACAACGGTGCCGACAAGCACGCCATGAAATATATCCTGTTTGTGTGTGCCGGCATCATCCCGCTCATTGCTGCGGAAAACCTTTCCACGGCGGCGCTGCTGTGCGTGGTGATTTTCTTCATGATGGTGGTGGGGCAGGTTCCGGCCCAGCAGTTAGGCAAACTCATCGGTATCGTGGTGCTGGGCATCGTGGGAGTCATTGCCTTGGTGATGATCCTGGGCAAGGATGTGCAGCAGCCCGACGAGAAAAACAACCTCACCGAACAGGTGGCGGCAGCCTCGGAGAAACCTAAGGGCGGCGGCGTGTTCCACCGATTCGATACGTGGAAGTCGCGCATAGACAAGTTCTTGAACAGCAAGGAGGTGGCCCCCGAGGACGTAGACCTTGACAAAGACGCCCAGGTGGCGCACGCCAACATTGCCATAGCATCATCGAATGTCATTGGCAAGGGGCCGGGCAACTCGGTGGAACGCGACTTTCTCTCGCAGGCATTCTCCGATTTCATCTATGCCATCATCATTGAGGAGACTGGCATCGTCGGTGCCTTCTTCGTGGGAATGCTATATATCATCCTGCTGTTCAGGACCGGAAGGATAGCCAACCGGTGCGAAAACAACTTCCCGGCATTCCTTGCTATGGGGCTCGCGCTGCTGTTGGTGACACAGGCTCTGTTCAACATGTGTGTGGCTGTGGGACTCGCTCCGGTGACCGGTCAGCCCCTTCCGCTCGTGAGCAAGGGTGGAACGTCATCGATCATCAACTGTGTATACATCGGCGTTATCCTGAGCGTGAGTCGCTCGGCCAAGAAGAACGCCACCGCAGACGATGAGAAAATGGAACCTGCAACAATCAGAGCATAAACCCCTGAGAACCCATGATGGGTCAAATAAAGTATAGGGAAAATGGTCAAAAGATAATTTTTTTGATTACTTTTGCCAGAAATAAACAAGGTACATGGACAAAGAACTAAGAGTTATCATCAGCGGAGGCGGTACAGGCGGACACATCTTCCCGGCTGTATCGATTGCCAACGCCATCAAGGCCAAGCACCCTGATGCTAAGATTTTATTCGTTGGAGCTTTGGGGCGCATGGAGATGCAGCGTGTTCCAGCAGCAGGATATGACATCAAAGGACTGCCCATCTGCGGATTCGACCGCAAGCATCTGCTGAAAAATATATCGGTGCTGTTCAAGATTTGGAAGAGCCAGCGCATGGCCAAGGCCATTGTCAAAGAGTTCAAGCCCATGGTGGCCGTGGGTGTAGGTGGCTATGCCAGCGGTCCGACGCTGAATGTTTGTGCCGACAAGGGCATCCCCTGCCTCATTCAGGAGCAGAATAGCTATGCCGGCGTGACCAACAAGCTGTTGGCCAAGAAGGCGGCCAAGATATGTGTGGCTTATGACGGCATGGAGAAGTTCTTCCCGGCTGATAAGATTATCATGACCGGCAACCCCGTCAGGCAGAATGTTCTCACCACGACCGTAACCAAGCTGGAAGCCCGAAAGGCCTTTGGGCTCGTCCCAGAAAAGAAGACCATCCTTCTCGTTGGCGGCAGTCTTGGGGCCCGTACCATCAACGAGAGCATGTGCCAGCATCTTGATAAGGTGAAAGCGGCCGATGTACAGTTTATCTGGCAGACCGGTAAATACTATAATGAAGAGATGAATAAGGCCGTGGCCGACTTCGGAGGCGTGGACCATCTGAAGGTGCTCGACTTTATCAGCGATATGGGAGCTGCCTACGAAGCAGCCGACTTGGTTATCAGTAGGGCCGGAGCAAGCTCCATCAGCGAGTTTTGTCTTATTGGGAAACCGGTGATTCTCGTGCCCAGCCCCAATGT
>DCJH01000013.1:35043-41961 GCA_002317385.1 Prevotella sp. UBA1705 | reverse complement strand
ACGCCATGGCGTTGGTGAATAAAAACGCGGCCATCTATGTGAAGGATGCCGATGCACCGGATTCGCTTCTCGATACCGCCCTGGCCACAGTGAAGGACGAGAACAAACTGAAATCGCTCAGCGAAAACATCAAGAAGCTCGGTCTCAAAGACTCTGCAGATGTGATAGCCGACCATGTGGTTGAACTCGCATGGGCCGGAAAATAAGGAAACAACAGAAATGGAACTGAAAGATATCAAAGCAGTATATTTCATTGGAGCCGGTGGCATCGGTATGAGTGCCATCGCAAGATATTTCATTCGTAAGGGACTGGTGGTGGCCGGATATGATAAGACACCGTCGGACCTGACCCGTCAACTGGAAAAAGAGGGCATGGTGATCCACTATGAAGAGAACATCGACGAGATTCCCCATGCCTGCCGTAACAAACAGAGTTGCCTCGTCATCTATACCCCGGCTGTTCCCGCCACCCATAAGGAACTGGAATATTTCAAGGCCGAAGGGTTTGAGATACAGAAACGTGCCCAGGTGTTGGGCACCCTGACACGCACCCATAAGGGTCTCTGCGTGGCTGGCACACACGGCAAGACGTCCACTTCGACCATGTGTGCCCACATCATGCACCAGAGTCATGTGGACTGCAACGCCTTTCTCGGAGGTATCTCCAAGAACTATGGGTCCAACTACATCCTCTCCGACACGAGCGACTATGTGGTGATAGAGGCTGACGAGTTCGATCGCTCTTTCCATTGGCTCTCGCCTTGGATGACAGTTATCACGGCTACAGACCCTGACCATCTTGACATCTATGGAACCAAGGAGGCCTATCTGGAGAGTTTCCGCCACTATACAGAGCTCATTCAGCCCGGCGGCGCCCTCATCATCCACACTGATCTGGAGATGCAAGCCCATGTGCAAGAGGGAGTTCATACCTACACCTATAGCCGCGACAAAGGCGATTTCCATGCTGAGAACATCGTTATAGATAATGGCGAGATAACGTTCGACTTCATTTCGCCTGTCGAGAACGTGAAGAATGTGAAGCTTGGACAGCCCGTTCCCATCAATATAGAGAATGGTGTAGCCGCCATGGCGATGGCACAGCTCAATGGTTGCACCGCCGAGGAACTCAAGTTTGGCCTGGAGACCTATCACGGTGTAGACCGTCGGTTCGACTTTAAGATCAGAAACGACAAGCATGTGTTCCTTTCCGACTATGCACACCAT
Organism: Prevotella sp. UBA1705; assembly: GCA_002317385.1. GTDB lineage: Bacteria > Bacteroidota > Bacteroidia > Bacteroidales > Bacteroidaceae > Prevotella. The sequence goes on along the minus strand of DCJH01000013.1, from coordinate 40,734 downwards.
CCGCAGGAGATTCTCCAAAGTGCCAAGAGTCTGAAGGAACTCTATAAGGGCCGCAAGATTACCGTTATCTTCCAGCCCCACCTCTATACCCGGACACGCGACTTCTATGAGGAGTTTGCCGATGCGCTGAGCCATTTCGACGAGGTGATTCTCACCGAAATCTACCCGGCCCGAGAGCAGCCTATCCCTGGAATTACGTCTCAGATTATCTATGATAAGCTGCAGGCGGGCGTAGAGAAAGCCATGATTCAGAAGGACGACGTGCTGAATTATGTCAAGGGTCGCGACTTCGACGTGCTCATTGTGCTGGGTGCCGGCGACCTGGATAACTATGTTCTGCAGATAGCCCGGCTGATAGAGCAGAAGAAATAAGCGCCGGCCATTCATACCGAACCTTTGCCCTGATAAATAAAATATGTATATCAACTGGAAGAAAACCATCATCGTGACGCTGGATATCATGCTTGGTGCATATATCATCACCGCGTTTGCGGCATTCGACAAACCGAATGTCGCATCGAAGGTTTGTACCCAAGTGGATATCAACATCAAGGACGAGGCGACCAATGGCTTCATCACGGCAACGGAAATCAAGACCCGATTGGAGCGCAATAAGCTCTATCCGCTGTCCAAACTCATGCAGTTTGTCAACACTCGAACCATCGAGGAGACCTTGGAGCAGAGTCCGTTTGTGAAGAAGGCGGAGTGTTTCAAGACCGAAGACGGGCATGTCAATATTACGCTTACGCAGCGCATGCCCACCCTTCGCATCAAGAGCATCAACGGAGACGACTACTATATTGATGATAATCATAGCATCATGCCCAATTCCCACTACACCAGCGACCTCATTATCGCTACGGGAAACATCAACAAGTGGTTTGCCAGAAGCTATGTCTCCTACCTTGCCGAGAACCTTATGGCCAGCGATTTCTGGCGGAATCAGATCGTTCAGATCAACGTTTTGCCCGACCGCGGCATTGAGTTGGTACCACGTGTGGGCAACCATATCGTCTACCTCGGACAGCTTCCGGAGTCCAACTATATCGGGCAGCGCAAGAAACTCATAGCCGATTTCGTGGCTAAGAAGATGGATAGGCTGGAGAAGTTCTACAGATACGGTCTCTCGCAGGCCGGATGGAACAAATATTCCTATATCAATATAGAGTTTGATAACCAGATTATTTGCAAAAAGAATCCTGAAAACAGATAATTATAATATACTATGGCAGAATTTATAGTAGCAATTGAACTTGGCTCGTCCAAGATGACCGGCATTGCGGGAAAGAAGAATCTTGACGGCAGCATCAGCGTGTTGGCCGTCGTGACCGAAGATTCCTCCTCGTGCATTCGCAAGGGTGTGGTCTACAACATTGACAAGACCGTACAGACCCTTACCAACATCGTGAAGAAATTAGAGACATCGCTCAAGGCCAAGATTGCACATGTCTATGTTGGCGTGGGCGGACAGTCTATCCGCAGCGTGAGAAACACCAATGTCAAGGAGCTGCCCCTCGACACCATTGTCACCCAAGACATGGTCAACGAGTTGATGGATGCCAACCGAAGCATGCAATATCCTGACCAGGAAATCCTCGACGCTGCCACGCAGGAGTATAAGATTGACAACCAGTTCCAGCTCGATCCGGTAGGTATCCAGTGCACGCGCTTAGAGGGAAACTTCCTTAATATCCTATGGCGCAAGACTTTTTATCGTAACATCAATAAGTGTTTCGACAATGCAGGCATCGCTATCGCAGAGATGTATCTGTCGCCATTGGCACTTGCCGACGCTGTCCTCACCGACGCTGAACGGAGAGGAGGCTCTGTGCTCGTGGACCTTGGCGCTGATACAACCACTGTCTGCGTATATTATAAGAACATTCTGCGCCACTTGGCTGTTATCCCGTTGGGTAGCAACAACATCACCAAGGATATCTCGGCGCTGCAGATGGAGGAGAAGAACGCTGAGCAGATGAAACTGCAATATGCCAGCGCCTACACCGATTTCAACGATATCGACAGCGAGAAGACCTATCCCATCGATGCCGACCGCACTGTGGATATGCGCACTTTCATAGATATTGTGGAGGCTCGCATGCTGGAAATCATAGAGAATGTATGGTGCCAGGTGCCCAATGAATACTATGATAAGCTCTTGGGCGGCATCATCCTGACCGGTGGCGGTTCTAATATGAGGAACATTGAGCGCGCCTTCCGCAACCACACCAACATTGAAAAGATTAGGGTTGCTAAGTTTGTGTCTCAGACCATCAACTCCAACAACCCTGCAATCACAGCCAAAGACGGTCGTATGTGCACGGTGATGGGACTGCTGGCCAAGGGCGATATGAACTGTGCCGGCGAGGACATCAGCAGCAATCTCTTCGGAACCGACGACAAACAGGCGCCAGTAATGCCTCACAAGGAGCCGCGCACTCCAAGCGAAATCTCTGGCAAGGGCATCGTACAGACCGAAGCCGAGAAGGCTGCTGAGGAGGAACGCCAGCGTAAACTGCAGGAAGAGGAGGAGCACCGGAGAGTCGCCGAAGCCGAGGAAGAGGCACGCCGACAGGCTCAACGTGAGAACTCTGTGGTCAACAAATCTCTGAAGGGACTCAAAAACTTCTTCAAGAAGATGGTTGATGATGACGATGATGACAAATAATGAACCAACGAAAAATGACTGACATGAATCCAGATAACAACAACTTGGAAGAGAACAAGAAGCCGTCGATCCTCGATTTTGGCATTCCAGATAAAGACAATCGCATCATCAAGGTGATTGGTGTGGGCGGAGGCGGAGGCAATGCCGTCAACCACATGTATCGCGAAGGTATCCACGACGTATCGTTCGTGCTGTGCAATACAGATGCTCAGGCACTCAACGATTCTCCCGTACCCGTGCATCTGCAATTGGGTAAGGAGGGATTGGGAGCCGGAAACCGCCCGGCCCGTGCCCGCGAAGCGGCCATGGAGAGCATCGATGACATTCGTCGCATGCTCGACGACGGTACCAAGATGGCATTTATCACCGCTGGAATGGGCGGTGGTACGGGTACCGGAGCTGCACCGGTCATTGCTCAGGTGAGCAAGGAAATGGACATTCTTACCGTGGGTATCGTCACCATCCCCTTCCGATTTGAGGGACCTAAGAAGATAGACCAGGCTCTCGACGGTGTGGAGGAGATGGCCAAGCATGTGGATGCACTGCTTGTCATCAACAACGAAAGACTGCGCGAAATCTATCCCGAATTGACTCTCATCGATGCCTTTGGTAAGGCCGACGACACATTGAGCGTGGCTGCCAAAAGCATTGCGGAGATTATCACCATACACGGACTCATCAACCTCGACTTCAACGACGTGAAAACGGTGTTGAAGGATGGTGGTGTGGCCATCATGAGCACAGGTTATGGCGAAGGCGACAGTCGCGTGAAGAAGGCTATTGAAGATGCTCTCAACTCGCCGTTGCTCAACGATAACAATGTGTTCAGGTCGAAGAAGATTCTGCTTTCCATCAACTTCTGTGATGAGAAGCAGGAGAAACAAGGCCTCATGATGGAGGAAATGAACGATGTGAACGACTTTATGGCCAAGTTTGGCGAGGACTTTGAAATCAAGTGGGGTGTTGCTACCGATCCCGAGTTGGGCAAGAAGGTGAAAGTTACCATCCTTGCCACAGGCTTTGGCGTAGACGCTGTGGAGCCGTTGGAGCGCCGAGCACGCCACACTCAGGAGGAAGCCATCCTCATTGCAGAGAAAGAAGAGAAAGACGCCCGTCTCAGAAGCCGTCGCGATATCTACTATGGTAACGATGACAATAACTCTCAGCGCAAGCGTCGCCCGCACATTTACCTCTTCAGTCAGGACGATCTCGACAACGAAGACGTTATCCTCGCCGTTGAGAATACGCCAACCTACAAGCGCACATACCAGCTGCTTGAGAGCATTCGCAACCAAGCGAGCGGCAAGAAGCAGAAGTCCGAGCCCGATAACAGCCAGGAGACGGTGCAGGGCATGATTAGCTTTGTATAACGAATTACATGGAGGAGTTAAGAAGATAAAGAACTTCGAGGAGCACAGACAATAGTCGGCTATGTCAATCTAATGGTGTATAGTTGCAATAACAGACTATTTCATGCCCCGAAACTTTAACTTCCTAACTTCTCTTTTTCATTCGTAGGCGCCATTTAGCTGCATCAACTTTATTGATCGTCCCCACAAAACAACATTTGAAGGTAATGTCTTCATTTCATTAGCTTCTTAATTTTTTAACTCCCAATCAATATGTCTACCTTATTCGACACCGTGAGCAGTGATATCCGTACTGCCATGAAGGCTCGCGACAAAGTGCGTCTCGAAGCCCTCCGCAACATCAAGAAGTATTTCCTCGAGGCCAAGACTGCCCCGGGAGCAAACGATACTCTCGAAGACGCTACCGCCATGAAGATTCTTCAGAAACTGGCCAAGCAGGGCGAAGAGAGTGCCGATACCTATGCCAAGGCCGGTCGACAGGAACTCGCCGATGCTGAGTTGGCTCAGGTGGCTGTCATCAAGGAGTATCTTCCCCGGCCGCTCAGCGAGGCTGAAATAGAGGCTCAGGTCAAAGAGATCATTGCTCAGACTGGTGCTATCGATATGAAAGCCATGGGCCAGGTAATGGGGCTCGCCACCAAGCAGATGGCCGGAAAGGCCGACGGCAAGCTCATTTCTGCCATCGTGCGCAAGCTGCTGGCTTAGGACATATAGACCTGTATGTTTTGGAGTAAGACGGAAAGACATCACGACAAGTATGCTTAGGTCTTAGACAGAACTACAGAATAGGCAGATTTTAAGACAGAAAGACAAAAAGACCAGTGCTGAAAATTTAGGATTTTCAGCCAAGAAATATCATCCACCCATAAAACATTTAGGAACAATGGACGCTAAAGAACAAGTATTACACGTGATGCGCGAAGCAGGTAAGCCTGTTTCCGCTGGCGAGGTGGCCAAGGCCTCGGGTCTCGACCGCAAGGAAGTTGACAAGGCATTTGCCGAGTTGAAGAAGGAGAACGCCATCGTTTCTCCCGTGCGCTGCAAGTGGGCTCCAGCCGAATAAGTTGCTCCCCAACTCTTGCCCACACCATCCTGACATCCCAAGAAACAGGTTCATCCTCTTGATGGACCACCCCCTACTCGAAAGCCCTGAATGCTCTTCCATGAGCGTTCGGGGCTTTTTTTGTTGACAAACGCTTCTCCATGAACACCGTAACCGGTGGATTGTTGCTCTATTGGCTTGGGGATGGGAGTTGTAGGACTAAGTAGAGCAGGAGTATGTCCCTACCATTGAGAGAGACGGAAGCAAGGAGGGTAGGGGATAAAAATAAAAGAGGTTGCGAAAGCAACCTCTTTTTGCTGGTCGGGATGAGGCGACTCGAACGCCCGACCCCTACGTCCCGAACGTAGTGCGCTACCAACTGCGCTACATCCCGATAAGCATCTTTGGAGTGGCAACGATGGTTGCTTTTTCCTGAAGACGCTGCAAAGGTACACCTTTTTTCTGAAACGTGTGCATTTTTACGAGGAAAAATTTGTGGGATTGATGAAAAAACGCTACCTTTGCACCCGCAATCAAGCAAATGGTGCCATAGCTCAGTTGGTAGAGCAAAGGACTGAAAATCCTTGTGTCCCCGGTTCGATTCCTGGTGG
>DCJH01000013.1:0-34981 GCA_002317385.1 Prevotella sp. UBA1705 | reverse complement strand
TAATTCATAATTCACAATTGGCTGCGCGGTGATCTTTGTGCGGAGCCAATTTTCAATTATAAATTATCAATTCTCCATTAAACTAACTGGCGCGACACCATCCCCAAAACATTGAGAGAGAGCGTCGCGCCAGCCAATTATCAATTATTAATTATCAATTCTCAATTAAAGCAGCTCGCAGAGCTGCGCCAAGTGGATGCCATTTGAACCCTTGATGAGGATGTAGCGACCCTCGGGACGATGGGCGGCGATGGCGAGCTTCACCTCCTCCACATCTTTGAAGCGGCGGAAAGCAGTGTCTACACGGCCAAATTCCTCACCCACAAGCCATATCTCGTCGAAGCCCGAGGTCTTGAGCAGGTCGGCAATCCTCTGATGTTCCTCCGCACTCACGTCGCCCAGTTCGCGCATATCACCCAGAATGGCCATCTTCGGATGGCCCACTTCCATGCGCTCAAAGTTGTCGATGGCGGCCGACATGCTCGTGGGGTTGGCATTATAGGCATCTACGATGAGCCAGTTCTTGTCTGTTTTCTCCAGCTGCGAGCGGTTGTTGCTCGGCTCATAATGCTCCAGCGCATGACAGATTTGCCTGGCACTCACCCCGAAGTAGAGTCCCACGGTGATGGCGGCCAGCACATTGTCGATGTTGTAGGCGCCGATGAGATGGGTCGAAACCTCCATGTCGGCGATGGGAGAGGGCAGCGACGAGAGTGCGGCGCCCCATCGGATGTTGAGGAATGGGGCACAGCTCACCACCTCACCCTGTACCTGAGCCTGCTCGTCCTCGCCGTAGCTGATGATGCGTTGCAGCTCGCGGTCGTTGGCCATCTGCACCAGATGCTCGTTGGAAGTGTTGAGAAAGCAGAGCGCGCCATGGCTTTTCAGGAAGTCGTAGAGCTCGCCTTTGGTCTTCTTCACACCCTCAAACGACCCGAATCCCTGCAGATGGGCACGGCCCACATTGGTAATCAGTCCGCACGTAGGCTCCACATAGTCCACCAGCTGCTGGATGTCGCCGGGATGCGAAGCACCCATCTCCACCACGGCAATCTCGTGTTCGGGGGCCAGTCGCAGCAGCGTCTTGGGCACGCCTACATCGTTGTTGAAGTTGCCCTCGGTGTGCATCACCCGATATTTCTCGGCCAGCACCGCAGAGAGAAGTTCCTTTGTGGTGGTCTTGCCGTTGGTGCCAGTGATGCCTATGACCGGAATGTCGAACTGCCGACGGTGTTCCCGAGCCAGTTGCTTGAAGGTGAGGAGGCAGTCGTCCACCAAGATGATACGGTCGTCCGCAGGGTCTGCATATTCCTTTTCGTCCACGATGGCATAGCTGCAACCCTTGTCGAGGGCTGCTTTGGCAAACTTATTGCCGTCGAATGAGTCACCCTTCAACGCAATGAAGATGCTTCCCGCCGGACAGTCGCGGCTGTCGGTGGTCACCTGCGGGTGCTGCAGGTAGAGCTGATATAACTGTTTGATATCCATGATACGGTGTTGTGGCATGGCGAGGCCGTGGCCCTGCCGCCTTGTTTCCTGCAAAAATACGCCAAAACTTGGTCATAACCAAGAAATCATGGCTAAAAATCGTGGGCTAATTTGCACCATCATCGTGGGGTCGTAAAAATTCTTTCGTTATCCCTTGTCGGTCTGATGGAAATACCTTATCTTTGTATTGCGAAAAGTTCGCAACGAAAAGTTCGCAATGAAAACATCGTTATCATGAATCCAGCAAATCCTTTTCTACTCACCGGCTACGTGTCGCCCGACTACTTTTGTGACCGGGAGGCGGAGACCGCAGCACTTATTGCCGCACTTAACAATGGGCGTAACATCACTCTTATCAGCCCTCGACGCATGGGAAAAACTGGTCTTATACGACACGTCTTCCATGAAATCACGGAGAAAGAAGATGTGAAGTGCTATTATGTAGACCTATATCAGACCGACAGCCTGGAGTCGCTGGTGAAGAAATTGGGCGAGGTGGTGCTGGGATCGCTGGATACTGCCGAGGAGAAGATTGTGAGACGGGTGAGCACATTCTTCCGTTCGTTGCGGCCGGTGCTCAGCTTCGACACAATGACGGGAGAGCCATCGTTCTCTGTCGACGTGTCGCCCGAACTGGCAGAGCGCTCTCTGGTAGAGATATTCGACTATATGCAGCAATCGGGCAAGCGCTGTTACATTGCCTTTGACGAGTTCCAAGCTGTGGCCGATTATGCTGACAAGAACGTAGAAGCCCTGCTCCGGGCCCACATCCAGCACCTCACCTCCGTGCAGTTTGTGTTCTCTGGTAGTCAGCGCCATGTGCTTGAGAGCATGTTTGCATCGGCTTCTCGTCCGTTCTATCAGAGCACACAGATGATGAATCTCGACTGCATCGCCTTGAAACCCTACTATGAATTTGCGCGCGAATGGTTCCTACAGCATGGCCAAAGCATCTCTCAAGAGGTGTTTGCTCAGCTCTACGAGATGCTGGCAGGGCATACCTGGTATGTGCAGATGATGCTCAACCGCCTTTATGAGACTGGCGAGAAAACCATCTCTGAGGCCTCGGTCGTGCACATGCTGGACAAGGTGGTTCAGGAAAACGAGGCTACCTATCACACCTTCCTGAATCTCATCACGCCTGCCCAGGGCAAACTTATTCGAGCCGTTGCCCTTGATGGGCGGGCCAGCGAAATCTTGGGGCAGGGCTTCATCACGGCCCACAGACTCGGCGCACCCAGTACGGTGAAGTCGGCGGCCAAGGCCTTAGTAGACAAGGAGATGTTGCTTCAGGTGAATGAAGCCTATGAAGTGTACGACCGATTCTTCGGATGGTGGTTGAAAAAGGAGGTCGGATGACTGCCGAGAAAAGGTAACAGCATGATGACGTAAGGGGATGAGCGATTAATCTCCCGTATCATTGGCTGTTTGTCAAATATTTATTAAGTTTGCAGAAAATAGCAATTCAATGGAATATACAATCAATATCAAGGGGCGACTTATGTCGCTGGCCGAACCACAGGTGATGGGAATCATGAACGTCACGCCCAACTCGTTCTATGCCGGGAGCCGCGTGCAGACCGAAGAGGCTATCCGCAGCCGGGTGGAACAGGTGAAACGTGAGGGCGCTACCATCATCGACGTGGGTGCCTGCTCTACCAATCCTTTCCTCGAACGCCTCACCACCGAGGACGAAGAAATGGGCCAACTCGACATGGCGCTGGCCATCATGCGCGACATGGGTAACGACCTGCCAGTGTCGATAGACACCTTCCGCCCGAAGGTGGCACAGATGTGTATCGAGAAATATGGCGTCGACATCATCAACGACATATCCACCGGCGAGGATCCGGCCATGTTCCCCTTAGTGGCCAAGACCGGAACGCCCTACATACTGATGTCGCAAAAGGCTACGTTGCGCGACATCTTGATAGAGTTTGCGGCCAAGGTGCAGCAGCTGCGCGACCTCGGACAGAAGGACATCATCCTCGATCCGGGTTTCGGTTTCGGCAAGACGATGGAGCAAAACTTTGAGCTTCTCGACCAGACCGACCGCTTCTCGGTGATGGATCTGCCCGTGCTCGTGGGCATATCTCGTAAGCGAATGATCTATCAGACGCTGGGCATCACCGCCGACGAGTCGCTCAACGGCACCACGGTGCTCAATACCATGGCTCTCATGCGGGGCGCATCCATCCTCCGTGTGCACGACGTGAAGGAGGCTGTGCAGGCGGTGGAGCTATACAAGAGACTAAAAAAATGAGGGGATGAGGAGTTAAGGAGGTGAGGAGTTAAGACAATACTGATATAAAAGGGTGTTAAGAAGTGAAGAAGAGATGAAGGTTTGACAGTGGCTCAAAGAACAGACAGGAGGCGAAAAAACTACCAGTGGAACAGACATTTGTCTTAACTCCTCATCTCCTTAACTCCTTAACTCCCCCAAAATACTATAAAACCTATGTTTTTCGAATTCGGAATCAAAGACGTCATCGACATATTTCTTGTCGCCCTGATGCTCTACTACATCTACCGTCTGATGAAAGAGAGCCGGTCGCTCAATGTCTTCATCGGCATCATGCTGTTCGTCTTGACGTGGCTTTTCGTGTCGCAGGTGCTCGAGATGCGTCTGCTCGGCTCCATCATGGATAAGTTGGTGAGCGTGGGTGTGATAGGACTCATCGTGCTTTTCAAGGATGAAATACGCAAGTTCCTGTACCAATTGGGCGAGCGCCAGCGCGTGAGGAACTTTGTCAAGCTCTTTGCGCCGAAGAAAGAGAGTGAGCACAGCGAGGACAAGGAGACCATCATGCCCATCGTGTGGTCGTGCATGGACATGGCCAAAGCCAAGGTTGGTGCCCTTATCGTGGTGGAACGGGGCACGCCACTCGACGACATCGTGCACACCGGAGAGACCATCGACGCCAGCGTGAACAAGCTCTTGATAGAAAACATCTTCTTCAAGAACTCGCCACTCCACGATGGGGCCATGATCATCTCTAAGAAGCGCATCCGCGCCGCCGGCTGCATCCTGCCCGTGAGCCATAGCATGGACATCCCCAAGGAGCTTGGACTGCGCCACCGCGCGGCCATGGGCATCGCGCAAGACTCCGATGCAATAGCCATCGTGGTGTCCGAAGAGACGGGCCGAATCAGCGTGGCCATCAAGGGGCGCTTCCGCCTTCGTCTGTCTGCGGAGGAGTTGGAGAGCATATTGGCCAAGGAGATGGCAGACTGATAGGTTGCCCGCTGGGGTGATGTGGGGACACGAAATTGTGGGGACGGGTATCTTAGAACATTAGATACCCGTCCCTTTCTTCTTGCTGCTCCTCCCTCGAAAATAGGTTCTTGGGGGCGTTCTGCCTTCCAAATCCGTGCTGGGCATATGGCTGTTGTGTCGTTTTGTCTATCTCCACATGCAGTTCTGTCATATTCCTAATTACCCCATGAAAAATCTTTAAGATAGCCCTCGCATACGTCGCGTATTTGAAAACAGAAAAAGTCTGGCACGAAATACGCCGAAAATGGGCTGTTTAAAACTCGTTGAGTCTTAGGCCTTTATCGGCAGAGGGGATGTTTCGCTCTTGCGATAGGTGCGTTTTCGCGATGAAATTGGCACTTTTTGGCCCTGTCATTCCGTAGTAATCGCTGAGCGGAATGGTGCTAATCGCGCCCCCATCTCGGCCTTTTCGCAGAATCATTGGGCGTTTTTCGCAAAATCATCGCCAGGGGAAGGCAAAAACCATGGCAGGGTTTTCCAGAACGAGTGGTTCGGAAAGTGCGATTTGTTCAGAACTTTCTTGACAGAACAGAGGTATTCGTGGAGTGGGTGAGAGGCTGTCGTGGCTGTAAGAGGAAGCCTTGGCATGTATTCGCTTACTGCTGAAACTGAAAATATCGTTTACCTGCTCATTTGCAACGAAATAGCCTATGTAACTGTAAAAAGTATAAATGTTAACGACATTTAACCCAAGCCCGCAGGCCTATCTCTTGCTCGGCTCGCAAAGAATAAGTACCTTTGTACCAATTAACAAACATCTAATCGATTAGAATCAAAGTATGAGTTTATTAGAGAAAATCGTTGCGCGTGCTAAGGCTGACAAGCAGCGCATCGTTCTTCCGGAAGCAGAGGAAGAACGCACACTAAAGGCAGCCGACAGGGTGCTGGCCGACGACCTGGCCCACCTCATCCTCATCGGTAACCCTGAGAACATCAAGAAAGAAGCCGCTGAGTGGGGACTGAAAAACATCGACAAGGCCACCATCGTGGATCCGCTCCATTTCGATAAGACCGAAGAGTATGCTCAGCAGTTGGCAGAGATTCGCAAGAAGAAGGGAATGACCGTTGATCAGGCTCGCGAACTGGTTACTGAGAACAACCTCTACCTGGGTTGCATGATCATCAAGGCCGGCGATGCCGACGGACAGATATCCGGTGCGCTCAGCACCACGGGCGACACGCTGCGCCCTGCCCTGCAGATCATCAAGTGTGCACCGGGCGTTACCTGCGTGAGCGGTGCCATGTTGGTGCTCACCCACGAGCAGCAGTATGGCGAGAATGGTATCGTGGTGATGGGCGACGTGGCCGTAACGCCTAACCCCACCGCCGACCAGCTGGCCCAGATAGCCTATACCACCGCCCAGACTGCTAAGAGCGTGGCCGGATTCCAGAGCCCCGTGGTGGCCATGCTGAGCTTCTCGACTAAGGGCTCGGCCAAGGATGCCATCGACAAGGAGACCGGCAAGAGCGTGTATATCATCGACAAGGTGGTGGAAGCTACCAAGATTGCCAAGGAGAGATATCCCGAACTCAGGGTAGACGGCGAGCTCCAGGCCGACGCAGCGCTCGACCCTGCCACCGCCGCCAAGAAGGCTCCGGGCAGCAACATCGCAGGAAGGGCCAACGTATTGATAGTGCCCAACCTCGAGGTGGGCAACATTGGCTACAAGCTTGTGCAGCGTCTCGGCGGTGCAGAGGCCATCGGTCCTATCCTCCAGGGTATCGCCCGTCCGGTCAACGACCTCAGCCGCGGCTGCTCTATCGATGATATCTACTATATGGTGGCTATCACCGCTTGCCAGGCACAGGACGCAAAGACGCTGTAGCCTCCCCAAGCCCCTCCGAAGGAGGGGTTGTGGGATTACCTCCAGCGCTTGAGAATCAAGGCGAATTTTATAATAAAAGATTAAATTTAAAACACAAATGGCCCTTCCGGCCCTCCCTCTATAGGACGGGGTAATCTTACATCCCCTCCCTCGGAGGGGCTTGGAGAGGCCCATGCTACAATGAAAATTTTGGTATTAAACTGCGGTAGCAGTTCTATTAAGTACAAGCTTTACGACATGGCCAACGAGAGCGTGCTGGCCCAGGGCGGCGTGGAGCGCATCGGACTTGATGAGGCTTTCATCAAGGTAACACTCGACAACGGCGAGAAGAAACAGATTATGGCCGACCTGCCTACCCATAAGGAGGGTGTGGCGCTGGTGTTCAAGTGCCTGCTCGACCCAGAGATTGGCGCCATCAAGAGCCTCGACGAGATCGACGCGGTGGGCCATCGCATCGTGCAGGGCGGCGACCTCTTTGAGAAAAGCTGCATCGTTACGCCCGAGGTGGAGAAGGGCATCGAGAGCCTCATCGACCTTGCGCCGGTTCACAATGCCGGCCATCTGCGTGGCATCCGCGCCGTGGATGCCCTCATGCCCAACGTGCCGCAGGTGACAGTATTCGATAATGCATTCCACAGCACCATGCCCGACTACGCTTATCTCTATGCCATCCCCTACGAGTTGTACCAGAAATACCACGTGCGCCGCTATGGTTTCCACGGCACAAGTCATCGCTATGTGTCGAAGCGCGCGTGCGAGTTCCTCGGCCTCGACTACAATAACACCAAGGTGATTACCTGCCATATCGGCAACGGAGCAAGCATCGCCGCCGTGAAAAACGGCAAGGTGATCGACACTTCCATGGGTCTCACGCCGCTGGCCGGCGTGATGATGGGCAGCCGTTCGGGCGACATCGACCCGAGTGCCGTGACCTATCTCATGGAGAAACTGGGCAAGCAGCCGCAGGAGATGGCCGACTTCCTCAACAAGGAGAGTGGTGTGCTGGGCATCTCGGGCATCTCAAGCGACATGCGCGAGGTGGAGGCTGCCGAGCGCGAAGGCAACGAGCGTGCCGTGCTGGCTATGAAAATGTATAACTATCGCATCAAGAAATACATCGGTTCCTATGCCGCAGCGATGAACGGTGTGGACGTGATTGTATTCACAGCCGGCGTGGGCGAGAACCAGGTGGGCATGCGATGGGAGTCGTGCGCAGGGCTCGATTATCTCGGTGTGAAGATGGATAAGGAGCGCAACAACTGCCGTGGCAAAGAGCAGATTCTGTCTGCCGACGACTCGAAGGTGAAGGTGGTGCTCATCCCTACCGACGAGGAGATTGTCATTGCACGCGACACCCGCGACCTGGTGGAGCAGGCGAAGTAACTTGTTTTTTGAGGAGTTGGGGAGTTAAGGAGATGAGGAGTTAAGACAATAGTCTGGCTATGGCCAAGAGAACGCTTGGTGTCTATACCACGTTGTACCCCATTACTGTCTTCATTTCCCAACTCCTGAACTCTCAACTCCTTCTCTTCACATTCTCAACATCACTTCTTTCACCCCTATTTTTCATTTCCCCAATAGACATTTGTCTTAACTACTCATCTCCCTAACTCCCCATCTCCTCATGATGAAAATCGTTACTTTCGGAGAAATTCTGCTGAGACTGTCGAAGCACGGCAGCCAGCGACTGTTTCAAAATGGTGCGCTCGATGCTGCCTACGGTGGCTCCGAGGCCAATGTTGCCGTGAGTCTGGCTCAGCTGGGCGATAGGGTGGAGTATGTCACCCGCGTGCCCGAGGGGCCTGTGGGCGAGGCTGCGCTCATGCATCTGCGTGAGCTCGGGCTCGACGTCTCGCATGTGGTGCGGGGCGGTAAGCGCATGGGCACCTACTATTTTGAGCCTTCGGCGGCCTTCAGGAGCTCTCAGGTGGTCTACGACCGCGACGACTCCGCCTTCAACACGCTGGCCTATGGCGACATCGACTGGGAGCCCATCTTCCGCGACACCGACGTGTTCCACTGCTCGGGAATCACCTGCGCCACCAGTCAGGCGTCCTTAGACACCACGATGGACGCCGTGCGGCTGGCCTACGAACGGGGCATTGAACTCACTTGCGACATCAATTATCGCAGCACTTTGTGGAAGTATCCGGGGGCCGATGCCCATAGATCCATTGCCGAACTCATGCAGTACAGCTCGTTTGTATTCGGAGATCAGAACGAGTGGTACGTGGCCAGCGGACTCGAGCCCATCCCCTTCACCGCGCTCGACGGCAGCTATCAGTTCGACCTGGAGGCCTATAGTCGCTATTTCGACCGCCTCCATGAGATGTTCCCGCGTTGCAAGCGCATGCTCATCGGGCATCGCAACCAGCTCTCTTTCCAGCATCACGTCAATGCCGCAGTGCTTTGGGCCGAGGGCAAAATCTACACTTCGCGTATCTACGACATTGAGCCCATCATCGATCAGATGGGAGTGGGCGATGCCTGGGTGGCCGCCTTCATCCACGCTCGCCTTCGCTGGCCCGACGATGACCAGCATTGTCTTGACTTCTCCGTGTCGGCATCGGCGCTGAAGAATACCATTCCCGGCGACCAAAACCTCGTGACCGAGGCTGAGATTATTGCCAATATGAGCAGCTCCGGCGGCCGCATCGACAGATAGTCTGCTTCTGTCTCAGCAGCCTTGTCTGCCAGAATAGGAGGCGAGAAACATGTGACACACCGGCCCATAAGCCTGCAGGCTTATGGGCCGGTGTGTTTTCTTAGTGATGATGATGCCGTTGGGAGCAATGCAATGGCACAAATACCTATCTTTAGGTATTGCTAATGCTGATGGATATGTTTACTTTTGCAGTCGAGTTTAGAGACAATACCATGAGCGCTCAATGTCTTATCGACTATCATAAAAACACTATTCATTCATGCTTCTGTTGTCGTTGTAAGTAGGCAATGGTAGCAATTAAAAGAAAACACTATGAAAAAGAAAGTTTTACTCACATCACTTGTATTGTTAATGGGAGCCGTATCGACCCATGCCGACGAATGGGACGAGGGCTGGGAAAACGATGAACAGATTGTGTTCAAGACCAGTTTGACTGCTGGCAATCAGGTTACGGTCAGGGCAAACGGCAACGGACTCGTATTTGTGGGGGCCGACGTGACCCAGCAACTGCCTACCGACGACGAGGATATCAATGAGTATGTGCTCACGCTGAAGAAGCAGACGGTGACGGTTGCGGGCAATGTGACCGACTTTAACTGTGATGGAAACAAGATTACCGAACTGGATGTATCGAAGAATCTCAGTCTGCTCAATCTCTCTTGTGCCAAGAATAATATCAAGAGTGTAGACTTATCCAAACATGATAAACTGGAGGTCTTCACCTGTTGGGGTAATGCCATGCGACAGACTGACCTGGACCGACAAATCCAACTGCTGCCCATGCATGATGTCGGAGATAACGAGGAAGGAGGACTTTCGTGGGGATACAGCCCCCAGGACGACCGCAGGGAACTGAAAATCTATAATCCTCGTGCAGACGAATCCATCAGAAACTACCTGACAATAGCTCAGGTCAACAATATCACTAAGCAGGGTTGGTGTGCCAAGGAGATGAATTTCCAGTATGGTGCGCGCGATCCGGAGGTGAAGGAAGTTACTGCCTGGCAGGAATATTTTGGGCAAAGCAGCGACTATGAGCATCATGTGGCCAACGGTATAGCCCAAGTTACGAATGAGAGGATGGTGAGAGACGAGTGCTGGTACGATTTGAACGGCCGACGTTTAGATCGTCCGACACGCAAGGGAATATATATTCACCATGGCAAAAAGGTGATGATGCGCTAAGAATAGACCGTTGTAAACATTGTTTTGATAACTGAAAGGGAATCATCTGAAGGGTAAAACCTCGCTTGATTCCCTATTTTTATGTCCTGATAGCCATTGTTTGGCAGGCCTGATAGTGCTTACCTTGTTATTACAATCATAACTTTTTCTTTGCTTGGGTGGTAGTCGTTCTGCAGATTTGAGGAGGATGGGAGGGGTTGAAGGGGAGGTGGGGATTCGGCAATAGGAGGCTGATAGGTCATACAGGGAGTGCTTGGGGTTGAGGGGCTTCTACTCTGAGGTTGGATTGGGAGCAGTGGATTATTTCCCATCCACAGCTTGATGTTGAGGGAAAGAGTAAAAAAGCAGCACCGATCTCATCCCGCGGTATGGGAGAAATCGGTGCTTGATGGTGGAACTTGAGTGTAGAAGCGAGGGGCACGGCGGTTGGATGTGGCGGTGCTGGTGGGCTTCAGACGCTAAGTTCTCATAGAGTTGTATGCCGCATCACTTCTTGGGGCCCATGGAAGCAGGGCGAACTTCAAAGTCGATTCTTGAGTCGTTGGTGTCAAGATAGTTCCTTCCGTCGTCCTTTCTGAATATCGCTTTGCCGGCATAGAGGCTGATTTCTTCGTTGCTTCGCTTCTGAACGCCGCGATAACCCTTGTCAAGCGACGTGGGAATGTTGTAGGTCTTGAACTCCTCTTCCGGGCAGATAGACACCGCATCAATGACCCACTCCTGTGGGATCGCTACGCAATAGCCCGATGCCATCTGGTGAGAGTGACCGTTTCCTTCCATGGCTACATAGTGGTGACGGTACTTATTCTCACGAAGAGAGTCGGTCGTTGTCTGGAGTTTGATAAGGGCAATGGCCGACGCCTTTACGGTAACCTGCATGAAGCTGGCAGAGTTGGGATTGAGATAATCGTTTTCGCTGACAATAGATAGCATGTTAGGTACTTTCGGATTGTCTGTCATGTCCCATTCAGTCTTGGTTTGTTCGGGTGTCATCCACTCGAAAT
The DNA here is from genome assembly GCA_002317385.1 of Prevotella sp. UBA1705. GTDB lineage: Bacteria > Bacteroidota > Bacteroidia > Bacteroidales > Bacteroidaceae > Prevotella. Next base: position 23,536 of record DCJH01000013.1, on the reverse strand, counting down.
CGGCATTGCTTAAATCAAAAGAGTTGGGATTGTTACCAATGAAATCATCGGTCTTCTGCTGGTGATTGAAAGCCGATGCGGTAATCAACACCGACTGTCCAGGCTTGATAGGGTACTGCTTTCCGGTGCCTGGGAACTGGACAATCTTAGAAGTACAGAAGTGATCCTCCATCAGTTTGCGTGTCTCACTCATCCTCCAGTCGGTGTTACTGGAGAAAGTAGAGATGGCGAGAACGAGCCCATCAAGATATTTCTCCTCGTTGGTCGGATTCACTATCCTAATATATGAGTCGTAATCGTAGGAGTATTTGGCATTGTTGTAAGACGTAGACATGCCCGCATAGAATATCTCTTGAAAGATGAGATGGTCTACCTTGGTGTTTTTGTCCGGTGCAGGGAGTTTGCCTCCGGGTATGACATCTTCTCTGATCTCTTTGCCCTGGCATCCCGTTAAGGTAAGGGCGGCGGCTGCAATCAGCAGTCCACAAGTGAATGTTTTCTTCATATTGTCTTTCTTTTATGATGTGATTATTTTTTTATATGATGTGATTGTACGTCTTTGGCAGCCTGATGGTAGGCTGTGTTCTGCTATAGGAACCATGAACCATAGCCCAATCCGCCTCCGTTGCCATGGGCTTTGATGTTCTTGACCAACTCGAAGGCTGCCTTCAAATTATTCTCCAGCCCAATCTCCCGTGCTATATTGTAGTAGTAGGGCTCGTAGGGGTCGGGACTTGTAGGGTCGCTGTCGAAGGTGTTGGCATAGACTTTTATGGGAAGATTGAATCGAATGAGCTCTTGCCACTCCGATTCTTTGGCTGGGGCAAAGTAGTCGGCACACATGAACTTCCTCTTTTCGGTCTGCTCTTCCTCTGGCAACGGGATAACCGTCTTCTTGCCTTTGGGGCATTTCATCACCCTTACGGCGAGATAGAACTGTGGTAACAGGTAGGTCGTTCGGCGGTATTTCAACCCATTGGAGAGCTTGATGGGCCATTGTCCAGCCGAGATGGTGTTGTCGAACTTAAGGTGTCCCTTCAGCCCTACGCAGTCTTGGTCGTCGAAGGAGGTAGCCGAATAGTAGTCGTCGCGGGTTAAAGGCGGCAGAAGTCTGATGTTGAACAGGTCTCTTACGCCGTCGCCCATGTCTTCATGGTGCCAAGTGTCCCGATAAGTGTACTCGAAAATGTCGGGCGTTACCCTGCGCCGGTCTTCAAAACTCGTTCGATTTCTGAAAAAAGAGGATAGCATGGGGGGAAGGGCTTGCCCTTTGTCGTCTACGCCTCTGTATCTTACATCGAGCACGTCGTAGGGTTTTCCCTTGTCGTCGACATCGCTTATGGTCAGGAATATCTGGTATTGGTCTGAGTGGTCGAGTATCTTGTCGTTGATCAGTTTACCGTCTTTGTCGAAGAAATAGAAGCAGAGTCCCCACAGTTTGTTGTGTCCACCGATAATGCGGAAGTATTCGGGCCCTCTTTTTCCCTCTTCTTTCTCCATGGCGGTGACAGTGCTTGCGGTGTCCATCTCCACCTTGATTCCCTCTGCAGTGTTGTGGATGACGGCAAATTCCTCTTGCTTCCAGGGTGCATCTTGATACATATAGTTGCCGTGCATCTTACCTCCTCCGTGCGAATGACCCTCCTTCATCATGACGAGACAGGTGGCCCAGTTGGCCAATGCCCCCTCGGTGTCGGGATTAGGGAGGTTGGCATCCGACACGATCGGGGCCTTGTAGAGGTCGGCACTGGTCGTGGGAGTCTTCATTTGCTTCAGTGGATTGTCGTCATCGTCGACCGAAACGTCGAAGAATACGAAGTCCTTACACGAAGAAACCGTAAGGATTGCCAATAGCAAGAATGCCAGTTGAATGATTTTTTTCATGGTCTTATGTTGTTTTTACATCGTTACTTGAGGCATGTGTTCAAAGTAGGAGGTGCCTCCCCAGAGCATGGATTTCAACTCGTCGGGCTTTGCTCCCGGGTAGAAACGCTGGATATCTTTCATACATTTGTCCTGATTGCCGTCGGCATCGGCAATGACACGGAAGGGCACAGGATAGTCGATGTCGAAACTGTTCCATGCCGGCGATATGTCGTTGTAGGCATGTACGCTGCTCTGCAGTCCTTCCATATACTTGCCGTTGGCCGTGATGATGTGGCAGATACATACTCGCATCTGAAAGCACATGTCCGACTGGTGAAACTGCAGCATGCCCTTGAATCCCAGCGCATCGAGCGGATCGCCAGCGTTGAGGCTGCGTTTCTGGTGCAGCCTGATGGTTGTCGTACCCGTTCTCACACGCCCCATGTCGTCGTAGCCCGTCAGTACGGAGCCCAGCGGCTCCTCCACGGGGTCTGTATCACGGTATTCATAGGTAAACACATCCCTTGTCAGGCGGTTCAGTTGGGCAATATCTATGGTTTTGAAGAGCCTGTATGTCGTATTCCCCTTCTTCACGGGCTCCTCCGCCTCCTTTTTCATAGACCGTTCGGAGGCCTGCACGGCCAGCGCAAGATCATAGCGCAGCGTGCCGGACTGGTAGTGGTCTACGGGTGCATACACATTGACGGGAGTGAAGCGGGTGCTGGGAATGCGCTGCCCCTGGTCGTCGGTCTCAAACAGAAACCTGTCATAGTAGACGCTGTCGAGGGTCATGGGATAGGTGAGGGGGGCGCCACCGTCGAGCGAGTAGTTCTGGATGGTGAAGAAATGCTGGTGCACTACGAGGGTCGAACCTTCTTCGTCTTTTGCGTCATAATTGGAAAACTGATGGTTGATGAGCTGTCCGTTCACATCGTAGTACTTCAGTTCCAGGGCATAGAAGATGTTTTTCCCCTTCACCACATCAAATGTTTTGCGCTTCGACGTGATGGAAACATTGCCCCGGTCGTCCTTGTCGAAGTCTATTTCCTGATATACCGGTATGGGCGTTACCCGTTGGGTGATGTCGTAGGCGGCATAGTTGCCGTCGTCGGCCCTACGTTGCGACATGCGCAGGATGGCCTGCACGGAGTGGATTTGCTCGTGGCCTTTGACCACATGCTCTATGGTGGCGGGCGGAGCCTTGACGAACGACTTCATCAGGTCTTCGAGTTTATCGTCCGAACAGCCCGACACCACCATCAGGCAAAGTAGGGGTAGAATGCGTATGATATGCTTCATGGTTTTAAAATTTTACGATTGTCCTGAATGTGAACTGTGCTCCGCGGGCATGTGCATAGTATCTGAACCGGTCGGTGTACTCCTTATACAGTGAGTTCAGGATATTATCTCCGAGTAACATCAGTTTCAGTTCCTTGCCATTGGGTAGCGGCTTGGAAAATTCGGCCGACCCTTTCAGCAGGAAGTAAGCCGGAGGTGAGTCGGGCACCAGGTCCTTGGCAGGGTCGAAATGATTCTGTTTGGTCACGTAGGTACCGTCGAGCGCAAACGTGGCCCGCCATCCGGCATGTCTGCCCAGGTTCATGTTGTAGGTACCGCCCAGTGAATATCGGTCTGAGGGCATGAAGGGCATCCAGGTGTTCTGGCTCATGTTGCGTGCGTTGATCCATTCGCCCTTGGCACTCACGGTGAGGTTTTTCAGAGGCACCACGCTGGCCACGAGGTCGCCTCCAAAGAACCGAGCGTTGTCTTGTCCGTAGATAAACTGGGGGTATTTGCCCGTGGGATGATTGTGAAACCGGTCTTTTCCCTTGCCGATGTTGTCATAGATATAGTTGTCTATATACTGGAAGAAGACGCTGGGCTCTATGGCAAACCAGGTGTTGTGGTATTTACCTCCCATCACAACCTTGTAGCCGTGCTCTGAAGAGAGGTTTCGATTGCCCACCACCCAGTAGATGCCATGGTGCAGACCGGTGGCATAGAGCTCGTTCACATCTGGCGGTCTCCATGCCCAGCCTATGTTGATGCGGGCTTCCAGGCGCTTGGTAAACTGATAGTGGGCGGCCAGGGTGCTCGTCATGTTGCGGTAGAGCCTGAACCCGGAGTAGTATTTGAAGCTCGAGAGCGTGGTGTATCCGTCCATGTCCATGGCGCGGAGGTCATAGCGCATGCCTGCGGAGCACTGCAGTTTGCCGAAAGTAGCCTTGTGCCAGAAGTAGAAACCGGAGGTGAAGGCGGCATAGTTGGGGATGAAGGCAGGCTGCTTGGTGCCCGGCACATTGAAGTTGCGCTGATACATGGCGGTAAGACCGAACTGCGAACTCATCTGGAACGGCTTCCAGTGGCCGGTCCATACCAGCTCGCCGCTCTGCGTGCTCAGCTGCAGGTCTTGCACGGGAAGCCAACTGTATCTCTCCTGTTTGCGGTTCTCAAACTCCTGTCTCAGGTTGTCCTGGAACGATAGTTTCAGGGCGAGGTTGTGGTTCTCGCTGAACCTATACTTGAAATCGGCCTTCAGCGTGACATGCTGTGTCTGCTGGAAGGGCGGCTTGATGGTGTAGGAGAAAGGGTGTATGGTCTCGGGCTCAGGCCTGCCGGCTTCAAAGCGGGCCAGCAGCTGGTCGATGTCCGAGATGTTGGTGGCATAGTAGAAACCGTCGCGCGAGGTATAGAGACTGGCAAAGAGCGTGGCTGTGAAGCGCTTGGTTTGGTAGCCCAGAAGCCCCGAGAAACTCAGATTGTTATAACCTGTGTTGTTGAGCACATATTGAGCCGTGGAGTAGTCGCCTGCCCTCTGATACAAGGCATGCAGGCGTAGCCCCACGTTCTTATAGCCCATCTCTACCGTGCAGGCTCCGTCGTAGGCCCGCGCGTTGGTGGCGTAGCCCAGATTGACGGTTCCGCCCACCATGAACTTCTGGTTTCCGTAGGGCAGCGGGGCCTGGTTGAGCAGCACCACGCCTCCCATGGCACCATAGCCATAGCGCACTGCCTCGGCGCCCTTGATCACTTCTACGACGCTCGAGCCCGTGTGGTCTATCTCCGGAGCATGGTCGTCGCCCCAGCTCTGGCTCTCCAGCCTGACGCCCTCGTTGATGAGGAGGATGCGACTGCCATACATTCCCTGAATCACGGGCTTGGAGATGGTGCTTCCCGAGTTGATGGTGCTCACGCCCGGAACCAGTTCCAGCAACTGGCCCAGCGAGAGGGCAGAGTATTTCTCAATCGTTTTCTTGTCGATGGTCGACACCTGCTGCATGTTGGTGGTGTGCTTCTGCTGGGTATTCACGGTCACCGTCTGCAGCATGTTGACGGTTTGTTTCAGACGGATGGTGAGCGTAGCCGAGGGGCTGAAGCTGAATTTCCGATCTACAATGTCGTCATATCCCACCGCCTTGAGCGATAGGATGATAGACGAACCGGCCGGATGGTGAACGGTGCAGAGGCCGTTGCTGTCGGTGACATACATGTGGTTTCCTGTCCTGAGCACAGCGCCGGGAATAGGTTCGTCGGTCTGTTGTTCCAGAACGCGTATTTTCAGGTCTGGGTGTGTTTGTGCCAATGCTGCTTGTATCCATCCGAAAAGGCATAGACAGAGCATCGATTTAACAAAAGAGTTCATGGATATTAATTTTAAACGATATTTTCATGTGCGATGTCTTTCATGTGCACGTCAGTGCCTGGTGTTTTTCGTGGCAGTGCTGTTCTGCGTGCAAAAGTATATAAAAATATGCTATTCCGACCAGCCGCCCATCCAATTTACCTATAAGTGAGTATGTTGTTGACTTACCTTTCCTCGCTTTTTCGGGCCAGCCTAATCATAAATGGGGAAGGCAAATGGGAGTCGTCGGGGGAATGGTGACTCGGTATTTTATCAAGATTATTCATCAGAATATGCCATTTCCGCACCTCTACATCTAAAGTTTGCAGCCTCTGTTTTAGGCCTTTAAGGTGGCGGTAGAGGGTGATAGATGGGAGATGGTCATCCTAAAAACCATGTCTTTCTGCCTGTTTTGGCCTTTTTGTTGTAGCTAAATGGCCCAAAAGCAGGTGCGGCGAGGCCCTTTTCGCCTCACGATTGGGTACTAATCGCGAGGCGATTAGTGCCTTATCGCAATGCCGTTTTTGTCAAGAAATTGCAAGATGCTGATGCTCAGGCGATTCAAAAACGGAGATTTGGGGCAAATTTTGCGGCCGAGAGACGGGCAGAAGTGGGAGAGGGCCGGGTGAGAGAGCATTACTTCAATATCTTTCATCAGTAATAAAAGCGACTGGTGGAGACAAAAATCTTTGTCAAAACCATGCATCATGGCGTATAGAATTGCCCGTAAACCGAATTATTCGTAACTTTGCAGGCAGAAGAATCAAGAAGACAATGACAGAGAAAAAATCAGTTTCCGTGCGGGGACAGCAGCGCCAGATGGCGCTCTGGATAGCCGCGCTCGTGGTGGGTGCGGTGCTCGGCGTGTGGGGCATAGGCTGGCTCGACCAGCTCATGAACTTCGTGGCGACGGTCTATACGCGCCTGTTCCAGTTTGTAGCCGTGCCGACCATCGTGCTCGCGGTCATCACTACGCTGGCCTCTTTCGGTCAGCAGGAAGACACGGGGCGCATCTTCCGCCACGCCGTGACCTACACGCTGCTCACCACTTTCGTGGCGGCGTTTGTGGGACTCCTGCTCTACAACATCATCCAGCCGGGCAATCTGCCGGCCGAACTGGTGCGCTCGGGCTCGGCGAGCATCCCCAGGGACCTCGGCGCGGAGACCTATTACGACCATATCCTCGGCGTGGTGCCCAACAATGTGGTGCGCCCATTCCTTGAGGGCAACGTGCTCTCGCTGCTGCTCATCGCCTTTGCCGTGGGCTTTGCGCTGGCTAAGATGCCCGAGACCGAGCAGAAACAGACGCTCATGAAGGGTATTCTCGGATTGCAAGACCTACTTTTCGCGCTCATCCGCGGGCTCATCTGGACTCTGCCTGTGGGCATCGTGGCCTTTGCCGCACAGCTCTCGGCGCAGGTGTCGGCCGGTGTGGTGGCCGACTCGTTGGGCCGCTATGTACTGGTGATTCTGGGCGGAAACGTGGTGCAGTTCTTCGTGGTGCTGCCCCTGTTTCTATTAGCGCGCGGCATCAATCCGCTGCATGCCCTGGGCCGCATGATGCCCGCCGTGCTCATGGCACTGTTTACCAAGAGTTCGGCCGCGACGCTTCCCGTCACGATGGCCACCTCGGAGGAGCGGCTCGGCGTGTCGCCCAAGGTGGCGCGCTTCGTGCTTCCCATCTGCACCACCATCAATATGAACGGGTGCGCGGCCTTCATCCTCGTCACATCGCTGTTTCTCATGCAGAACGGTGGCACCGTGCTCACCCTGCCCACCATGCTACTGTGGGTGGTGATAGCCGTGATTTCGGCCGTCGGCAATGCTGGCGTGCCCATGGGATGTTATTTCCTCACGCTCTCGCTCATGACCGGAGAGGGCGCGCCGGTGGGCATCATGGGCATCATTCTGCCCATCTACACCATTATAGATATGGTGGAAACGGCCGAGAATGTGTGGTCGGACTCGTGTGTGGCGGCCATGACCGACCACGACATCAGTGCCCGACCAGTGGCCGACTGACGCCCTTGCACAAACGAACAGCAGCCCGCCCAAGCATCGATGCTTAGGCGGGCTGCCGCGTTGAGGTCATGTCGTATGGGGCTTATGGCTTGCTCTCGCCCTCGATATACTGTTCGAGGAAGAGGTGTTCGCCGTCGAACACGGCATAGGTGAACTGCCAAATCCAGTCGCCGAGGATGATCATGCGGGCCGTGCGCTCCAAGGTGAGGTCGAGTTCGATATGGCGATGGCCATAGATGAAGTAGTCGATGTTGGGGTGTGTCTGCATATACTCCTTGGTCCAGAGCACCAGAAACTCCTTGTCCTCGCCCTGGAAGGGCAGCTCCTTGCCGTCGGCGCGCTTCAGTCGGCTATGCTTTGCCCAGTTCAAACCGAGCTGCATGCCCCACCATGGATGCACGAAATTGAGCATCTTCTGGCAGGTACGGTTGTGGAACATCTTACGAAGCAACTTGAATTTATTATCCGGATCGCCCAGCCCGTCGCCGTGGGCGAGGTAGAATTCCTTGCCGTAGATCTCGGTGGTGATGGGTTTCCGGTGCACGATGAGGCCGCACTCTTCCTCCAGGTAGCCGTAGGTCCAGATGTCGTGGTTGCCGATAAAGAAGTGGACTTCCACCCCCATATCGGTCAGTTCGGACAGTTTGCCGAGGAAACGGGTATATCCTTTGGGCACCACATACTTGTATTCGTCCCAGAAGTCGAACATATCGCCCAGCAGATAGACTGCCGCGGCCTTGTTCTTGATGCTGTCGAGAAACCTCACCAGCCTCCTCTCCTGCGTCCGCTTATGCTCTAATGCCAGTGACCCTAAATGGGCGTCGGACAAAAAATAAACATTTCTTCCCATGGTACTACCCTCCGTTTTGGTTTGGAATATACCCCATTTCTGGGGCAGTCACACCTTTTACCTTTTTACTTTTTTACCTTTTTACTCTTACTATTCGAACCCAAGCTCCACTCTTGCCTCCTCGCTCATCATGCTTTGGTCCCAGGCAGGGTCGAAGACGAGGTTCACATTGGCGGCCTTCACGCCATCTACGCCTTCCACCTTGGTACGCACATCCTCAAGGATGAAGTCGGCAGCGGGGCAGGAGGGGGCCGTAAAAGTCATGTCAAGTTCCAGTGTTCCGTCCTCCTGGAGGTCCACCTTGTAGATCATTCCGAGGTCCCAGATGTTGACAGGAATCTCTGGATCATATACGGTTTTGAGCACATCGACGATGCGTCCTTCTATTCTGGTCTTTTCTTCTTGTGTCATTGCTTGTACTATTTGTTTACTTTGCGAATTTAATCATTATTTTCGAATATGCCAAGCAAAACCTTGAGGAATTGGCGATAGCCCTTCTTCATCCACTCATCTCTGCCTGCCCCAATCTCCATTCCGCAATCCTTCATTCTTCATTCCTCAGCTTTCCATTCATCATTCCACAGCCTTCCATTCGTCACTCCACACTCATCATTCGTCATTCCCTATATCTTCCCTTCGTCGCGATAGCTGTAATAACTGCCGTCGGCAATGATTACATGGTCTAAGAAGTAGATGCGCATGGTCTCGCAAGCCTTCTTGATAGACTGCGTGAGGCGGTCGTCGAAGGTGCTGGGGTTGGGATTGCCGCTGGGATGGTTGTGGCAAACGGCCAGCACGGTGGCGTTGTTGAGGATGAGATGCTTCATGATGACCCTCACGTCGACGGCTGTCTCGGTGATGCCGCCGTGGCTGATGCACACCTCTTTGATGAGTTTGAAACTCTGATTGAGTAGCAGGATGTGGAACTCCTCCAGGTCGAGGTCCTGCAATATGGGGTGCATGTATTCGTAGATGGCCATTGAGGATCCGAGGTCCCGGCGCTGTTCCACATCGGAACTCGTGCGACGCTTACCCAGTTCGCAGGCTGCAAGGATGGTGATGGCCTTGGCAGGCCCCATGCCGTGGTAGCGTTCGAGGTCGGCAATGGTCATCTTTCCGAGGGTGTTCAGGTTGTTATTGCAGTCGCCCAAGACCCTTCGCATGAGGTCTACGGCACTTTCTTTGGCCGAGCCCGAGCCGATGAGGATGGCCAACAGCTCTGCATCGCTTAGAGCTGCGGCACCGAGCCGCTCCAGCTTCTCGCGCGGACGGTCGGCCTCCGACCAGTTGTTGATTGATAATTTAGGCACTTTCGGTACAATTGAGAATTGATAATTGGGAATTGATAATTATGATTACCCGCTTGGATGGGACAATGATGGGATGAGTATCAGGGATTAGAGGAATCTCTGTTGGAGGCAGATGGGGACTGCAATCCCTTGGAAGTCTTGATGATTGAGGTGAGAATCTTGATGATTTCCACCACGTCTTGTGTCAGCGACTCATAGCCTTTCTCGTTGATATAATTGCCAACGTAGAGCTTTTTAATCCACATCTGCGTCTCGTCGGCTTCTTTCAGGGCGATGCTTAGCTTACTGATGAAGTCGGCACGGCTCTGTGCATTTCGGCTTTCGGCAGTGTTGGCGGCAATGCTGGTGCCGCTCCTGAGAATCTGGTCTCTAAGGATTCGCTCGTGCTTCTCCACCTGAAGATAGCGGGCAAGCCTGACAATCCGGTCAGAGAAAGCATCCGTCTTGGTCAGAATAATGTTTTCCTTGCGTTTCAACATAAGTCTTAGCGTGTTAGTAGTAGGGTCTATCGACTGCAGTAGGAATACGCAAAGGTAATCATAATTATCAATTATGAATTATCAATTCTCAATTATTTGTAGAAGTTTTTGCTATAGGCGGAGAACTCGTCACGGCCGCGGACACAGCGTTTCCACCAGGCATTGAGGAAGCCGCAGCCGTAGCCCATGAGCTGGTTAAAGGCGGCACGGATGGAGAGGAGGCCGATGCGGAGGCTGCGATACTGGATGGCGGAGTCGAGAAAGACGACGAGCGAATAGAGCACGAGGGGCAGAAGGGCCGCCGTGCAGAGCATCAGACCGAAGGGAGGATCTACGTATGGGCGGACGAAGATGCCCACGAGGATGCCGATAACGAACAGGATGAGCAGGAAAAACACGCCCAACGTGAACACCATGGGCAAGAGATGGACGAGCTTGAGGCTCTCGGGATACTTCTTATAGAGGTTGATTCGGGCGATGCCGCTGTTGTAGACCTGCCGCCAGAACTTGCGGAAGTCGGTGCGACGCTTATGGTAGACCCATGCGCCGGGGAAGAGGCGGCAGCGGCATCCGGCCTTGAAGATGCGGATGGAGAAGTCGATATCCTCGCCGAATCGCATCTTGGAGAACCCGCCCAACTGCTGGTACACGTCGCGACGGATGCCCATGTTGAACGAGCGGGGGTAGAATTTGTCGAGCTTTTTCTTGCCGCCGCGGATGCCTCCGGTGGTGAAGAAGCTCGTCATGGAGTAGGAGATGGCCTTCTGCGTGGGGGTGAACGACTCGTGGGCACGGTCTGGACCGCCGAAGGCATCGCACGTTTCGCGCTGCAATTCCTCGTCCACGGCCTGGAGATACCCCTCGGGCAGCACCACGTCGGAGTCGAGAATGAGCACATATTCGCCCGTGGCGCGCTCCACACCGTAGTTGCGGCTCTGGCCCGGTCCGCTGTTTTCCTTCATGAAATACTTGAGGTCGAGGCAGTCCTGATACTTGCGGCACACGTCCTGGCAAGGCTGTTGTGAGCCGTCTTCCACGATGATGACCTCAAACTGGCGCAGAGTCTGGCGCGTCAGGCTATCGAGCAGCTCGTCCACCTCGTCGGGACGGTTGAAGACGGGGATGATGAAGGAGTATTTCATAAGGGTAAAAAGGTAAAAAAGTAAAAAGGTAAAGGGGTGTAAGAACGTATCTGCATCAGGGCCGGCAGAGATAGAAAGAAGCGTAAGCCATAAAAGAAAAAAGGTAAAAAAGCATAAGACTGGAGTCTGAGTCAGACCGCAGGCTTTTACTTTTTTACCCTTTTGCTTTTTTCCTGTTTACTTCTCCGTCACACGACCCACGTAGCTTCCGTCGCGGGTATCGATGGTGATGGTCTCTCCCTCGTTGATGAAGAGGGGCACGCGAACCTCTGCTCCAGTCTCCAGCGTGGCCGGCTTGGTGGCGTTGGTGGCGGTGTTGCCCTTCACACCCGGCTCACTGTGTGTGATCACGAGGTTGGTCTTGATGGGCATTTCGGCCGAGAGGATGGTGCCGTCGGATGTATCTGTCTGCACGTCTACGATGTCGCCCTCCTTCATGAAGTCGGCGCCGGTGATCATATCCTTAGCGATAGGAATCTGCTCGAAGGTCTCCTGGTTCATGAAGATGCAGCCCGTGCCGTCCTCATAGAGGTACTGATAGGGGCGATGCTCTACGCGAACGTCGTCGAGTTTGAAGCCAACCTGGAACGTGCGCTCCAGCACGCGACCGTCAGCAACATTCTTCAGCTTGGTATTCATCACGGTGTTGCCCTTTCCCGGCTTGCGATGCTGGAAGTCTACACACTTCCAAATGCCACCGTCCATACGGATACATGTTCCGATTTTGATTTCCTGTGAATTAATCATTCTATGTATTTATTAAATTTGTGATAGTCTATTTTGCGCCTGCAAAGTTACTACTATTTTACAAAAAAACATCGATTTGTGGGCGAAAAATCGTTTAATTCTTTGTTATTTCGAAAATTATGAGTAATTTTGCAGCCCAAACGGGGATATCTGTGCCCTTTGAAGTTGAAACAATAATAAATTAAAATAAGCATAAAAAGATGAAAAGAACATTTCAGCCTCACAACCGTCGCCGCGTGAACAAGCACGGTTTCCGCGAGAGAATGGCAACGAAGAATGGTCGTCGTGTACTCGCTTCTCGTCGTGCCAAGGGCCGCAAGAAGTTGTCTGTGTCCGACGAGAACCACGGAAAGTAATCTCCCCGTTCTGTCACAGTAGACAAAAGGAGGGTGCGTCAAAGCTATTTGGCGCACCCTCCTTTTATTTTTACCGCCTCCGAGAGGGCGACTGGGCACCCGCGGAAGTGCCTCGTTTTGTAGAGACATTTCGCTGATGATGCAGCTGTTTCTGCCTTGTTTTTGGAGCATGGAGAGCTCTTGCAGAAACGGGCGATACCAATTCGTTTTGTGATAAGCACCTTTTCGCGTCACGATTAGTACCAAATCGTCTCGCGATGAGTACCTTTTCGCGTCACGATTACTATGGAATCGTGGAGAGGGTGGGATGGGATGGTTCTGTCGAGAGGTATTCCTTTGTTTTTCAATCAGTTGCAGCGTGTGCTCCAATCGGTCGATTTGTGAGGACGACGAGGTATGCAGCGAAGAAAGGATAGGCCTGGCCATGAGGCGATAGCATCTTGGTCGCATGTCAATAAGTTTCGTCTCCTTTTTGAGATAAGTCGTTCATCAAGAGAAGATGGATGACGGAATCTCACAGTTCGTGGGCTGGAGAACTGATGATTCTGAAGGTAGTGAGGCAGCGAGGGGGTGCGATTCCGAGCTTGTCCGTACCGGAAATGGGTGGAAGGTGCGGCAGGTCGGAGCACGGAAAAAGCCATAGCACCCTGTATGCTCGCAGGATAGCTATGGCTTGGAGAAAACTAATGAAGATGGTCAGAGACCATCAGGAGCGGCGGTTCAAAAGGTAAGGGAGTGCCACTCCTTGCTCGCGGCTGAGTGGTTTACCGCGTGCAGTTGGCCGTCCACGTCTCGGTGCCCTTCACAACAAGCATGTTGAGCTTGGAGGCGGAGATGGTGATGCCGGTGAGTCCGGTGCCGATGCTGACATAAGTGTTGTCGTCTTTCTTCTCAAACTTGATGCCAGTCAGGTCCGGAATGTCGTTGTTGAAGTAGAAAGAATAGCTTGAACCTACCTTCTTGACAATGACCTGGCCGTCGTTGGCGCTGATATTCTTGGCTGGAGAAACGTTGACGTAGCCAATCTGCCCCTTGTAGGTGCCGAGGAAAACGTCCACATCGGCAGGGTCTGTGTCGCTACTGCATGAGGCTAAAGTGATAGACATCAAGAGAGATAATACCAAAAATGATAGTGATTTCAAAGTTGTTTTCATAAATTTTCAATTTGGTTGATGCCCCAAGATACGGGTGTTTCCAGTGTTTTACCAAATAAATTAATTCTTTTTTGTATAAAACTTTATTTTTTTTGGAGTATATTCATTTGTTAAAATCGCCTGAATTTATGGGCGTAAATGGCTCAGCGTAGGTGGTTTACGGATGTGGAAAACGGGTCTCCGATAGGCGTTTTTCCCGAAAAATAGCCTTCGAAGCGGGGCCTGCACAGTGTGGCGTGCTGTGCAACAGGGTGCCCCCGATTTGTCTCCGCCGGCCCTCGGCCCACGCCGCCGGCTGACCCGGGCGTGGGGAATCGGCTGCTCATCGGGGCGGGCAGGGGCTTGCCTAAAAGCCCCGAGGGCCAAAAATAATCGGCACATCCTTTGGTTTTAGACGGAATTGCACTATCTTTGTAGAAAAATATAACATCGATGACATTAACAGAATTCTTCGGCAAGTTCAAGAGCTGGTCGCTATGGGGCAATCTGCTGGCCATGGCCGCCACGGTGCTGGTGCTTGCCGTGGGCTTCAAGTTTGGCTTGGATGTCTATACCCACCACGGGGAATCGATAGCGATACCTAAGCTTCTGCACAAGAATATAGAGGATGCACAAGACATTGCCGACAATCTCGACCTGGAAATCGAGGTGGTCGACACGGGCTATGTGAAGCGCCTGCCCCCGGGCTGCATCCTCGAGCAGTCGCCGGCACCTGGAGAGCGCGTGAAGTCGGGGCATATCATATATGTCACTATCAATGCTGCCCACTCACCCACGATAACCCTTCCCGACGTGATCGACAACAGTTCGCTGCGCGAGGCCATGGCCAAGCTCACGGCGATGGGATTCAAGCTCGGCCCGCCGCAGTTCATCGCGGGCGAGAAAGATTGGGTGTATGGCATCCTGGTCAATGGTAAGCACGTGGTCTACGGCGACAAAGTGCCCGTAGATGCCAAGCTCATCATTCAGGTGGGCAATGGTATGCGCGATATGAACGACTCGGTGAACTACATCGATCCGGTGTATCACGAAGAGGAAAATACGGATGGTTCGAACGACGTAGACGAGTTCCAGGAGGTGAAGGAGCCTCCGGTAGAACCCGCACCGCCTGCCCCTGAGGTGGCGCCCGAGCCTCCGGTAGAGCCTGCTAAGCAATGACAGAATATACAGAAGATATAGACCTGCTCGAAGACGACGACCTCATGGAGGAGACTCCGCAGGCCGACGGTGGCGACGGTCAGCTCTACGAGCACTGGAAAGTGGAGGTGGACGCTGGTCAGGCACCGCTGCGCATCGACAAGTTTCTGGCCGATAAGATGCAGCATTCCAGCCGCAACCGCATACAGACAGCGGCCGATGCCGGGTGCATCTTTGTGAATGGCTGCCCCGTGAAGAGCAATTACAAGGTGCGTCCGTTAGACGTTATCACCCTGATGCTCGACCGCCCGAAGCATGAATCGTCTATCAAGCCAGAGGAGATTCCACTCAACATCGTCTACGAGGACGACGCGTTGATGGTGATCAACAAGGAGGCCGGCATGGTGGTGCATCCCGGAGCCGGCAACTTCCACGGCACGCTCATCAATGCCGTGGCCTGGCACCTGAGAGATTTGGAGTCGTTCGACCCCAATGATCCCGAGGTGGGGCTGGTGCATCGCATAGACAAGGATACCAGCGGACTGCTTGTCGTGGCCAAGACGGCCGACGCGAAGACGGCGCTCGGCAAGCAGTTTTTCAACAAGACAACGCATCGTTCGTACAACGCGCTGGTGTGGGGCAACCCCAAGGAAGACGAGGGACGCATCGAGGGAAACATCGGGCGCGACCCCAAGGACCGCCTCCGCATGAGGGTGTTCGAGCCCGATTCTGACATTGGCAAGCCCGCCGTGACCCACTATCATGTGCTGGAGCGGTTCGGATATGTCACGCTGGTGCAGTGCATTCTGGAGACTGGGCGCACCCATCAGATACGCGCCCACATGAAATCCATAGGCCATCCGCTCTTCGGCGACGAGCGATACGGCGGCTGTGAGATACTGCGCGGCACGCGAAGCACCACCTATAAGGCGTTCATCCAGAACTGCTTCAAGCTCTGCAACCGCCAGGCGCTCCATGCCAAGACGCTCGGTTTCGTGCATCCCACCACCGGACAGCAGATGGATTTCGACTCCGAGTGGCCGCAAGACTTTGCCCAACTCATCGAGAAATGGCGTGGATTCATCAAGGGTACCACGGCCGACACCTTCGCCGAATGACGTCAAGGCGCGGCCATGGGATGCTACCCGTATTTGCGGCAGGCAGTTCTCAGGGTGAGACCGATAGCCCGCCATCAACCAAGAAATAACTAAAGTAACAAAACATAATCGCTTATGACTGAATTAAAGAGAAACATCGCCATTGTGTGCGGCGGTGACTCGTCTGAGCACGACGTCTCCATGCGCTCGGCTCAGGGCCTCTATTCTTTTTTCGACAAGGAACGTTACAACATCTATATCGTCGACGTGAAGGGTCAGGACTGGCATGTTGCCTTCGACAATGGCGACGTGGCGCCCATCGATCGCAACGACTTCTCTTTTATTGGACCCGATGGAAAGGCCGTGATTTTTGACTATGCCTACATCACTATCCATGGAACGCCGGGCGAAAACGGCCTCATGCAGGGCTATTTCGACCTCATCCATCTGCCTTACTCCACGAGTGGGGTGCTCGTTGAGGCCATGACGTTCGACAAGTATGTGCTCAACAACTACCTTCGCGCGTTCGGAGTGAAGGTGGCCGACAGCATTTTGCTGCGTCGTGGAGAGAGCTACGATGAGGCCGAAATAGAGGCACGCCTGGGCATGCCGGTATTTGTGAAGCCCGCAGCCGATGGGTCGAGCTTCGGCGTTTCCAAGGTGAAGAATGCCGACCAACTGGCTCCGGCCCTGCGAGTGGCATTCATGGAGAGCGACGAGGTGATGGTAGAGGGCTTCATGGACGGCACGGAGATCTCCATCGGATGCTATAAAACCCGTGAGAAGACCGTGGTGTTCCCTGCCACAGAGGTAGTGACCAACAACGAATTCTTTGATTACGACGCCAAGTATAACGGCCAGGTGCAGGAGATTACGCCCGCCCGACTGGCACCGGAAACGGCAAAGAAGGTGGCCGAGGAGACCAGCCGCATCTACGATATCCTCCATTGCAACGGCATTATCCGTATAGACTACATCATCTCCAAGGACAAGGAGGGCAACGATGTGGTGAATATGCTGGAGATCAACACCACTCCGGGCATGACCGTTACGAGCTTCATCCCCCAGCAAGTGCGTGCTGCCGGGCTCGATATCAAGGATGTTCTGACCGACATTGTGGAGAATCAGTTCTAACACAAACCTCTTTCCAGTCCCTCGCAAGGTGGGGATGCGCCCTGCTGCCCCTATGGACAGGCAGCCCTCGGCTATCTAACGCCCCCTCCTTGGGATGGACTGGGAGAGGCCTTAAGGTATATGGTATGAAAGCACAACTATCTAAGTTTGATTCCATTCGGCCATTTGAACCGGAGGAATTGCCCGAGGTCTACGACCGACTGCTGGCCAATCCGCAGTTTCAGGCGGTGGTGAAGTATCTGTATCCGCAGGTTCCCATGGAGGCTGTGGCACAGAAGATGAAGGCGTGCAAGACCAATCTGGACTTCCAGAAGGCATTCTGCTATGGCTTTATCAAGGACATTCTGGCCAAGATGGGGCGCGGATGTGAGCTGGACTACGCGGCCATAGACCGCGAGAAAAGACATACTTTCCTGAGCAATCACCGCGATATTGTGCTCGATTCGGGCATCCTCGACGTGATGCTCATAGACGCAGGCTTTGCCACTACGTGCGAGATTGCCATCGGCGACAACCTCCTGGCACTGCCTTGGGTTAAGGATCTGGTGAGGGTGAACAAGAGTTTCATCGTGAAGCGCGGCCTGCCCTTGCGCGATATGCTGCTCGCCAGCAAGCTTATGTCGGAGTATATGCACTTCGCTATCACCGAGAAGCAGGAGAATATATGGATTGCCCAGCGCTCCGGCAGGGCCAAGGACTCCAACGACCGCACCTCCGAGGGAGTGCTCAAGATGATGGTCATGGGCGGAACTGGTACGCCGGCCGAGCGCCTGAAGGAGTTGAGGATTGTGCCTCTCAGCCTATCCTATGAGTATGACCCATGCGATTATCTCAAGGCCATGGAGTTTCAGCAGAAGCGCGACGACGAGAACTGGAAGAAAGGACCGCAAGACGACCTCATCTCCATGCAGACAGGCATCTACGGCTACAAGGGCCACGTGCACTTTCACTGTGCTCCTTGCCTGAACGATTACCTCGACTCGCTGCCCGCCGACATCTCCAAGGAGGAGTTTTTCACACGGGTTGCCGAGTACATCGACCACGAAATCCATCGCAACTACAGGCTCTATCCCTGCAATTACGTGGCGCTCGACGAGCTGCGTGGCACCTCCGACCATGCCGACCACTACTCTGCCGAAGACAAAGAGTTCTTCGATCGCTATGTGGAAGGGCAGTTGGCTAAGGTGAATCTGCCCCATGCCGATATGCCATATCTGCATGAACGCATCCTCACGATGTATGCCAACCCGGCCATCAACTACCTCAACGCATCACGCTAACGACTTTATTCACCCTCTAATTCCCCATGCTTATGAAGACATCACGGCTCATCGGTCAGGCTTTTGTGGCATGGGGAATGGTGTGTTGTGCCTTCCTTGCGGGCTGTTCGACGGACAGTTACGAGTCGGGCGACGGCAAATATTCCTACCTGCGGGCCGACTTCGTGGAGCTGCACACGGCTGCTCCGGGCGAAGGCGACTACGCACTGACCGACGAGGGAGACTCCGTGAGGCTCTCGCCGACTGCCAAGGCCACCTGGGCCACTACCCAAGACTCGCTCTACCGGGCCCTGCTCTATTATAATAAGGTGGAGGAGAGCGCCACGCCGGTATCAGTTTCGCGTGTGCCGGTGCTCCATATCTCGGCCACTGAACGCCCCGACACCCTGCAGCGCGACCCTCTCTCGGTGGAGAGCTCATGGGTGAGCGCCAACGGAAGATACCTCAACCTGGCGCTGATCCTCAAGACAGGCCAGCCCGACGAGTCCGACGCGAAGCAGAGCGTGGGCCTGGCGCTCGACACATCGGCCACCGGCGGCGGCACCCTGCGACTGCTGCTCACCCATGGACAGAACGGCGTGCCGCAGTATTACAGCGCCAAAGTTTACGTGAGTCTGCCCCTGCGCGAGGTGCCGAAGCACGCGCGGATAGAGCTCACGGTGCAGACCTACAGCGGGCCGAAGGTCATTGTGCACAGCCTGCCATAAACGCATTCCGCCCCAGACGATAGCCCGCGGTTGTGGCTATCGTCTGAGGCAGACTATAGGAAGGGTCCTCGAGGAGGGCCCTTTTTTCATTTCACAGTTATTTCTTCAGCTTGGCAGCGAGCTTCTCCAGCATGTCGGTCGTCATGGCGGCGAGGTCGTAGGTGGGGTTCCAGTCCCACTCCTCACGGGCGCAATGGTCGTCCATGCGGTCGGGCCAGCTGTCGGCTATGCACTGCTTCAGCGGGTCTACGTCATATACCATCTCGAAGTCGGGGAAGTGGCGGCGTATCTCGGCGTAGATAGCCTCGGGGTCGAAGCTCATCGATGCGATGTTGAAGGCGTTGCGATGCACCAGCCTGTCGGGGTTGGCCTCCATGAGCTGCATGGTGGCTTTGAGGGCGTCGGGCATATAGATCATGTCCATGAGCGTGCCGGCCTTGAGCGGACAGGTAAACTTCTCGCCCTTCACGGCCGAGTAGTAGATGTCTACGGCGTAGTCGGTGGTGCCGCCACCCGGCGGAGTGACGTAGGAGATGACGCCCGGATAGCGCACCGAACGGGTGTCGACGCCATATTTCAGGAAGTAGTAATCGCTCAGGAGCTCGGTGGTCACCTTGGTGATGCCATACATCGTCTTGGGGCGCTGAATGGTGTCCTGGGGGGTGAGCAGGTGGGGAGTGGTGGGCCCGAAGGAGCCGATGGAACTCGGGGTGAATACCGCGCAATGGGTCTCGCGGGCCACTTCGAGGATGTTCCACAGTCCGTTGATGCCAATCTTCCATGCCATCTGCGGCCTCGACTCGGCCACGACAGAGAGCAGGGCGGCCATGTTGAAGATGGTGTCGATGTGATAATCCTTCACAACTTGGGCTATCATGGCGCAGTCGGTGACGTCGGCGAGCGCCGAAGGACCACCGTCGAGCAGTTCTCCCTGGGGTTCAGCCCCTTTGATGTAGCCGGCAACGACGTGCGAGCCCCCATAGGTGTTTCTCAATTCTCTTGTCAGCTCAGAGCCAATCTGGCCTGTCGAACCGATAACAAGGACATTTTTCATACTTTGTGTTCTATTAAATTTAATGTTATAATGGCTTTTGCAAAATAAAGAAATTTTCTTGAGACCAAGTGCATTTGATGGATAAAAAATGCATTTTCTGTAGGAATTTAAAAAAAATAACACGTTTGCCGTTGCGCCGTTGGAATTATTAGGTTACTTTTGCCATAGGTAACTTTAAATTTAAATCTTATGTACGGAACAATCAAAAAGCATCTCAGCAAGAGCCTTGCTGAGCTGAAAGAAGCAGGACTTTACAAAGAAGAGCGCATCATCGAGAGCCCGCAGGGGGCTGCCATCGAGGTGAAGGGCAAGGAAGTGCTCAATTTCTGCGCCAACAACTACCTGGGACTGTCTAATCATCCACGCCTCATCGAGGGTGCCAAGCGCATGATGGACCGCCGCGGATTCGGCATGTCGTCGGTGCGTTTCATCTGTGGCACGCAGGATATCCATAAGGAACTGGAGGCCGCCATCTCCGAATATTTCCACACCGAAGACACCATACTCTATGCTGCATGCTTTGATGCCAATGGCGGATTGTTCGGAGCATTCCTCACCGACGAGGATGCCATCATCTCCGACGCACTCAACCACGCCAGCATCATCGACGGCGTGCGCCTCTGCAAGGCCAAGCGCTATCGCTATGCCAATGCCAATATGGACGAGCTGGAGCAGTGTCTGAAGGACGCACAGGCCCAGCGCTTCCGCATCATCTGTACCGACGGCGTGTTCTCCATGGACGGAAACGTGGCCCCGATGGACAAGATCTGCGACCTCGCAGAGAAATACGATGCCCTCGTGATGGTCGATGAGAGCCACTCGGCCGGCGTGGTGGGAGCCACAGGCCATGGCGTGAGCGAGCTCTGCAACACCTATAGCCGCGTGGATGTCTACACCGGCACACTCGGCAAGGCATTCGGCGGTGCGCTCGGAGGATTCACCACGGGTCGCAAGGAGATTATCGACATGCTGCGTCAGAGCTCTCGTCCCTACCTCTTCTCCAACTCGCTGGCCCCCTCAATCATCGGTGCAAGCCTCGAAGTGTTTAAGATGTTGAAGGAAGACAATAGCCTGCACGACCATCTGGTAGAGAATGTAGAGTACTTCCGCACCAAGATGATGGAGGCTGGTTTCGACATCAAGCCCACGCAGAGCGCCATCTGCGCCGTGATGCTCTACGACGCGCCGCTCTCCCAGAAGTATGCCGCCAAACTGCTCGACGAGGGCATCTATGTCACCGGTTTCTACTATCCGGTGGTGCCCAAGGGCGAGGCCCGCATCCGTGTACAGCTTTCGGCTGCCCACACCCGCGAGCAACTCGACCGCTGCATCGCTGCCTTCATCAAGATTGGCAAGGAACTTGGCGTGCTGAAATAATCCGCTTGCCCCATCCGTGGGGCAGATATAGCGATACCATCACAGAGGATATGCCCTGCGGGGCATATCCTCTTGTTGTTGATGGAGGTCGGGAGGAGGGTTGTCTTTCATGGTTCAATAGCCTCGTTGCTCATAAAAATAATGGATGAAAAATATTGATTATCCTGCCCTTGAGGCCCTAATTTTGCTGCGATTCAGGCATCATCGCCTAAAAATTGGGCTGAAAACGAGAAAAATGGTGCGTGTTGTAAGGTGTTGAAGGTGAAGCTGTTGTGCTTCAAGGTGGATTCTTCGGAGTCTTAGATGGGCCGAAAACACCCTGCGATTACTACCTGTTCGCGTGATGATTAGGCCCTTTTGGCCTCGCGATTTGGTAGTTCTGGCGCAGCGAAAGCATAGTAATCGCCAAACGACGAAGGCCTTTTCCGACCGAGATGAGCGGAAAAGGCCTTCGAAAATGCGGTTTTATCCTTTATGGATGTCCGTTTCATCGTTTCAGCCTCATGGCCAAAACGGGAAATGATGATGAATCAATTTGACAGCCGTAGGGTGAGCACCACCCTATGGACCATGGGCTATGCCTCCTGGATGATGCGCTCCAAGGTCTTCAAATCGTCTTCGGTCGTGGCCCAGCTGGTCACAAATCGGCAAAGGAAATGGGTGTCGCCCACCGGCTCCCAGTGGGTAAACTGCACGAGTTTCTCCAGTCGTGCCACCACCTCGTTGGGCAGAATGACAAACTGCTGGTTGGTGGGCGAGTCGAGATAGAGCTCCCATCCCTTGGCCACGAACAGGGCTTTCATGCGCATGGCCATCTCGATGGCGTGGCGGGAGATATTGAGATAGAGTCCGTCGGTGAAGAGGGCGTCAAACTGCAAGCCTATCAAGCGACCCTTAGCCATGAGTGCTCCGTGCTGCTTGATGATGGAGAAGAAGTGGCGCGGGGCGTTGGCGCGTGGGAAAACCACGGCTTCGCCACACAGCGCACCCACCTTGGTGCCACCGATGTAGAACGCGTCGCAGTGGGCCGCAAGCCATGGCAGCGTGATGTCGGCGCCCTCGGCCTGCAGTCCGTAGCCCATGCGCGCACCGTCTACATAGAGTTTCAGTCCGTATTTGCGGCACGTGTCGTAGATCTTTTCCAGTTCATCCTTGTGGTAGATGGTGCCCAGTTCGCTGGGATAAGTCACGTAGACCATGCCCGGCTGAGCCAGATGCTCAGTGCTCTCATCGTGCACAAACCACTGCATGTAGGCCTCCAGGTCGTGCGCCTCCATCAGTCCCTCGTGGGCCGGAAGGGCAATGACCCGGTGTCCGGCGTGCTCAATGGCGCCCGCCTCGTGCACGTTGATGTGGCCGGTCTCTACCGTTATCACGGCCTCGTAGTGGGCCAGCATGCCGTCTATCGCCGTGGCGTTGGTCTGTGTGCCGCCCGAGAGAAACCATATCTGGGCGTCGGGCGCATCGCATGCCTGGCGAATCTTCTCCTTGGCGGCGTCGCTCCACTCGTCGAAACCATAGGTGAGGCTCTGCTTGGTGTTGGTCTCCAGCAGATGTTGCAGCACTTGGGGGTGGGCCCCGTTGTTATAATCACATTCGAATGAAATCATGATCGTGGGTTTTAAATCGGGTGCAAAGCTACTGATTTTTTGCGTAATCTGCCCGTTTTTCATGTTTAAAATTTCGCAATTTTGGGGTAGGGAAGCACCCAGATGGGTTGAAAACGATTCAGCCCACCCTGCATGGCGCATGCAAGGTGGGCTGAATAATATTGGGATGGATGGTGGTTTACAGGCTCTCAAGCACCCGCTTGAGCACCACCTGGGCCGAAATCTCGCGGTTGGCCGCCTCGGGAATGACGAGGCTGCGGGGGCTTTCTATCACGTCGTCGGTCACGATGAGGCCGCGGCGCACGGGCAGACAGTGCATGAACTGGCCGTTGTTGGTCCAGCTCATGTGCTCGGTGTCGATGGTCCAGCCCATGTCTTGCGAGAGAATCTGGCCGTAGGCCGCAGCGTCAGACACGCCGGGGCAGCTCCAGTTCTTGGCATAGACGAAGTCGGCACCCTCCAGCGCCTTGCGCTGGTCGTACTCCACGCGGGCGTTTCCCACAAACTGCGGGTCGAGTTCGTAGCCCTCTGGGTGGGTAATCACGAAGTCTACGTCGGCCGCGTTCATCCATTCGGCAAACGAGTTGGGCAC
>DCJH01000028.1 GCA_002317385.1 Prevotella sp. UBA1705 | reverse complement strand
GATGCGGTCGGGGTAGATGGTGCCCTGGGCCAGCCATTTGGCATCGGTAATCTTCTTGGCCTCGGCATTGAATACCTCCACGAAGTCGCGGCCAATAATCTTGCGTTTCTGCTCGGGGTCGCTCACACCCTCCAGGTCTTTGAAGAATTTCTCCGAGGCATCCACGCCGATGACGTTGAGCCCGAGGCCCTGATAGGCCTTCATCACCTTGGCAAACTCGTTCTTGCGGAGCATGCCATGGTCTACGAAGATGCAGGTGAGGTTCTTGCCGATGGCCTTATTGAGCAGGGTGGCGCATACCGATGAGTCTACGCCGCCCGAGAGACCGAGGATCACGCGGTCGTTGCCGAGCTGGGCCTTGAGCTCCTGTACGGTGGACTCCACAAACGAGGCGGGACTCCACTCTTGCTTGCTGCCACAGATGTCGACCACGAAATTGCGGAGCAGCTGGGTGCCCTGCGTGGTGTGATAAACCTCCGGGTGAAACTGAACGCACCACACCGGCTGCGTGTTGCTGGCGAAAGCGGCATACTTCACGTCGGCCGTCGAACCGATAACTCGGAAGTCTTGGGGAATGGCCGTGATGGTATCGCCATGGCTCATCCACACCTGTGAGTTGGCCTCAAATCCGCTGAACAGCGCGTTGTCGGCCTCAAACTCCTGGAGATTGGCACGGCCATACTCGCGAGTACCCGTCTGCTCCACCTTGCCGCCACCCGAATAGCTGATAAACTGGGCACCATAGCAGATGCCGAGCACCGGATATTTGCCGATGAACTGGTTCAAATCCACCTTGAACGCCTCGGGGTCGTGCACGGAATAAGGGCTTCCGCTGAGAATCACGCCGATAACCGAGGGGTCGTCTTTGGGGAACTTGTTGTAAGGAAGAATCTCGCAGAAGGTGTCCAACTCGCGCACACGGCGGCCGATGAGCTGCGTGGTCTGTGAGCCGAAATCAAGAATGATAATCTTCTGTTGCATAATAAAAAAAAGTGTCGCCATAGGTCTAACCAAGCCATCCCAATGGGAAGGATGCCGGAATACCTAAGCATGAATTATATATTCGTAGTCTCTATTTTGCTGTTTAATACCTAACACACACTATTTTACCACCTAACACCCATCACCTAACACCTCTAAAAAATCCTCCGCCTCGTGCAGGGTGTCAAGTTTGCCCACGTCCATGAGCTGCAGGTCGGGCTGCACATAGCCCTTGATGGGCATCTTGCGGCAGTTGTTGAGATAGAAGTCCATGATGGGAAACTTATCGGGAAGTCCCACCATCAGGGGGAACATGCGGGGCGAGAAGCAGTGGATGCCGCTGAAAGCGTAGGCCCGATAGTGGGCCGCGAGCACCAGCGGCTCGTCGGTGGGGGTGATGGGGAAGGTGAGTCGCTGCAGCTCTGTCTTCACCTCGGGGTAGGGCGATTTCACCTCGCCGGTCTCCAGGTTGACCCATCCCACGAGCAACATCTGGTCGTTGAAGAGCAGATAGCGCTTGGTCTTGCGCCAGCTCACGAGCAGCTGCGCACCGGCCAATAGATGGGGCACGCCGCAGTCGACGCACATCACCTTGGGGTCGAAGCTGTAGAACCGGCCCAAGTCGACATTGCTTAGGATGTCGACGTTGTGGATGAGGATGGGATAGTTGGGGTCAAAAAGTTCGGCCGCGCGGCGGATACCGCCTCCGGTATCGAGCAGCGAGGCCGTTTCATCGCTAATGCGAATATCAAGTCCGAAATTGTTGTTGGCCTTGAAATAGTCTATAATCTGTTGAGAGAAGTGGTGAACATTGACCACTATGCGGGTGAAACCGGCGTCGCGCAACCTGAAAATCACGTGTTTCAGCAGCGGCTCTCCCCCCACCCTTACCAACGCCTTGGGCATCTGGTCGGTAAGCGGCTTAAGGCGAGTGCCCAAACCTGCAGCGAAAATCATGGCTTGTTTCATGGTGCAAAATTAGCGAATAAATAGGAAACGGCAAAGGAATGGGCCGAAAAAAAGACCTTCCCCGCTCTTACAACAAATGACTGAAGGAACAATACCAGA
Organism: Prevotella sp. UBA1705; assembly: GCA_002317385.1. GTDB lineage: Bacteria > Bacteroidota > Bacteroidia > Bacteroidales > Bacteroidaceae > Prevotella. The sequence continues at coordinate 12,753 of DCJH01000028.1, read as the reverse complement.
CCCTCCCCGCCCTCCCTGTAGGGAGGGGGAGTGCCCACCGGAGGAGTGAAGACATTATAAATATGTGGGGAAAATATCATTCTTGCGGGAAAATGAAGGACTCACCTTGGCTCATTCCCACTTTTCCCAAAACGAGAAAGTGACCCAAACAGAAGTTTGAAGAAATAAATATTATAGGGGAAAATATCACTGCCGATGGTAAGCGATGGCTTACCGGTAGGCTCTCCCCCTCCCTATAGGGAGGGCGGGGAGGGTCTTCGGCTCAATGTTTGGTTGATTTTCTGCTCCCGATGAATTATCTGGACCTCGATGCCAAACTTCTGATGCAGGTGCTCGCCCAGGTGTTGGGCACTGTAGACACTGCGGTGCTGTCCACCTGTGCAGCCGAAACAGAACATGAGATGGGTAAAGCCGCGCTGGATATAGCGGGCCACATGCTTGTCGGCGAGGGTGTAGATGTGGTCAAGAAACTCCAGAATCTCACCGTCGTCTTCGAGGAATCGGATAACCGGTTCGTCGAGGCCAGTGAGTTTCTTGTAGGGCTCGTAGCGGCCGGGATTGTGCGTAGAGCGGCAGTCGAACACATAGCCGCCGCCGTTGCCCGACGGATCCTCGGGTATTCCCTGATGATAAGAGAAGCTGTAGACCGTGACCTTGAGCGGACCTTTGCCGTCGTATTTGGAGAAAGTGGCCGGTCCATCCTGCGGATGAGCCTCGTAGATGTCGTGATCGGTGGTCTTCAAGCCATCGGTACGACTATGTATCGGTTCCTTCTTCGGGGCGAACTGAGGCAGTTCTGTGAGTCTTTGCAGCAAGTCGCGAAGGTAGGGATAGGGCAGCATTTCCTCGCGCAAGTCGAGGATGTCGCGTAGGTTGGCGATGGCCGGCGGTATGCTGTCGATGAAGTGTTGCTTGTGTTCGAAGTAGCCTCTGAAGCCGTATGCGCCAAGCACCTGCAGCGTGCGGAAGAGCACGAAGAGGCTCAGCCGCTCGGCAAAATGGCGCACGGTGGGAACCTCGATATACTGCTTGAGCGAGTCGTAGTAGGCCGCGATGAGGTCGCGACGCAGCTTGAACGGATATTTGGCGGAGGCCTGCCAGAGGAATGAGGCCAGGTCGTAATAGAAAGGACCCTTGCGTCCGCCTTGGAAATCAATGAAATAAGGATTTCCCTCGGCGTCGAGCATCACGTTGCGCGCCTGGAAATCACGATAGAGGAAGCAGTTGCCCGACTCCGACGTGAGGTCTTTGGCCATGCGACGGAACGTGGCTTCGAGCTTCAACTCATGGAAATCGAGTTCCGTGGGCTTCAGAAAACAATACTTGAAATAGTTGAGATCGAAGAGCACGCTGTCCTCATCGAACTCGGGTTGAGGATAACATTGGCTCCAATCCATGTTGTGGGCGCCGCGCACCTGGATGGCGGGCAGCTCCCGAATGGTGCGGAAGAGCAGTCGCTTCTCGGCCAGATTGTATCGGCCGCCAGCCTCACGGCCACCCTTGATGGCGTCGAACAGCGAGGTGTCGCCCAGGTCGGACTGCAGGTAACGCATCTCATCGTCGCTCACCACCAGCACCCGAGGCACCGGCAACTTCTGCTCCACGAAATGGCGGTCCAGGCCAATGAACGCACGATTCTCATCGAGGCTCGTGCCCACCACGCCGACCACCGACTGCCCTTCGGCATCGGTCAGCCTGAAATACTGGCGGTTGCTGCCGGCTCCGGCGAGCTTTTCCACATGGGCTGGGGCCTTGCCCGACCATGAAGTATATAGTTGGATAAGTTTCTCCATATATTATTATAGCCTCAACGGTTAGTTTATCTCATCGACGCTGCGCGTGGGCAGCAGTCCCTCCACCACCTCGCCGCCGAACACACAGCTGCAGTAGGTGAGCGTGGGATACTCAATCATGAACAGAATCTCCATTTTCCTTCTCCTCTTTCATCCTCCGAAGCTCATCGAAAATCTGCTTGGTCTTGCGTCGATACTCCCAGTTGGCCAGGAGCCCATCGATGATAAACAGCACCAAAACAATGCCTATAGACATCAGGATAGACCTGGTGATATAGATGAGACCAGCCGAAATGACGAGAAATATCAGCGCTTTCTTCCAGTCGATAGATAACTTATTCTTCATGCTGCAAAGGTAATGTTTTTTTTAATAAGCACAAAAAAAATCGGATGTCATCACGACAACCGATTCCTAAAAACAAACTACTTAAAAACTAATCTACTAAAACAAATCAAAAAATATTTTGTAGCCCCGAAGGACTAATCTTTCTCATTGATGTTGCAAAGATAGTATATTTTTAAATCGCTTCCAAACAATCGAGGTATAAATTTCTGCAATTTGTGCAAAAAACTTGAGAAAAATCAAGTATTTTACGATTTTTAAAAATAGACCATCTCCATTTGTCATGTGGACTAAACAATCGAGGGCATGCCAATCCGATGGCATACCTCCAACCTATGGTGTCGCTCCGGAGAGCAATGAGGGCTGATTTACATCATGCCGGGCTGACCTGCGGGCCTGGCGGGAACGGTCTCCTCGGGCTTGTCCACAATGAGGCGCATCGCCCTTCACCCAGCACACACTGTGTCAAGGCTATATGTTGTTGCCCACTTCCACGATTACGCCAATATGGAGAGATTGATTTGCATACCAAACATAGTTAGATGATATATTAAATAGGAGCCGACACGTCTTTACAAAACTCCGTCATATTGATGTGAAACGAGGAATATTTCGTATGATTCTGCCTCCTCCTGACCATTATAACAATGATTATTAGTATATTTGTACCATTTCTCAGAGTACGACTATGAATGAAACGGTAAACCTGAACAACGAGATCATCATCTATCAAAGTGAGGATGGCAAGACCCAACTGGAAGTAAAGTTGGAGGGAGAGACGGTGTGGCTGACGCAAATGCAGATGGCAGACTTGTTTCAGACTGACCGAACAGTGATAAACCGCCACATCCGAAACATCTATAACATTGCTGAATTGGATGAAAAGACAACTTGTGCAAAAAATGCACAGGTTCGATTGGAGGGTAAACGCAAAATAACAAGAACGATTTCCTACTACAATCTTGACATGATTATATCCGTAGGATATCGCGTCAATTCTATAAGAGGTGTCCGTTTCCGCCAATGGGCCAACTCCGTTCTGAGGCAATATCTCGTGAAGGGCTATGCTGTGAACGAGCGAATTCGCAAGCAGCAGATTGTAGAACTGCGCCAGTTGGTGCAGGTTGTTGGGCGAACCCTTCATCAGCAGCCCATGCCCGACACCGAGGACAGCAACTCGCTGTTTGATGTTGTGGTGGACTACACCTATGCTCTCGACACCCTCGACAACTACGATTACCAGCGATTAGGCATTGCCAAGACCACTCACGAGGAGCCATTTCGCGCCACATACGAAACTGCGATGCACGAAATAGACATGCTTCGCGGCAAGTTCGGAGGCTCAATGCTCTTTGGCAATGAGAAGGATGAGTCGTTCAAGAGTAGCATTGGGCAGATTTATCAGACCTTTGACGGCGAGGAGCTCTACCCCAGCGTGGAAGAAAAGGCGGCGATGCTACTGTATCTGGTGACCAAAAATCATTCGTTCAGCGATGGAAACAAGCGCATTGCGGCCACACTCTTTCTGTGGTTTATGAACAACAACGGCATTCTCTACCGTGAGGACGGGTCGAAACGCATTGCCGACAACACCCTCGTGGCCCTCACTCTGATGATTGCAGAGAGCAGGACAGAGGAAAAAGACGTGATGGTGAAGGTGGTGGTGAACCTTATCAATAGGGAGAATTGACCGCAACAGAGCCTCCACACACGGTCTTTACACAAGAGATAACACAAAATAAATGGCGTGCCACCAACTGTGACACGCCATTTATTATAATATGGTATAACCGAAATTACATCATACCGGGCTGACCTGCGGGCATGGCGGGAACGTTCTCCTCGGGCTTGTCCACAATGAGGCACTCGGTGGTGAGGAACATTCCGGCGATGGAAGCGGCGTTCTCCAGAGCCACGCGGGCTACCTTGGCGGGGTCGATGACACCTGCGGCACGCAGATCCTCATACTTGTCGGCACGGGCATTGTAGCCATAGTCGCCCTCACCCTCGCGTACATTATTCACTACCACAGCACCCTCGCCACCGGCATTGGCCACAATCTGGCGCAGAGGCTCCTCGATAGCACGGCACACGATGTTGATACCGGTCTGCTCGTCAGGGTTCTCGCCCTTGAGGTCGGCCAGCACCTGCTGAGCGCGGATATAGGTGGTACCACCGCCTACCACCACGCCTTCCTCGATGGCGGCACGGGTAGCGCAGAGGGCATCGTCCACGCGGTCCTTCTTTTCCTTCATCTCCACCTCAGAGTTGGCACCCACATAGAGCACGGCTACACCGCCCGACAGCTTGGCCAGACGCTCCTGCAGCTTCTCCTTGTCGTAGGAACTCTTGGTGTTGGCAATCTCGTTCTTGATCTGAGCCACGCGATCCTGGATGTTCTCCTTAGAGCCAGCGCCATCGACCACTGTGGTGTTGTCCTTCGACACGGTCACCTTCTTGGCTGTGCCGAGCATCTCCAGCGTGGTCTGCTCGAGCTTCAAGCCCTTCTCCTCGCTGATCACCACACCACCGGTGAGCACGGCGATGTCTTCGAGCATGGCCTTGCGGCGGTCGCCGAAGCCCGGAGCCTTCACGGCACAAATCTTCAATCCGCCGCGCAGACGATTCACCACGAGGGTGGTCAGGGCCTCAGAGTCCACGTCCTCAGCAATCACCAGCAATGGGCGACCGCTCTCGGCGGCAGGCTGCAACACGGGGAGGAACTCCTTGAGGTTAGAGATCTTCTTGTCGTAGATGAGGATATAGGGGTTCTCCATCACGCACTCCATCTTGTCGGTATCGGTTACAAAATAGCCCGACAGATAGCCGCGGTCGAACTGCATACCCTCTACCACACCGATGCTGGTGTCGCGGGTCTTGCTCTCCTCGATGGTAATCACTCCGTCCTTAGACACTTTGCGCATGGCGTCGGCCAGCAGTTTGCCAATCTCGGGGTCGTTGTTGGCCGACACCGTGGCCACCTGCTCAATCTTGTCGTAGTTGTCTCCCACCACCTCGGCACCGGCCTTGATGAAGTCTACCACCTTGTTCACGGCCTTGTCGATACCGCGCTTGAGGTCCATGGGGTTGGCACCGGCGGTCACATTCTTCAAGCCCTCGTTCACGATGGCCTGAGTGAGGATGGTGGCAGTGGTGGTACCGTCGCCGGCATCGTCGCCGGTCTTGCTGGCAACGCTCTTCACGAGCTGTGCGCCGGTGTTCTCAAACTTATCCTCGAGCTCCACTTCCTTGGCCACGGTCACACCGTCCTTGGTGATCTGGGGAGCGCCAAACTTCTTCTCAATGACCACGTTGCGGCCCTTGGGACCCAATGTTACTTTCACGGCATTTGCCAACTGGTCTACGCCCTGCTTCAAGAGGTCGCGGGCGTCGGTATCGAATTTGATAATCTTAGACATATTTTTGAATGTTGAATTACGAATGTTGTATGTTGAATGATTTCCTGACGGAATGATGAGTTTTAGAATGTTGAATGATAAATGGCGAACGCTGACTGCATGAATCGGTTTTTAAGAATGACTAATCAGTAACGACAGAGAGGTGAAAAAGGGTTATATCACTCCTCATGGCTCATTTCTCCGTCACCACTTCGTCACTCTACGCTCGTCATTCCACACCCTTTACTCTTCCACCACAGCCAGCACGTCGCTCTGGCGCATCATGAGATACTTCTCGCCGTCGTTCTCCAGCTCGGTGCCTGCATACTTGCCATAGAGCACCTCGTCGCCCTCCTTGAGCAGCATCTGCTCGTCTTTGGTACCCTGGCCCACGGCTACGATTCTGCCGCGCTGGGGTTTCTCCTTGGCGGTGTCAGGGATAATGATTCCACCTACTTTCTCTTCAGCCTGGGCGGGAAGCACCAGCACTCTGTCTGCTAATGGTTTTACTTTCATAATAGTATATTTTTATTAAACGTTTTTCTAATCATCAGACTTGGGGCTTAAGTCCATCCTCGCCAGTGCGAAAAGCGTGCCAACCGGCACGAAAACCTGAAAATGTCACATCTGTCAGTGGTCTGTCTGACAATTTTGTCACACTCTTTGCTCTGCCGCCACCCTGCCCTGCCATCCCCTCGGATAAGCCCATCCCCAGCCCTCACGATGCACCCCTTTCCCCATCTCTACCTCATCGCGCGGCGATAAAGTACTAATCGTCGCGCCTTTAGTACCTTTTCGCCTCGCGATTACTACCTTTTGGCAAGACGGGATAACGGGAGTGCAGAAAAGAAGACAGAGTAACAGAATAACAATTTTATAAGAAGCTGATACATAGTAATATAAAAGGAGATGATAAGACAGAGTAACAGAATAACTTTTTATGAGGAGTTTAAGACAGAACTACATAAAAAGCATATTTTGAAGACAGAAAGACAGAAAAACAATATTATCGATATAGGGCAATCGGCACCCCGACCTTCGGACATATTACTCCCCTCCCTCCGGGGGAGGGGCAAGGGGGGAGAGGCTGCGTTTCCCCCTCCATCCCACCCTATGGATGGCCTGGTGGGTGCGCGATGCTTGCCGGCCCGACGAAATACCCCTATCTTTGCATTGTCAAACAGAAACTAAGAGCTCTAACCACTGCGAAGACACACCTTTATGAGTATTACAAACCTTATTGTTAACCACTAAAAGAAAGGAAACATTATGTCTATTTGTTATCGCAAAGTACAAAACAAGCAGGCCAGCAGCAAGACCTTTGGCAAATGGTATGGCCGCACCGTTATCATGGACGTTATCTCCACCAAGCAGCTCGCCGAGGAGATCTCGCAGTCTACCACAGTAACCTATGCCGACGTATGCGCCGTGCTCGCAGGCATGTCGATGGCCATGAAGGCCCATCTGCAGAACTCCCAGAAGGTGGTGCTCGACGGCATCGGGTCGTTCCGAGTGGGCATCACGACGCTGCCCGCCAACAACAGCGCCGAGTTCGACAGCACCAAGATTGCCGGCTATCACATTGTCTACGGGCCCGAGAAGCACTTCACGGCCACCGGCTCCAACGCCGCAGGCAACCGCACCGGATTCTTCACCAAGAACCTGCTGGAGGGCATCACGGCCAAGGAGGCGCCCAAGAACGCCGTGGTCGACGCGCCCGCCGAGACCCCTGCTGAGGGTGTCTAACCGCTCTGAGCCCCTGTCCGCTCCGGCAGACCGGGGGCTCACCCTCGCCGCGCAGCCACGACTCAGGTCGGCCTGCAGCTGCCCCGACCATGAGACAGGCACCGCGCGGCAGGATTCTCTAACCGATTTATCCACCAAAATGAACCACAATACCATGAAAAACCAACAGACCTGGAAACTCATTCTCCAGATGATCATCAGCGTTCTCACCGCTGTCGCCACTACTTTAGGCGTATCGTCGTGCATCGGATGATGCGGCGACAAAACGCAGAAATCCCATGCCGCAGGACTCGTCCTGGCCGGCATGGGATGATTGTCGTATGAAATTGGGGCGTGGGTCGCCCTTCCTATCAGAAATATATAGTCTTCTTGCTGCCTGATGCTGCGGTAGATGGGGGCGCATCGCCCCACATGATTATCCGCGAATCATCGTGATGAGCATCTTGAAACGCTGCGCGGCATTCACCGAGTGGGCCGCTCCGGCGGGAATCACAAAGCTGCTTCCAGCCCTGATCACATACTTCACGCCGCTCACAGTGAGCTCCATCTCGCCGTCGATCACCTCGATATAGGCGTCGAACGGTGCCGTATGTTCGCTCAGTCCCTGTCCGGCATCAAACGAGAAGAGGGTTATCGAACCTGCCGCACTGTGCACGAGCTCCTTGCTCACCACGCCGCCCTCAGCATAATCTATTGTCTCCTGTACCTGAAAAATCGTTCCTTTTTCAAACTTTGCCATAATTTGTGTCTCCTATTGATAAATGGATGGATAATTGTCTGTCACTTCATCATGAGCAAAGTCTGTGCCGAACCCTTTTCCCGCAATTCCCGGCCACAAATGTTACCGATAGGCATGCGGGTAGGTATGGCATTTGGTCAGCTTGCAACTGGGAGATTAGGCTGGATCTATTCACCTGAGCGGCATTGAGGATTTCAGTTTAACCTCCTCAGCATAAGCCCGTTGTATTGGAAGAAAACACGCCACGAGCCACCATCGCTGGGCGGTGGTGGCTCGTGGAAAAAGGGCGAGAGCGAGCTCGCAAGGATGATCAGACGGACTGCGAGAGGGGGTTAGTGCTCGTGGTGGGCACTGCCGTGAAGCAGCAGGTCGTGAAGGGCCTCGATGGAATGGGTATAGTCTACGTAGGCGGCCACATAGGCACGGCCCTGCTCAGGCGAGGAGTTCTTCACCTTGTCGAGCTCCAACACCTTCTGGTATTTGGTCCGGAGAATGGTGTTGATGTGGTTGTTGAGCTTGCCGAGGAGGTCGTCTACCGAGCCGGCGGCGATGGCCTGGTCGCTCATCTGCACAATCTTCGAGGCGCTGCCCGCAGGCTTCAGTCCGCTGAATGGGGCGCCCTCGGTGGCACGGTGCAGTCTGACGAGGGTCTCCAGGAAATGCTTCTCCACAAGGGCATACACCTGCTTGTCACCCTTGCGCAGGCGGTAGGTCTGGTTGAAGAGTGCGGTGATTTCGGGTTCCTGCTCCTTCTGAATCCATTTATAGACCAGATTCACATTGTTGGTTTCCAGTGCCCGCAGGGCATCCTTGATGGTAGGGCCGTCGTAGGAGTCGCAGTGGGCGGAGGCGGTGAGTGAACTGAGGGCGAGCATCAGCGTCATGACGAAGGTCATCAACGGGCGAGCTACGCCTTTGAGGGTGAACAACGGGTTGGAGTTTCTTACTTCTTGGTTCATTACTTTTGTTTTCATATCGCTTAAGTTTTAAATGATTCTGATGCAAAAGTAGTGAGTCCGAGGCAGTGGCGCGCCCCATTTTATAAGATGGCACGTCTTATTCCGGGTTTTGAGGTCGCACTTTCTAAAGTGGGACATTTAGGCTTCGGCGGGACGCTTCTTATACTCGCTCGGCGTAAGTCCGGTGGATTTCTTGAAGATTCGGTTGAAGGCCGACTTGGAATTGAAGCCGCATTCGAAAGCGATGCCGAGCAACGAGAAACTCTCAAAGTGGGGGTCGAAGAGTTTTCGCTTCACTTCTTCCACCCGATAATCGTTGATAAAGTCGAAGAAATTGCGATTGAACTGCTCGTTGATGACACGTGAGAGGTGGTGGGCGGGGATGTCGAGCTCCGACGCCAAGAGGGCAAGCGTGAGCTCGGGATTGAGGTAGGGCTTCTCGGCCACCATGTAATGTTTCAGCCGCTCGACGTAGGCCTGCATCTCCTGGGGCGTGAGCGGCATGTTGCTATACTTCTCCTTGGAGTCGGATTCAGGCGCCGGCATAGCGTCGCCACTCTGGTCGGGCATCATGAAATGGGTGAAAATCTCCCGCTGATTGAGCCCGAAATAGCCCACGAGCACCACAAATATGGCCAGCGAGCCGAAGAGTCCGTTGATGCAGAAGCGTGTGGACGAATAGTGGAAAAGATGATGGGTGGCGGCCACAAACATGAGCAGCGTCCAGATAATGCCGAAGATGTAGAGCAGGATGCGCAGCCAGTTGAGGTTGATTTCCTCGATGGTGGAGAAACTATCCATGCAACTGCGCTTGTAATCTCGCATGCGGAGGATGGAAACCACGAAGTAGATGGGGCCCGAAAGCGCTGTGACGATGAGCAGAATGACGAAAAACGGCGGCAGCTGTTCGGCGTGGCCGTCGTGGCTCAGGCTGAGATGGGGCGCATGGTTACCCTGCAGCGCCACCCCCAAGAGGTAGAGCGCAAACACTGCGAAGGGCACCTGGTGGAGGGCGGCGCGCAGGGGGAGTCGCCGCTGTCCGGCGGTAAGTGTCGTGGTGTAGAGGTAGAGAAATGGGCCATGGAGCAACAGCAGCGACACGACAAACGCGGGGAAGTTGGGCCAGCTGGCCATCGGCTCCACCATCGAAAGCATGTAGAGCCCGAGCGACAGGCCCAGATAGACCAACCAGAAGATGAGGATGTGGTCGTGCAGGGCCTTGGCCTTCTTGCCCAGCAGCAGCACGACGAAGAAGAAAGCACAGAAAATGCCGATTGAGAAAATATAGTCCATCTTGCGTTGTCAGATTTAGTTGATGAGAAACGGGTGACAGTGAACGGCTGCAGAGGGGCGACTCTGTGCACCCTCGTAGCCCCGCGCCATGGGCGATGAGCCTCCGTTGCCCAGTTTTCCTGCAATATTCGTAATTTTTTGCGATATAAACAAGCGTTTCTTCAAGTTTTCATCCTCAAACGAGTAGAATATTTTGATGGCCGCACGGGGTGGGAAGCCTTAGACAATACAGATTTCAAGGCGAACTGAGTGCTAAGGTTTTGGGGCAGCGGGACATGAAAAAAGCCACTACGCAGCGTAGTGGCTTATAGGGTTCGGGGGCAGCGATGAGAGCAACATGACCACGTTGCGGCCATGAAAAATCAAGCAGGAATGAGGAAGTTGATGACCCCCTCCTCCACCGTGATGGTGAATGGGCCTTGCGGAGTGCGCATCAGTCGGCCATCCACGCCCACGAGTGCGTTCTCGGCCTGCTCCACAACGACCTGACGGGTGCGATAGGGATGCACGTCGTGATGGTTGAGAATCTTTCCCTTCACAAACAAGTAGAGACCCTCGAAAAGCTGTGTCATGCCCGGGTGATAGACCACAGAGACGTCGAGCAAACCGTTGTAGGGCACGGCATTGGGCGTCTGACCATAGCCCAAGGCATTGCCCACGCACATCGTCATCACCTTGCGGTCGATGGTGTCGGTATTGATGCGCAGCTTCATCTTGTAGTCTAAGCGCTGGAAAGTGAGCAGGAGGAACGAGAAAAAGAACGACAGCGTGCGACTGCCGAACACGTGGCGCGTCTGTCGTCTGAGGTTCATGATTGAAGCGATGAGCCCCACGTTCACGCAGTTGAGGAAATAGCGGCGGCAGGGTGCGCCGTCTTTGTTGGTGTAACGGATGCAGCCCAGGTCTATCTTCTTCACCCTTCGCTCCTTGAGCCACTTGATGGTCTGCTCGTAATTATCCTCGTCCAGTTCCCAGAAATGGGCAAAATCGTTCATCATGCCGTTGGGAATGACGCCGAGCGCAATGCGGTCGCGCACGTCTTTCTCCACTTGCATGAGGCAGTTCACGGTGTCGTTGAGCGCCGAGTCGCCACCCACGAGCACAATGGTGCGGTAGCCGTTGTTGATAAACATCTTCACCAACCGGTCTACACTGCCCGTGTTTTCACTCTGCACATGGTCGTACTGAATGCCGTTTTCCTGCAGGCAATGCCTGATTTTCTCCCAGCGTTTCTTGGACGAACCCAAGAGGCCGTTCTTCGGACAATAGATGATTCCCCAACGATTCTCTTCCATCATAACTGTTGTTTGATTGCGTTTATCTTTTCTTCCATCGGTAACGTGGCATCGATCCAGTGGATGTGAAGCCCCCGTCGCTCCATGCCGCGAAACCAAGTCATCTGTCTTTTGGCAAACTGGTGTATGGCAATTTCGAGCTGTCTGAACATCTCGTCGTAAGAGAGACGCCCTATGGCATATTCGGTCACATATTTATATTCCAGCCCATAATAGATAATATCTTCGGCCGGAATACCCCTATCGAGCAGCGCGCGTATCTCGTCGACCATGCCTTCGGCCAGACGCTGCCTAAGTCGGGCCGTAATCTTGCGGCGACGCTCCTCGCGCGGGATGTCGAGGCCGATGAGGAGCGAGTCGATGGGAGCCATCTCGCGTCGCTCGGCAGCATGCTCCAGGTTGTAGGTCTCTATCTCAATGGCCCGTATGGCGCGCTGGCAGGAGTCCACGTCGGTGGTGTTGTGCATCACGCTTCCGTTCTTCTGCTTCAGCTCCACCAGCCTCTGCGTGAGTTCTGGCAGGCTTTCTCCCTGCAGTTCCTGGCGCAGGTCGGGATTCTGTGGCACCGTAGAGAGGGCATAACCCTTGACCACCGCCTCGATGTATAGGCCAGTTCCGCCGCACAATATGGGCTGAACGCCTCGGCCTGTAATGTCGGCCAGCGCCTCCATGAAGTCCTGCTGATAGCAAAACAGGTTGTATTTTGTGCCCGGTTCGGCAATATCGATGAGATGATAGGGTATTTTTCGCCCCTTCACCACATAGTCGTCAAGGTCTTTTCCGGTGCCGATGTCCATGCCTCGGTACACCTGCCGGCTGTCGGCGCTGATGATTTCTGCCCCCAGATCGTAGGCCAGCTGTGCAGCCAAGGCCGTCTTGCCACAGGCCGTAGGCCCAAGAATAGTTATCAATTGATTCACTTCGCAAACTTACGAAATTTTTCTTATATTTATTGCAGCATGACATAAAAATTATATTTCAATGTCATATCTGCGACAATAGCTCGTCCGTTCCGCCCCATTCCATAAGCATCCAAAACTTCCAGGCTACAAAAAAACCGCCCGACACTACTGTCGGGCGGCCATGTTTATGCTTGTTCTATCAAGCTATTCGCACGAAAGAATTACTTCTGCTCTGCGAGATACTTGATGGTGCGAACCATCTGAGAAGTGTAAGAGTTCTCATTG
>DCJH01000030.1 GCA_002317385.1 Prevotella sp. UBA1705 | reverse complement strand
CGCCAGGTGCACCGCCGGGTATCTGAGTCTGGTATGGATAAGCGCTGAAAGCATCTAAGTGCGAAGCCTTCCGCAAGATGAGAACTCCATAGAGGGTCGTTGTAGACGACGACGTTGATAGGGCGCAGGTGTAAAGACGGCGACGTCAAAGCCGAGCGCTACTAATTGCCCGAGACTTTCAGAAGAACGGGATACAGCTCGTCCTTTCAGTTGTATATATTGAATAAGGTTCTACCTTAAGGTTTTTGCTTGTGGAAATAAGTCACCCATACGTGTGCCGGAGAGTCCCGGGGATGGATATCCGTAGAGGGACATCCCTGAGGACAGGGTCGTAGGTACATGAAGAAACAATCAGGTGGTTATTGCGGTGGGGTCCCACCTCTTCCCATTCCGAACAGAGAAGTTAAGCCCACTTGCGCCGATGGTACTGCAATGCAATGCGGGAGAGTAGGTAGCCGCCTCCTTTNNATTTGCCATGCGGCGGTGCGGACATGCACGGGGCATGTTCCTACTGAGCGCGAGCAAAGGTTGGGGCAAGCGCAGAAGGGAGCTATAGAAGATGAATGCGGATGAGAGCAATAATTTGGAGGAAAGGGCGTTTGAGTAGTATTATGCAGTGGACAGACAGGATCAGGCAAGTGAAGATTTTTCTGGTGGTGGCGGCTATATTGATAGCTGTCGGGTCGCTGCTGGTGTCTCATTTCCTGACCCGAGACCTGAAGGAGCAGGAGCATAGGAAGATGGAGGTGTGGGCCGAGGCGATGCGGACGCTGAATCAGGCAGATGAGAACACAGACCTGAACCTGGTGCTGAAGGTGCTCAACGACAATAACTATATCCCCGTTATCGTATTGGATAAGGAGGGAAAGGTGAGCGATTTTCGTAACCTTTCGCTCGATGCCAAGACCTATCGGGACAGTATCAAGGAAGCCACATTGTTAGGTAAGAAATGGCTTGCACAAAATCAGAATATCAGAATTGGCCTGGATGAGAAGGGCAAAGAGTATATAGACGTGTGCTACAGCGAATCGTTGATGCTGCAGCGGCTGTCTATCTACCCCTTCGTGCAGTTAGGCATCGTGTTGATTTTCGTGGTGGTGGCCATTTTTGCGCTGCTCACCTCGAAGCGCGCTGAGCAGAATAAGGTGTGGGTGGGACTGTCGAAGGAGACCGCGCACCAACTGGGCACGCCCATATCGAGCCTCATGGCTTGGGTAGAAATCCTGAAGGAGTCTTATCCCGACGATGCTCTGATACCTGAAATGAACAAGGATGTGAAGCGATTGCAACTCATTGCCGACCGTTTCTCCAAGGTGGGCTCTGTGCCTGAGCCTGTGCCCACGAACCTCAACGAGGTGCTCGACCATGTGATAGACTACATGGACCGGCGCACGAGCAAGAAGGTGAAGATGCTCAAGGAGATGCCCGAGCATGACATCATCGTGAACCTGAACGCTTCGCTGTTTGAATGGGTCATAGAGAACCTCTCGAAGAATGCGGTAGACGCTATGGGCGGCGAGGCCGGCACAATCTCCCTCCGTGTGGTGGATTCGCCGACAAAGGTCTATGTCTATGTTTCGGATACGGGCAAGGGCATCAGGAAGAAGGATTTGGGCAACGTGTTCAGGCCGGGCTTCACCACCAAGAAGCGTGGCTGGGGGCTGGGGCTGAGCCTGGCTCGCCGCATCGTGGAGGAGTATCACAAGGGCAAGATTTATGTGAAAAGCTCGGAGGTGGGCAGGGGTACCACATTTGGTATCGAACTGCCCAAATAGAAGGGGGAGGCGAGACGGCAACGGGATTACTACCGAATCGTATCCCGATTACTACCGAATCGCCGCGCGGTTACTACCGAATCGCCACGTGATTACTACCTCATTGCAAAACGGATGGACACAGGCCGCAGGGAGTATGCAATGGCAGGAAATCATCATTGAAAACTCCTAATCTTATAGGATGATGCCAACTTTTTTCGCATTCCATTACCTTTTATCAGAAAAAAGTCGTAACTTTGCAGCCCAAAGTGTGGATATGTCTAATTTAGAGCAATTTAAGATTGACCTGAAAAGTCTGGCTACTGGCGTCACCGTCGTAGACTACGACTTGGACGATGCCTACTTCGAGGCCATCGACGCCCCGGCAGTGAAGCATGGTCGGTTGCATTGTAGACTCACCATCCATGGCAGCGAAGATTTCTTCGACATGGACTTCCACACCGAAGGCTCAGTTGTCGTAGCTTGCGACCTTTGTCTTGACGACATGGACCAGGACATCCTGACGGACAATCACCTGGTGGCTAAGCTTGGAGAAGACTTTTCTGAAGAGGATGACCTGGTGACGGTTGACGAGAACGAAGGAATACTCGACGTGGCCTGGTATATCTACGAATTTATAGAACTCAATATCCCACTCAGGCATGTGCATGCACCTGGAAAATGCAACCCTGCCATGATGAAGATTCTTGAAGAACATTCGGCCGCCCGAAGCGGTGATGGAGATCGTGAGAGTGCTGTGGATTCCCGATGGGAAGCTTTACGTAACATTGACATTAAAGATTAAATTAAAACATTTTAAAAAGTTATGGCACATCCTAAAAGAAGACAGTCAAAGACTCGTACACTCAAGAGAAGAACTCATGATAAGGCAGTAGCTCCTACATTGGCAGTTTGCCCTAACTGTGGCGCTTACTATGTGTATCACACAGTATGTCCCACCTGCGGTTACTATCGCGGAAAGGTGGCTATCGTCAAGGAAGCTGCTGAATAATGAGCACGATTAACGCTGTAATCACGGGAGTTGGTGGCTATGTGCCCGACTATGTCCTCACCAACGAGGAACTGTCGCGCATGGTAGACACCAGTGACGAGTGGATTACTACGCGTGTGGGCATCAAGGAGCGTCGCATCCTCAAGGAGGAAGGCCTCGGCAGTAGCTACATGGCCCGCAAGGCTGCCAAGCAGTTGCTGCAGAAAACCGGCGCTGATCCGGACTCTATCGATGCCCTCATCGTATCCACTTCCACCCCCGACTACATGTTCCCATCTACGGCGAGCATCGTACTTGGAAAGCTTGGACTGAAGCACGCGCATGCTTTCGATATGTCGTGC
Organism: Prevotella sp. UBA1705; assembly: GCA_002317385.1. Taxonomy (GTDB): domain Bacteria; phylum Bacteroidota; class Bacteroidia; order Bacteroidales; family Bacteroidaceae; genus Prevotella. The sequence continues at coordinate 6,569 of DCJH01000030.1, read as the reverse complement.
GCCTGCTGCGGATTCCTTTATGCGATGGACACTGCCGCCGGTCTTATCCAGAGCGGCAGATATAAGAAGATTATGGTCATCTCGGCAGAGAAGATGTCGTCGATTACCGACTATACCGACCGTCAGACCTGTGTGCTCTTCGGCGATGGTGCCGGAGCCGTATTGGTAGAGGCCACAGAAGAAGAGGGCGTGGGATACCAGGATTCGTTCCTGCGCACCGATGGCAAGGGCCTTCCATTCCTTCACCTGAAGGCAGGTGGTAGCGTATGCCCCCCGTCACACTTCACCATCGACCATCATCTCCACTATCTCTATCAGGAAGGACGCAACGTGTTCCGTCATGCTGTGACCGACATGGGCGATGACATAGCCGAGGTGCTTCAGCGCAACGGTTTGAAGGCCGAAGATGTAGACTGGGTGGTGCCCCACGAGGCCAACCTGCGTATCATCGAGGCTGTGGCCAGTCGTGCCGGCGTGCCCTTGGAGAGGGTGATGATCAACATCGAACACTACGGCAACACGAGTTCTGCCACCATCCCCTTGGCATTGTGGGACAATGAGGCCAAACTCAAGAAAGGCGACAACGTCATCATGACGGCCTTCGGAGCAGGTTTTGTGCACGGTGCCTCCTATATCAAATGGGGATACGACGGAGCCTCTGTTTCGGAGAATAAGTAAGACAACGAACAAACCTATAAAAAAGCGCATCCTTCATTCCTATGAATCATGCGTTTTTTTATTCTATATCATCAGTTAAACCATCAAGCAAGCAATGCACAAGGCAGGTTTCGTAAATATCGTCGGTAATCCCAACGTGGGCAAATCCACGCTGATGAACCAGTTGGTGGGCGAGAAAATCAGCATCGCCACATTCAAGGCGCAGACCACGCGCCATCGCATCATGGGCATCGTGAACACACCGGATATGCAGATTGTGTTCTCAGACACGCCGGGCGTGCTCAAGCCCAACTACAAGATGCAGGAGATGATGCTGGCCTTCTCGGAGTCGGCACTGGCCGATGCCGACATCCTGCTCTACGTCACCGATGTGGTGGAGAATCCTGAGAAGAACATCGAGTTCCTCGAAAGGGTGAAGACCATGACCATTCCGGTGCTGCTGCTGATTAACAAGATTGATGAGACTTACCAGCAGAAGCTCGGCGACATCGTGGAGAAGTGGCACGAGCTGCTGCCCAATGCGGAGATTCTGCCCATCTCGGCCAAAAACAAATTCGGCACCGACATTCTCATGAAGCGCATCGGCGAGCTGCTGCCCGAGAGTCCGGCCTACTTTGAGAAAGACCAGCTGACCGACAAACCGGCCAAGTTCTTCGTCTCGGAGATTATCCGCGAGAAGATTCTGCGCTACTACGACAAGGAGATTCCCTACTCTGTCGAGGTGGTGGTGGAGCGTTTCAAGGAAGACGACAAGCACGTGCACATCAATGCTGTGATCTATGTGGAGCGCGATTCCCAGAAGGGAATCATCATCGGTCACCAGGGTGCGGCCCTGAAAAAGGTGTCTACCGAGGCCCGCAAGAGCCTTGAGAGCTTCTTCGGCAAGAAGATATTCCTGGAGATTTTTGTCAAGGTCGACAAGGATTGGCGCAACTCCCAGCGCGAGCTCGATAGCTTCGGGTATAATCCGCAGTAGGGGGAGAATGCTTCTCGCAGCCCTCTCTCCAGTGAGAGAAAGAAATGCGGACGAAGCGTTGGCATGCGGATATTTGAAGATTTTTTGTCCTGACTGGATGTAGGACACACTCTCGCACGATGCGAGGGCTGGGGATTGGTCATCCTCGGCAAATATTAACTGGGTGCGTGACCTCACCCATTCCTCTGAAAGAAAGAGGAAGACCAAACAAGAATGTCAAATTTAGTAGCAATCGTGGGACGCCCCAATGTGGGTAAGTCCACTCTTTTCAACCGTTTAACCCAGTCACGTCATGCCATTGTCAGCGACGTGGCGGGCACCACCCGAGACCGCCAGTATGGCAAATGCACATGGAACGGCAAGGAATTTTCCGTTGTCGACACCGGCGGTTGGGTAGTCAAATCAGATGATATATTCGAGGGAGCCATCCGCCAGCAGGTGAGTATCGCTTCCGAGGAGGCCGACCTCATCCTCTTCTTGGTGGATGTGGAGACCGGACTCACCGACTGGGACGAGGACGTGGCGCTCATCCTGCGCCGTGCCAAACTGCCCGTTGTCCTCGTGGCCAACAAGGTGGACAATAGTGGAGAGGCCTATATCGCAGCCGAATTCTATAAGCTCGGCTTGGGCGATCCTGTGTGCATCAGTGCCGCAACCGGAGGTGGAACGGGCGATTTGCTCGATATTATCCTCAACAAACTGCCGTCGGAGAACCGTGAGGACATCCAGGAGGAGATTCCTCGCTTTGCTGTGGTGGGGCGTCCTAACGCCGGAAAGTCGAGCATCATCAATGCTTTCATTGGCGAGGAGCGCAACATCGTGACCGAGATTGCGGGCACCACGCGCGACAGCATCTACACCCGATTCAACAAGTTTGGCTTCGATTTCTATCTGGTCGACACTGCCGGCATCCGCCGCAAGAACAAGGTGACGGAGGACTTAGAGTTCTATTCTGTCATGCGGAGCATCCGCGCCATTGAGAATAGTGACGTGTGTATCCTCATGATCGATGCCACACGAGGCATTGAGGCCCAGGATATGAACATCTTCCAGCTCATCCAGCGCAATAACAAGAGCCTTGTGGTGGTGGTCAACAAGTGGGACTTGGTGGAAGACAAGGACCAGAAGGTCATCAAAACTTTTGAGAATGCCATCCGCGAACGCATGGCTCCGTTTGTCGATTTCCCCATCATCTTTGCTTCGGCTGTGACCAAGCAGCGCATCTTCAAGGTGCTGGAGACCGCCAAGCAGGTCTACCTGAACCGTGAGGCACGCATCGGAACCACCAAACTCAACGAGGTGATGCTACCCATTATTGAGCAGACGCCGCCGCCGTCTATCAAGGGTAAGTACATCAAGATTAAGTATTGCTCGCAGCTGCCCAACACGCAGATTCCCTCTTTCGTGTTCTATGCCAACCTGCCGCAGTATGTCAAGGAGAACTATCGCCGCTTCTTGGAGAACAAGATACGTGAGAACTGGTCGATGCACGGATGTCCCATCAACGTGTTTATCCGTAAGAAGTAACAGCTGCCTTGCCCCGTTCCCCTCTCCGGCAGGTGCGGGGAATGGTCACTCGACACACCGAGTGGCTTGGGGCGAGGGAGATTGGGGAGAAAGATTTTTCTTTCTTTCATCATTGAGAAAGAATTTGCGATGAGAAAATTATTATTGGTAGTCTTGGGATTTTGCGCGCTCTGTTGGTCTTGCGACCATGGTCCGGCGCCCGAAGAGGTGGCTGCACAGGCCGCCAAGACCTACTACGACCTGTTGCTGCAAGGCAAGTACGACCAGTTTGTCGATGGACGCTATCAGCCCGACTCCATCCCCGCCAGCTACCGGGAGCAGCTTGTGGCCAATGCCAAGATGTTTATCGGCGAGCAGCAGGAGGCCCATCGGGGCATCAAGGAGGTGCGCATCGCCAATGCTAAAGCCGATACTCTCCATCACGTGGCCAATGTTTTTCTGGTGTTCGTCTATGGCGACAGCACCAATGAGGAGGTTCTTGTGCCCATGGTGGAGCACAAGGGAGTGTGGTACACGCGATAGACGATTCCTGCAACTCCACTCTTTCCAACAGGCTTCCCGGCATTATTCTTATAGCTTGCCCATGACGAATTTCCGTCATGGGCTTTCTTTTTTCTGTTCATCTGTGCAAATGTAACATGTATTAATTTTGCATAGTGCAACGAAGAAGTTCCTTCTCCTTCCGCTTAAAATTGCTCTTTTTGCTTGTTTTTCATATCTAAATTTCTGCTAAAACTATCAAACTATAAGAATTTTTGGCACCTTTGCTTTGTTTTACAATAAATTGTGGTCATATCGTTTGCAATCGATTGCATGACTCAAATCGTTAAAAAAGAGTCTATTTTTGAACTAATTATAGATATCTTAGTCCCTTTGCAACCAATAACCTACAATAGAACAATTTTTTTCATGATATGCTCTTTCTTGGGCACCGGTGGTTTAGGAAGTAAAATTAGACAGTAATCTCCGCTCACACCAATTTCATGTTACATTATTTGTTGCCTATTTAAGAGAAATTAAAAACAATAAAATGAGAGCAAAATGAAAAGACTCTACTCTTTATGTGCGGTATTATTCATGCTAATGATGATGCCTTTGACTTCCAGAGCAACCGACTATTATCTGATCGGTGATTGGAACAGCTGGAGCTTGACCAGTACCACTTTTAAGTTCCAGCCTGTGTATGACCAGCCGGGAATATACTCGCTTTATGTGAATGCGCCAATAAACGTGCAGTCGTCAACGTATGCTCTTCGATTTGTGATTAATCCATCTGATAATACGGCAGACTGGTCTAAGGTCATCAGACCGACAAATACTGGCTCGAACTATGTGGTAAACAATACAGACGTCAGTGCAACAACGGGATATGTTACGGGTGGCAATGCTGCTTGGCAATTGGTGGCCAACAAATCTGCACGCAATAACACTAATAATGGCGGTTCCTATTTGGTTACTCTGGATATGACTGATCCGAACAATCCCAAGTGGAGTATAAAGAATACGCCGGATGTGCGCGTGCTATATTTTCTTAGCAGCGAGAATAGTTATAGTTTCTCTGGCGATTACTTGGTAGATACAAACCAAGATCCTAACAACTATAATAATAACTATACCGGCTTGGTGACAATGACCAGCGGCATGACTTACAAATTGTCCGATGGCTATCATTGGTTTGGTAGTACCACTGGTAATGTTAATTACAATGGAACCGCTACTACGACAACGCAAAAAGTACAGGAAGGCGGTACTGGTGGTACAGAGAATGTTCCCTATAATGGCGAGACCGGAACTTATGCTTTGGAAGCTAATGTGTTAGGTCTGAATGATGCCGGCACGATAGACTTTTCCAGTGCTCCAAGAAAGGAAGTTATTATTCGCCCCTCAACCTCTTCTACTCAGGCAACCCATGTCTATTTCAAAGGTGGAAGCGTAACAACTGATACGGAGATGACTTACGACCCCACCACGCGCATCTGGTCGATGACTGGTATTACACTTGCCAATAGTGATGCTACGACCTTTACGGAAAAATTCTATAATGGAAATGGTTTTGATAACACGTACTCCTATCTTGATAATGATGCGCAAGGTGCGGGAACCTATAAGGCCGTGTATATTTCCAAGTACGAATCGGGAACGGGTGAGCCTGTGTACAAACTTCTTCAGTCCCAGAGTACAACTTTGATAGACGGTAAGTTGATGCGTACCTATAGTGATTACTATGCCCGAATAATTCCAACTGGTCTGAGTGCATACTATGCTACGGCTTACGATGCAACAAGTCATGTTCTGACCATGACATCAATCACCGACGGTATTATTCCTGCCAATACGGGTGTGCTTCTTGTCTGTGACCCTGCTGCCACGGGTATTCATTTTGATGACCGCTTTGATGCTTCCAATGTGAAAGTAGGTAATGTTATATCAATGGAAAAGGCTACAGCTACTGGTACTGCCCCTACAACCAACTATCTTGTTGCAGAGCAAACGGAGGTATCTCTTGGTCCTGTGACAAGGGATGGCAATGGAGATGTCACCTTCCGTAACTATTATTTTGCCTATAAAGATTTGGATGGAGATGGTACAAAGACTTTGGGCTTCTACCGTTGTTTGCAGAACAGCCCCACAGGAAACGTTATCCGAAAGGCTTACCTCGCATTAAGCGCAACGCTTCAGCCCGATGCCAGTCTTGATGGTGTAAGTTATACTGGTGCTGCTAAAGCCATGAGTCTGCCTTCTGTAACCTCAGACAACACGCAGAATAATATTTCTGCTGCCCAGATGGTTAAGATGCTGTTTGACGGTGTAGACCTACTTGGTTATGATGTAGTTACTGGTATTAGCACTATTGGTGAAGTATCTTCTGTATCCACAGATGATCGCTACTTTAATTTGCAAGGTGTAGAGATTGCCCATCCTACGAAGGGTATATTCATTCACAATGGCAAGAAAATCGTTATTAAATAAATTGGTAATTAATGATAAAATTAATCATAATGAAAGCAACTTATCAACAGCCACAGATATATATGTTCCACTTGAATATAGAAAGTCAGCTCTTAAGTGATAGTAGTGGTGTTGCAAGCTCGTCTACTGGTGAAACCAGTGACCCTACTGCCGGGGATCAGCTTGCCAAAGAGTTTGTGTATGAAGCACCAGTAGCGAATTATGATCCGTGGGAAGATTAATTAGTTACAAATTATATATGTTATAAAATAAGCCTGCGCGAAAGCGTAGGCTTATTTTTTTATTTGATAAAAGACTGTGGTGTATGGCGTTAATGGCGAGCACGAAAAGGAGGAGGTGCTCTTCAATGCCGCACTCTGTAGGAGGTGTTGGGAAGCGTTCGATTGCTCAGACCCCCACCCCCCTAACTTAGGGGGCT
>DCJH01000068.1:952-22797 GCA_002317385.1 Prevotella sp. UBA1705 | reverse complement strand
CATCAACCAGGGCATGATTCAGGGCCGAAGCAACTTTGTCTATCGTGTAAACGAGCTTTCCACAAGTGAGAAACCGGTGTTTGTGAGCTTCAACCTGCGCGGGCAGTACAAGGATGTGACGCCGATTCATGCGTGGGTGAACCTCGTGAAAAACGACGTGCTCGACGTGGAGGCCTTCCGCCAGTGGAGTCCTGAGTATGCCAACGCCGAGTTTATCCTGGAGGATGGCAAGTATATCTGCGGATGGGCCATAGAGAAAATGTCGAAGTCGATGTACAATGTGGTGAACCCCGACGACATTGTGCGCGACTATGGAGCCGATACTCTGCGTCTCTATGAGATGTTCCTCGGCCCTGTGGAGGCCAGCAAGCCGTGGGATACCAATGGTATCGACGGTTGCTTCAGGTTCCTGAAGAAGTTCTGGAACCTCTTCTGGGACACCCGCACCAGCACGCTGATCGTAGACGACGAGGCCCCCTCGAAGGAGAGTCTGAAGAGCGTTCACAAGCTCATCAAGAAGGTGACGGCCGACGTGGAGAACTTCTCCTACAACACAAGTATATCGGCTTTCATGATCTGCGTGAACGAACTGGGACAGCAGAAGTGCCACAGCCGTGAGCTGTTGCGCCAGATGGTGATTCTCATTGCGCCCTTCACGCCTCACATTGCCGAGGAGCTCTGGGAGCAGATTGGCGGCGAGGGCTCCGTATGCGACGCCCAGTGGCCGGCATGGAACGAGGAATTCCTCAAGGAAGACGAGATTCAGATGACCGTGAGTTTTAACGGAAAGGCCCGCTATCAGAAGATGTTTGCCACCGAAGCCAGCAAGGAAGACATCGAAAAGCAGACACTCGAAGACGAGCGCACGGCCAAATATCTCGACGGCAAGCAGGTGATGAAGGTCATCGTGGTGCCGAAGAAGATTATCAACATCGTTTGTAAATAATAGAACTTTGCCTTTACCATATCCGGATTTCGTGGAGAAATCCGGATAAAATCTAACTAAAAAAACATGACTATTGACCAGCAACTGATTAGAAGCGAGGCCAAAGACTATGTCTTTATTACCGTGGGCCTATTGCTCTACGCCCTCGCCTTCACCATTTTCCTGCTGCCCTACGAGATCGTGACGGGCGGAGTGACCGGTATGTCGGCCATCATCTTCTATGCCACAGGGTTCCGAATAGAGAACTCCTATATCATTATCAATGCCGCCCTCCTCATCGCGGCACTGAAGATACTGGGATTCAAGTTCATGATGAAGACCATCTACGCCATCGTGGTGCTCTATTTCATGCTCAAACTCTTCCAGGACCTCATGCCGAAAGACCCCGACGGCAACTTCATCAAGGTGTTGGGAGAGGGCCAGGAGTTTATGTCGCTGGTGGTAGGATGCTGTATTACCGGTACCGGACTGGCCATTGTGTTCCTCAACAACAGCAGCACGGGAGGCACAGATATCATTGCCGCCTGCGTCAACAAGTACAAGGATATCTCCCTGGGCCAGGTGCTGATGATTGTCGACGTATGTATCATTGGCAGCTGTCTGCTGTTCCCGCAGTTCGGCACCTATGTCGAGCGTGCGCATAAGATGGTTTTCGGCTATTGCACCATGTTCATAGAGTGCTTCATGCTCGACCATGTGATGAACATGCGACGTGAGTCTGTGCAGTTCATGATATTCTCCAAGAAGCATCAGGAAATAGCCTACGCCATCGGAATCCATATGGACAAGGGTGTGACGATACTCGACGGGCACGGCTGGTACACCGGACAGGACATGAAAGTGCTGTGTATCCTGGCCAAGAAGCAGGAGAGTACGGAGATATTCCGCCTCATCAAGATGATCGATCCCAATGCCTTTGTGAGCCAAAGCTCGGTCATCGGTGTCTACGGAGAGGGCTTCGACAAGATCAAGGTAAAGCTCCCCAAGAACAACATGACGCACATCCCGTCCAAGAAAACAGAACAATAGATACTATGATAGCCGGCTTCTCAGGGGTCGGCTATCACTTTTTTCAAGCATAAACACTATTCCATCATGATGAAAATCGTATTCGCAACCAACAACAAACATAAGCTTCAGGAGATCCGTGAGATACTCGGGCCTGACTTTGAAATCGTTTCTCTCGCCGACATCGGGTGCCATGTCGACATTCCCGAGACCGGCAACACGCTCGAAGAGAATGCCCATCAGAAGGCCGAATATATCTTCGACCACTATCATCTTAACTGTTTTGCCGACGATACAGGTCTCGAAGTGGAGGCCCTGAACGGCGCACCGGGTGTGCATTCGGCCCGCTATGCCGAGGGAACCGACCACGACAGCAATGCCAACATGGACAAACTGCTGCGCGAACTGGGCGACAATCCCAACCGAAAAGCTCGCTTCCGCACCGTCATCTCGCTCATCACGATGGAAGGCGACGACCCTCGCTGCAGTCGGGAATACCAGTTTGAGGGTGAGGTGAAGGGCCATATCGGTACCGAAAAGCATGGAACGGAGGGCTTCGGATATGACCCTCTCTTCATCCCCGAGGGCTACGACAAGAGCTTCGCGGAGCTCGGCGAAGACATCAAGAACCGCATTTCCCATCGTGCCCGGGCCGTCCAGAAGCTTGCCGAGCACCTAAAAGACTAACCATCTTTATCCACTAAAGACATAAAAAATAAAGAAAGCATGTCTTTCAAGCATTTTTGCGAATGCTCAAAGGCACGGACTTAACCTTGATTGAACCTCACAAGCTTTTATTTTTCGACCTACCGTTAGTTTTATTAAATACCCTATGTCGGAAAATAATGGGCTGTGGGGATATCAATGGACATTAAAAAAGCCATCCATACTGATAGCGTATGGATGGCTTTTGATATGATGACACCGCTCGAAGACGGCCTTGTCTGCGACTCGTCCTAATCTGCCAGCGTGAAGTCGAGCTGCCGTTTCTCCAGGTTGGCCTTAGCCACCTTGATGCGGATGGGGTCGCCCAGCTGATACTTGTGGTGGTGACGGCGACCGCGAAGCAGGAAGTTTTTCTCGTCGAAGTCGTAGTAGTCGTCGTCCAGATCGCGCATGGGCACCATTCCCTCGCAATGGTTTTCGTCGATCTCGGCATAGATGCCATAGCTCGTGATGCCGCTGATGTGGGCGTCGTAGGTCTCTCCGAGCTTGTCGCCCATGAACTCCACCATCTTGTATTTGATGGAGTCGCGCTCAGCATTCTGTGCCACCTGCTCCATCTCCGAGCAGTGCTCGCAGAGCTCCTCGTAGTGCTTCTCGTTGGCCGAGCGGCCTCCCGCCTGATACTTCGTGAGCAAACGGTGCACCATAGTGTCGGGATAGCGACGTATGGGAGACGTGAAATGGGTGTAGTATTCGAAGGCGAGGCCGAAGTGTCCGATATTGTGGACGCTGTATTTGGCTTTCATCATGGCCCGCAGGGCAACGCTCTGCACGAGCTTCTCCTCCTTCTTGCCTTCCACGTCGCCTAAGAGTTTGTTGATGCTCTTGGCCATGGCGCCGCGCGAGCCGTCGGTCTTCACCTTGTAACCAAACTTTGCGATAAACTCGCGCAGGGTCTCCATCTTCTGCGGGTCGGGGTTGTCGTGTATGCGGTAGGGCAGCGTCTTCGGCGTCTTGCCGCGCTGCTTCTTGCCCACACTCTCTGCCACGATGCGGTTGGCGAGTAGCATAAACTCCTCGATGAGCTTGTTGGCGTCCTTAGAGCGCTTGAAGTAGCATCGAGTGGGATGGCCCTTATCGTCGACGTCGAAGTGGAGTTCCTCCGAGTCGAAGTTCACTGCGCCGTTCCTGAAACGCTTCTCCCGCAGCTTCTTGGCGAGTCGGTCGAGGGTGCATATCTCCCAGCCGTAGTCGCCCTTGTAGCCGCGGCCTTTGGGGTCGGGGGCCGGCTGGCCGGTGCCATCCACCACGCCGTTGTCCTCAAGAATCTGCTGTGCCTCCTCGTAGGCATAGCGGCGGTTGGACTTGATGATGGTGTGCACGATGCGATAGTTGCGCACTTCGGCATCCTCGTCGAGGTCGAACACGGCGCTGTAGGTGAGTTTCTCCTCGTCGGGACGCAGCGAGCACACGAAGTTGCAGAGATGCTCGGGGAGCATCGGGATAGTGCGGTCTACGAGATAGATGCTCGTGGCGCGCTTCACGGCCTCCTTGTCGATGATGCTTCCCTCGGTCACGTAGTGGGAAACATCGGCGATATGCACACCCACCTCATAGAGCCCGTTGTCCAGTCGCTTGATGGAGAGGGCATCGTCGAAGTCCTTGGCGTCGGCCGGATCGATAGTGCAGGTCCAGGTATTCCTGAAGTCTTCGCGCTCGGCAACGTCCTGCGGAGTGACCTCTCCGGTAATCTTCTTGGCCGCATCCTCTACGGCCTTGGGGTATTTGTAGGGCAGACCATACTGCGCCAGGATGGTATTCATCTCCACGTCGTTATCGCCGCTCTGTCCGAGCACGTCGGTCACCTCGCCCAATATGTTGCGATGGTCGGCGTCGGGCCATTGAGTGATTCTCACCAGAGCCTTCTCGCCGTCCTTGCCTCCCTTAAGCTTGTTCTTCGGAATCAGTATGTCGTGCACGAAGTTATCGTTCTGAGGCACGAGGAATGCGATGTCCTTGCCCACGCGCAGACGGCCCACGAAGGTGTCCTTGGCGCGCTGGAGGATGGCGATAACCTGTGCTTCCTTGATGTGTTTCTGGCGTCGGGCCATGAACGACACGCGCACACGGTCGCCCGTGAGGGCCGACATCGAGTTGCGCTCAGCCACGAAGATGGGCTTGTCGTCGCCGTCGGGGATAAACGAGTTCTTGCCGTTCGACTTGCGGATAAACTTTCCTTCCTGCACCTGCCCCTTGGTGTTGAGGGTGTAGGAGCTGTCGCCGACCTTGGTGATGAAGTCGTCCCAGGCCATCTCTTCCATAATATCGATGGCCAACATCTTCATGGGGTGTGAATCAAGTCGTAGGCTTCGGAATATCTCTTTAAACGATAATGTTTTCCCGGGCTGTGTAGAGAAGAAGTGCTCGAGTATCTCGGCAAGCTGCTTCTTGGACATGCGCTTACCGCCTTTCCTATCTTTTCCCATATTGATTTGGTTTAGAGTGATATACAATTATATGCAAATTAACAAAAAAGAATCGAAGAATCCTAATTTCATTTTGATTATTTTGCAATTCATTGAAAATGTAGTAACTTTGTAACCCAATAATTATGAAGATACTCGTCACCGGTGCCAGCGGTTTCATTGGCAGTTTCATTGTGGAAGAAGCACTGCGTCAGGGGTTTGAAACTTGGGCAGCAGTGAGGAAAAGCAGCTCCCGCGAGTATCTGCAGGACAGCCGCATACACTTCATAGAACTTGATTTTTCGTCGGAGGAGAAGCTCATGGAGCAGCTCCGCGGCCATGAGTTCGACTATGTGGTGCATACTGCCGGTGTGACGAAATGCCTCAAAACCGAAGACTTTTTCAAGGTAAACTATCAAGGAACAGTTAATCTGGTGCAGGCCATCCTGAAGTTGCAGATGCCCCTCAAGCGCTTCGTCTACCTCAGTTCGCTCAGTGTCTATGGAGCTATCAGGGAGCAGCAGCCCTATCAGGAGATAGAGGAGACTGACCATCCGCGCCCCAATACCGCCTACGGCAAGAGCAAACTCAAGACCGAGCAGTATCTCGATTCCATCGGAAACGACTTCAATTATATCATCCTTCGGCCCACGGGCGTATATGGTCCGCGCGAGAAAGACTATTTCCTCATGGCCAAAAGCATCAAGGGACACTTGGATTTCAGCGTGGGATTCAAGCGTCAGGACATCACGTTTGTCTATATCGACGACGTGGTTCAGGCCGTATTCCTCGCTCTCGACCGTGGTATGTCGGGCCGGAAATACTTTCTTTCCGACGGTAACGTGTACCAGAGCAGCACCTTCAGCGACTATATCCACAACGAGTTGGGCAGTCCTTGGTGGATCAGGATTAAGGCACCGGTGTGGGTACTCAAAGTAGTGACCTTCTTTGGCGAGTATGTTGGCCGTACTACCGGCAAGACATCCGCCCTCAATCATGATAAATACAACATTCTGAAACAACGCAATTGGCGATGTAACATAGAGCCGGCCTGTGACGAACTGGGCTACCATCCGCATTTCGGATTGCAGCAAGGCGTCAAGGAAACCATGGCGTGGTATAAGCAGCACCACTGGCTCTAAGTTTTTTTGACAAGCATGGACTTCAAGAAATACATTGAATTGGAGAAAAAGGCCCCCAAGGGTCTTATGGGTTTGGAATGGATTATCATTGCCTATACGGCGGTGACGCTCCTCATCGTGCTCTTCGGCATGACCAAACTCCACAATCCCGACGCCATGATATGGGGTCGGGTGCGAATGGCTTCCATCACTATCGGCATGTGGGTGGTATTCCGCCTGGTGCCCTGCAGGCTCACACGGTTCCTCCGTGTCATAGCTCAGTTGGCCATGTTGAGCTGGTGGTACTCCGACACCTACCTCTTGAACTGCCTCTTTCCCAATCTGGACCACGTGTTCGCGAGGGCCGAACATAGTCTCTTCGGGTTCCAGCCGGCACTCACTTTCTGTGAAGATTGGCCACAGATTTGGGTGAGCGAGCTGATGGATATGGCCTACGCGAGCTACTTTCCCATTATTGCAGCCGTGACGCTCTACTATTTCTTCCAGCGCTACAAGGACTTCGAGCGGGCATCGTTCATTATTATGGCCTCGTTCTTTACCTTTTATATCATCTATGCCGTGGTGCCCGTCACCGGCCCAATGTACTATTACAAGGCTGTGGGCATCGGCGAGATAGCCCGTGGTGTGTTCCCCAATGTGGGCGATTATTTCTGTCATCACATGGACATGCTGCCTTCGCCGGGCTACAAGGACGGACTGTTCTATCATCTCGTGACCGATGTTCACAACTCGGGCGAGCGCCCCACGGCCGCTTTTCCCAGCTCCCATGTGGGCATATCAGTGGTCTGTCTGCTGCTGGCCTGGCGCTCTGGAAGTCGCAAACTCTTCTTCTCACTCTTGCCGTTCGCCACACTTATATGTCTTGCCACGGTCTACATCCGTGCCCACTATGCCATCGACGTCTTTGCAGGACTACTCACAGGCGTGGCCTTCTACCTCTTCTGGGCCAAGATCTACAAGGAGCCGAAGCGAGGAAGAGTATCCCGATAGCTCTCTACCCCACCCTATACGCACCGCGAACACCCCGTTCGCGGTGCTTTTTTTGTGTCTTTCCGAAGTGGTTTCAAGCTGCGATGGATGGATAGTAACGGCCAAACGCTGTTGTGAACTTATTTTCTTGCTCTTTCCCGGCGATTGTGGATTATTCTTCGTAACTTTGCAACCTTAATATATTAGACATACAATGAGCAAGAAATTATATATAGAGACCTATGGCTGCCAGATGAATGTGGCTGATTCAGAGGTCGTTGCATCGGTGATGCAAATGGCTGGCTACGAACTGACGGATAACGAATCGGAGGCCGATGCCGTATTCCTCAACACCTGTTCGGTGCGCGAGAATGCCGAGAACAAGATTTATCACCGTCTCGATATGCTGCATGCGGAACAGAAGAAACGCGCTGAAGGAATTCACAATTCACAATTCACAATTCACAATTCGGTAGCTCCCAGGCCCATCCTGGGCGTGCTCGGCTGCATGGCAGAGCGTGTGAAGGACGACTTGGTGCAGAATCATCACGCCAATCTGGTGTGTGGGCCCGACGCTTATCTCAATCTTCCCGAGATGATTGCAGCCGTGGAACTGGGTCAGCCGGCCGTCGACGTAGACCTGTCGACCACCGAAACCTACCGCGATATTATCCCGCAGCGCATCGGCGGCAACCGGGTGAGCGGATTCGTGAGCATCATGCGCGGCTGCAACAACTTCTGCCACTACTGCATTGTGCCCTACACCCGAGGCCGCGAGCGTAGCCGCGACGTGGAGAGCATACTCAAAGAGGTGCGCGACCTGCACGACAAGGGTTTCAAAGAGGTGACGCTTCTGGGGCAGAATGTGAACAGTTACGGCCTCCTGCCCAATGGCAAGCGACCCGAGAACGGTACTTCTTTTGCCCAGTTGCTGCGCTTGGTGGCCCAGGCTGTGCCCGACATGCGGGTGCGATTCACTACCTCCAACCCTGAGGATATGACCGAAGACATCCTCCATGCCATCGCCGCCGAGCCCAATCTGTGTAATCATATCCACTTCCCGGCGCAGAGCGGGAGCAACCGTACGCTGCAGCTCATGAACCGGAAATATACCCGTGAGGAATACTTGGAGAAGGTGGCGGCCATCCGTCGCATCATTCCCGGATGCGGACTCACTACCGACATCTTCGTGGGCTACCACGATGAGACAGAGGAAGACTATCAGCAGACGCTGAGCCTGGTGCGCGAGGTGGGCTTCGACTCGGCCTTCATGTTCAAGTATAGCGAGCGACCGGGCACCTATGCGGCTAAGCATCTGGCCGACAATGTGCCCGAAGAGGTGAAGGTGGCGCGCCTCAACGAACTGATCAGGCTACAGACCGAGATCAGCGCCGAGCAGAACCGCAAGGACGAGGGCAAGGAGTTTGAGATACTCATCGAGCGTTTTGCCAAGCGCAGCCACGACCAACTCATGGGCCGCACGGAGCAAAACAAGGCGGTGATCATAGCCAAGGGCAACCACCATATAGGCGAACGGGTGAAGGTGAGAATCACCGGGAGCTCGTCGGCCACGCTGATTGGCGAAGAAATCAAGTCATGAAAGAGTTTCTGCAAGTACTGCGTCGGTTTGTGCCGCCCTACAAGCGATACCTTGTACTGTCGGTCATCTTCAATATTCTGTCGGCAATATTGAACGTCTTCTCCTTTGCCACGCTCATCCCCATGCTGGGCATCCTGTTCCAGACAGGCAATACCGGGCGTGCCACGGCACTCATGCCGGTGACGCTGAGCAACCTCAAGGAGTCGCTGATGAATAACATGGACTACTACGTGAGCCAGCTCATCAGCAGCCTCGGGCCCACCACCACGCTGCTCATCATAGGTATTGCGCTGGCGTTCATGACCTTTCTCAAGACCGGTGCCTACTTCCTCTCTTCGGCAACGATAGTCCCTATCCGCACGGGAGTGGTGCGCGACATCCGCAATCAGCTCTATCAGAAGATCAATGCGCTGCATCTCGGCTTCTTCTCCGAGGAGCGCAAGGGCGACATCATCGCCCGCATGAGCGGCGATGT
Source organism: Prevotella sp. UBA1705 (assembly GCA_002317385.1). Taxonomy (GTDB): domain Bacteria; phylum Bacteroidota; class Bacteroidia; order Bacteroidales; family Bacteroidaceae; genus Prevotella. The sequence goes on along the minus strand of DCJH01000068.1, from coordinate 13,526 downwards.
ACAGGAGATAGAGAACAGCATCATGTCGTCGCTCGACATGCTTTTCAAGAATCCCATCCTCATTATCGTATATTTCGGTGCGCTGTTGCTCATCTCGTGGCAGCTCACCCTCTTCACCATCGTGTTTGTTCCCATATTCGGTTGGTTCATGGGCATGGTGGGGCGCCGCCTCAAGGCCCGCTCCATCAAGGCGCAGGCCCTGTGGAGCGACACCATGAGTCAGGTGGAGGAGACGCTCGGCGGACTACGCATCATCAAGGCGTTCTGTGCCGAAGACAAGATGAACAGGCGTTTCGACGAGGTGAACACGGCCTATCGCGACAACATCATGCGCGTGAACATACGCCAACAGATGGCCCATCCCATGAGCGAATTCCTTGGAACAGTGATGATTGTCATCGTGTTGTGGTTCGGAGGCATGCTCGTGCTGAACAGCAAGACCATCGACGGCCCGTCGTTCATCTACTACATGACCATCCTCTACAGCATCATCAACCCCCTGAAAGAGTTTTCCAAGGCCGGCTACAACATCCCCAAGGGCCTCGCCTCGATGGAGCGCGTAGACAAGATACTGGCTGCCGAGATCGACATCAAGGAGCCCTCGCAGCCCCGTTCCATAGGCAGCTTTGAGCGTGAGATAGAGCTTCGCGACGTGAGCTTCAGCTACAGCCAGGCTGGCGACGACCCTGCGTGGGTACTGCGTCACGTGAACCTCACCATCCCCAAGGGTAAGACCATAGCGCTGGTGGGCCAGAGCGGTGGTGGAAAGTCTACGCTCGTAGACCTCATTCCGCGCTACTACGACGTGCAGGAGGGCCAGGTGCTCATCGACGGGGTAGACGTGAAGCAGCTCGGACTGCACGATCTGCGCAGCCTGATAGGCAACGTGAACCAGGAAGCCATCCTCTTCAACGACACATTCTATAACAACATCACCTTCGGCGTGGACAATGCGACGAAGGAAGACGTCGTGCGCGCGGCGAAGATAGCCAATGCCTACGACTTCATCATGGAGTCGGAGCACGGCTTCGACACCAACATCGGCGACCGCGGAGGCCGTCTCTCGGGCGGCCAGCGGCAGCGCGTGAGCATCGCCCGGGCCATCCTGAAGAATCCGCCGATACTCATCCTCGACGAGGCCACGTCGGCCCTCGACACCGAGAGCGAGCGTCTGGTGCAGGATGCGCTGTTCAAACTCATGAAGACGCGCACCACCGTAGCCATTGCCCACCGCCTGTCGACCATCCGAAATGCCGATGAGATATGCGTCATCCACGAGGGACAGATCGTGGAGCGAGGCACCCACGACGAGCTCCTGGCCCGCGACGGCTACTACAAGAAGCTCTACGACATGCAGCAGTAACCCCCTATAAACCCTCTAATCGCTATCCAAATGGAAAACTTGAAACTCCTCACCACCTGCGACAACCCTTTCATCGCAGAAGTCATCAGGCAGGCTTTGGCCGACAACGACATCGCTTGCATGGTGGTAGACCAGACCATCACGGGCATCAACGGCGGCTACGGGCCCATGCCGGGGCACGCCGTGAAGGTGTTTGAGAAAGACGAGGCACGCGCCAAACCCATCGTCGACGCGATCCTTGCCAACCGGTAGTCCTCCGTCCCCGTTCTCCTCGCTCTGAAATAAGGTACTAATCGTCTGTCGATTAGGTACTAATCCACGCACGATTACTACCTAAAGGCGTCGCGATTAGTACCTTATTTCAAACCCAACAGATACAGCCCTCTGCAAGGCCTTATAGGCACGTTGCAGAGGGCTGTGGGATTTGGGGGCGACGAAGGGCCGAGAGGGCTATTCGTCGGTGTTGAGAGTGAGGTTGGGATTCTTCTCGCGGGCATCCACAGGGAAGGGGATGATGTAGAGACGGGAGCCCGGTTTGAGGGTGTAGGTCTGGTGCACCTTGGTGGTATCTACCAGCGGGAACGTGCGCGTGATGGTCTTCTGATAGTCGGGCTCGGTGTTGAAGCGCTTCAGATCCCAGAACCGGTTGAATCCGAAGAGCAGTTCCTTGCGGCGCTCGTCTATCACGTTGTGCATCACTTCCTGCAGGGTGCGGCCAGCGGCCAGCACGGCCTCGCTGCCCTTGATGCGCTTGGCGCGCAGCTGGTTGAGCGTGGCGGTGGCTCCGCTGAGGTTGCCCAGACGGGCCTGAGCCTCGGCTTTCATGAGGTAGACTTCGGCTGTGCGCAGTCCCACGGCCATGTTCTGAAACTTGCTATAGGTAATCGATGTGTTCCAGAGCGCTGCCCCTGAGCCCTCGTCGAAATAGTAGACCATGTTGCCGCTGGTCTTGAAGAAGAGGTTCAGACGCTCGTCGTTGCTCCCGAAGAGCTTCACCAGCTCGGGCGAGAGCATGCCGTAGGTGTAGGCAGGATTGTCGGCATAGCCGCCCTGATAGGCGTAGTTGAGCACCTCGGGGTTGTTGCCCTTGGCATAGGTCGACTTCTTGGTCGGTCCGCCCTCGGCCTCGAAGGCCACATAGTCGATAAGGTCGCTCTTCAGGGCGAGGCTCTTCTCGGCGGCGTCGAGGGCTTTCTGATAGTCGCGATGGAACAGATAGACCTTGGCGGCCAGTGCGTAGGAAAAGGCCTTGGATGGATGATACTCCGTGGACGGGGTCTCCTGGATATAGGGAAGCGACTCCTCGATGTCCTTGATGATGAACTGATAGACCTGCTCCACGGTCGACTTCGTGGGGGTTGCCTCCAGGTCGTAGGCATCCATGATGGCCACGCCGCCATCCTGCGAGGCGGTGGCGGGGTCGTAAGCCTTGGCAAAGGTGTTTACCACAATGAAGTGGTCCCAGGCCCGCATGAGCCGTGCCTCGGCCTTGGCCAGCCGCTTGATGCTGTCGTTGCCGATGCTGGCATCGACGTTGGAGATGACGATGTTGGACCGAAGGATATAGTCGTAGCAGTTCTCGTAGAGGTTGTTGTCCGAGAGCGTCAGCCTGTTGGCCTGCTCGTTGAAGGTCATGTTGATGCCGTCCCACGAGATGCTCTCGTAGCCGAAGATGTTGCTCTCCTTGGCCCAGGTATTGTCGGTGAGCAGGGCGAAGGCCGAGGGATAGTAGGCGCGGTTGGGATAGGCCACGAGATCATAGTAGGTGGCGGCCGAGTCTACGGTCTTCTGGCCGGTAGGCGTGATGTCTACGTAGTTGTCGCAGGCATAGAATGCGGGCATCACCACAGCCATGAGCACATATAATATCTTTTTCATTCTGTTTCTGTTTTTGTCGGAAGCGTGGGGCGTGGGGCATGGCCCGCAGCCCGGTCTCCCGGTGTTCAATTGTCCTTAACTATTACGCTGTTCGTCTGTTAGAAGCTGGTGGAGAGGCCGATGGCAAAGGTCTTGGGCATCGACATGCCGCGCGTGCCACTGTTCAGGCCGTAGCTCTCGGGGTCGATATGGTTTCCGGCCTTGGCCCAGGTGAGCAGATTGTTGGCTTGGCACGACAGTTTGGTGGGACCAATGTGGAGCGCACGCAGCCAGTGGGCAGGCAGATTGTAGGCCAGCGAGATGGAGCGCAGCTTCACATAGTCGGCACTCTTCACATTGATGTCGCCGTATTGATACCAGTCGTTGAAGGTCGAGGCATAGGTTTTCACGGCGTCGGGCATGTCGATAAACATCCTCACGCCGGCCGACCCGGGTGTCCAGCGGTTGGCGATATCGGCCAAGGTCTGGCTTCCGGCCTCGTCGGCGAGGTCTACCACGGCATAGCGCAGCTTGTTGCCACCGCTATATACCCACAGCATGTTGAGCTCCAGGTCTTTCCATCGGGCGTTCACGCCAAACGAACCGTTATATTTCGGCGTGAGCGAACCCATGTTCACCAGGTCGTCGGTGCCCTTGAGGGTGGTGTTGAGGGTCATGTCTTTCACCGTCCCATCCTCGTTGAACGTCACGAGATCGTTGCCTGCGGCATCCTGAGCCACGGGGTATCCGTTCTCGATGCGGTCGATGTGATAGGCCCAGAGGGTGTTGTAGGCCGTGCCTTCAATGAAGTAGTTCTGCGGACTGGCGACGAAGAGGGCCGCATAGTCGGATGCGCTGTGGTCCACCTTGAGCATCTTGTTGCTGTTGTGGGCATAGGTGAAGCTCAGCCCAACCGACCAGTCGCGCTTGCGAACGACATTGGCATTGAGCGAGAGCTCTACGCCGCGGTTGCGCATCTCGCCATTGTTCACCACGCGACTCGATGCGCCGAGCGTTGGGTCCATGTAGCGGCGCACGAGCAGGTCGGACGCATGGCGGTTGTAATATTCGAGGCTTCCGTTCACGATGTTGTTGAAAAGGCGGAAATCCAAGCCCAGGTTCAGGGTGGCAGTCTTCTCCCAACGCAGCTTCGGATTGGGCAGGTCGTCGTCGTTATAGTTGAGATAGGTGGAACGTATGGGGTTGCTCTGGGTCTTCTGCGTCACCACGAAATAGGTGGTCGAGGCCTGGTCCACATTGCCGTTCACGCCATAGGTGGCGCGCAGTTTGAGGTAGCCGAGCCAGCTCACGCCCTTCATCCATTTCTCCTCGGATATGAGCCAGCTGGCGCCAAGGCTCCAGAGCGGGTGGCGTTGGTTCTTGATATCGAGACCAAAGAGGTCGGCCTCGTCCCACCGGATGCTGCCCGAGAGGCTGTATCTATATAATAAGGAGTAGCTCGCATTGGCATAGAAGCTCGCGTAGCGGTGCATCACCTCTTGCTGCGAGAGGGGCAGGCCACCCAGCCGGATGGTGTTTCCGCTGAGCTGCGAGGTGCCCACGCCGTCGTAGAGGGTGTTCCAGTCCATGCGGGCAGAGGTGAGTGTCTGCGGGTCGTAGCCGTACATGAGCTGCTCGATGAGCCTCGGCGACTTGTTCTGGCGCAGCTCCAGACCCATGATGGCACTCACATTGTGCACGTTCCAGGCCCTGTCGAAGTTCAGCTGATTGCGCAGAGTATAGCTGTTGCGGGTGGCCTGGCTCTGGTAATATCGGCCTCCCGCGGGCAGCTGAACCTTGCCATTGGTGTCTACCATGGCATTGTTGGTCATGCGCATGAGATAGGAATCGGCGGCGTCGAAACGCTCGGCCTTGGCCGTGTTCCACTCATACTGGTAGGAAAAGTTATATTTAAAGAACTTCAGGAACTTGGCTTCGAGCGACACAAACGGCCTGAGATTCACCCGATTGGTCTTCGTGATGCCCTCGCCGAGGGCGTCGATCACATTGAATCCGAAGCTCTTGTAGGGCGAAACGCCGGCATACCGGCTCACCACCGAGCCGTTGAAGGCCGAGCCCGAGAAGCCATCGACATTGGCATAGGGTGAGGTATATTTGTTGCCCTCGGCGTCGTAGATCTGCTCGTAGCGCTGCTGCAGGTCGTAGTCGTAGCCTTCGGGCGCATAGTCGTGGCTCATGCGGGCATCGATGCCGGCCGTGGCCTTGAGCCATTTGTTCAGCTGATAGCTGCTCTTGTAGTAGAGGGCGAAGGTGTTGGTGCGGTCGTTGATGGTCCGGTTCTTGTCGCCCTCAAACTGGAAGGAGAGGAAATGGTTGCTCTTGCCGGCCTTTTGCGAGAGGCTGATGTTATAGCGCTGCATCATCTGCGTGCGCCAGGCATACTTGCGGAACTGCTCATAGTAGTCGTTGCCGCGCCATTGGTTGAGCGTCGCATTCACCTCGTCGGCCGACAGACTGCCGTTGGCCTGGTCGAGATAGAGCTGAAAGAGCGGATTGTAATAGTTGCTCTTGTAGGTGCTCAGGAAGTTGGCAGCCGAGCCCTGACGCTCCACTCCGGCATTGAACACGTCGGTCTGATAGTTGATGATGTCGCTCGTAGAGGCGAGGTTCAGCCCGTCGAAACTGGGTTTCGTGGTGAAAAACCAGTCGGCATTCACGTTCACGTGTACGCCGTTGGTGCGGGCCTGCTTGGTCGTCACCACGATAACGCCGTTGGCTGCGCGTGCTCCGTAGATGGAAGCAGCGGCGGCATCCTTCAGCACGGTGACGCTTTCCACGTTGTAGGAGTTGATTTGGTCGAGCGTAAGCGTAGTGGGCATGTCGTCGATCACGATGAGAGGGGTAGTGCCTACCTCACTGGAGAACGTGCCCACACCACGCAGTATGGGGCTCATGTCGCCCGTGTTGGGGTTGATGTCCATGCGCAAGCCGGCCACCTGTCCCTCCAACGAGGAGAACAAGTTCTGGTGCATCTGGCGGTTCAGGGCTGTGGAGTCTACGAATCCAAAGGCAGCCGTGGAACGCTCACGGGAGATTTTCTGGTATCCTGTGGACACCACCTGAACCTCTGCAATCTGGTTACTCTGCTCCTGCATCGTGACATTGAGCTGCGACAGCCCTTTCACTGCGGCCTGATAGGGTTCGAAGCCCACATACCTGAAGACCAAGACGGTGTTGTCGCCGTCCACTTGGATGGAGTAACGGCCATTGGCTCCGGTGGTCGCCGCACCTGCGATGGTTCCCTTTTTCACAACGCTCACTCCGTAGAGCGGCTCTCCGTTCTGATCGGTCACCTGCCCATTCACCGTCCGCTGAGCCTGGACGGCAAGACTTGTCAGCAGGACAACTGCCATGACGAGCAGTCGACTTACTGGGCGGAGACCGGTCATGCGAATCCCCTTACGCATAGTCTGAATCATAAATAATGGATTTAATCTAATGAAAAATGAATAGTTCTAATACCTTTTGATGAGATAAGCTTGTTTGATTTGCCTTGTTATGCTGAAACCTACAATATGAATTCTCTCTTCTCTTAATAGAATGCAAAAATAGATAATATAATGCAAAAACATGAAATAATATTAGAATTTAACACTATTTCGGCGTAAAAATATAAATTTATAGCCGTTTTTGCTTTGAAAATGCAAATTTATAAGACGCAAATTGGGAAAGAATAGGCCTGCCTCAGGGTTCTTTTGTATTTCTAAAAAAACAGAAAAGCCCATCCTCGAAAGGGTGGGCTTATGGAGTTTGGGGTGCGGATAGGGAAGGCGTGAGGGCCTACTTTCAGCGTTTCAGGCGCAGGGGATGCTGAGGTTTCCGGTGGACGGCGATGTTGGAAAACTTGGTTTTTCCTTGCTCCGACATCAGTCTCACGGTAGACAGCGGCTGCTGCAGGGAGATGGTGTGGCTCAAGACGCCCCGACCTTCGTTGACAAACACCTCGGCAGAGCGGCGGCTCACCAGCACGTCGAAGTGCCACAGGCCCGGCAAATCCTCGTCTGCGACATCATCCAAAGGCATTTCGACGAGTGTCTCGCCCTGCTTCAGGCTGAGCGTGCGGGTCTTATGATCCATGCGAATAGACAGCGTATCGCCTGTGACATTGACCATTTCGAGGGTTGAGGCTGCCGTGGTGTCTTCGGGAGCAATATCTATTTCCAGTTCAAACGGACCGTCATAGTCGGCCGGCAGGCACTCCTGCGTCATCAGTCTGCGCACCTTGAAGTTCATCATATAGGTGGTGTCGAGGCGCGACGTGGCCTCATCGCGAATGATGTTCTGCGCCAACAGCACCTTGCCATGGAGGCTGAAGAGCGCCGTCTCGCGCTGGTGCATGTCGGGATGGGTAGGCGTGAGCACGGCATGGTCGCCTCCAGCAACGAGGAATGCCGTGAAACGAGTCTCCTGCCCATAGTCCAACGGAAGGGCATCCTGCCCTTTTTCAGCCACGAAACGGCCTTGCCGCAACTGTCCTATCTGGTAGCTGGTGCTGTCTACGCGCACTTGTCGCATGTTGTCATAGTCGTAGTCTACTGGGGCTTTGAACGTGAACGACTGGGCCGAGAGTGCCATAGACACCACAGACAGCACGAAACTGAGAAGCAATTGTCGGGTCATCATCGATGGATGGGGGCTTGGAGGGGTGAATGTGGAGTGGAAATGTAATATCAGAAAAGGGAGGATGACCGGCTCTTAGAGCCCCGGCCATCCTCCCTTGAAGCGTTTCCTGTTAGTCTTTCTTGTATTTCGCGGCCTGCTCCTGGATAAGGGCGGCATCGTCGAAATAGTCGATGCGCATGGCGCGGCGCACGTCGTCCATGGTCTGGGCGGCTGTCTCGCGGGCGGCATCGGAACCCTTCTTCAGGATGTTGAATATCTCGGGAATGTCCTGCTCGTACTCATGGCGACGGGCGCGGATAGGGTCGAGCATGCGGTTGATGACGCTGTTGAGCAGCTTTTTGCACTTCATGTCACCAATTCCACCGGCTGTATAGGCAGCCTTCAGCTCGTCGAGATTGGCAAACTCGGGCCAGAAATCAGCAAAATCCTGGTCGGTCGAGAAAGCGTCGAGATAGGTAAACACGGCGTTTCCCTCCACATGGCCGGGGTCGGAAACATTGAGATGCGTGGGATCTGTGTACATACCCTTCACCTTAGTCCACACGGTGTCGGCGTCGTCGGATAAGTAAATGCAGTTGCCGAGGCTTTTCGACATCTTCTCCTTGCCGTCGGTGCCGGGCAATCGGCGTGCGGTGGCGTTCTCGGGCAGCATGATGGTAGGCTCCACGAGCACCGGAGCATACATCTGGTTGAACCTTCCGACCAGCTCGCGGGTAAGCTCTATCATCGGCTCCTGGTCTTCGCCGGCGGGCACGGTGGTCGCCTTGAAGGCGGCAATGTCGGCCGCCTGCGACACGGGATAGCAGAAGAAGCCCAACGGAATGTTGGTCTCGAAGTTGCGCATCTTTATCTCAGTCTTCACCGTGGGGTTGCGCTGCACTCGGCTCACGCTCACAATGTTCATCAGATAAGTGGTGAGTTCGGCCAGCTCGGGGATGCAACTCTGGATATAGAGCGTGCATTTCTCGGGGTCAAGACCTGCCGAGAGGTAGTCGAGCGCCACCTCCACAATGTTCTGTCGAATCTTCTCGGGGTTGTCGGCGTTATCGGTCAGGGCCTGCACATCGGCCATAAATACGAACATTCGGTCGTAGTCGCCCTCGTTTTGGAGCTGCACTCGGCGGCGCAGACTGCCCACATAGTGTCCCAGATGGAGCTTGCCGGTGGGGCGGTCACCGGTCAAAATAATCTTTCCCATATCTTGTTTTTGTTATTTTTTATATTCGATTGATGGTGCAAAGGTAGCACTAATTATCCAAACGATGGCGGACTTGGCTGGAAAAAACGCATCTTTCCGGCCGATTCAGAGCCTTGGAAACAGTGTCTCCAGCCCCTTTCTCATTGATAATTGATCATTAATAATTTCTAATTTGCTATCCCATATGCCTTCCGACTCATGAAGAAAGCCAGCGTTTTGAGCTTCACATAGTTGTAGCTCAGGTACATATAGCCGCCATAAGGGTTGCCGGTGCCCCATGAATTCTTAGCGATGAAGAATCGGTTGCCGTGGCGGTCGTGGGCCAATCCACACAGTTCCATCACGTGGTCGTCGGTGGTTCGCTGAGTCTCGAAGCTGCGCTGTCGGGCAGATTGGTCTATTTTGGCATGCTCGGGCTGCAGCACCGCCGTGCCCTTAAGGAAATCGAAGCCCGGCTCACTGATGTCGCCCTCCCAACAAACTGGATGCCCATGGCGCAGGGCTGCTACCACATGGTGCATCAAAGAGTCGATGGGGACATTGAGAAAGCTATCTCGCAGCACGTTGTCGGGCGACTCTAAGACGAACCGTTGACCGAAGGGATGATGCGAAAAACTGGTGAGTGAGAGGTACTCATCGGGCATGCAGACACTGTGACCAAACTGCAACGGGGTGTATTCCATGCCGAGCATGAACACGATGCGGGGCATGAAGCCTATCTCCTTATCCAGCAAATCTTGCAGGTGGGCATCAAACTGGCGGAGCGAAGCGGAGGCGCGTGCCATCTGTTCCGCCTTCCGACAGAGCACATTGAGGTTCACGGGCTCGCGGTTGTAGTAGGTATCAAACGGCTCTGTGCCATATTTCGCCATCAGCCGGAGCATCGTGGCGCCCATGCCGCGCAGGGAGATGGGCTGGTCGCGACGGGAGAAGAAGTAGTCGTGGGCCTTGTCTTGGAGCAGCTGTCGGGCCGTGTAGTCGGTGGAAAGATTCACCGAATCGCCCATCATGAGGTGCTCCGACTCAATGGTGGCGAGCATGCCGTAGACCCAGCAAAGCGGACTCTGCCCCTGGTTTTTCACCGGAGTGGTCTTCACCCAGGCGTCGGTGATGAAGTCGCTGCCGCCCTTTTTCGCGAGTTGGGCGGTGGGACGGCTGCACGCGCAGAACAGCACAAGCCCCAGAAACAATGGAAAAACTACCTTCTTCTTCATGCCAACAAAGTTACGAAAAAGTAAAAAAGTAAAATGGTAAAAGAGTAAAAAGACTACGCCAAAGATGGTTATTTTAAGTATTTTAGGGTTTTACTTTTTTACCTTTTTACTTTTTTACCTTTACATTACCGTTTTACTCTTTTACTTTTTCGTAACTTTGCGGCATGAATTTAAGTTTGAAGGATTTCGAAATCATGGCCCCGGTGGGGTCAAGAGAATCGCTGGCTGCAGCCATCCAGGCCAAGACAGATGCCATTTACTTCGGTATCGGGCAGCTCAATATGCGCTCACACAGCGCCAACCACTTTGACATTAACGACTTGCACGAGATTGCAGAGACCTGCGATAAGCACGGCATCAAGAGCTATCTCACCGTGAACACCATTATCTACGACGACGATCTCGATGCCATGAGGCAGATTGTAGACGCTGCTAAGGCGGCTGGAGTGTCGGCTATCATCGCTTCCGACGTGGCCGTGATGGCCTATTGCCGGGAGGTGGGCGTAGAGGTTCACCTGTCTACCCAGCTCAACATCTCCAACGTTGAGGCGCTGAAGTTCTACTCTCAGTTTGCCGACGTGAGCGTGTTGGCCCGCGAACTCAACATGGATCAGGTGTCGCATATCCATCAGGAGATAGAGCGGCAGCACATCACCGGCCCCATGGGTCGGCCCGTGCGCATCGAGATGTTCTGCCACNNTGCCACGGCGCCCTGTGCATGGCCGTTTCGGGCAAATGTTACATGAGCCTCCATGCCCAGAACCGCTCCGCCAACCGCGGCGAGTGTGTGCAGATATGCCGCCGTTCGTACACGGCGACCGATAATGAGACGGGCAACCAACTGGAGATCGACAACAAATACCTCATGAGTCCGAAGGACCTGAAGACCGTGCGCTTCATCGACCGCATGATGGAGGCTGGCGTAAGGGTATTCAAGATTGAGGGCCGCGCACGCGGACCAGAGTATGTCTACACTGTGGTGACCTGCTATAAGGAGGCCATCCAGGCTGTGCTCGACGGCACTTTCACCGAGGAAAAGAAGGCCGAGTGGGACGAACGACTGGCTACCGTGTTCAACCGTGGGTTCTGGGATGGCTACTATCAGGGCCAGACCATGGGCGAATGGAACAAGGGTTACGGCTCCAATGCCACCGAGCGCAAAGTGCTCGTGGGCAAGGTGACCAAGTATTTCAGCAAACTTGGCGTGGCCGAGATTGCCGTGGAGGCCACCGATTTCAAGCTCGGCGACAAGCTGCTGATTACCGGAAACACCACCGGAGTGATGTATCTCGACGCCACCGAGATACGCTATGAGCTGCAAGCCGTAGACCATGCTGAGCAGGGATGGCACGTATCGATACCCGTCACGGGCAAGGTGCGACCCAATGATAAGTTCTTTAAGCTCGTTCCCGCCAAGGAACTGTAATCAAAACCCCATTTTATATCCATCAATATGGTATCATATCCGCAAATCATCAAGCTTTTCCTACGGCTTGCCGTGGCCTCATCGATGTTGTCGGCCGTGGCCGATCGCTTCGGCTGGTGGCCCCACGACCTCTGCGTGTGGGGCGATATGACCCAGTTTGCAGCCTACACCCAGACCATCCTGCCATGGGTTCCGGCCATGCTCATCCCCCTGCTGGCCTGGACGGCAACGGCTCTTGAGATCATCTTCTCGCTCTGTCTCCTGCTCGGTTTCCGCCTGAAATGGGTGTCACCGCTCACGGGTCTGCTCATCCTCTCATTCGCTTTGGCCATGGCTACGGCCACGGGCATCAAGGCGCCATTAGACTATTCAGCTTTCAACGCATCGGCAGCGGCCTTCGCCATCGCCCTCTGCGGACGGGGAATATGGGAAATAGATCATCTCTGGAAGGGCGAAACAGAGTGACAACAGGTCACTGCGATATATCGATTAACAATTCATTTACAAGCAATATGACTATCAACGAAATACAAGACGAGGTTATTGAGGAGTTCTCCGACTTCGAAGACTGGATGGACAAGTACCAGTTGCTCATCGATTTGGGCAACGACTTGGAGCCATTGGACGACAAATACAAGACTGAGCAGAACCTCATTGACGGCTGTCAAAGCCGTGTTTGGCTACAGTGCGACTATGTGGACGGACTGCTACAGTTTACTGCCGACAGCGACGCGCTTATCGTGAAGGGCATCATCGCGCTGCTCATCAAGGTGATTAGCGGGCATACTCCGCAGGAGATTATAGACGCCGACTTCTACTTCATCGAGCGCATCGGCCTACGTGAGCACCTTTCGCCCACCCGCAGCAACGGT
>DCJH01000068.1:488-897 GCA_002317385.1 Prevotella sp. UBA1705 | reverse complement strand
CCGCCACAGTGTGGCGGTGGACAGAAACCACTGTGCGCATGAGAAAACTGAAGACTATTGAGATGAACAGGCTATCCTTGGAGGAGTTCAAGGAGGCCGAGAAGCTGCCGCTCATCGTTGTTCTCGACGATGTGAGGAGCCTGTATAATGTGGGGTCCGTGTTCCGCACGTGCGACGCTTTCCGTGTGGAGGCGGTCTATCTCTGCGGCATCACGGCCTGCCCACCCAATGCGGAGATCCACAAGACGGCACTCGGCGGCGAGGACTCTGTAGCCTGGCGCTACTTCGAGAAGACAGAGGACGCCGTGGAGGAACTGCATCGTCGCGGCTATTTCGTGTACTCCATCGAGCAAGTGGAGGGGTCGACCAAGCTGCAGGAGCTTAGTAATTCAAAATTCAAAATTCAAAA
>DCJH01000068.1:0-410 GCA_002317385.1 Prevotella sp. UBA1705 | reverse complement strand
ACCTATCACCCAACACCTATCACCCAACACCTTCCACCCCCCACGCCGTCATCTTTGGCAACGAGGTGAAGGGCGTGAAGCAGCAAGTGGTGGATATGAGCGACGGGTGCTTAGAGATTCCGCAGTTTGGAACGAAGCACTCGCTGAATGTCAGCGTCACCGCGGGAATCGTCATCTGGGAGTTTGCCAAGATGCGGATGATGGAGTAAAACAACAATAAAGGAAGACCGAAACGGCCTTCCTTTATTAATATACACCTATTCTATTTACCCAGTTTCTGCTTCAGCAGTTCGGGGATAAGGCGCGTCTCGTCGGCCACGGGCACTCCCACGGCCTCGAAGGCAGCTACCTTTCCGGCTGCCGTGCCGCTGCCGCCGGAGATGATGGCGCCCGCATGGCCCATCTGTTTG
>DCJH01000003.1:18044-30063 GCA_002317385.1 Prevotella sp. UBA1705 | reverse complement strand
GGAGAGGAAGAAGCGGATGTTGTCTATCTGTGACGGCACCTTCACCATCATCGACTCGCCGCAACGGTCGTAGGGCACCTCGGTGCCGTCTACGCCGCCCATCCACGACTCATAGTCCTGCGTGTGGGCCGCATCATACATTCTCGGGAAGAACATATTCTGTGCATACACGTATTTGGTCTTGTGAGACACCACGAAATAGGAGTCCTTCTCGTCCTGAGAAGCCTTTTCCTTGCGGCTGTAGATGGGCGCGCCCTCGTTGCTCTTGGGTCGGCACATGTTGCCGTCCTGCTCCAGCGCCACCTGCGAGGTGTAGGCCTGGCCGTAGAGCAGTGGGCGGTCGCCATACTGGTCGCGGCTCAGATAGTTGCCCAGCGTGAAGATATCCTCGGGCGAGTTCTGGTCCATCGGCGGGTTGGCATCCGAGCGAATCACGATGAGCGCATAGCTCGAATAGCCTATCATCAGCATGAGCATGCACAGCAGAGCGGTGTTTTTGAATCGCGAAGTAACGGCATAGACTGGCTTTTTGTTCACCACCTTCTTATAATTGAGCAGGAAGGACGCAATGGCCAGCACCACGATGCCGATGAGCACCGCCGTCCAGCCATAGCCGTAGAAGGGGATGCCGATGAGGCCGAAGGCGATGAGGAAGGAAATATTCTCCATCTTCTTGTTCTGGCCCACATAGCTTTCGTAGATGGCCCATAGCACAGCGGCCACGAGTAGCGCAATATAGATGATGAGACCCGTGTTGAACGGCATGCCGAGCGTGTTGACAAACAGTAGCTCAAACCATCCGCCCACGGTCACGATGCCCGGTACTACGCCATAGAGTACGGCAGCCACGATGACAAACGAGACGAGCAGTGCGATGAGAGAGCCCTTGGTCTCCACATTGGGGAAGCGGCGATAGCAGTACACCAGCACGATGGCCGGCAGACAGAGCAGGTTCAACAGGTGAACGCCGATGCTCAGGCCGGTCATATAGAAGATGAGCACGAGCCAACGGTCAGAGTGTGGTTCGTCGGCGTGGTCTTCCCATTTCAGGATGAGCCAGAATACAATGGCCGTGAATGCCGATGAATAGGCATATACCTCGCCCTCCACAGCAGAGAACCAGAAGGTGTCGGAGAAGGTGTAGATCAGTGCTCCCACCAGACCGCTGGCCTCGATAGAGATGATTTTACCCAGTGTCAGACTCTCCCAATCCTTCATGATAAGCTTGCGCGTGAGGTGGGTAATGGTCCAGAAAAGGAACATGATGGTTGTGGCCGAGAGCAGTGCACTCATCGTATTCACCATACGAGCCACCTGGCTCGGGTCGCTCACAAACTGGCTGAAAAGATTGGCCGTAAGCATGAAGAACGGTGCCCCCGGCGGGTGACCGATTTCCAACTTGTAACCAGTAGTGATAAACTCAGGGCAGTCCCAGAACGAGGCTGTCGGCTCAATGGTAGAGCAATATACAAAGGCGGCAATCAAAAACGCGAGCCAGCCCAGCACATTGTCTACTAATCTGTACTGTTTCATTTAATATTTCTGATAATAGAGTTATTGCAATAATTGTCTGCAAAGATAGTAAAATATAAACAGAGATAGTTTAAAAAGGTAGAGTTTTTTACCTTTTTAATCTTCTTTCGCCCTTGGGCTATCATCTTGCGCGCCTCGCCTTCACACTTGTTCCCTGTGAGAACGATCCATTCTGCTTGTCTTTCTTCTCCCTTTTCGCCCTATGCACCAGCCCTCCATAACTCTTGCCTCAGGCCTACTTTTCCCGCCTTCCTCGTCTTGTCTCTATACTTATGCCTGCCCCTTGTTCATCCCTCTCATTACTACCTTATCGTGATGGCTAAGAGATGCTTTTGAAATAAGGTACTAATCGTCTCGCCATTAGGTACTAATCATGACGCGATAAAGTACTAATCGCAGTGCGATTACTACCTTATCCCAAAGCCATGAAACAGGCCTTCAAATGGAATAAAGTAAGCTCGTTTGTAATTTTTTTAGCAAAATGCTTTGTTGGTATGATGTTTTTAGTTACATTTGCGGTAAAATTAGAGATTATAAATTAAGGATTAAAGTTATGAAAAAAATCATTATGTTATTGTTCGCGATGGTCATCACAACGGTGGCCAATGCGCAGAGTGTTTATATTGCAACAAGCAACAGTGCAGTAGCTTACCATAAGAGCAGAGACTGCGGATACCTGAACCATGCCAAAGAGGTGAAGTCGGTATCTCTGTCGGAGGCTAAGAATATGGGCCGCCACGCTTGCACGGCATGCTATGGCAGCAATGCGGCTGCAGCAACCAAGGCTACGGCCCGCAAGGTGACACGCAAACCGGCTGTGGAGAAAGAGACTCCGGCTGCAGAACCTGCTACGACTAAGAAGGTTGCGGCTAAGCGCAAGACCACCAAGAAGGTAGCCGAGGCTACCGACGAGACGGCTACAAAGGCCAAGAAGACCGCTCGTAAGACCACCAAGAAGGTTCAGACCGAGGCCAAGGAAGACGTGGCTGCCGCTAAAGAAGATGCCAAGGCTACGACCGCAAAGGCCAAGAGAACCGTGAAGAAGGCCAAAGCCGACGCCAAGGAGGAGGTAACCACTGCCAAGAAGGCTACCAAGGCTGCCAAGGCTGATGCCGAGGAGAAGGTAACCGAAGCTAAGAAGACCACCAAGAAAGCTGCCAAGAAGACTACGAAGAAGGCAACACGCAAGACCACCAAGAAGGCTGCCGAGACCGAAGTAAAGGAAGCTGCTTAAGGGAATAGGTATTGCAGATTTTTGAATCATCGGACTGTGTCAAGCGCTTCTCCATGCCTGTTGGCTGAGAATGATGGCGGTTGACACAGTCTTTTTATACTATTTGAGACAGATGAGCAACAAGATGTGTCAGAGTTGCGGCATTCCTCTGAAGCGCGACCCGGAGTTGGGGGGCACGAATGCCGACGGAACCAAGAGCGAAATCTATTGCAGCTATTGCTACAAAGATGGTCATTTCACCTACGAATGCGACGATGTGAAGGAGTTTCAGGAGCATTGCCGCAAGATGATGCTGGACTGCGGGCACAACCGTTTCACCGCCTGGCTCTATTCGCGCGGCCTGAAACGACTGGGCCGCTGGAAGAATATGCAGTCCCGATAACCGCTGTCGGCCCAATTAGACCGACTATAAGCACACTCATTGATTATGACAGGAATAATACTTACACTGCTGATACCCTTTTTAGGAACCACTCTTGGCGCGGCATTCGTATTCTTCATGAAAGACGAAATGCCCGCCCACGTGCAGAAATCGCTGCTGGGTTTTGCGTCCGGCGTGATGGTTGCGGCCTCCGTTTGGTCGCTTCTCATCCCGAGTATGGAGATGTCTGTCTCGATGGGCAGGCTCATGGTGCTGCCCGCTGCCGTCGGACTGTTGGCTGGAATGGGATTTCTTTTGCTCATCGATATGCTCACCCCTCACCTCCATCTGGGTAATGCGCGCCCCGAAGGACCCAAGGCCCACCTCTCCAAGGTGGCCATGCTATCGTTGGCAGTCACCATCCACAACTTCCCCGAAGGCATGGCTGTGGGCGTGGTGGTGGCCGGCGCGCTGCAGGGCGGCGAGTGGATCTCGGCGGCTGGAGCCATGGCTATGGCCCTGGGTATTGCCATTCAGAACATACCCGAGGGTGCCATCATCTCCATGCCCATGAAGGCAGCCGGGGGCAGCAAGATGAAATCGTTTACGATGGGCACGCTGAGCGGTGCCGTGGAACCTATCGGTGCTTTGCTCGTGATATTCCTGGCGTCGGTTATGGAGCCCATTTTGCCCTACCTTTTAGCCTTTGCCGCCGGTGCCATGCTCTATGTGGTGATCGAGGAACTGATACCCGAGGCCTCGGAGGGAGAGCATTCCAACTGGTCTACCATAGGCTTTGCCATAGGCTTTGTGCTCATGATGGTGATGGATGTGGTATTGTCCTGATAAATGATGGAATAGATATTGAAAAAACTTGAGGATTGAATCGTCTGTTCAATCTATTTTACAAGCAGAGCATTCTGGGGTGAACAGCCCCGAGGGATGCTCTGTTTTTATTTGCCCGAAAATCGAGAAGTTAGTGTCTTGGGGTATTTATGGTCTTGCGATTAGTACCTTATGATGATGCGATTAGTACCTTATCATCAATCGATTTCTATCTATCAACTCAAGAAAAAGACCGAAAGAGAAATGCGATAAAGGCCTTTTCGCCATCTCTTTCGGTCTTGGGGTGTTGATGTTGAAGACTTCGTCCTACAATCTATGGGTATTATCGGTTGATATAGAACTCTCAGTAAGAAACGTGAATACCGAAAAAAGAATACAGAATTTATAGGACTTGTCAGAATAAAAGCATTGATTTATTTCACGCCTTCCACCGTGTAGCCCAGAGTGCGAAGCCCTTGCAGCACTCCCTTTTCGCCGGGCAGATGGCCTGCGCCCACCACGAAGAAAGTGGGAGCAGCAGCCATGATGGCCGGCATCTTCTGGAGCCAGTTGGCATTGCGAGTGCCAATGAGGATATCCTCTTCCTCGGGCGTGGAGTCGCAGGAGTTGCCTATCTTGACGTCCATGGCTTCTTTCACGGCATCAATATTCTGCGCACGATAGGCTGCTGATAGGTCTTCGACCATGGTTTGCTGGAGATCCAAATGGTCTACGAAACACATCAGGAGTTCTATCTGGCGGGCCATCGGCGTGCTTTTGAACAAGGCTTGGGCCTGATAGCTCACTGTTTCGAAGCCGCCTACGGGCTTGCCTTTCTGCTTGGCGTCGTTGAGGAAGTACATGTCGAAGGGCTTTGTGGGGTCGAAGGCGTTGGGATGCTTCATGATGTAGGAGATGAGCGTGAGCTGGGTAATGAGTCCCATGGGAGTCACGCGGCCCATCTGTGCTGCCAACATCGGGTTGGTGAGGTCGGTGGTGAGCAGTTTGCGCAGGCCGGCATTCAGTTTGTCGTATTGCTCTGCGGTGAGAATGTCTTTCAGTTGCTGGCCGTCGGGCAACATGATGCAAGCCTGCAGATAGCCTATGCTGTCGGGGTTGAGCATGTCGTCGAACAGCAGTTCGCCGTAGGCCTGGGTGGTGGCATCCATGGCTTGGTGCACGCCGGGAATGCTGTCGGCAAACGACGCGCTGGAGAGATGGTGCGAGCCGATGATATACGACGGCTTAGTCAGTCCGTGACCAGAGATGCGATACAACAGTTGTGCGTTGGCTCCAAGTGCGCAGAGGCAGGTGAGGAGCAGGAGGGCGAATCGTTTTTTCATTGTGTCTTATTGATTTAGATGTTGTGAATTTTATCTTGTCGTTTTCCCGATTCTATACGTTTTCATGGATTAAATCATCAATTTGACGGATAATCTCGCTGTTGATACGCTGCATCTTGAGGTAGTTACGGATGCCGATGAAGGTTCCAATGATGAATCCCACGCTGAATGAGCCGATGAGCAGGGTGGCGGAGAGCTCACGATAGGCGGGTACTCCACGTTGCATACCGTCGTGCACCTCATAGAATAGCCATGCAAACCAGAGCACAAGCAGCAGGTTGCCTACGATGAAGAAGCGTTTGCGCAGGGTGCGTTGCCGCACCATCTGCCGCGAAACATCGAGGAGATTGCCGCTCGAGAAATCCTGGTTCCTATACCTGTTGATATAAGAGTTGGCGAAGACGCATAGGGACAGTATCACCATGGTGCCGATGATGAATGCCCAAGAGAAATCGAAGAGAGACCGTAGATAGATGAAATCAAGAAGCACAATGGGTAGGATGAGATAGGTAATCCACGTGTAGCGCCTGAGAAACGACATCTTCGAGAGCATCGACTGGCGTATGAGCTGGTCGCTGACGATGGTCTGGTTGTCGAGTTTGGTATTGAGAAGCTGGAACTGCTGGCGCATTTCCTCCAATTCCTGATGCTGGTTTTCCATTGTTTTTGCCGTTTAATCGTTAGACATTTGCTTGAGCTGTTCCTTGATCCGGTAGAGACGCACGGACACGTTCTTGGCCGATATGCCCACCACCTGACCTATTTCCTCATAGCTCATGTTCTCAAGCCATAGCAGGATAATGGCCCGGTCGAAGGGCCCGAGGCGACCGATGCGGCGGTTGAGCATCTGGATCTGACGGCTGTCGGCATCCTGGTCTTCAAAGAGATTGATGTCGAGCGACAACGGGACGGTGGTGCGCTTGGCCTTTTGGCGCTCGGCCGAGATGCAGGTGTTGAGGCTCACACGATAGATCCAGGTACGTGCGGAACTGCGTTGCTCGAACGATGGCAGTCCCTTCCAGATGTTGATGAGCACCTCTTGGAACAGGTCGTTCACCTCATCTTCGTCTTTGGAGAACATGTAGCACACGGTGTAGATGGTGCTCTTGTGCTCGCGGACGATACTTGCAAACCGTTGTTCGTCGTCTGTTGTTTTCATCTCTTTTCCGGATTAAGTACACCCGTTAGACGCAGGCCTACCCAGGTTTACTACAGCAAAAACCATATTTTTTGAAAGAAAACCGATTTGATAAAAAAAATACACCAGGAATGAGGTTGCTGGCCCATCCTGATGTATGTGTGAAGGGAATGAAGTGGTGGTGGCGCGCCTGGGTCTGTCGCATGGCCGGAGGGGTGGGGCGTCACGACAGGGCTACGGCCGACTGCTCCGGCTGAGTAGCAGGCTCCGAGAGGTCGAGCCCCTGGATAAATCCGGTAAGATCGGCCTTGATGTCTATAAACTGGTCGGAGCGCATGAATCCAGAGTTTTTTTTCAGCATGGGCACGATGTCTTCCACACTGTTGGTGTAGCAGGAGAGCTCGTTGCGGCGCTGCGTGCCGTGCACGCTCTCGCGGTAGATTTCGTTCTCGCGCTCATGGATGAGTTTCTCGCAAACCTTGGAAACCATCGGCACCACGAGCTTGTCGAAGAGGTGGTGACCCTGAATATAGAGGTAAGTGGTCTTCGGCGTGACACCCAGTTGCAGCAAGTCTTCCTTCACATGCTGGTAGCTCTCGTGAGCGTTGGGATTCTGTCGTTGCAGCATTTCTACCTTCTTATCCACCTTGCGACGCACGTTGTGGATGATTTCATCGGCATTGCTGAGCGAGAAGTTGCCGGTCTCGATGATGTGAAGGAAGTCGGTGATGGTAAAATGACTATAGTTTGGCGTGCGGTAATACCATATACTCCAGATAAACAGCGGGAAGATGGCTTCGGAGAAATCGGCCAGAAAGCGCTCGAAATCGAAGATATTGTGGTCGTTGAGGGTCACGGCAACGCATACGTCATGGAGCGACGGCGCATAGCACTGCATGTTCTCGATGGAGTAGGCGTAGGTGTGGAAGATGTAAGGATTGGTGGTTACCTCATGCGATGTGGCGGTTGCGCCCTGCTCCAGATAGTCGTAGTCGGCATCAACGCAGGCTATCATGCCCTGGCCCACCTTGTTGGAGAGCAGCTGCATGAGCACTGCCTTCTTGCCTCGCTCCAGTCGTTGCACCCGGGTGGGGAGCGTCACCTCGAAGAAAACCTTGTCGTTTTCAAACTGAGAGAGTATCTGGCGCCAGAAGAACACATCGTCGTAGCTCTCAACATAAGCTATAATCTTACGCCGAGAACTCTTGGAGTTCAGCTTGTTGGCTGCCTCGAAGTATGTGGATGTGAGATTGTCTCTAAGTCGTTTTCCCATAGTCTGTGGCTTAAACCTGGTCGGTAATGTCGCTCACCTCGGTCACATGGTCCACCCATCCGTGCATGATGACTGCCGGACTGTGGGTGGTGAGGATGATCTGGACGTTGGGATTGAGCTCCAGAATGAGGTCGATGAGCTGCGATTGCCAGTCTACATGCAGGCTCACCTCGGGCTCATCCATGAAGAGCACGTAGTTTTTGTTGTCCTCGACGAGCACTGTGAGCAGGATGGAGAGTATCTGTTTCTCGCCGCTCGACAACTGATAGGGCACGAGCGTCTCACCGATTTGGGTGAAGCGTATCTCGTTTTCGGTACGGATAATCTTCTTGCCCGTGTCGGCAAATAGCTTGTCGATGATATCCTGGAACTTCTTCTTGGGCTCGGAAATCTGCTGGGCCATCATGGCAGCATCGGGTGCTCCGCTCTGCAAAGCCTCGATAATACGGTTGCCTATGTTCACCTGATAGTCGAGATATTTGCGTTGAAGCTGGAAGAGTTGCCAGTCGAGCTCGGTCACCAATGACAGATCCATCTTGCTCATGGTATCCGAATTCATCAGCGGACGGTCGAAACTGCGGATGATGTCGTATCTGATCCACTTGGCATCTTCGGGTTCCACCTTAATTCTCACACCTTTGATCATGTGGCTTGGGAATTCGCCGTCGGCCGAAAGTACCTTAATCACTTTGTTGAGGATAGTCGATTTGCCTACGCCGTTGATACCGCTCAGGATGTTAACCTGTCGGTTGAGGTCCCAGATGATGTGTTTCTTGCCGCTCCAAAGCGACTCAATCTCTATCTGCTTGATATAATCTGCGTATTTCTGCATATCTCGGGAAGGTTGTTGTATAGGGCAAAAATAGCAAAAAAAACGCATTCCACAACCGTTCTATTCAATTAATTCGTAACTTTGCAACGATTTTTAGATGATTATGCAAAATGGATAACAACAAACCGCTTAAAGCTCATCTTAGTATGTTTTCGGCCGAGGCCATCTGGGGGCTCATGGCTCCCTTGGGCAAAGATGCTATGAACAACGGGTTGGATGGTATTTCGGTTGTTTCGTTTCGTGTGGCTGGTGCTGCGCTTTTATTTTGGATTGCCTCGCTGTTTGTCAAGCGGGAGCATGTGGATAAGCACGATATCCTGCTTTTTGCAGGTGCCGCCGTACTGGGCATTGTGTTCAACCAGTGCCTCTATACCATTGGTCTAAGCTTCACTTCGCCCATCAATTCAAGTATCGTCACCACGTCGATGCCCATCTTCGCCATGATCCTGTCGTTCTTTATTCTTAGGGAACCTATCACTATGAAGAAGGCATCGGGTGTGCTTATCGGCTGTCTCGGTGCGGTGATACTGATTTTGACAAGTATGGGCGCGGCCAGTAGCAAGGTGGGCGACATCCGGGGCGACCTGATGTGCATGGGAGCGCAGTTGTCGTTCGCACTCTATCTGTCGTTGTTCAATCATCTCATCAAGAAGTACAACGTAGTAACGGTAAACAAATGGATGTTTACTTGGGCTACCATATCTATTATTCCGTTCACGTTTGGGCATGTGGCCGAGCTGCCTTGGGGAGATATCTCGATGAAGACCTGGATAGAAACAGGCTATGTGGTGGTCTTTGGAACATTCCTGAGCTACCTGCTTTCCATTGTCGGGCAGCACGTATTGCGTCCTACGGTGGTGAGTGTTTACAACTATGTGCAGCCTATCGTGTCGGTTACGGTGAGTGTTCTCACTGGCCTTGGCGTGTTCACTTGGCCACAGGGCATGGCCATCATTCTGGTGTTCTCGGGTGTATGGCTGGTTATCAAGTCCAAATCGAAGAGGGACAACCTGGCTGAGCAAACGGCTTCTACGGCAGAGTAGGGTAGGAGAAATGCCCCAAAACAAAATCCCCTGCAGCAATCGTTGGTTTGCTGCAGGGGATTCTTAGATATCTAAATGCCTATATCCTTGGGGATTCGGGTCATTTATTTCGTCTCAATCTCCTCTTTCATGTCAATGAATTCACCGTTTGCATCGTAGAATTCATATTGTAAGAAGGCGAGCTTCTGCGAGGAGATAATATGTACACCCCATCCGTATTTCTTCTGCCACTGCCGTTTGAGGCTTGTAAAGAAGCCCTTGTTAATATAGGCAGCCACATAAGGATGTACATGCAAGTAGAACTTTCTGACACCAATCTTGTTGACGAGTTGGTCAATCTTTCCTTCGAGTTGGTCGGTAAACAGGATACTCGATCTGATTTTGCCGGATCCGTTGCAAGTGGGACAGTTTTCTTCAACGTTGACATCCATGGCCGGACGTACGCGTTGACGTGTGATTTGCATGAGTCCAAACTTGCTCAGTGGCAGAATGTTGTGTCGAGCTCTGTCTTTCTGCATGGCTTTGCACATGCGCTCGTAGAGCATCTGACGGTCTTCTGCCAGGTTCATGTCGATAAAATCCACTACGATGATTCCTCCCATATCCCGTAGTCTGAGTTGTCGGGCTAATTCGTCGGCGGCTCCGAGGTTCGTATCGAGAGCCGTTCCCTCCTGTCCCTTTTCGTTCTTAGAACGGTTTCCGCTGTTCACATCCACAACGTGCATAGCTTCTGTGTGCTCAATGATGAGATAGGCTCCATGGGCATAGTTCACCGTCTTGCCGAAGCTTGCCTTGATTTGTTTTGTAACGTTGAAGTTATCAAAGATAGGAACCTTGCCGTTGTATAGCTTCACGATGCTCGCCTTCTCTGGGGCGATGAGTGAAACGTAGTCCTTTACCTCTTTGAAGATATCTTCATCGTTGACAAAAATATTTTCATAGCTGGGGTTGAAGAGGTCGCGTAGCAATGCTACGGCTCTTCCTTCTTCCTCGTAGACGAGCTGCGGCCGACTCTGAGTACGCTGCACTTTCACAATGGCGTCTTCCCAATGCTTGGTGAGAATCTTCATTTCGGCATCCAGTTCTGCTACTCGTTTTCCCTCGGCCACCGTGCGCACAATAACGCCGCAGCCCTTGGGCTTGATGCTGTGGATGAGTTGTTTGAGTCGAGCTCTTTCTTCACCGCTCTTGATCTTAGACGATACAGAGACCTTATCTCCAAATGGAATGAGGACGAGGAAGCGTCCGGCAAAGCTGAGTTCGCCCGTGAGCCTCGGCCCCTTGGTCGAGATGGGCTCCTTCACTACCTGTACAAGCACTTCTTGGCCTACTGTCAGTGTCTGCTGCACGCTACCGTCTTTTTTCAAATCGGGCTGGCGTGATGCTTTGCTGAAGGGGTAGAGGCGCTTGCGATCGCTCTGAACCTGCTTAAGATACTTAGCGTAAGAATTGAATTGACTTCCCAAGTCAAGATAATGCAAGAAAGCGTCGCGTTCGTAACCAACATCTACGAAGCAGGCGTTCAAGCCCGGCATGAGCTTCTTCACCTTGGCGATGTAGATGTTGCCGACAGAGAAATTAGCTGAACGAGGCTCGTTCTGGTATTCCACCAGACGCTTGTCTTCCAAGAGTGCGATGGAAATCTCTTTCGGTTTTACATCAATTACTACTTCACTTGTCATTTCCTGAACTTTAGATTAAAAAAGAAAAGGGGTACGCCATCGAGGCAGCCCCCTTCTCAAAGCAAGGTCCGAAGACTACTTGCTCTTATGACGATTCTTGCGTAATCTCTTTTTACGCTTATGCGTAGCCATCTTGTGGCCCTTCTTTTTCTTACCGTTTGGCATAGCTTAAAATGTTTAGTTGGTTTATGTTAATATTATTATTTGTGCAGTTATGCACCCTTCATCTCATCGACGAAAGCCTTTGCCGGCTTGAAACTCGGCAGATCGTGGGCCTCGATGGTAATGGATGTCTTCTTGCCGATGTCGCGGGCGGTCTTGGCTGCGCGGTGCTTGATGATGAAACTTCCAAATCCACGCAGGTACACATTCTCCTTCTTGTCGAGCATGCATCTCTTCACGTTCTCCATGAAGCTCTCAATTACAACTGCAACCTCCTTTTTCTGTAGTCCGGTCTGCTCAGTGATCTCACTGATAATATCTGCTTTTGTCATTTCTGATGTACTTGTTTTTAGTATTGTTTACACCTTCTGTTTTGGGTTGCAAATATACGATTTTTTCTTGTGATGAGGAAATATATTTTGCTTTTTTTCTCTTTTCCTCGTTATTTTTTGTTTTAGAAGTCGCTTGTTTTCAGTTCTTTAGTGATTCGAGGGCAAAACGATGGCGATTTGGAAACCCCGTGATCGGGAAACAAAAATAAGCTGCAGTTTTGCTGCAGCTTATCTTCCGTGACTCCGCTGGGATTCAAACCC
>DCJH01000003.1:424-17991 GCA_002317385.1 Prevotella sp. UBA1705 | reverse complement strand
TCTATTCAGTTGAGCTACGGAGCCGTTCTTTATAAGCGAGTGCAAAGGTACAATTAATTTTTATACCTGCCAAACATTTGGCAATGTTTTTCTCAATTTTTTACTTTTTAGCCTTGTTTCCAGCCGTGGCGAGTTTGCCTTTGTACATTTTGTTCAGGCCGGCAACTACTTCGTTGGTGATATCATAGGCCTTATCGGCATAGAGCACGTTGTCTCCCTGCTTGGCGAAGATCATGCCATACTTCTTATCCTTATTATATATAGCAAGATAATGCTGCAAAGAATCGTGCAGAGCCTTGTTGTATTGTTCGGTCTCAGCCTGGAATTCGGAGCTCAGACGCTGGTTCAGAGCCTGGAGGTCGTTGTTCTGCTTCTGCAGTCCGGCCTGCACACCCTCAGCTTGCTCACGTGTGTAAGCGTTCTGCTGCACCTTCTGCTGGAAGTTGGCTGCGGCGGCCTGAAGCTGCTGTTGCTTGGCTGCCAATGTCTTCTGGATGTTGTTTCCCTTCTGCTGAAGCAGCTTGCTGTATTCCTTGCAGAAGTTATATTGTGTCATGATAGAGTCTACCTCTACAAAGGCAATCTTGTTTGCAGCATCAGCCTTGGTAGTTGCAGGACTTGCCTTCTCGTCCATCTGAGATTTGCTCTTATCACATGAAGTCAGGGTGAAAGCTGTCATTGCAGCGAACGACAGGATGCAAAAAATGTTCTTCTTATTCATTGTTTATCAATATAGAGTTTCTTGATTATTGACACGAAAGGGTTGATGCCTAGTATGCCTTGTTGTTCAGCCGGGCCTCTTTGTCCTGGTCGATGACACAACGGATGCCTTTAGCCTTCAAGGCCTTGTTGTCATGGATATGCTGTGAGGCAAATCTTCCGTTCTTTTTGAAGATGAGCTTCACTGACATGATTGCCAAAGCAATAGCAATTATTAACACGCTAAAGAGCAAAGATTCTATCATTTTTATTAACTTTGCAATACACTAAGTTGCTTAAACGGTGCAAAGATAGTGGAAAATGAGGAATTCTCAAAATAAAAATTCATAAACATTTTAAAAATAGGAATATGGCAGAATTAAAACCCGCTCGTGTATTCGAGCAGTTCGCAAAAATCAATCAGATTCCCCGCCCCTCGAAACATGAGGAGAAACTCATTGCCTACTTGCAGGAGTTTGCCAAGGAGCGCGGCTTGAAAGTGAAGGTAGACGAGACCGGAAACGTGCTTATCAGCAAGCCGGCAAGCAAAGGCTACGAGAACCGCGCTACCACCGTGCTGCAGTGCCACATGGATATGGTGTGCGACAAACTGGTTGATGTGGACTTCGATTTCCATAAAGACCCCATCCAGACCTACGTGGAGGGAGAGTGGTTGAAGGCCAAAGGCACCACGCTGGGAGCCGACGACGGTATCGGCGATGCCATGGAGCTGGCCCTTCTCGACTCCGACGACATAGAGCACGGCCCCATCGAGTGCCTGTTCACACGTGACGAGGAGACCGGACTTACTGGAGCCTTCGGCATGAAGGCTGGATTCATGACCGGCGACTACCTCATCAACCTCGACTCTGAGGACGAAGGTCAGGTGTTTGTGTCGTGCGCCGGTGGCATCAACACCACGGCCACCTTCCACTTCAAGCGTGAGGAGGCTCCGAAGGACTATTTCTTCATGCTCGGCTCCCTCAAGGGACTGACCGGAGGTCACTCTGGCGACGACATCGAGAAGAAGCGCGCCAACGCCATCAAGGTGCTCGTGCGATTCCTCTACATGCAACAGGAGAAGATGGATCTGCGCCTGGCCCAGTGGAATTCGGGCAAGATGCACAATGCTATCACCCGCGACGGCAAGATTATCTTCGCTGTTCCGTTTGACAAGAAGGAGGAGGTGAAGGCCGACTGGAATATCTTTACCAAGGACGTGGAGGACGAATTCCACGTGACCGACACCAATATGGTGTGGTCGTTGGAGAGCACCGACGCCCAGACAGTGCTTCCCAAGGCTGTGAGCCAGAGCATGATTCGTGCCATTCAGGCCCTCGACAACGGCGTGTTTGCCATCTGCCAGGACAAGGCTCTCAACGGAATGGTGGAGACATCGAGTACGATTGCCAGCGTGCAGTCGGAGGAAGACAAGGTGGTTTGCGTCACCAGCCAGCGCTCCAACGTGATGAGCAACCTCAAGAATATGGCCAATACGATCAAGGCGGCATGGCAGTTGGCCGGCGCCGAGGTGGTGCAGAACGACGGATACCCCGCCTGGAAGATGAACCCCGACTCCAAGCTGCTCCAGATTACAGTAGACGCCTACAAGAAACTCTTTGGCAAAGCGCCTCAGGTTCGCGGCATTCACGCTGGCCTCGAGTGTGGCCTCTTCTCTGAGAAATATCCGCATATCGACATGGTGAGCTTCGGTCCGACGCTCCGTTACGTGCACACTCCCGAGGAGCGTCTGCATATTCCCACCGTTCAGATGGTGTGGGATCACCTGCTCGAAGTGTTGAAGAACATTCCGGAGAAATAAAATCGATACATCTGTGATTATCAACCATAGACTCTTTACGATAAGCTTGTCTGCCTTGCTCCTCGTGGGCTGCGGACAAGCTTATAAAAATCATAAGACCATAGAGAGTTTCATGCAGTCGAACATGAACCTCAAGGACTATGATGTGGTGGAGTGGTCAGACTCGCAGCCCACCTATTTCGTTTCCGACTCCATGTTGCAGGTGATGCACCAGGATGCGGAGAAGGAGGGATTGGTGCAGAAGAACACCCACTATACCAACCGAACGGAAAAGCTCAACTTCATTCGTGTGAAGTATGCCGTTGACCAAGACACCGTTCGCCGCACGTTCTATCTCGACGAGCTGTTCTCGGGCGTAGTGGCAGTCAAAGGCAATTGAACATAAAAATACCCCAATCCACGGTATCACTACTCGGATTGGGGGCTTTTAACCTTTTAAAAAACTAACCTTAACCTATTGAAATGAATCTATATTGCAAATATAAAGAAATATTCCATACACGTTGTAAATAAATCGGTAAAATTGCTATGTCTACAGGATTTTCATGGTATAAAATATAAAAAATTATGATTTTGTACCCTCAATAGGCTGTTGTGAGGGGAAGAATAGGGGAATTGCGGTCTGTCTCAATGTAGATTTGGATAGGTTCTCCTCACCTTGCAATATGACTTAGATAATAGAAAAGCAACCTCTTCTACATGAAATAGAAGAGGTTGCGCGTATAAGTTTCCATGTATTTGGGTCTGAGACTATCTCACAGAGACCTATTGATGGTTTTGATTCAAGGCATCACTATCGGGTTGGAAGCTGTGGAAAGATGAATATCCGTTCCACCAATCACGTCCACGCCATTGTCGATTGTTACGATGTTGCCCGTGGTCAGATTCTCCACCTTCACTGGATAGGTCCCACTGAAAAGTCCGCTAAGCCTGAAATAATTGTAGTTGAGCGTGTCTGAAACTGTAGATATCGTGTCGCCGTCGGCTGTAATAGTAAACACACGCATGGGCTCGTTGACTGGTGACAGATACCCATCGATGTAAGAAGTGTTGGCTTCGATATATGATCGGATGACCGGTTTGAGCGAATAGGTGCCGTTGCCTTTTTCCACAATAGACCGGGCTGCGTCAAAGTCTATCAGTACTTTGTAGCCGCTTGTCAGGTTGGCCACAGATTGAACATTGAGCTTTAATCCGGAGGTATAGCCGCTGGGCACTGTCAGACTCTTGACGGTTCCGTCACTAAGTGTCACCGTATTGTTCTCACCCAGCACCAGTCTTATCTGGGTTACCTTCACACCGGCATCCAGAAAGACATTGGACAACAGAGAGTCTCTACCATTATTAAACTGGGTGATCTCTACAATCTTCTCTGCGATAGGCAGGCTCACCCAGCTCGAACCATCGGTGGAATAGCTGATGGACTTGACGTCGATGTGCACCGCACTGTAATTTCTGATTGCGGGTGCGTCGGTAAGATAGAATCCCACCTGTGCCTGACCATTAGAATCTCCATCATCATTCGAGCAGGAGGAGAGGGAAAGAGCGAGCATGATGAATGCTGACATCCAAAAACTTAATCTTTTCATACCAAAGTTTTTTAATTAAAGGTTTACTACTAAACGTTATCTTGATTTTTTAACTCAATCGCAATATTATTGTCTTTTCCTTAAATCTGCAAGTTTTTGTTCTTATTTCGTTACATTTTTAACTATCTATAATTTATTTTATGTATATAATTAGTTAAAATATTTGATGATAGCCGATCGGTAGATGGATAACAAATTCTAACAGATTTGCCCTTGGTGTAAACTTGTTTTCCGTCTTGCGTTTTCTGTATTCGGTGGTAACTCTCCTTATGTTAAGAGGGATGATTCGTCCGATGATGTAAAGACGTGAGCAGGATATAGTTAGGCAAGAGTTCTGCTCCTATACGTTAACATCCCTATTTGTGAAGAAAAGACAGAGGCACGGTTGGGATGCGCCCCGTGCATGTCCGCCAACCTGTCATCGGGTGCAATGGATATGATATGACAGGGAGGGTGGCGACAATTGGCCAATGCTATTTTGTCGATCTGAAAAGAGGTACTAATCGCACAATGATCAGGTACTAATCGTGCGGCGAATAGGTAGTAATCGCATGACGATTAGGTGCTAATCCTGAGATGAAAAATATCGAATTCATAACTCGTTGTGGATTAGTAAGTTATGGATTATGGTCGGGTTGGGGCATTAGAATGGGGAGAATAGAAGAAAGGCTGCCCTTATTGGGCAGCCTTGATAGGTGGATTAATTCCTACATGGGTAGGAGAACCAGGGAGTAGGAGGGTGTGCGCTCAAGGAATTGGGCGCTCGCCCTCACCACTATTATTTAGCAGATGCGGCGAGAGCCGTCGCCAATCACCACGTCGATAACTACTGGCTCGTGACCATACTTGGCGTTGAACTTCTGCTTGGCGTCGGCAACAAACTTATCGTAGAGGTCGGTCTTCACCAGGTTGATGGTGCAGCCGCCGAAGCCGCCGCCCATGATACGGCTACCTGTAACGCCGTTCTCCTTGGCGAGGTCGTTGAGGAAGTCGAGCTCTTCGCAGCTCACCTCATACTCCTTGCTCAGTCCGTGGTGGGTCTCATACATCTTCTTGCCTACAGTCTCGTAGTCGCCCTTCTCCAGAGCATCACATACTGCGAGCACGCGGTCCTTCTCTCCGAGCACAAAATGAGCGCGGGTATAGTCCTCAGCACTTACTTCAGGCTTCACGGCCTCCAGCTCGTCCCAGTCTGCATCGCGCAGTGTTTCGAAGTTCTTGTCGGGGAAATGGGCGGCGAGAGCCTTCACCACGTTCTCGCAAGAGTTGCGGCGGTCGTTGTAGGGAGAGCCCACGAGCTCATGCTTCACCTTCGAGTTGAGGAGCACCAGCTTGTAGCCCTGCGGGTCGAACGGATAGTATTCAAACTCGCGGCTGCGGCAGTCGAGACGCATGAGCTTGCCTTTCTGACCGAAGACAGAGGCAAACTGGTCCATGATACCGCAGTTCACGCCTACATACTTGTGCTCTGTGGCCTGTCCGGCAAGCACCATATCCCATTTGGAAACCTTGTTGTCGCCGAACAAATCGTTCAGGGCGAAGGCAAAGCAGCTCTCCAAGGCAGCGCTCGAAGACATTCCTGCGCCGAGTGGCACGTCGCCGGCAAAGGCTGCGTTGAACGGTTTCACGTCCACGCCGAGTGCGCGCATCTCCTGTACTACGCCGAAGATGTAGCGTGCCCATGTGGCCGACGGACCCTTGGGGTCGTCGATCTCGAAGTGAGCCATATCCTTCAGGTCGATGGAATAAACGTTGCAGGTCTTCTGTCCGTTGGGGCGAAGTTCTGCCATGATACCTTGTTCTACAGCACCCGGGAATACGAATCCACCGTTGTAGTCAGTGTGCTCGCCGATGAGATTGATACGTCCGGGTGATGCGTAAACATTGCCTGTCTTACCGTCAAAATGCTTAATGAAGCGACTTCTTACAAATTCTATATCCATAGTCGTTATATTTTAAAAAGTTAATTCTATCAGATTACTTGTTGCCTATGCCGATTTTTGATCCCCAATTGCAGAACCAGATGATGTAAGCATAGAATATAAAGAGGCAGCATGTGGCTGCAACCACGCTCGTTGCGTCTACAATGATGCCCATGAGCGGCATGAGCAGGGCGGCTCCAATCACTCCGGTGTTGATCACTCCGGTAGCGGTCTTGGTGTGAGGACCAAGTTCTTGGAGTCCGAGATTGAAGATAAGGGGCCACATCACCGAGTGGAAGAGGCCAGCGGCCAGCATGGCATAGACTCCGGTCATGCCCGGCAGCACGATGGAGAGCGCAATGCACAGGGCACCCAGCAACAGACATGCCGAGAGGAGTTTGCGGGGTTCAAACTTGGCCAGGATAGCGGCGCCGAGGAAACGGCCTACCATCATGCCGCCCCAATAGAAGGCAAGGTATGACGTGGCCACCGATACGTAGTTGTCAGCATACTCGGGCATGGCCTTGAACTTATAGGGGAGCATCGACGGAACGCCAATCTCCACACCCATATACATAAATATGGCCAGTGCGCCCAGCCACACGTGGGGGTATTTGAACACGCTGCTCTTGTACTCACGATGCACGCCCGAGGCTTCGGCTTGCTTGGCCTCGTCAATCTTCGGGAGCTTGAGGAATACGAGAATCAGACAGATGACCAGTGTGAACGCACCGAGTCCGAGGAACGGGCCGGGCACTGCGCCTGGGGTAGGAACCTGGTCTTTGATGATGACGTAGGTGATGAACAGCGGGGCGAGGGTAGTGGCCACGGAGTTCAGGGCTTGGCTCAGCGTCATACGGAACGCACCCTTCTCCGGACTTCCCAGCACCATGACGTAGGGGTTGGCCACATTCTGGAGCATCACCACACCGCAGGCCACCAGACACATGCTGGCCAAGAACACGGTGTAGACATTGGCCCCGGCGGCGATGGCATTGTTGATGCCGAAGGAGTTGATGATGAATCCGAAACCTGCAACAGCCAGGCCGAGGATGAGCGTGCCTTTGTAGCCAATCTTATTCATCAGCATGGCAAAGGGAATGCTGAGCAGATAGGCGCCATAGAAGGCCGTGTTGACATACTGTCCCTGCTGGGCAGAGAGGTTGAAAGCTTTCGAACAGAAAGCAATCATCGAGTTGTTCATCGTCGTGATGAATCCAATGAGGAAGCAAACGATAAACACGACAATGAGCGCGAACATGTAGTTCGGTCTCTGGTTAGTGGGATTTTGTTCCATCTTACTATTTTTTATTGATTCATTTCAATGAAAAGGCAAAAAGGGATGGATAACAAGTGGTCGGCCTCGACCTCTCATTGTCCCTCCCTTGTATATCTGTTAGTCTTTACTCCACGCCGAAACGATAGATCGTCCGCTGCTTATACTGATCTCCCTGCTTCAGTACTACTGATGGGAAATACGGGCGATTGGGTGAGTCGGGGAAGTGCTGACACTCGAAACAAACGGCTGAGCGGCGTGGGAATGTTGCCCCATGCTGTCCTTTGTAGCCGTCGGCCCAGTTGTCAGAATAGAGCTGTACGCCCGGCTCAGTGGTGTAGACCTCCATTGTTCGGCCGCTCACAGGCTCTGTAATCTTGGCTGCAAAGCTCAGCTCACCCTCTTCTTTCTTGTTCAAAACGAAGCAGTGGTCGTAGCCTGCACCATTCTTAATCTGCTCGTTGTCTGCATCGATGTCCTGGCCCATGGGCTTCGGCGTTCTGAAATCGAACGGTGTGCCTTCCACAAAACGAATCTCTCCGGTAGGAATCGAGGTGTTGTCGATGGGCAGATAGTAGTCTGCATTGATCTCGCAGATGAGGTTATCCACAGTCGGAGTGGGGTTGGCAATACCCGCAAGAGAGAAATATCCGTGACTGGTAAGGTTGATCACCGTCTTCTTGTTGGTGCAGGCCAGATAGTCAATCTGCAGTTCGTTGTCGTCGGTCCAGGTGTAGACCACCGTGGTTTTGAGCTCGCCCGAATAGCCTTCTTCACCATAGGCTGCTATATAATGGAGCACAAGCGTGTGGTCGTTCATCACTTCCGGATCCCAAACTCTGGCGTTGAATCCCTTGATGCCGCCGTGAAGGGCATTGGGTCCGTTGTTCACCGGCACGAAATATTCCTTTCCATGCAGGGTGAAATGGCCTTTGGCGATGCGGTTTCCGAATCGTCCGATGAGTCGAGAAAGATAAGGTTCCGGCGAATTAATAACATCTTGAATATTATCATGTCCCTGAATCACATTGGCCAACTTGCCATTTCTGTCGGGTACCATGATGGCAACCAACGCGCCGCCATAGTTGGTGATGGCCACTTCGTTGCCTGCGCTGTTCTTCAGGATGAAAAGATCTGTCTTTTTTCCGTTAATGGTGGTCTGGAAGTCTTCACGCTTCAGACCACAGATGTTTTCTGTTTCAACGGTGTTATTCATAAAGATAAGTTTTTAGTTACTATTCGTTTCTGCAAAGTAAATAAATTAAAACGATAATTACAAACTAAAAACTGAAAATTATGAACGGCTTAATGTTAAAAAACATTTATGCTTAACAAATCGGCAACAATATAGCTTGAACCGCCGACAAAGATGAAATCGTCGGTACTTGCGTCGTTGGTGGCTGAACGATAAGCACTCTCTACCGTGTCGAAAACCTGTCCGTTGAGGCCATGCTGGGCCCCGATCTCCGCAATCTTAGCGGCGGGAATGGCTCGCTTGGATGTGGCTTGGGTCCAATAATAGGTGGCGCTCTTGGGGAGAAGTTGCATCACTCCGTCGATGTCTTTGTCGTCTACCATGCCGAATACCATCCTCAACTGCTTGCATTTCTGACTCTTAATCTGTTCGGCGAGATACTGCCAGCCTCCCACATTGTGCCCCGTGTCGCAAATAACGCGTGGAGATGACTTCAGCATCTGCCAGCGGCCCATGAGTCCTGTGGACTCGCACACATGGGCAAAACCTGCCGTAATGTCGGCCTCGGAGATGCGGAGCAGCGGTGCTTGTCCGTTGCCTGTGCCTTGAAGTCTATCGATGGCTGTGAGCACGGTATTGGTATTCTTCTCCTGATAGATGCCGCCCAGCTCGCCATGAAGCGTGCCATGTAGTCGGGTCTGATAGTCGCGGCCTCCGTCGAGGGATGCTTCGGAACTCTCCACTTCATGCCATTGCTCGGCCATGAGCAGGGGAGCGTGCATCTCTTGCGCCTTGCGGATGAACACTTCTCGTGTCTCATCCACGGTCTCGCCTATCACTACGGGCACCCCTCCCTTGATAATCCCGGCCTTTTCTCCGGCAATCTTGGCCAGGGTGTCGCCCAGAAACTGCGTGTGGTCGTAGCTGATATTGGTGATGACAGATAGGATAGGGGTGATGATGTTGGTACAGTCGAGCCTTCCGCCCAGTCCCACCTCAATCACAGCAACGTCTACCTGCTGCTCCTTGAAGTAGAGAAAGGCCAGCGCTGTGGTCAGTTCGAAGAAGGATGGATGCAGGGGTTCGAAGAAATCTCTGTCCTTTTCCACAAACTCGATGACCCTCTGCTCGCTGATGGGCGTGCCGTTCACCCTGATACGCTCACGGAAATCCACCAGGTGGGGGGAAGTATAGAGTCCCACTTTGTAGCCCGCCTGCTGCAAAACAGCGGCCAACGTGTGCGAACAGGAGCCTTTGCCATTGGTGCCGGCGATATGAATGGTCTTGTAGGCACGGTGCGGATGTCCGAAGTGAGCATCGAGCTGGTGGGTGTTGTAGAGCCCCTCCTTGTAGGCGCTGCCCCCTATATGTTCAAACACGGGGTAGCTGTTGAAGAGATACTGTACGGTTTCCTGGTAGGTCATGGGTAGAAAAGAATGAAACGTTGGGTGGTTTTTCAAAAACAAGAAGTGGTTAGATGGAGCACAAATACGCTCACATATAACCACTTCCGTATATTAATTAAAGTAATTTCGGAACTTCTCGAAGATGCTTTGCTTGGTGGAATTGTCGCCCTGGAAGTTGCCACTGTCCTTCAACGACTCCACGGCCTTGCGCTCTTCCTTGCTCAAAGTCTTGGGCACATAGACGCTCATGTTGACAATCAGGTCGCCCATGCCACGGCCATAGCCTTGCACTGCGGGCAAGCCCTTGCCCCTGAGACGCACGCTCTTGCCCGGCTGCGTACCAGCCTCGACCTTCAGACGCACGCGCTTTCCATCGATAGTAGGTATCTCTACCTCCCCGCCGAGGGTGGCAGTAGGGAAGTCGAGCAGCAGGTTATAGATCACATCCTGCTTGTCTCGGATAAAGGTGTCGTTGCGTTCTTCCTCTATGATGACCTGGATGTCGCCGTTGATGCCGTTGTGAGGACCTGCATTTCCCTTGCCGCTGACATTGATGATCATGCCTTCCTCTACGCCGGCGGGGATGTTGATCTCCACAACGTCTTCGCCTTTCACTGTTCCAGAGCCGCCGCACTCCTTACATTTGTTCTTGATGATGGTGCCCTCGCCATGACAAGTGGGGCATTCGGTCTGGGTAGACATCATGCCGAACACTGAGCGAACGGTGCGGCTCACCATGCCAGATCCATGACATGTGGGGCAGGTCTCGGGCTGAGCGCCACCTTCGGCGCCTGTTCCGTGACAGTGGTTGCACTGCACATCCTTGCGAACCTTGAACTTCTTGGTCACGCCGCTGGCCACATCCTGGAGCGAAAGTTTTACTTTCAGTCGCAGGTCGCTGCCGCGATAGACCCTCTGCTGACTGCCACTATGGCCGCCACCAAAGCCTCCGAAGCCACCGAATCCGCCTCCATGACCGCCAAAAATGTCGCCAAACATCGAGAAAATGTCGTCCATGTCCATGCCGCCACCGCCAAATCCGCCGAATCCACCAGCCTGCGGGCCGTTGAATCCGAACTGATCGTACTGCTGACGCTTCTGTGGATCGTGGAGCACCTCGTAGGCTTCGGCAGCCTCCTTGAACTTCTCCTCGGCCTCTTTATTGCCGGGATTGCGGTCGGGGTGGTATTTGATGGCCATCTTGCGATAGGCCTTCTTGATCTCATCTTCCGTTGCGCCCTTACTGATTCCTAATACTTCGTAGTAATCTCTTTTCTCTGCCATTTGATCATTCCTTGTTGAGAAAACGTTGATTTATCGTTCAACCTTACTGGGCCACGGCCACTTTGGCATGACGAATCACCTTGTCGTTCATGGTATAGCCCGTCTGCAGGCAGTCGATGACCTTGCCTTTCTTGTCGTCGCCCATGCCCGGCACCATGGCTACAGCCTCATGGAAGTCGGTATCGAAGTCCTGGTCGAGTGCCTCAATCTTCTTCACGCCCAGACCTTCGAGCGATTTGATGAACTTGTTGAATATCATCTGCATGCCCTCGCGGATAGCCGTGGGGTCTTCGCTCTGGTCGGCCAGGGCGCGCTCAAAGTCGTCGAGTACGGGCAGGATGGCGGTCACCGTCTTGGCGCCACCGTTCTGGATGAGCTCGGCTTTCTCCTTGATGGTGCGCTTCTTATAGTTTTCGAATTCGGCCACAGAGCGGAGGAACTGATCTTTGAGCACCTCCAGCTGCTGCTGGGCCTGCTCCAAGGGGTCGGCCTGTGCCTCTTCCTGTGCCTGGCCATCAGCCTGCTCAGTTTCTTCGGAGGTCTTCTCGGCTTCGGTCTCAGCACCAGCCTCTTCTGAGGCGGCGCCCTGAACGTCGGCAGCCTCGGCTGCTTTCAGGTTCTCTTCTTCCATCTGTGTGTTCAAATCTTCTTGTTTCTTATCTGCCATAATAATAGTCTTTTTTATCGATGATTAGCAAAAAGCATGCCACGATAAAAGACGACAGTCCGTGGATTGCCGTCTTCTGTCAAAAAGGTCGATATTACTTGTTATACATTTTTTGCTTCTGTTCCTTGATCTGCTCATCGTAGATGTACTCATCGTAGGGCATCAGCTTATCGATAGTGCCACTCGGCGTGAGCTCGATGATGCGGTCGGCCACGGTCTGAATGAACTCATGGTCGTGGCTGGCAAACAGGATATTGCCCTTGAACTGCACCAGGTTGTTGTTGAAAGCCTGGATGCTTTCGAGGTCGAGGTGGTTGGTCGGGGTGTCGAGGATGAGGCAGTTGGCGTTCTGGAGCTGCATGCGCGCAATCATACAGCGCATCTTCTCACCTCCGGAGAGCACGTTGACAATCTTCTCCACCTCCTCCTGACGGAAGAGCATACGGCCGAGATAGGCTTTCATGGCCACCTCGTTGCCCGGACCGAACTGGCTCAACCAGTCGACAAGGTTCAGGTTACAGTCGAAGAACTTGGTATTGTCGAGCGGCAAGTAGGCCGTGGTGATGGTCACGCCCCACTTGAACGTACCTGCGTCGGCATTGCGATTGCCGTTGATAATCTCGAAGAGGGCGGTCATGGCCTTAGGGTTATGGCTCAGGAATACCACCTTCTGTCCCTGCTCGATGTTGAAGTTCACATGGTCGAACAATACCGTTCCGTCGGTATCCACGGCCTTCAGGTCTTCCACTTCGAGTATCTGGTTGCCCGGTTCACGCTCCATCTGGAAGATGATGCCGGGGTATTTGCGGCTCGACGGACGGATTTCCTCCACGTTAAGCTTCTCCAACATCTTCTTTCTTGAGGTGGTCTGCTTGCTCTTGGCCACATTGGCAGAGAAGCGACGGATAAATTCTTCGAGCTGCTTCTTCTTCTCGTCGGCCTTCATCTTCTGGTTCTGGGCCTGACGAAGGGCCAGCTGAGAACTCTCGTACCAGAAGCTGTAGTTGCCCGAGAACACAGTTACCTTGCCAAAGTCGATGTCGATGGTCTGGGTGCTCACGGCGTCGAGGAAGTGGCGGTCGTGGCTCACCACGAGCACCGTCTGGCTCTCATCAATCTCGCCCAGATACTCCTCCAGCCACTCCACGGTATCGAGGTCGAGGTCGTTGGTAGGCTCATCGAGCAGCAGGTTGTCGGGTTTGCCAAAGAGAGCCTTGGCCAACATCACGCGAACTTTCTCGTTGTTAGACAACTCGCTCATCGATTTCTGGTGCAGCGGCTCGCCAATGCCAAGATTCTGCAGCAGCTGTGCGGCATTG
Organism: Prevotella sp. UBA1705; assembly: GCA_002317385.1. Lineage (GTDB taxonomy): Bacteria > Bacteroidota > Bacteroidia > Bacteroidales > Bacteroidaceae > Prevotella. The sequence continues at coordinate 4,812 of DCJH01000003.1, read as the reverse complement.
CTCTCGGCTTCCCAGCCGTTCATTTCGGCAAATTTCTCCTCCAGTTCGGCGGCGCGCGTGCCGTCCTCGTCGGTCATTTCGGCCTTGGAATAGAGCGCCTCGCGCTCCTTCATGTTGTTCCAGAGCTTCTCAAAGCCCATCAATACGGTGTCCATCACGGTATAGGCATCATATTTGAAGTGGTCCTGCTCCAACACCGAAAGGCGTTCGCCCGGTCCCATCTCCACCGAGCCCTTGTTGGGTTCGAGGTCGCCGCTGATGGCACGCAGCAGAGTAGACTTGCCGGCACCATTGGCACCAATCACACCGTAGATATTGCCGCGGGTGAATTTGATATTGACATCCTTATAAAGCACTCTCTTGCCAAACTGAATGGCGAGATTTGATAATGTAATCATTGGTCCTCTTTTTCCTTAATGATTTGAATATTTATTTGGGTGCAAAGGTACAACAAAAAAACCACAATGTATTATAAACGGAGGAAAAAGACTGCCACCCCACTGCCAAACCATTGCGCCGAGAGCAACAGGGGTGGGTCGCAGCCCCGAGGATAATAGGCTGGGCGAGGGGCGGTGCAGGCTTATCATGGACTCGCAACTATGAGGAATATGTAAAATTACTTCATCTTCATTTTTCGTTCTGATATTTTTCCTATTGGGTTTATAGCCTTCTCTTGCTCGTTTTTCATCGTTTGGAAGTCAACCGCTCGGCCTTTTGATTTTGCCTTGAGTACCTTATCGTGATTCTATTTCATCCCAATGACTCTGAAATTTGCATCTAATGCTTTTGCGATTACTATCTAATTATCTTTCGATGAGGTAGTAATCATTGAATCATTAATACCTTATTGCATGATAAAAAGGTACTAATCATGCGAAAATTCCATATTTTAGGTCTTTTCTGAGAATATGGATCCTGACAGTTTTTCAGGCTGATGGTTAACTCGTTCGTCAATAATGGCAGGATGAAAAGGCTGATAAATATATTTCATCGTATATTTTTAATCTTACGAACATGATGTTCTGCCTTACCTATCGCATGATGATGGGGCTGCGAGCGGGTAGGGGAATGATTGAATTTTGCATGGGCTCGTGCCCTGCAGAGGCTTTGCCGAGACTGGCCGGAGGCGGGCATACTTCAACCTAAGGACAATCATTTGCATGAAATATGCGTTAAACGACGATAAAAATCGAATTTTTGCTTGTCATTTTTTAGATTATTTCTTATCTTTGCGACAAATTGGTAGAAGCAGCAATACAAATTGTTGGAATGACTCTGATTATCGTTGGCATATTACTTTTCGGCTATCTGCTCATTGCTACAGAGAGTGTCACGAATGTGAACAAGGCGGCAGTGGCGATATTTGCCTGTACAGTGGGCTGGGTACTTTATATCAGCTACGGTACAGACTTTGTCATGAGCCAGCATGCTTCAGAGTATAGTGTCTTCCTCCAAGGTGCCTCTCCTTCGAGCATTGCCGTGAAGGAGTTCATCGCCAGCAACATTTTCCTGAAGTATGTGGGTAAGGCCTGCGAGATCGTCTTGTTCCTGTTGGCCACGCGTACCATTGTCGAGATACTCGATAACAACGAGTGTTTCGACTTCATCACGCAGATGCTCGAGACGCGTAGCAGCAAGAAGATGGTATGGCTGCTGGGCATTGTGACCCTCCTCATATCGGCCAATCTCGACAATCTCACCACCACAGTGATGATGTTGGTGGTGATGCGCCGGCTGGTGCACAATCGGCGACAGCGCCTCATCTATGGCTCGGCCATCGTGCTGGCTGCCAATTGCGGCGGCGCCATGACCGTCATTGGCTCGCCTGCGGGCCTCATGCTGTGGAGTGCTGGTCAGGTTTCGGCCTCCCATTTCTTCATGTCGCTGGTGGTTCCCTGTCTGCTGGCATGGGCCATCCCCACCTGGTGGATTGCCCGCGAACTGCCCGAACACGTGGAGTCCGACATGATGCTTATGTCGTTCCGCGGCGACGACATGCGTTTGCCTGTATGGCAACGTGTGCTGATGCTCCTCATCGGTATCGGCGGACTATGGTTCATCCCCACCTTCCACAACATCACCAAGCTCAGCCCGTTCCTCGGCGCCTTGTGTGTGCTGGGCGTGCTGTGGGTGGTCAACGAGATATTCAACCGCAGCATCATGGAGATGGACAGTATGACAGAGCGTCGCATCCCCAAGGTGCTCTATTATGGTCATCATCAACTCATCCTCTTTGCCCTGGGCATGATGCTCGCATGGGGTGTGGTGAAGGAGACCGGCGCCATCAATGCGCTGTGGGATTTCATGCAGGCGCAGGGTGTGACCAACTGGATGCTGGCCCTCGGTGCTGGTGCCGTGAGCTCGGTGCTCGACAATTTTGCCACTGCTGGCACCTTCATCGTGCTGCATCCGCAGGGCGAGATGAACGATGCCTATTGGAGTATGATAGCTTATATGTCGGCCGTGGGAGGCAATATCCTCACCGTCGGGTCTATGTCTGGCCTGGCTTTGATGCGCACCGAGAAGATGCACGTGGGCTGGTATTTCACCCATGTGGGGTGGAAGGCACTCGTGGGATTGCTTGTGGGCTTCGCCGTGCTGATGCTGTCAAGCCTATAGAATGGTATAATATAGAATAGTATAGAGAAAAAAGGATAATATAATGGGAAAGATTAAGACAATCGGAGTGCTCACATCTGGTGGCGACGCACCCGGAATGAATGCCGCCATCCGTGCTGTGACACGTGCCGGTATATGCAATGGTTTTCAGATTAAGGGCATCTATCGCGGTTTTGAAGGACTGATCAATGACGAGGTGAAGGAGTTTACCACAGAGAATGTGTCGGGTATCATCATGCAGGGCGGTACGGTGCTGAAGACCGCCCGGTCGCAGGAGTTCCGCACGCCGGAGGGACGCGAGAAAGCATACAGCATTCTTCAGAAGGAGGGCATAGACGCATTGGTGGTCATTGGCGGCAATGGCTCGCTCACAGGAGCCATGCACTTCGCCCAGGAGTATGACCTTTGCTGCATCGGTCTGCCCGGAACCATCGATAATGACCTCTACGGAACCGATACCACTATCGGCTACGACACCACGCTCAACACCATTGTGGAGTGTGTAGACCGCATACGCGACACGGCGCAGAGCCATGAGCGCATCTTCTTCATCGAGGTGATGGGGCGTGATGCCGGCTTCCTGGCACAGAACGCAGCCATTGCCAGCGGTGCCGAGGCAGCCATTATCCCTGAGGATTCTACCGATGTCGACCAGTTGGCCCTGTTCATGGAGCGTGGCATCCGCAAGTCGAAGAAGAGCTGCATCGTCATCGTGTCTGAGAGTCCGAAGTGCGGTGCCCTCTACTATGCCGACCGCGTGAAGAAGGAATTTGCCGGCTACGACGTGCGTGTAACCATTCTTGGCCACCTGCAGCGTGGCGGACGCCCGTCGGCCCACGACCGCATCCTGGCCAGTCGCACCGGTGTAGGTGCCATCGAAGCCATCATTCAGGGTCAGCGCAACGTCATGGTGGGTATCCATAACAATGAGGTGACCTATGTTCCGCTGTCCGAGGCCATCCGCTCCGATAAGCCCTTCGACCGCAAACTCATCAAGGTTCTCGACGAACTGAGCATCTAATAAGGAACTAAAGTTTGTTAAATCCTATTCTACGTCTAAGAAATAATGTATTTTTGCACGGTTTACGTTACGATGTAGGCCACCATGCAAGAACAGAATTTATTAATACATTAATATAATAGCTTATGTCACAAATCAGCGGACACATCTCCCAGATTATTGGTCCAGTGATTGATGTCTATTTCGACACGCAGGGCCAGGACTCGGAGAAGGTGCTGCCCAAAATTTATGAAGCTCTCAAGGTGAAGCGTCCAGATGGTCGTGAACTGATTATAGAGGTGCAGCAGCATATCGGCGAGGACACCGTGCGCTGTGTAGCCATGGACAACACCGACGGATTACAGCGTGGTCTGGAGGCCATACCTACCGGAAGCCCTATCACTATGCCTGCCGGCGAGCAGATCAAAGGCCGCATGATGAACGTTATCGGCCAACCCATCGATGGTATGAGCCAGTTGGAGATGGAGGGAAGCTACCCCATCCACCGCGAGGCACCCAAGTTTGACGACCTGTCTACCCACAAAGAGATGCTTGCCACCGGTATCAAGGTGATCGATTTGCTCGAGCCTTACATGAAGGGTGGTAAGATTGGATTGTTCGGTGGAGCCGGTGTGGGCAAGACTGTGCTTATCATGGAGCTTATCAACAACATTGCCAAGGGTCACGACGGCTACTCGGTGTTTGCCGGAGTAGGTGAGCGTACCCGTGAGGGTAACGACTTCTACCACGAGATGAAGGACTCCAACGT
>DCJH01000003.1:0-407 GCA_002317385.1 Prevotella sp. UBA1705 | reverse complement strand
ATGGCGAGAAATTCCGCAAGGCCATGGACGAAGGCAAGTGGGACCTCTCCCTCGTAGACCCCGAAGAACTCAAGCAGTCGCAGGCTACGCTTGTCTATGGACAGATGAATGAGCCCCCCGGGGCACGTGCCTCTGTGGCTCTCTCGGGTCTGACCGTGGCCGAGGAGTTCCGCGATCATGGTGGCAAGGGCGGTGCTCCTGCCGATATCATGTTCTTCATCGACAATATTTTCCGATTTACTCAGGCCGGTTCTGAGGTGTCGGCCCTGCTGGGACGTATGCCTTCGGCTGTGGGATATCAGCCTACGCTGGCCTCAGAGATGGGTGCCATGCAGGAGCGAATCACTTCGACCAAGAAGGGATCCATCACCTCTGTGCAGGCGGTGTATGTGCCTGCCGACGACTTG
>DCJH01000002.1:129719-129903 GCA_002317385.1 Prevotella sp. UBA1705 | reverse complement strand
GTTCAATGTTCAAAGTTCAAAGTATATTATGGGTAACCCTAAAGCATTTTTGACCATAGGCCGACAGGAAGCCGGCTACAGACCAATACACGATCGTATCCACGATTTCGGCGAGGTGGAACAGACGCTCAACAGCAACGATCGCCGTCAGCAGGCCTCGCGCTGCATGGATTGCGGCGTGCCG
>DCJH01000002.1:118787-129709 GCA_002317385.1 Prevotella sp. UBA1705 | reverse complement strand
CCACTGGGCATGTCCGCTGGGCAACCGCCCACCCGAATGGAACGACGCCATCTACAAGGGCGACTGGGAACTGGCCTATCAACTCATGACCGAGACCAACGATTTTCCCGAGTTCACCGGCCGCATCTGTCCGGCGCTCTGCGAGAAAGCCTGCGTGCTCAACCTCATGAACCACGAGCCCACCACCATCCGCGAGGACGAATGCGCCATTGCCGAGCATGCGTTCACCGAGAATTTCATCCGTCCGCGCCACCCCGAGCGCAACGGAAAACGTGTGGCTGTGATTGGCGCCGGGCCCGCAGGGCTCAGCGTGGCCACCCAACTCAACCAGCGAGGATACGAGGTGACGGTGCTCGAAGCGCGTGAGGACGCCGGCGGACTGCTCCGCTACGGCATCCCCAACTTCAAGTTGAACAAGGCCGTGATAGACCGCCGCATGGACGTGTTGCGGGAAGAAGGCATCATCTTCAAGTATGGCGTGAAGGTGGGCTACAGCTCTGCCGATGCCCAGGCGCAGCTCGACGGCGACTTCTCCAACGCCAAGGAGCAGGCCTACGTGGACCAGCTGGCCGAGCAATTCGACGCTGTGGTCATCGCCACCGGCACGCCGACGGCCCGCGACCTCCAGGCGCCCGGCCGTGAACTCAAGGGCGTTCACTTCGCCTTAGAGATGCTGGCGCAGCAGAATCGCGTGCTCGCCGGACAGGAGTTTGGCAAAGACGACCTCGTGAATGCCAAGGGAAAGGACGTGTTGGTTATCGGCGGAGGCGACACCGGCAGCGACTGCATCGGTACGTCTCACCGTCAGGGCTGCAAGAGCGTGACCCAGATAGAGATTATGCCCAAGCCCGTGGAGGGGCCCGAAGACCCCAACAGCCCCTGGCCCAACTGGCCACGCACGCTCAAGACCACCTCGAGCCATGAGGAAGGATGCACCCGCCGGTGGAACATGAATACACTGGAGTTTATCGGCAAGAACGGCAAGCTCACCGGAGTGCGTGTGCAGCCCATCGACTGGAAGCCCAATCCCGAGGGCGGCCGCCCCATCATGGTGGAGGCGGGCAAGCCCGAAGTGATCAAGGCCGAGCTGGTGTTGCTGGCCATGGGATTCCTCAAGCCACAGCATCCGGAGCTTCCCGCCAATGTCTTCGTCACCGGAGACGCCGAGCGCGGAGCATCGCTTGTGGTGCGCGCGCTGGCCGACGGCCGTAAGACCGCCGCCGAAGTAGATCACTTTCTGACTAAATAAATCTTTCGAAACAGTTCGCTGCGTATCATCCTTGGCGTTTATTGATGCCGTGGCATGATGCGCTAAACACCCCGAGAGGCCGTTGATGGCTACTTGGGGTGTTGATGTTTTCGATGGGATGAAGCCGAAGCGGAATGGGCGTGTCAGGCTGCTGCTGAAACGAGAAATAACTGATGAAAGATCTTGAACAACGGCTTCGAATCCTTGCGATATTCTTCACGAGGAAAAATCCGGTGCGAAATACGCGAAAAATGAGCGATTTTTAATCGACTGTTAGACAGACATTTACAAAATAGGCGTGCTTTTCGGGCGGGCGATAAGGCCGTTTTCGCGCTCCGAAAGCTATGTTTTCGCACGACGATAAGGCCGTTTTCATGGGGCGAAAAGGTAGTAATCGCGAGACGATGAGGCCGAGATGATGGAAACAAGTCGAGGTTTTGTCGGCGGAAGGGCTATTTTGTCGGATTTTGAGCCCATGGATTTTCCAGAATGAGAAAAATGAAATGCTCGATTTTTTTGAATTTAATTGACTGTTCTCCGACCAGTCCGACTGGTCTGACTGGTCCGACCTGTCTGACTCAGCCCGGCCTTCCGGCCCTCCCTCCCCAATTTCTTCGCCTCCTCATGGCCCACCTTGCGCGGAAAAACCGTACCTTTGCACCATCAACAAATCATATTGGAAAATGGAGAATCCCTATATCAAGCAGTTCCCGGAAATCATGCGCGGGAAGACCATCATGTATAATCATGGCTTCGGTTCGGCGGCCTCGTCGGGCACGGTAAAGCTCATTCAGCAGACCTTCCCCAACGCACGGGTGCTGGCTTTCGACATTCCGCTCCACCCGGAAGAAGGTTTTGCCTTCCTCCGCGATAAGGTGGCGGAGGTGAAGCCCGACCTCATCATCGGCACGTCGATGGGAGGCATGTACACCGAGATGCTCTATGGCGTGGACCGCATCTGCGTGAACCCGGCGTTTGAGATGGGACAGACCATGAAAGATCATGGCATGACGGGCAACCAGACGTGGCAGAACCCACGACAAGACGGTGAGACCGACTTCATCGTGACCAAGGCTTTGGTGAAGGAATATCGCGAGATGACGGAGCGATGCTTCGCCGGTCTGGAGGCCATGGAGCCCGCGCAGAAGGCCGAGGAGCAGCGCAGGGTGTGGGGATTGTTTGGCGATGAAGACCCGGTGGTGCACACCTTCGACCTCTATCGCAGCCACTATCCGCAGGCAGCCCACTTCCACGGCGAGCACCGCATGGACGACCGGTCGTTCATGAACGGCGTGGTGCCGGTCGTTAGATGGATAGACGACCGGCAGGAGGGGCGTGAACGGCAGATTATCTACATCGATGCCTCGACGCTCCGCGATGGCTATGGCAAGCCGAAGTCGTCGCTGGCCAAGGCCTTCCAGATGCTCATCGAGACCTATCAGGTATATCTTGTGATGCCCGCCCCCACCACCGACCATACCGCCCTCGATGCCGACGCCCGCTGGATAGAGCAGTATCTCTCCACGCCTGCCCACGACCATGTGGTCTATACCAACCAGAAGGCGCTGCTCTATGGCGACTATTTCATCGATATGCAGCCCGATGCCGACTTCATGGGCACCGCGATAGAGCTCGGCTCAGATGAGTTTAAGACGTGGGAGGAGGTCATTGTGTTCTTCGAAAGGCTAAAGCCTCTCCCCTAACCCCTCCCCCGGAGGGAGGGGAATGATTAGCTTGGGGGATGGGGCTGGGTGTTCTTGAGCGTGGATTACTTTTGAATTGAGAGTAGTTTTCGTTCTAATGTAGTATTAATAACAATAAGATGGAGGAGAAAAAGCGTAGGCCTTTTTATCAGACGGCGGCACCAGACAGGTATGATATGCTCAGTGAGAATGCGCGAAGGCTGCGCAGAGAGATGACCTTGGCGGAGTCGTTGCTGTGGGATGAACTGCGAAGGAATCCCTATAAGCTCCATTTTCGTCGCCAGCATCCTATCTCCGACTTCATCGTCGACTTCGTTTGCATGGAAGGAATGCTGGTGATTGAGGTCGACGGCGGGTATCATCAGGAGTCCGAGCAGATGATGGACGACGAGTCGCGCACCCGTGTCCTGAACAACATGGGATACACTGTCATGCGCTTTACCAATGAGGAGGTGGAATTCCAACTACCCCTCGTCACCCAAAAAATCTATGATTTCATCATAGAATCAGGAGAATAGTTGCTCTCACAACAACCGAATATCTCCCCCAAACAATACGGCGGACCACTCATCCACAATGAGTAGTCCGCCGCACCTATACGATAACTTTCTTCCTCCCCTTGTTGTTTATCCAGCATTTTACTCCCCTCCCTTCGGGGGAGGGGCCGGGGGAGAGGCCGGAGTGGTTGGTTGACAGGCTATTAATACTCCGTCTTACTTGTCGAATTCATCCACATCTCAAACGCTTTCTTGGCTTCTTCGGGCAGCAATACGCGGATGGGGCGGTGGCGCTCAGCCAGCGGACGGTCTATCTCCTGATAGATAAAGTCGTCGTCGAAGCCGATGCCGGCAGCGGCCTTGCGGTCGTTGGCATAGTAGATGGTGTCGAGATGAGCCCAGTAGATGGCGCCGAGGCACATCGGACAAGGCTCGCACGAGCAGTAGATGTCGCAGCCCGTGAGGTCGAACGAGCGCAGACGCGCGCAGGCCGCACGTATCGCGTTCACCTCGGCATGGGCCGTGGGGTCGTGGTCAATGGTCACACTGTTGGAGGCTTCGGCAATGATTGCGCCGTCCTTGGCGATGACGGCGCCGAAGGGTCCGCCACCAGTTCTCACGCTGTTTTCACTCAGAGCAATAGCCCTGCGCATCAATTCTTCTTTTGTCATTATATTATTGTTTGTGTTGTTTCTCAGGGTATCCGTGGCCGGGGGTGCCTTGTGACGTTGCCGTCAGCGCCCAAAGGCTGACCAAGGAACCAATTTGCAAAGGTACGTAAAATATTGACGACAGCCGAGGAAATATGCAATTTTTTAACGCTTAGGCCTCGGTTTTAACGACAAAAACGCTATCTTTGCATCACTATGACTACAATTGAATACGGATTCAGCGAGAGCCCATTCGGCGAAATCATCGTGGCGCGCACGGTGCTTGGCATCTGCGACCTGCAGTTCTTGGACCACAACAAGCTCGAGACCATCCACGAGCTGGCGGCGCGATGGGGTGTCTACACCCCCACCACGCAGAGCGACCAGATGGCCCACAACGTGGAGCGCGTGATCTTCGAGGGTCTCGACCGTGAGCTGACGCTCGATTTGCGCGGCACCGACTTCCAGAAGCAGGTGTGGCATGAGCTGCAGCGCATTCCCTTCGGGCAGACGGCGAGCTATCAGGAGATAGCCAACCGCATAGGAAACCCCAAGGGCGTGAGGGCCGTGGCGTCGGCCGTGGCACAGAATCCCATAGCCATGCTCATCCCTTGCCACCGCGTCGTCCACAGCGATGGCACCACGGGCGAGTTCCACTGGGGCCGCGACCTGAAGCGTCGACTCATTGAATGGGAGGCTGCCGAGGCCGCCAAGAGAGAGCAGGAAGGCTGAATCTCATGATCGCATCGTCCTCCAACGTATCGCCCGAAGAGCTGTTTCTCCGGGTAAGAAGCATCTTGGGCACCGAGAAGGCGGCGCCCGGCATTGTCAACAAGATGATGCACGAGACCCTTGTGCTCGTTTGTGCCGAGGCGTTGAAGGACTCCCATTTCGGCTTTGGCGACCTCAACTCGCAGGTGGAGACACTCATTCGCCAGCTGCAGATACCCTCAGACGAGGCCAATGCGGTGCGGCAGATGCGCCGACACAGCAACCGCAGCGCGGCCCTCTCGCCCGAAGACCTGCGCTACGACCTGCGGGCCTTGGCCACATTCATAGGTAGGGTGTTTGGCGCCAGGGTGCCCGACGACCTCGTGGCGGGCCTGCCGCAAGACCGACGACCACTGGGCGACACCCTCCGCACTAACTCGCCCGACAAGCGTTGCATCGTCTCGGCATGGGATGAGCACACCATCCGCGTGGTGATCGACGAGGAAGGCTGCGACGAGGAGATGCTCGTGCGCTACACCGAAGCTACGCAATATGCCCGCATGGAGTATCTCTCGGGCATCCTCCGGGTAGGCATGCACCTCAATCTGCTGGGTTGCGAGGTGAAGGGCAACACCATTACGCCGCGGCTCATCATCGTGGAGCCCGACTGTCTACTGGATATTAGCGTCATCGCGGGGTGCTTCGAGGACTACGGCCACCACCCATTGCTCTATCTGGTGAGCCGTATGCGGGAGAAGCCCAATAACCAATCAACACTGCTTGGCAACTTTGCGGGTAGTGCGTTGGACGATATAATCAACAACAAGGAGTTCTCTTTGGGTCGCACGTTGACCGGTAATTTCAAGGAGAAAGCCATGGAATACAGCACGTGTCGAGGCTTCGACGCCGACCGGTTCAAGCAGGATGCCGCAACGCAGTCGGCCAATATTCGGCAGATTGTGGACGAGCTGCGACAAAACTTCGACCTCTCTCGGGCCATCCTCGAACCTTCGTTCATCTGCGAGAAGCTGGGATTGCAGGGGCGGGTAGACCTTATGACCACCGACCTGAGGCTGCTGGTGGAGCAGAAATCGGGTCGCAACATCTTCCTGGAGCGTGGCCTTCCCAACAGTCATGGTACTAAAGTGGTGGAGAAACACTATGTGCAGCTGCTGCTATACTATGGAGTTCTCTATTACAACTTCCACCAATCGAAGACCGATATTCGCCTGCTCTATTCCAAATATCCGCTTCCCGGCGGCATGATGAGCGTGGCCAATCTCATGAAACTGGTCTATGAGGCCATCCGATTCCGCAACGAAGCCATTGCCTTGGAGTTCGAAATCGCGCACCACGGCATGGAGAAACTATTGCCCCAACTTGCTGCCGACACCCTGAACACGCTGGGCAAGCACGACTTTTTCTACGACACCTACCTACGTCCGCAGCTCGAACAGACCCTGATTCCATTGCAAAACTTACTGCCATTAGAGCGTTCTTACTTCTGCCGCATGATGCAATTTGCCATCCGCGAGAACCTCATGTCGAAGGTGGGAGTGGTGGAAGGCACGGGCAACAGCGTGGCCAACCTCTGGAATATGCCCCTGGCGGAGAAGCGGGAAACGGGAAATATCTACACCAACCTCACCATATTGAAGAAGGAGAAGAGTGGTGAGGACGAAGGATACAACGGCTACGACCTCATCACGCTGGCCGTTCCAGACCAGGGCGAGGACTTCCTGCCCAACTTCCGACGTGGAGATATGGTCTACCTCTATGCCTATCCCGAAGGGCAGGAGCCCGATGTCAGGCGGGCGATGCTATTTAAGGGCGGACTGGCCGATATCCATACCGACAGCCTCACGGTGCTACTCTCCGACGGACAACAGAATCCCGACATCTTCGATAGGCTGCCCTACGACACCCTGCAGCTCTCCAACGACCCATCGGCACGGCCCGACCAGCGTTTCGTGTGGTGCATAGAGCATGGCAGCAGCGACGTAGGCGGCAGTGCGTCGATACGTAGTCTCTATGAGTTTGTCACCGCGCCGCCGGAGCGCAAGGACCTACTCTTGGGCCAGCGAGCTCCCCAATGCGACAAAACCGTGACTTTGTCGCGCAGCTACGACCCCCTTCTCGCCCCCATGCTCCTACGTGCCAAGCAGGCCAAAGACTATTTCCTGCTCGTCGGTCCGCCGGGAACGGGCAAGACCAACAGGGCTCTTCGCTTCCTCGTGGAGGAGCAATTGGCCTCCCCCGACCCCTCCATCCTTCTTCTCTCCTATACCAATCGCGCGGTGGATGAGATTTGCGGCATGCTCGTGGAGGCCGGCATCGACTTCATCAGGATTGGCAACGAGCTGAGCTGCGCCAAGGCATACGAGCCCTATCTCATCTCGAAGGCCATCGGCGAGCGGTCCAAACTCGCCGATATGAGGCAGCGGCTGCTCGACGCCCGCGTGGTGGTGGCCACCACGTCGATGCTCCAGTCGCGCCCGTTCCTGTTCTCGTTGAAGCATTTCGAGCTTGCCATCGTCGACGAAAGTTCGCAGATTCTCGAGCCCGGAATCATCGGATTGCTGGCCAGTCACCGCCCCACGGAGGGACGAGAAGGCCTCGACGAGTGCAACATCGACAAGTTTATCCTCATCGGTGACTACAAGCAGCTGCCGGCTGTGGTACAGCAGAACGGTCGCGACGCGGCTATCTCCGACCCCCGTCTGCAGGCCATCGGCCTTGCCGACTGTAGCAGCAGCCTCTTCGAGAGGCTCATCCGGCTGGAGCAGGGCAGCGGGCGCACCGACTTTATGGGTACGCTTCAGCGCCAGGGGCGCATGCACCCGGAGATTGCCGAGTACCCCAACCGCGAATTCTACAGTGCCGAACAGCTGCTGCCCGTGCCCTTGCGCCACCAGCAGGAAACCGCCCTCGACTACGCGCTGCCTGCCGAAGACGCCACCGACGAGCTGCTGAAGCGCCACCGCCTGCTCTTCTTCGCCTCGAAAGACTGCCGTCAGCCTGAGCTGTCGGACAAGGTAAACGCCGACGAGGCCCACCTCGTGGCCGACCTTCTGAGCCGCATCCGCCGATTCTATGGCGACCGGTTTGAGGCCGACAAGACCGTGGGCGTAATCGTGCCCTACCGCAATCAGATAGCCATGATACGCCGCGAGATAGAGCGTCTCGGGCTCAAAGACCTCGAAGACGTGAGCATCGACACTGTGGAGCGCTACCAAGGCTCGCAGCGCGACGTGATCATCTACTCGTTTACCATACAGCAACGCTATCAGTTGGGATTCCTCACGGCCAACACCTTCGAGGAGAACGGACATCTCATAGACCGCAAACTCAACGTGGCGCTTACCCGTGCGCGGCGCCAACTCATCCTCACCGGCAACGAAAAGACACTTGCTGCATCGCCCGTTTTTAGCAAATTAATGCACTATATCGATGTTCAAAAAGGCAGTTTTATACGCTAAAAAGAGCGATAAAACGCAAAAAATCACAAAAAAAACACTACATTTCATCTTTTTTCTTAACTTTGTCGCTGTATTCAGAAAGCTATATTAGGAATAGCTTGCATTGTATAACCTTTAAAAGCAGAACAAGATGAAAAAGATTTTAATGACGTTAGCCATCGCCATGGTAGCCATCTGTGCCAACGCACAAGTGTATTTGGGTGGAACAGTAGGACTTTCCAGTGTAGGCTCAGAGAACGGCAAGGATGAGACATCCTTCAAGTTGCTCCCCGAAATTGGCTATAACCTCAACAACAACTGGGCCATCGGTACCACAGTAGGTTATCAGAAGGGTACGTTCTCTATGCTCGACAACAATCTGACCAACAACGACAGCTGGAAGGCTTTCACCGTTGCCCCCTATGCTCGCTATACCTTTGTTCATTCCAAACTGGTGAATGTGTTCCTCGACATGGGCTTCGGCTTCATGTCTGGAGAGAATGGCAATCACGATTTCACCGCTTTCAACGTGGGTGTGCAGCCCGGTGTGGCCGTCAACCTGAGTCGCCATCTGAGCTTCGTAGGCAAGTTTGGCTTCCTCGGCTATGAGGAAATCAATCCCGAGGGCGACGACAACAACAGCCACGCCTTTGGCTTCGACCTGAACGGCAACAACGTGCAGTTTGGTCTGTACTATAACTTCTAAACCCTGCCGGAGACCCTGTGCTCCGGCCAAGCGATAGGGATTTTCCCCTCAACTCATAGGGAAAAATCCCTTACACATAGTTAATAAGTTTATAATTTTGCACTTGTCGAACGACATTCGACGCAAATGAATAGATGAATAACAACAACTTTTAATACATAACACAATGAAAAAGTTTATTTTGTCAGCAGTAGTGATGCTCGCATCTGTAGCTACATACGCACAGCATGCAGTGGGAACCGTAACCGTGAAGCCTGAGGTAGGTGTATCAGTAGCCAACTTCACCAAGACCAATACCGACTACAAGGTGGGACTCGCCGCCGGAGCCGAGTTTGAATATCAGGCCAGCGACATCTTCAGCATCAGCGCAGGTGCCATCTATAGCATGCAGGGATGCAAGTGGGGTGGCGGTAGTGTAGACCTGCCCATCGTGGGAACAGTGAGCACCAAGTCGTCAAAGCTCAACCTGAGCTATATCAACGTGCCCATCCTGGCCAACGTTTATGTAGTGCCCGGCCTGGCCGTGAAGCTCGGTGTGCAGCCTGGTTTCTGCGTAGATAAGGACGGAACCAATGCCAAGGGCGTAGACCTGTCTATCCCCGTAGGTCTGTCTTACGAGTTCAACAATGTGGTAATCGACGGCCGCTACAACCTCGGTGTGACCAAGGCATTCGAGACTGGCGACGCTAAGAACAGCGTATTCCAGGTAACCCTCGGCTACAAGTTTGCCCTCTAAACCGCTGGCGGCATGCCCGCAAGGGTGTGCAGCTACCAAATAGTCATCAATTTTACTGCGCCAAGACCCAGTCTTGGCGCAGTTTTTTGTGTCTTAGGGCATAGACTTTCAGCAGTTTCTCCATCTTCCTTTCTCCCTCCTAAGATTCCTCCTCAGCCCTCATTTCATCCCCTCCTTCCCTGTTTCGACTCGCCGAAATTCCCTATGAAACATCCTAACAAGCCCTCTCCATACTGCTCTCCGCACCTGTCGCCCTGAAAATCTGCCCGAAAAAGCCAGATTTTTCGCTGTTTTATAATCCATTAATAACCAGAGGTTTGCAATCAATCACAGCTCTATCCTTTCTGAAAACCGGCCTTCCCACCCCGCGATAGCTACCTTTTCGCCCTCTTGTCAGGCCCTTTTTTGCTCATGAAAACATAGAGATGGCTCCGCGATTACTATCTAATCGCGAAGCCATCTCTATCTATTCGTGCTGAAATCTCGATGTGGAGGCTCAAAAACGAGGTGTGTTGGCTCAAACGAAGTCTATCTCGTAGGGAATTGTTTGCGAACTATCTTGACAGCATTGGGCTCTTTCTCACTTTTTTCCAAGCCCCTTACGCCCGGCACGGTCAGCCCCCATTCCTCACTCCACACTCCTCAATCGTCATTCCTCGGCCCTTCCTTTGTCACTCTACATTCCCCATTTGTCACTCCGAAGCATACGCTTTCTCGTGCACTCCCGATACGGCGCGGCCACTCGGGTCGTTGAGATGGGCGAACGAAGCGTCCCAGGCCAGCGCCTCCGGGGTGCTGCAGGCCACGCTTGGCACACTCGGCACCGACCGCGCGGCACTGTCGCTGGGGAAATGTTCGGCAAAGATGGAACGGTAATAATATTCCTCTTTGTTCTGCGGCGGGTTGATGGGGAAGCGCTCTGCGGCGTGTGTCATCTGCTCGTCGCTTACGGCTGCCGCCGTGATTTGCTTCAGCGTGTCGATCCACGAGTAGCCCACGCCGTCGGAGAATTGCTCTTTTTGTCGCCAAGCTACGTCCTCGGGCAGCAGGTCGGCGAACGCTTCGCGCACCACTTTCTTCTCTATCGTCGTGCCGGGACACATCTTTTCCGCCGGGTCGAGGCCCATGGCGAGGTCGAGAAACTCCTTGTCGAGAAACGGTACACGGCCTTCTACGCCCCAGGCGGCAAGGCTCTTGTTGGCCCGCAGGCAG
>DCJH01000002.1:72636-118760 GCA_002317385.1 Prevotella sp. UBA1705 | reverse complement strand
TTGATGCCCATCGACTTGATGACACGGGCCAACAGATACATCGGCGTGGAGGCGCGGACGGTCGTTACGTCGTAGGTCTCGATGAAATAGATCACGTCGCGGATGGCGTCGAGGCCCTCCTGGATGGTGTAATGAATCTCGTGGTGCACCGTACCGATATGGTCGGCCACAAGCTTTGCCTTGGCCAGGTCGGGCGCTCCCTTCAATCCCACGGCAAAACTGTGCAGTCGGGGCCAGTAGGCCGGGGTCTCGCCGTCGGCCTCAATGCGCCGTTCGGCAAACTGATTGGCTATGGCCGAGATGACCGACGAGTCGAGACCGCCCGAGAGTAGCACGCCATAGGGCACGTCGCTCATGAGCTGCCGGCGCACCGACTCGGTGAGACCATCGTGGATGGTCTGCACCGCGGCGCGGTGTTTAGAGTTCTCTGACTGGTCAGACTGGTCGGACTGGTCGGAGTCTTCAGCCCTGCCCGAATTGCCGGGCAGGGTTGAAGACTCTGGCACCTCGGCCATCCAAGGCCGAGTGTAGTATCGCCTCATGCCCGGCGTGCGGCTCCAATAATAGTGCCCCGGCAGGAAAGGCTCATAGGTTTCGCAATAGCCTTCGAGGGCTTTGAGCTCGCTCGCCACATAGACGGTGCCGTCGGCGTCGTGGCCAATATACAGGGGGATGACGCCGATGGGGTCGCGGGCAATGAGAAACTCGTCGCGCTCGGCATCGTAGAGGGCAAAGGCGAAGATGCCCGAGAGCCGTTCGAGCATGGCGGTGATGGCCTCGTGGGTGGGAGTGTGGGCCGAGAGGGTGAGCTGTCGCCATAGGGCGAGGATCACCTCGCAGTCGCTGCCGGTCTGAAACTCATAGCTGCCGGCAACCTCACGGCGCAGGTTCCGGTGGTTGTAAATCTCTCCATTCACGGCCAGCACCTGCTTCTTGTCGGGCGCGAAGAGCGGCTGTCGTCCCGACTCCGGGTCGACAATGCTCAGGCGTTCGTGGGCCAGGATAGTGCGCCCACCACAATATATGCCACTCCAGTCGGGTCCGCGATGACGGATTCTGCGACTCATGGCCAGTGCTTTCTGTCTCCATTCAGGCGTCTGCGCCTGAAGATTGAATATTCCTACAATACCACACATGCTTGTTTCTTGTTATGATTGAACGATGTTTACAGTCTCTTGCCGTGCCCCAGTGGCCCACTTTCATGGGCCTCAAGGCAGGGGCGGGAGGATGACGGGCTATGGACGAGAGTCTCCCAAGGATGGAACGAAACTCTGGTTTTCATCTTTTGCTCGTATAATTCCCCATTGCTTATCTTTTTGATAAGTATCTGTGGCAAAATTAATACATATAGATAGTAAATATGGTAAATATTAATCAATATGATTTCTAATATTTAATCTTACCTCCAATGTTACATCATAATCATGCGATTTAGTTACAATCTGAAATGAAATTGAGCTTGAATGATTACAGATTGTTATTTTTCCTAAACAAGATTGTTTTTTTTAGGCGATTTGAATCATATCCTATCCTTTTGTCGTATCTTTGCAGCGATAACAGAACAAATGGTTAATTATTTGAAGAAATAGCGGCAATATGTCAGATGTAGTTAAGTTCACGAAGATGCACGGGGCCGGCAACGATTATCTATACGTTAATACCTTATTATATAGCGTGCCCGAACCAGAGCGCGCCTCCATCGTTTGGAGCGCACGACACACGGGAGTAGGCAGTGACGGCCTGGTGCTCATCGGAGAGGCGAAGGACCGTAGCGCCGCCGACTACAGCATGCGCATCTTCAATGCCGACGGCTCGGAGGCGATGATGTGTGGCAATGCCAGCCGGTGCATTGGCAAGTATCTCTATGAGAAAGGCATCTGCACTAAGGACGAGATTAGGCTGGAGACGCTCTCGGGTGTGAAGGTGCTGAGGCTGCATTTCGATGGCGATGAGAGCCGCAAGACCGTGAGTTCGGTGACGGTAGACATGCTCGAACCGAGGTTTGAGGTGCCCGAACAGTTCACCGGCCAGGCTCCCGAGCACAGCGTGCCGGGCTTCCGCTGCGCCCAGTTCGTGAGCATGGGCAATCCCCACTACGTGATATTCGTCGACACCATCGACGGGTTGGATATCGCCTCGCATGGCGTGGGACTGGAACATTCGGCCAGTTTTCCCGAGCGCTGCAACATAGAGTTTGCCCAAATCCTGACGGACGGCACCATCCGCACACGCGTGTGGGAGCGCGGCAGCGGCATCACCATGGCCTGCGGAACGGGTGCCTGCGCCACGGCCGTGGCCGCATCGGAGCTGGGGCTGGCCCCGCGCGAGTCGGATATCATCATGGACGGGGGCACATTGCATATCGATTGGGCCGCGACAGACCGCCATGTCTACATGACCGGGCCCGCCGCATTCATCTGTGAGGGAGAGATTGCACTGCCCTGATTATCAACAATATAGACAACAACCACCAAGGGGCTTTGAGATAAGGTACTTATCGTGCCGCGAAAAGGTACTAATCGCGCGACGATTAGGTACTGAAGGCAAATGCCCCGGATAGCCCTCCTGAAAAGGGCGCTATCCATAGCACAACCAATAAAATAAAACAAAGAATCACAACATTATGGCATTAGTAAACGAACATTTCCTGAAGCTTCCCGGCAACTACCTTTTTGCCGACATCGCCAAGCGGGTAAACGCTTATAAACTCTCCCATCCCAAGGAGCGTGTCATCAGTCTGGGCATTGGCGACGTGACCCAGCCGCTCTGTCCGGCCGTTATCGAGGCCATGCACAAGGCCGTAGACGAGATGTCCACCAAAGCCACGTTTCACGGCTATGGCCCTGAGCGCGGCTACGATTTCCTGCGCGAAGCCATCCTGAAAAACGACTTTCTGCCCCGAGGCATCCATCTCGACCCCAACGAGATATTTATCAACGACGGTGCCAAGAGCGACACGGCGAACATCCAGGAGTTGCTCCGATGGGACAACAGCATAGGTGTGACCGACCCCATCTACCCCGTCTACACCGACTCCAACGCCATGATTGGCCGGGCCGGACTGTTCAGCGAGGGTCGCTGGAGCAGCGTGACCTATTTCCCCTGCACCGAGGAGAACGACTTCATACCGGCCTTGCCCGACCGCCGCGTGGACATGATTTATCTCTGTTACCCCAACAATCCCACCGGCACGGTGCTCTCCAAGGAGGAGCTGCGCAAGTGGGTGAACTATGCGTTGCACAACGATGCCATCATCTTCTATGATGCAGCCTATGAGGCCTACATCACCGACGACACCATTCCCCATTCAATCTACGAGATCAAGGGTGCTCGCAAGTGTGCCATCGAGTTCCACAGCTATAGCAAGACAGCCGGCTTTACGGGCATCCGCTGCGGCTATACCGTCATTCCGAAGGAGCTCACCGCCGCCCGTCTCGACGACGAGAGCCGCGTGAATCTCAACCAGTTGTGGGACCGAAGGCAGAGCACCAAGTTCAACGGAACGAGCTATGTGAGCCAGCGTGCGGCCGAGGCCATCTATACGCCCGAGGGCAAGAAGCAGGTGCGCGAGACCATCGGCTACTACATGGAGAATGCGCGCATCATGCGCGAGACGCTCGTGAAGCTCGGCTTCAAGGTCTATGGCGGCGAGAATGCGCCCTATCTCTGGGTGAAGACACCGAGCGGAACCGACAGCTGGAAGATGTTCGACGAGCTGCTCTACGGCTGCGCGGTGGTGTCGACGCCCGGTGTGGGCTTCGGCCCGAGCGGCGAAGGCTACTTCCGACTCACCTCTTTCGGCGACCGGGAGAACGTGCTGGAGGCCATGGAGCGCATGGGCCGGTGGGCCGAAAAATAGCCCGTGCGTAGGCCGCCCCGTTCACAATATATTCAGGAAACAATTCAGTCAATTCAATAAAACGTTAGAGTAGTATGGCAAATTTGAGATTTAGCGCCGTGGTTTCGGCATCCAAGAAGAAGCCTGTGGAGACCCTTTCTCCCGTAGAGAGGCCCTCCGAGTATTTCGGCAAGAAGGTTTTCAACCGACAGAAGATGTATAAATATCTTCCCGCCGACATCTATGAGAAGCTCGTCGACGTCATCGACAACGGTGCTCGACTGGATCGAAGCATTGCCGACGCGGTGGCCAGGGGCATGAAGCAGTGGGCCGACGAGAACGGAGTGACCCACTATACCCACTGGTTCCAGCCTCTGACGGAGGGCACTGCCGAGAAGCACGACGGCTTTGTGGAGCACGATGGCAAAGGCGGAATGATCGAAGAGTTCTCGGGTAAGCTGCTCGTGCAGCAGGAACCCGATGCGTCGAGCTTCCCCTCCGGTGGCATCCGCAACACGTTTGAGGCCCGCGGCTACTCGGCCTGGGACCCCACTTCGCCCGTGTTTATCATCGACGACACCCTCTGTATCCCCACGGTGTTTATCTCCTACACCGGTGAGGCGCTCGACTATAAGGCCCCGCTGCTGCGCTCGCTGCGTGCGGTGAACGTGGCTGCCACGGAAGTTTGCCACTACTTCAACCCCGAAGTGAAGAAGGTTATCTCCAATCTCGGATGGGAACAGGAGTATTTTCTCGTAGACGCCGACCTCTATGCGGCACGCCCCGACCTCATGCTCACGGGCCGTACGCTCATGGGTCACGACTCGGCCAAGAACCAGCAGATGGACGACCACTACTTCGGCACCATTCCAGAGCGTGTGCAGGCCTTCATGAAAGACCTCGAGACGCAGGCGCTGGAGCTCGGCATCCCCTGCAAGACACGCCACAACGAGGTGGCCCCCAACCAGTTTGAGCTGGCCCCCATCTTCGAGGAGACCAACCTTGCGGTAGACCACAACATGCTGTTGATGAGCTTGATGAAGAAGGTGGCGCGCCATCACGGGTTCCGTGTGCTGCTCCACGAGAAGCCTTTCGCAGGCATCAACGGGTCGGGTAAGCACAACAACTGGAGCCTTTCCACCGATACGGGCGTGCTGCTCCATGGTCCGGGCAAGACGCCGCAGGACAATCTGCGCTTCGTAGTCTTCATTGTCGAGACGCTGATGGGTGTGTATCGTCACAACGGATTGCTCAAAGCATCGATCATGAGCGCCACCAACGCCCACCGACTTGGTGCCAACGAGGCGCCCCCAGCCATCATCTCGTCGTTCCTCGGCAAGCAGTTGTCCGACCTTCTGGAGCATATCGAGAAGTCGGATAAGAAGGATTTGTTCAACGTCGAGGGCAAGAAGGGCGTGAAACTCGATATCCCCGAGATTCCCGAGATTATGATCGACAACACCGACCGCAACCGAACCTCACCCTTTGCCTTTACCGGAAACCGCTTCGAACTGCGCGCAGTGGGCTCCGAGGCCAACTGTGCCAGTGCGCTCATCGTGCTCAACACGGCCGTGGCAGAGGCGCTCACCGACTTCAAGAAGCGTGTGGACGCGCTCATTGCCGGTGGCGAAGACCAGATCAGCGCTATCGTAGACGTGGTGCGCGAGGATATCAAGACCTGCGCGCCGATACATTTCGACGGCAACGGCTATAGCGATGAGTGGAAAGAGGAGGCCCAGCGCCGTGGTCTCGACACCGAGGCCTCGTGTCCGAGGGTATTCGAGCGCTACCTCGACAAGGAGAGCATCAAGATGTTCGACGACATGAATGTGATGAAAGAGAATGAGCTTGTGGCCCGCAACGAGGTGAAATGGGAGACCTATACCAAGCGCATCCAGATTGAAGCACGCGTGATGGGCGACCTTTCGATGAACCATATCATCCCCGTGGCTACCCATTATCAGAGCCAGCTGGCCAAGAATGTGCAGAATATGATAGATATCTTTGGGGCCGAGGAGGCTAAGAAACTGAGCGATCGCAACATCAAGCTCATCCGGGAGATAGCCCAGCGCACCGAGATCATCGAGACAGGTGTGGAGGATTTGGTCAATGCCCGTAAGGTTGCCAATAGGATTGAGTGCGAGCACGAGAAGGCCATTGCCTACCACGACACCGTGGCGCCGAAGATGGAAGAGATACGTTACCAGATTGATAAGCTGGAACTCATCGTTGCCGACGAGCTCTGGACACTGCCCAAGTATAGGGAAATGCTGTTCATCAGGTAACGATCGACGAAGAATTTATTTATTGGTTGTTAAAAAGAAGATGGTGCAGTACGATTCCTGCGCCTGAGAACAGGGACGAGTGAGCCTGTCGACGCACCCTCAACAAGCTGAGACGGCTCCTCCAACTGGTTCAAAAAAATCTCCCCCGGCCTGTGAAAGGTCGGGGGAGATTGTGTTTCTGGGCCTGTGATAGGGCATTCCTATCTATACCATATAGCGTTTCTCGCCATTCAATGGGCAGGCTGTCTAAGATGCTTCGGGCCAGAGAACTCATGGTTTTGTCACCTCGTGGGGCAGGGGAGGAGGCCCGGAAGACGAGGCGGGACTATATAAACCGCTCGCCTTTCTTGAGCTGTACCTCGCTCACATACTTGCGAACGAGCGCCGAGGAGTCCTCTTTCTTGCAGATGAGCAGCACGTTTTCTTTCTCGGCCACGATGAAACCTTCGAGTCCGTCGATAATGCCGAGCTTG
This sequence comes from Prevotella sp. UBA1705, assembly GCA_002317385.1. Classification (GTDB taxonomy): domain Bacteria; phylum Bacteroidota; class Bacteroidia; order Bacteroidales; family Bacteroidaceae; genus Prevotella. Next base: position 112,164 of record DCJH01000002.1, on the reverse strand, counting down.
CCTTTGGGCAGCTTGATGACGTTGCCGCGGCTGTTTTCCATCATCACATCGGAGTCGATCACCACATTGTCGTCATTGTTTTTGGGTAGCGCCTCATAGATGCCGTGCCACGTTCCGATGTCTGCCCAGCCGAAACCACACTTCATCACGCTCACATTTTCGGCGCTATCGAGCAGTCCCGATTCCAGCGACATATTGGGATAGGAGGGGAAATGCTCCTGCACGAAGGCCTCTTCCTGCTCTGCCGTGGCGTAATAGTTCAGGTCATCGAGCTTGCGGAGCACAAAAGGAAGTATGGCACAGAATCGATTCCATAGGTGCTTCACATTGGCCAGGAACAATCCCGTGTTCCAAAGAAACTCTCCACTCTCCACGAACATGGTGGCAAACTCTCGGTTGGGCTTCTCGGTGAAGGTCTTCACAGCATATACTCCGCCTTCCACGGGGTCGGCCATCTGGATGTATCCGTAGCCTGGCTCAGGCCGGGTAGGCCTCACGCCCATGGTGAGCAGCTCGTCGTGGGTCGACACGAAAGCCAGTCCGTCGAGCACATTCTGCTTGAACACCTCGTCGTTGATCACCAGCTGGTCCGACGGCACGGCAATGATCGAGGCATCGGGATTAAGGTGAGAGATGCGATGCGTGGCCCAAGCGATGCTCGGTGCGGTGTTGCGATGGATGGGCTCAGCCATGATTCGTGCCCGCGGCACGGTGGGCAGCTGCTCCATCACGAGGTCAACATAGTTGACATTGGTATTGATAAAGATGTGGTCGGCGGGGATAACCTTCGACATGCGGTCGTAGGTCTGCTGAAGAAGCGTGCGTCCGGTTCCGAAGAAATCAATGAACTGTTTGGGATAACTCTCGCGACTGCAGGGCCACAAACGACGCCCTTTGCCACCCGCAAGTATCAGACAATAGAAGTTGTCGGTTTTTGTCATCTTAGCGAAGTATAGATTTAATTCATCAACTAAATTACGATTAATAAACGAAACGCGGCTGCTTTTAGTACGTTTTTTCCGTTATTTTTCAAATATCCAACCTTTTTTGTCTTTTTACTTCCCCACATTAGTGGTTTTTACTAACTTTGCACGCGTTACGATTGTGCAATGAGTAAAAAGCAAATACTTCTGATCAATGACATGGCGGGCTATGGCAAGGTAGCCACCGCGGCCATGCTGCCCATCCTTTCCTATATGGGCCACCCCACCTACAACCTCCCTACGGCCTTGGTTTCCAACACATTGGACTACGGGAAGTTTAATATTCTCGACACCACCGACTACATTACGGGTGTCTTTCCCGTTTGGAAAGACCTCGGATTCCGCTTCGATGCCATCGCCACGGGGTTCATTGTGTCTGCACGCCAGGCAGAGATTGTGTCGGCCTTCTGCAAGGAACAGGCAGCTCAGGGTACCACCATCTTCTGCGATCCCATCATGGGCGACGAGGGAAAACTCTACAACGGCGTTACGCCAGCCACCATCGAGGTGATGCAGGAGATGATTGCCGTGGCCGATCTGATATTCCCCAACTACACCGAAGCATGCTATCTCACCCATACCGACTACCATCCCGAGGGCATCTCGATGCAGGAAGCCAACCACCTGCTCGACCTGCTCCATGCCTATAACCATAAGTCGGTGCTCATCACCTCTATCCCCGTGGAGGGCCAGCACTGCGTGGTGGGCTACAACCACCGTAGCGGTCGGTATTTCATGCTGCCCTACACGGAGATTCCTGTCCACTTCCCCGGCACCGGAGACATATTCTCGGCCGTGCTCATCGGCCATCTGCTCGACGGCGAATCGCTGCGCAAGTCTACCCGCCTGGCTATGGATGCGGTCTATCGCCTTATCGATTTGAACAAGGAAAATGTGGATAAGAACCGCGGAATACCCCTTGAGAATTTCCTCAATGCCATCTGATGATTGAAGGAGAAATTAGAAATGAGCAATGAGAAATGATGATTAGACCGAGGGGATAATTATCAATGTTCAATTTTTAATTATCAATTTCCGCAAGGCTTCGTTCTCAATCATCAATTATCAATTCAGATATCGCCCACCCATAAAACTGTTATCATGGACTGGATATCAAGCCTTTTTAGCATACACTCGTCGATACAGACCGTCATTGTCATCTCGCTGGTTATCGCCGCAGGACTTGCCCTGGGGCGCATCAAGGTGATGGGCATCTCGCTGGGCATCGCCTTCGTGTTTTTCACAGGCATTCTCGCGGGCCACATTGGGCTGTCGGTCGACACTCATACGCTCGACTATATCGAGACCTTCGGCCTCTCGATGTTTGTCTATTGCCTCGGACTCCACGTAGGCCCCAACTTCTTCGGCTCGTTTCGAGAGGAGGGAATGGCGCTCAACCTGTGGAGTCTGGCCGTCATTGCCTTAGGCACGGTCATCGCTCTGATACTCATTCCACTCACTGGCGTGAGCCTTCCCGACATGGTCGGACTGCTCTGCGGAGCCACCACCAATACCCCGGCGCTCGGTGCTGCCACTCAGGCCCTGAGCCATCTCGGACTTTCCACGGGTAGCGCCGCACTGGCTACGGCCGTGGCCTATCCCCTCGGCGTGGTGGGTGTGATATTTGCCATGGTATTCATCCGTAAGCTCTTTGTGAAGCCTGCCGACCTGGAGATTCACTCATTGGGCGAAGAAGACCATACCTATATTGCCCAACTCACCGCCATCAACCCCGCCATCGAGGGTAAGACTATCCTTCAGATTGCCCAGATGACGCACCTCCACTTCATCATTTCGCGCATCTGGCGCAACAACGAAGTCATCGTTCCGCTGGCCGATACGGTCATTCAAGTCAACGATTCGCTACTCGTGGTGACTACCGTGGAGGACGAGGAGGCGCTCGTTTTGCTCTTTGGCAAGCAGGAAAAACGCGATTGGAACAAAGACAAGATAGACTGGAATGCCATAGATGCCAACGTGGAGAGCCGCGTCTGCGTAGTGACTCGCCGCGGGCTGAACGGCAAACGCCTCGGTGAACTTCACATGAGGCAGGTGTGTGGCGTAAATGTTAGCCGCGTGATTCGTGGCGATATCACGCTCCTGGCCGACAATCATCTGCGCCTGCAATATGGCGACCGCGTGACCATCGTGGGCAATCGGGAGGACGTGGACAATGCCGAGCACTTCTTCGGCAACTCTGTCAAGACCCTCGAAGAGCCCAATATTGGTAGCATCTTCTTCGGCATCATCCTCGGTTTGGCGCTGGGCACTATCCCCATCTCGCTCCCGGGCATGAGCACTCCCATCCGTCTGGGCATAGCCGGAGGCCCTATCATCATGGGAATCATTGTCGGTGCCCTCGGCCCGCGCATGCACTTCATCTCTTACACCACCCGCTCGGCCAGTCTCATGCTGCGCAAACTGGGCATCTCGCTCTATCTGGCGTGCATCGGTCTCGACGCGGGCAAGGACTTTTTCGCTACGGTTATCCGTCCCGAGGGCATCGCATGGATCGGCATCGGATTCCTCATCACAGTCGTGCCGGTGCTCCTCATCGGTCTCATTGCGCTGAAGACGGAGAAATACGACTATGGCACCATCTGCGGCATACTCTGCGGGAGCATGGCCAACCCCATGGCGCTGGGCTATGCCAACGACTCGACCAAGGGCGACACAGCCAGCATTTCCTATGCCACTGTCTATCCCTTGGGCATGTTTGTCCGTGTGGTTATCGCTCAAATGCTCATCATGTTGATGATGTGATGGTGCTCGAAGACTTCTATTTCTGGTTTTATTTGGCGGTTATTCCGTAGGAAAACCTCTGCGATAGCTGTTCGGACTCTGTAGCCCGAACAGTTTGTTTTATAATAGGTGAAATGAGAACGTGATGCTCATTCCATCAGGCGGGTAAACTGGAACTTACCCACGTCGAACAATCCCTTATCGCTTAGCTTCAGCTCGGGTATCACAGGAAGCGCCATGAAGGACAGAGTCATGAAGGGAGCATCAAACTTGCAGCCGGCTTCCTGGGCCGCCTTGGTGAGAAGAGTATATTGTGGAGCAATCTCCGACATGCTGAGCGGAGAGAGCAATCCGGTTATGGGCAGCGCAATCTCAGTAGTTCGGTCGGGGGTGACAACAATCTGCCCACCGTTCATGTCGATGATGCGATTCACGGCCTGCGCTATCAATTCATCGGTCGTTCCTATGGCAATGATGTTGTGGCTGTCGTGAGCGCACGAAGAAGCCATAGCTGCTTCTTTCAGCCCGAAACCCTTGATAAATGCTATCTGCGGGGTAGCGGGGGTATAGCGATTATAGACTACGATCTTGAGCACATCGTTCTCGACATCAGACACCACGTTTTCCTCACCATCCGTCGTCGCCGTCTTGGGCATGACAAGCTCTTTGCCGGTGAGCAATTGTCCGTTATAGGCCACCATCACCTTCATTTTTTTGCCCATGGGAGAGACGCGCAGCTGGTGCGGACTGATGGGACGGGCTTGGAAATGATTAGGCTGATGACCGACAGCTGCTATGGGCGACTTCAGCGGCGAGCACGAGAGATCTTGAGCGTCGAACACTTTGCGTCCATGGATATAGGTCGCCTTCACCGGAAAATCCTGCAAGTTGCTCACGACAATGAAGTCGGCGGGGTCACCGGTCTGCAGCAGACCAGACTGGAGACGGTAGTGATTGCGCGGGTTCACACACGCTGTCTGCAACACGTTCCATAGCGGAGCACCCTGCGCGAGGGCCCGACGGGCGAGCGTGTTGATGTGACCTTCGGCCAGTTCGTCCGGATGCATGTCGTCGGTACAGAACATTGTCTGTCCGGGATGGGTCTTGACCAGCGGACTCAGTACCTCGAAATTGCGAGCCGCGCTGCCCTCCCGGATGATGATTTGCATGCCCAGGGCTACTTTTTCCTCTGCTTCGGCCAGCGTGGAACACTCGTGATCGGTCGAGATGCCGGCGTTCACATATTTCCTCAGCGCGTCGCCGGTCAGACCGGGTGCATGGCCATCGATAGGCTTGTCTTGGGCAAGGGTCGACCTGAGCTTCGCCATCACCTCCGGATCATCGTTCACCACTCCCACGAAATTCATCATCTCGCTCAGAAATCCGATATCTCCCCGCCTGACCATCGAGTCGACGGCCGCTGCGCCAAGGCTGGCACCGGCAGTCTCAAAGGGGGTACACGGAACGCAGGAAGGTGCGCCAAACAGGAAGTGGAAGTCGGCTTGCCTGCCACTCTGAATCATATAGTCCACGCCGGGAACGCCCAGCACATTGGCTATCTCGTGGGCATCGCAGATGGCGGCTATCGTGCCGTGCCTCACCACCATCTCTGCGTAGGCGGCGGGAGTAACCATCGAACTCTCGATATGGACGTGCCCGTCTACAAATCCGGGCATCAGATAGGGGGCATCGGCAGGCAGAGGCGATCGCAGCGGAGTGATTTTGCGGATCATGCCGTCGGCAACAGTCAGCCGTCCGTCATAGATTTTTTGACTCTTGACATCCACAACGTGCCCCTCTATCTTGAAGGATGAAGATGGTTTTCGTGTTACGTCAGTGCTTCGGCAGCCTGTGAGGGCAAATAAAACAATGGTGCACAACAGAAGTTCTGTGAGATGCTGTAGGTGCGAAAAATGCAGTCGTCTCATAGGTTTCATGATTATTCGTGAATATTAAGTGGGCTATTTCTACAAAGATAAGTGTTTTTCCTGGTGTCTGGTGTAAATAGTTTAGAAAAAATAGAGTTTTTGTGGCAAACTGAAAGTCATGGGGCGATTCTGCTCCCAGTAGGGTTTCTTCAGACTTTGCCATCCATACGCCCGCCATTATGAGGCCATGTCCTGATGACCGCCGAGGCTCAAAACGGTGCCTCGACGGTGAAGGTGAGCGGCTCTCCGGTCATGGGATGGGTGAAGCTGAGGCTCTCGGCGTGGAGGTAGAGGCGGTCTGCGCGCTCGCCATAGAGCTCATCGCCGCGGATGGGATTATCCAATCCGCGGCGGTGGGCACAGTGCACGCGCAGCTGATGGGTGCGGCCGGTGTGGGGATAGAGCGCCACGCGCCGTCCGCCCAGATGCTCGTATTGGGTCTCGGCGGGCTTGCCGTAGCGCTCGTCTACCATCTGTCGGGGGCGGTCGTCGAGGTCGGGGCGTAGCGGCAGGGTGATGATACCTGATTTTGAAGATGGTTCGCGCGTCAGCTCGGCCACGTAGCGCTTCCTCACCTCGTGCCTCAGAAACTGGCGCTGCAGCCGTTGGTAGGCCTCCATGTGGCGAGCCACCACCATCAGTCCGCTCGTCGCCATATCCAGACGGTGCACTATCATGGGGCCCTCGGCATCGGGATAGCGCCGCCGCATGAGGCTCTGCACGCTTTCGCGGCGGCTCTTGCCCTGCACAGAGAGCATGCCCGCAGGCTTGCACACCACGCAGATGTTGCTATCTTCATAGACCATTTCCAACTCATGGCGGCTCTCGGCCTCCAGCGGGTTCGGCTCCACGTCCATGCCCTGCAGCATCCAGCGCAGGATGGGCTTGCACTTGCCGTTGCACGCCGGGTAGCATTGCAGGTGGTGGCGCACCTCTTCGCGCGGGCTCTCGCCCCACCAAAACATCGCCATCGACACCGGTTTCAGTCCGTGCTCAAGGGCATATTGCAGTAGCTTGGGCTCGCAACACTCGCCGCTTCCGGCAGGCGGCTCGCCCTCCTGACCCCATATATCCACGAGGTCGAGGCTTTGGCCGCGCGCATTTCTCATCACAAACTGGCGGAAAAGCCATGTCTGCAGCGCGTCGCTCTTGCGTCGGCGCAGGGTCTTGAGCGCCTGAATCTTGTCGGCTTTTTGTCGTTCTCCAGCCTCAAACTCCTCCCGGAGCCGGCGCTCGGCCAGCTTCCAGCGGTGCAGTTCGGCATTCTCAAACTGTCTCCTTCTGATATATTCCTCCTCTGTCTCGCCCTCTCTGCGCCCTTTCTCCACGCGTGGTCGCGTGGTCTCACCCTCCTTCTCCTCCCATTGTCGGGGCTTCGGGAGACTGCCTATCTGCTCGTTGATCTTCACGATCTCCGCCTCCTCGCGCTTGAAATAGCCGTCTTCCTGAAGATAATCGAATACCGCCGGCACAAACTCCGGCCAGTCGCTACGCCCACAAATCTGCCCACTGTAGCCAGCGAGGAAGAGGTATTGGGGAAAAAAAAGCCTCTCCCCCGGCCCCTCCCCCGGAGGGAGGGGAGTAGATACCACCGCAGGAGGTGAGGTGAAGGGTGCAAGGGGGGTGGAAATAGGAGGCGATGCAGATGCGGTGTGGCTGGTTTGAGAGCGTGGCGAGATGATTTCCTGCGGTGCTTCCACCACCAGAACCCCAAACATCTTGCCCTTGGCAATCTCCCGTTGGAACTCCACGGAAGGGCCATGAGCCGAGAACGTCTGCGCCATGTTGCCCTCCAGATAGTCCACCACCTCCTTCATGGCCTGCTGACAAAGTGCATCAGGCTCATAATAAAACGGGTTGTTGAAGCGCTTAGGCACCTCAACAACACTCTTCAAAGGATGTAGTCGTCTATCCATTTGGTTTTCTTTTGTGTATCATCTCATCGCTTCCCCCTTTCCTGCGGTACATTTCACTCCCCTCCCTACGGGGGAGGGGCAGGGGGAGAGGCTGGTCTTTACTCCCCATCCCCCACCTGGGCATCCTTCGCCGAGGTGCCCCATTCGGTGGTGGCGCCCTCTTCTGTCTGCGTGATATAGGCCAGATGCTGCATCCAACTGTCGTTGGCGGCACCATGCCAATGCTTCACTCCGGCCGGAATGGCTATCACCTTGCCCGGCGTGAGGGCCACGGCGGGCTTGCCCCACTCCTGATACCAGCCCCGCCCGGCTACGCAAACAAGCACCTGTACCGACTTCATGTGGGTGTGCCAATAGTTCCTACAGCCCGGCTCGAAGGTCACATTGTGTGGGCCTCCGTGCTCTCCGTCGAGGGCGGCAAGGTAGCTCTGGCCGTCGAAATACTTGGCGTAGGCCGTATTGGGCTCACCTATCGGCCATGGCGAATCCTCGATGCCCTTGCGCGGTTGCTGGGCGGCGGGCAGGGCTTGCCCTGTCAGTTGGGCGATGGCCTCGCGGGTTCGGGCAGCCTCTGCAGTGCCCACGCGAGCCTCAAGCACACTGGGAATGTCTTCCAGCTCGCCCTGCGTCACCCCCATGTTGAGTGCTCCCTTGCAGTGGGCCAGCAGTTGAGGCTCACAGCCCGGTAGGCTGGCGATGGCGCTCACGGTAACAATCTCTCGGTCGGCAAAGCTCAATGCCTTGCCCGCAAAGATGTCGCCAAAGAGGTGCGACTTCAGATAATAGTCGGTTCGGGGTGCAAAAGCATAGTCGAAGGGGCGGCCACTGAGCTGCGTCTGCACCTCCGTGCCGGTCTTCAGGGCGTCGAATGCTGCGGGCAATGCGGTCTCGTCGTCCTTCCCTATGGGCGTGTTCTTCCCCGCGGCACTACGGTCGGCCACCACCTTCTGCAGCTGGCCGAGGGCGTTGAGCGACCTCGGGAAACCCGTATAGGCATAGAGTTGGGAGAGCGCCTCCTTGATTTCGGCCACCGTCAGACCGTTGTCCAGTCCGTCGTTGATAGCTTCGTTCAGGCGCTTCATGTCGCCTTTGGCCTCCCAGGCGGCAATGGCCGAGAGGCTTTGATGTCTTGCTGATAGAGTCATAGCTTGTGCATTTAATGTTGATTTCACAGTGAGGAGCATGGCGATAAGTAGGGCCATGCGGAGGATGGGGTGCTTCATAATCCTTGGTTTAATAGGCTGCTGCCAATGGCAACCTGGAGTTCATGCTGCAAAATTACGGTAAAAACCCCATCAAGGCATGACCATTTTCATGGGAAAACCTACCCGAAACGCAGAAAAGCGCCCTGCACCTGCCTTCCTCCCAGTCTTCGCCATCAGCCACCGAGCACTGCAAAGATAGAGATTAATCGTGAGAACGGGTGAATAAAATAAGGAAAAAATCGTTCCGTCAGAACTTCGTGGGATGTGGTCAGGCACCTGCCGTTGACGTAAGGGCAAAAAAAATGGGGCTCCGCCGAGTCCCAACCTTTGTTAACCTTAAATCTAATACTATGAAAAACACAGTGCAAAATTAAGTGTATTTTGTGCTAATTGCAAATAAATGAGGCTGGAATCTCGAAAACGGGGCTATTTCTTGATATTTGTCAAGCGGCGTTTAAAAAATGCGAGGAAAACCTTTGCCAAATGGAATATTATCCCTAACTTTGCACCAATACAACAGAACAGATACTTTAGAAAACAGAATTCCGACATTCAAAGGGATGCCGGAATTCTGTTTTCTAAAGTTTATGTCAAACAAAAAGCATAAATATTCTAAAGAAATAACTATGGCTTATATGTCACAAGAGGGCTATGACAAACTCGTAGCACAGCTTCACCAACTTGAAGCAATTGAGCGCCCGAAGGCTTCTGCGGCTATAGCAGAGGCTGCAGACAAGGGTGATTTGAGTGAGAATTCAGAGTACGACGCCGCCAAGGAGGCGCAGGTGCACCTGGAAAACAAGATCAACGAACTGAAGATGACCATCGGACAGGCTAAGATCGTGGACATGAGCAGACTCTCTACTGATGAGGTTCAGATCATGTCGAAGGTCAAGATGACCAATCTCGCCACCAACAAGACGGTGAGCTACACCATCGTAAGCGAGAGCGAGGCTAACCTGAAGGAGAACAAAATCTCCATCCACACTCCTATTGCACAGGGTCTTCTCAACAAGAAAGTGGGCGACGTGGCCGAGATTCAGGTGCCGCGTGGCATACTGAAACTGCGCATCGACGACATCACAATAGATTAACAGCACTATGGCAACGATTTTCAGCAAGATTGCAGCGGGCGAGATTCCCAGCTACAAATGTGCCGAGAGCGACAAGTTCTACGCCTTTCTCGACATCAATCCGGTGGTGAAGGCCCACACGTTGGTCGTTCCCCGCAAGGAAGTGGACTATATCTTCGACATGGCCGACGACGAGTTGGCCGAGTTTGAGGTGTTTGCCAAGCAGGTGGCGCTGGCCATCCGCAAGGCGTTCCCCTGCAAGAAGGTGGCCCAGGTGGTGCTCGGTCTCGAGGTAGACCATGCCCACATCCATCTCATGCCTATCAACACCGAGGGCGACGTGGACTTCCACAAGCATGTGAAGCTCACCGACGAGGAGATGAAGGACACCGCAGCCCGGATTCTGAAAGAGTTTGAGGCCTTGTAGGATAGCGCCAATGCCAACGTAAAACGGGCTTGCCCCAGCAAGGACAACCCCAAGAAGCCATTCCATCCACGTGATGCGAATGGCTTTTTTCGTGGGTTGTCGGACTGTGTCGGACTCGTCGGATGAGTCGGAAAAAGTCGTTGAAAGAATTTGAAGAAGTGGGCCAATCCTGGCCAATTCTGTGCAAGGCATGGCCGATGGGGCGGAAATTGGGCAAAAATGAGGCTCTCTTGAAACTGCTGTGGCATAGGGAGTTATGAGAGACAGGGATTTTGAGGCTTGGCCGTTAGTACCTTTTCGCCTCGCGATTAGTACCTTATGGCTATGCCAAGAAGGCCTTTTCGCCTTGCGAAAACTGCCTTTTGGCTCGGCGAAAGCATAGTTATCGCAAGGAGAGGGCATGGTTTTCGGGGTGAGAGCCCTGCGTTTTCATGCCTCCGAAGGGGCATAGCGCCACCATGAGGAGCTGGAACGGGAAGTGAAATCCGATGAAAATAGTTGAAGAATCAGGGCAGGAACATTAATCAGATAGGCCATCATGGCATGACGAGCATGCGATGATGGCCTATGGATTTTGCCTGAAAATATGGGTCTACAAGAGGCTGCGGATGAGAAACCACACCACCGGCACGAGCAGCGAAGGCAGCAGGTTGAGCGTCTTGCAGTCTTTGATTTTGAGCAGCGAGAGGCCCGAGCCGGTGATGAGCAGGCCTCCGAGGATGAGCAGCTCGGCCATGAGCTCCTGACTGATGGCCGCGCTCGACACCATGGTGACGGCATAGAACAGGCCCTGCCAGCAGAAAAGCACCGGCGCGGCGAGTATCATGCCGAAGCCGTAGGTAGAGGCAAACACGGTGGACGACACCAGATCGAGCGTGGAATTGGTGAAGAGGAAGGTGTTGTCGCCCTTCAGCGCGCTGATCACCGGGCCGAGCATCGAGAGCGGTCCGATGCAGTAGAGCAGGATGGCAAGCGACAATCCCTCAGCCAGTTTGCCCCCGCCGCCGCTCTTGGAATGGCGCGCCACGGCCCGCCGGAAGCGCCCGTCGATGTCGAGGCGGGTGCCGATGATGCCGCCGAGCGCTATGGCCACGATGAAGAGCACGGGCGAATGGCTCTGCGGGAAATGGGTGATGGTGGCGTTGAGACCTATGGCCAGGCTGGCGAGCCCGAGCCCGTCGTAGAGCGTGGTCTTGTATTTCTCCTTGATGCCGCGGTGGAGCAGCGTGCCGATGACGGTGCCCACAACGATGCAGACGGTGTTGGTGATGGTTCCTATCATACTGGCAAAGGTACAAAAATATAAGAGAAAGGGGGGAGAATAAACGGTAAAGAATAAACAATAAACAGGATTTGCTCGACGGATAGCACTCCTCAGCCGATTGATTGCCTACCATCTGAACGCATCAAATCCTGTTTATTGTTTACTCTTTTATGTTTAATGAAATCCCGTTTATTGTTTATTCCTTAATATTTATTACTTTACTCGCAGCGCCCTCATAGCATTGAGCACGGCCAATACCATGACGCCCACGTCGCCGAAGACTGCTACGGGCATGGCCCACGAGCCGAGGAGGCCTGCCGCTACGAGCACCAGGATGCCCACTTTCACGGCGATAGCAAACACGGCATTCTGCTTGGCGATGGCAATAGTGCGCCGAGCGATGCGGATGGCTTGGGCTATTTTCGAGGGTTTGTCGTCCATGAGCACCACGTCGNNTCGGCGGCCTCGATGGCGGCGTCGCTGCCCAGTGCGCCCATGGCGATGCCCACGTCGGCGAGGGCCAGCACGGGCGCGTCGTTGATGCCGTCGCCGACAAAAGCGAGATTTGTGCCGGCCTCGCGGCTCTGGAGCAACTGCTCCACGCGGGCCACCTTGTCGGCCGGAAGCAGTCCGCAGTGGGCCTCGTCAATTCCCAGTTTTGTCGCTACCTGCTGGCCCGCAGCCTCGCGGTCGCCCGTGAGCATCACCGTGCGGGCCACGCCCATGCGCCGCAATTGGGTCACGGCCTCGGCCGCGTCGGCCTTGATTTGGTCGGAGATGACGATGTGCCCGGCATAGTCGCCGTCGACCGATACGTGGATAATCGTACCCACGGCATGGCTGCACGGCTCGCACGTTTTCACCTCGGCGCCCACCTCGGCCATCATCTTCTCATTGCCCACACACACCGTTCGCCCGTTCACCACGGCTCGGATGCCACGGCCTGCGAGCTCCTCCACCTGCCCGATGAGGCAGTCGTCGTGCTCGTCGGGATAGGCCTCACGCAGCGCTGCGGCAATGGGGTGGTTGGAATGGCGCTCCACATGGGCCGCCAGATGCAGCAGCTCGCGCTCGCTGAGCGTGTCGGGGTGCACGGCGTCTACGGCAAACACGCCCTTGGTGAGGGTGCCCGTCTTGTCGAACACCACCGTGCGCGTCTTGGCCAAAGTATCCATATAGTTGCCGCCCTTGATGAGTATGCCCTTGGAGGAGGCACCGCCGATGCCGGCAAAGAAGGTGAGCGGCACCGAGATGACCAGCGCACAGGGACAGCTCACCACAAGGAACGTCAGCGCCCTATAGGCCCATGTGGGGAAGGCTGCGGCGTAGCTGGCATAGAACAGCGGCGGGATGAAGGCGAAAATGAGCGCCAGCACCACCACGATGGGGGTGTAGACGCGGGCAAATCGCTTGATGAAGGTCTCGCTGCGCGACTTGTTTTCGGCCGACTCCTCTACCATGCGCAGGATCTTGGAGGCCGTAGACTCGCCGAAACTCTTGCTCACTTTCACCCGCAGCAGGCCCGAGAGGTTCACGCATCCGGAGATCACCTCATCGCCTTGGGCCACATCCCGCGGCATGCTCTCGCCCGTGAGCGCCACCGTGTTGAGGCTCGACGTGCCCTCGGTCACTACGCCGTCGAGAGGGATTCGGTCGCCGGGCTTCACCACCAAGGTCTCGCCCACCTCCACGTTGTCGGGACTTACCACCACGGTCTCGCCCCCACGCTCCACCGAAGCGGTGTCGGGGCGTATGTCCATGAGCTCTGCAATAGAGTCGCGGCTGCGGTCTTCGGCGTAGTCTTCGAACAGTTCGCCCACCTGAAAGAATAGCATCACGAATACCGCCTCGGCGAATTGGGGCTCCGCGCCGGGCATGAAGCCGATGAGAAGTGCGCCGATGGTGGCCACCACCATGAGGAAATCCTCGTCGAAGGGGTCGCCTTCCATCACGCCTTCCACGGCTTCGCCGATGACGTCGTAGCTGATGAGGAGGTAGGGAACGAGGAAGATGGCGAGCTGCGCAAGTATCGGCAGCTGCACCGTGCGGGTGAGAAAATAGGCTCCGGCCAGCAGGATGGCCGTGGCCATGATACGTATCAGTTTCTTGTTCATGTCTTGATATTTGGGGTTTGAGGGGCCCATCCTCCGGCCTTCCGATGGGCGGAGAGGGCTCCCGATGGTGCAAAGGTAGAGAAAAAGAAATGCAATCTGGTTGCAAAGTTTCGTTGCCGATGTGTTTGAAACATGGATTTAATGTTGTAATTTTGTCTCAAACCATTCACCATAAACCATCAACGACTATGGCAAGCGATACCGATTTAGTGAATTATATTGCTGACCAGTGCGGCGGTGCGGGCGAAATCACCACCCGACTGATGTTTGGCGACTACGCCATCTACTGCAATGGGAAGATCTTCGGGCTCATTTCCGACAACGGATTCTATATCAAACCCACCGACGCCGGGCGCCAGTTGCTGCGCGAAGTCATCATGCGCCCACCCTACGAAGGTGCGAAAGACTACTTCTATCTGCCCGATTTGGACGACCGCGACTACCTCTCGGCTCTCGTATCGGCTACCTGCCGCGAACTCCCCGAGCCCAAGCCGCGGAAGAAAAAGCGGTAGATTTTAAAACGAATAGCCCACGCTGACGTAGGGATAGAGTGCTGTTGCGCGATTCGCCTCATGCTCATTGTTCCCCAATTCATCTGTCATGCCGAGCCCCAGGCCGGGGTTCAGGCCGGCGCGGAGCATCCAGCCATGCTTTGACTGAAACCGATAGCCAATGTCGAGAAAGCCAAACGTGCCCGTCCGATGGCGCTCCACCTGGTGCCCGTCGAGGCTCATGGTGAAGGTTTGATATAGTCCGTAGCTCACGCCGATGCCCAATTCCAGATAGTGTTGCCTCCCTCCGATGAGATAGTTCACCGCTGCTGGAAACGTCCATCCGGTGGTCTTGTAAGGCGAATCCTGAAAGAAATCGGCGTCCTTAGAGTGAGTATAGGCCACGCCTATGCGTCCTCCCCACCGCGTGTGAGAGCTGAAACGTGAGTCATAATGCACTCCGGCGGCGGTCGATGCGCCTCCCAGCTCTACGTAAACGGTCTGTGCCGCAGTCTGAAGGCATCCTAAGCAGATGGCCAACAGCATGAGTATTCCTATTCGTCTTATCATGATAGCAATGTTTATAATATGAAATGATCCATCCGACCAATGCTGAAGCCACCGTTGCGGAAACCTATCGGGACAGCCCAGTCTGCTTCATCCTTCTGCCTACAGCCACTTGTTCATCGCAAAAATACGACAAACCTTTCAATGACAAACGGTTTTTCTATATTTCTTGTCTATGTCGTTTTCATTCCCTAACTTTGCTTAGGGGGCATCAGGGCCTATCTCAATCCCTTTCGGTTCGGCCTTCATCATGCTGAAAATAGCTTTTTTGATCGTATCGTCAGTTATCATTGGCCTATCCTCCACGGTTGCCCAGACCGCCGACAGCATGGTTGTCGACGAGCAAATGGCACGTCCTGTCGATACCATTTCCACCGGTGAATGCCTCGATTCTGCAGGCTTCATCAAACCGGCAGCTCTCCAAACTCCCGTATCCCCTCCCCAGAGGCGACATCCCTGGCGTGCGGCGGCAGAGGTGGCAGGTATCAACGGCGGTCTGTTGCTGTTCGATCGCTATGTGCTCGACGGCGCTTACTCGCATGTAACGCTACATACTCTTCGGAGAAACTTGCGGCTGAACCACTGGTTTTGGGACTCCAACCTGTTTTATACCAACCTTGTCGAGCATCCCTATCAGGGCAATATGTTCTACAATGCGGCACGTTCCAACGGACTGAATGGCCTTGAATCATCAGTCTTGACGCTGGCAGGCGACTTGGTTTGGGAGGTAATGGGCGAGAACGAACTGCCTTCTGTGAACGACGCTATTGCCACTTTTGCCGGTGGAATAGCCATTTCAGCAATACCATGACAATCCTTCCGGCCGCAATTACAATATGGGCAGCGGTTTCACGGCGAGGAGTAGCTTACGCGTGGGCATCAGAAACATGGTGGAACTGGGGCTTGATACCGACTTCTATCGCATGTTTACATGGCTCGACTATCGCCTTCCCATCAATGCCATTCCCGGTGAACCGCTCACCGCTCAGGGCGATAAGGGCAACACATCGCCATGGATCATTACCCCCAAAGTGGGGTGAAAGCTCCGGCGAGACCTTGCCATCGCCGGATTTTCCACATGGTATCTGCGGCCAGTCTAACTATGCATTTCATCCCAATGTCAGCATGCACACCAAGGAATGGGGTATCAGCCTGATATGCGAGCTGTAGTGTTCGCAAGAGTTCAGAAGCTCAACGTGAGTCCCGCCGAGAGCGAAAGCTTCTGCTTGTAGAGCGAGGGATAGTCGGAATTGGAGCCAAACGTGCGGATGGGATTGTACTGCGCCTCGCCATAGATGCCCACCACCTCACCGAAATTGTATCTCAATCCGCTGTGGATGCCTACCACGGAGGAGCCCGCCGTGATACCCGTGTAGATGTCGAACATGGGTGGCAGCTTCAGCGTCTGGCTCCAATGGTAGTTGAGATGGCCCGACACGTCGAAGCATTTATGCGAGTCTGGCTCATGCGTCACGGGGTCTTTCTCCACCAGTAGATAGTCAATCTGAATGCCATACGACAGATAATCGGTGAAGCCATTGTCCATACCGAGCTCAAATCCCGACTTCCCGCCCACGTTCAGATAGCCTGCATAGGCCTTGAGGTCGGCATCGCCGTCGAAGGCCTGGGCACTGGCCCGTGTGCCGATGAGCCACAGCAGGAGGCTCATCAGGCATACGCGGGCGACAAAAAGGGTGTTTTCCCTGTTCATATTCCTATCGCTTATTTGATGGTGTACTTCGTGATGGCAAACACTTTGCGGCGGTCTTTGGTCTCCTGGTTCTTGATAACCTGGGTGGCATAGACCACAAAGTTGTTGCCATACCAGTGCTGTGTCTCCGCGCCGCGGGCCTTCTTCACCTTATCTTCCTCGTTGTCGGTTTCCTGAATCTCCGATTTTTCATCCTGAATCACGCTGCCGTCGCTGTTCTTGAACAACTTCGACATGAGCTTCTTGCCATCTGCATAGACCAGGTCCACGTTGTTGTTCTTGAATCCTGCCGATACGAAGAGCTTCACATACATAGGCAGCGTGCCCGGGTTCATGGGGAAACAGCTGTCCCACAGCAGGTTGCTCTGCTCGTCAAACTTGGCCAGCACCGCGTGGGTATAGTCGTAACCGCCAAACTGTGTCACCCAAGTGTTGCCTATCATAGTAGTGTAATAGGTGGGATAGTAGGCCTCGCCGAGGAAGAAATAGTCCTTTCCGTCGGTCATAATAGGGTGAGTTGCCATGGTATATTTCAGTGCATACTCCTCGCCGTTGCGTGCTGCCTTGGCTTTCTTTCGCTCTATCTTAGCTTGTCCGCGCTTGCTCATGAACTCGGTAAAGTTCTTTAGATTGAGGTAGTTGTAGAACTTGAGGTTCTTGAATTGCCAGTTGTCGAGCTGTGCAAAGTATATTCCCTGTGAGCCGCCCTTCCTGGCTTTGGTGTAGGTTCCGGTGGCGAAGAGCCTGTTGGCAGCCTTCGAAATCGACATGCTGAGGATGGTCTCCTCCACGTTGGAGGTGAGGTTGGTCTCGCCGAAGAGGTTTCCCTCCAGGTCGAGACGTAGGAGATGGATGTCGCGTCCCACCCTCACCATGGCATAGACCGTGCCGTCGATGATGGTGTTTTCGAGGATATAGACATACTTATCTTTCATTCCTTCGAAGTGCATGTCGACGAAATGTCCTTTGCCCGTGGCCAGATTGACGATGCCGAGTCGGTCGAGTTTCTTCTGCGTAGAGCTGAACACCATGGTGCCATCCATGATGGTGATGTCGCGCATGGAGCCTTTGCGGGTGTATTCGCTGTCGGTGAGGCTCACCTTGCGGGTCTTGGGGTCGAAGCCGACGACCACAAACGTGCCGCCCTTCTCGCGCAGCACATAGTAGGCTTTGTGGTTCTCGTAGGTGAAATTGCTATAATACATATCCTTGTCTACGAGCACAGAGTCGGTAAACAAGGGCTTCATGTCGGTGGAATAGAGCTCCAGCTTGAAGTATCGCTTGCCCTTCTTGCTGTCTTTGGCAAATGAGTAGACGATGAGTCCCTGCTCTTCTATGGGGCACACTTTCCATGCTTCGTAGTCTTCGTGACGCTGATACTCGATGCGGCCGGTCACTTGTGCCGCCATGCGGGTTGCTCCCAGGCAGAGGAGAACCATCGTAATCCAGAATGTTTTCATAGAGGTATATGTTAAGAATAAATAGTATATCGTGTGGCATCAGGTGTCCGTGCAGCCTATGAGACTGCAAGACGGTGGTAAGAAAGCAGCAAATTTTGCATAGCTCTTCATGGGGATTGGTGTTTTCGTTGGCAAATATAGTATAATCCATTGGTATCTGCAACTGCATGAACGATAATAATTTGGCTTTGATTCAAAATGATAAACTCATGAACTATTTATGTTTAGATGATGACAAAAAGACTGTGAGGATATGGTTTTAAGTTTTTTTACGCGTTTCATCCGATGGTGAAGACCCACTTTCTGAGTTAAAATGACTATCTTTGTACAGAGCGGTTTCCCGGCCGTTCCGCTGAGATGTTGTAGGGAATATCCTGAAGTTGAATCCAGAATCCTACGTGCTATGCTTACATTTACCACAGAGAATATCTTCCTTTTAGGTTCGCTGCTCGTGCTGGTGAGTATTCTCATCGGTAAGACCGGCTACCGATTTGGCATACCCACGCTGCTTCTTTTCCTCTTCACAGGCATGGCTTTCGGATCTGAGGGGCTGGGATTGCAGTTCGACAGTCCGCAGCAGGCACAGCTCATCGGTATGCTTGCCCTGAGCGTCATCCTCTTTTCGGGTGGCATGGATACCAAGTTTCGCGAAATCAAACCTATTATCGGCCCTGGTGTGGTGCTGGCTACGCTCGGCGTAGTGGCCACCACGGCCCTGACCGGAGCATTCATCTATGGGCTGTCGTGGTGCTCAGTCATGGACATCAAGCTCTCGCTCATGGTGTCGATGCTCCTTGCAGCCACCATGTCGTCTACCGATTCCGCCTCGGTGTTCAACCTCTTGCGCACGCAGAAAGTTGGTCTGAAGCATCGCCTGCGCCCCGTTCTCGAACTCGAAAGCGGTAGCAACGACCCCATGGCCTATATGCTCACCATCGCCCTGATGGAGGTTGTCGTGTCGGGTTCTGATTTCAGTTTAATCCATCTTTTGGGCGACCTGGCTGAACAATTCCTGCTCGGAGGCGCCCTCGGCTACGTGGCCGGACGCTTCTCGGTGTGGCTCATCAATCGCATCAACCTGCCCAATGCCGCCCTCTATCCCGTGCTGCTGCTGAGTTTGGTGTTTATTACTTTCACCCTCACCGACCTCTTGCACGGCAATGGTTACTTAGCCGTCTATGTGGCAGGACTTGTGGTTGGCAACAGCCGTCTGTCTTATCGGCGCGAGATGGACACCTTTCTCGATGGGCTCACATGGCTTCTCCAGATAGTGCTCTTCCTCACTTTGGGCCTGCTTGTCAACCCTTCCGAGATGCTGGGCGTGAGCATCGTGGCCCTGGCCATCGGCGTATTCATGATAGTGGTGGCCCGACCGGTGAGCGTATTCCTCTGTCTGCTTCCCTTCCGCCATATCCCGACACGGGGCAAAGCCTTCGTGTCGTGGGTGGGATTGCGTGGTGCCGTGCCCATCATCTTTGCCACTTATCCGCTTATCCACGGTGTGGAG
Organism: Prevotella sp. UBA1705; assembly: GCA_002317385.1. GTDB lineage: Bacteria > Bacteroidota > Bacteroidia > Bacteroidales > Bacteroidaceae > Prevotella. The sequence continues at coordinate 92,776 of DCJH01000002.1, read as the reverse complement.
GGGGCTAAAGTGTTATTCAATATCGTGTTTTTCATCACGCTCGTCTCGCTCATTCTGCAGGGTAGCACCATCACCTGGATGGCCCGACGGCTGCATCTCGACATGCCCGAGGAGAAGCGCGAGAGTGAGTTTGGCGTGGAGATTCCCGAGGAATTGGGCTCGCAGCTCCACGAACTGACGCTCACAGAGGATATGCTTGCCAACGGCAACCAGCTCTCGCAGATGAACATTCCCCGCGGAACCTTGGTCATGATGGTGAAGCGTGGCAAGACGATCATTGTGCCCAACGGCCAGCTCCCGCTGGAGAAGGGCGACATACTCCTGTGTCTTTCGGGCAAATCGCAGGGGTGATTTTCCTATGAAATCATCTTTCCTTTCATCCTTGGAGCATCTGTTTTCTGTGATGCCCCATGGTGATAGCTATTGATTCTTGGCCACAAATATGGGGTGAAGAATCTAATTTATAGATATTTTTGTTGGATATTCCGATGCTTGTTCGTAATTTTGCGAACAAGAATAATCCTTTTTTGATATGACAGAACAGCATTACAGCGAAGAGACGGAGCTGTTGGCGCGCTACGCCAAGGCCATGGGGCACCCGGCACGGGTGGCTATCCTCCGATTCCTGGCGCGTCAGGAGCACTGCTATTTCGGCGACATCCACGAGGAGTTGCCCATTGCCAAGGCCACCGTTTCGCAGCATCTGAAAGAGCTGAAGGAGGCCGGGCTCATCAAAGGAGAGATTGAAGCGCCCAAGGTGAAGTATTGCATCGACCGACAAAACTGGGAAAAGGCCCGGCAGATGATGGCCGATTTCATGGCTCCCTGCGCCTGCAAGTCGGCCGATTGCTGCGGATAGCCTGTGGCATGGGGCACGCGCGACAAAATCCATACATCCAGAAATCAACCAGAATTCAATGAGAATACTCATCCTTTGCACCGGCAACAGCTGCCGAAGTCAGATGGCTCAGGGCGTGTTGCAGGCCTTGGATGCCCGTCTGGAGGTTCACTCCGCGGGCACCCGACCGGCCCAGCGGGTCAACCCGAAGGCCGTGGAGGCGATGCGCGAGATAGGCATCGACCTCAGCGGGCATCGTCCGAAGAGCGTAGACACCTACATAGGGCAGTCGTGGGACTATGTGATAACTGTCTGTGGCGGTGCGCGCGACACCTGTCCGGCGTTCTCCGGCAGGGTAAATCACCGCCTGCACATCGGCTTCGACGACCCTTCGGAGGCCGTCGGCACACCTGAATTTATCGACCGCGAGTTCTGCAGGGTGAGGGATGAGATAGCCCTCCGCTTTGCCGAATGGTACGAAACAGAACTGAAACCCAACATCAAATAACGAAAAAATCATGGAAAAGAAACCAGGAATAGGCTTTTTCGAGAAGTATCTCACCCTCTGGGTGGCCCTCTGCATCATCGTCGGCATAGCCGTAGGACAATGGATTCCCGCCATCCCGCGCACCTTGAGCCGATTCGAATACGCCCACGTCTCCATCCCCGTAGCCCTGCTCATCTGGGTGATGATCTACCCCATGATGCTCAAGGTCGACTTCCAGAGCGTGAAGAATGTGGGGCGCCGGCCGCGCGGTATCATCGTGACGGGCGTAACCAACTGGCTCATCAAGCCATTCACCATGTTCGGAATAGCCTACTTTTTCTTCTACATCGTATTCCGACAGTTCATTCCTGCCAATCTCGCCAAGGACTATCTGGCCGGCGCCGTGCTCCTCGGGGCAGCGCCATGCACGGCTATGGTCTTCGTGTGGAGCTATCTCACGCGCGGCGACGCAGCCTATACGCTGGTGCAGGTGGCGCTCAACGACCTCATCATCCTCGTGGCTTTCGCGCCCATTGTGGCCTTCCTGCTCGGCGTGGGAGGGGTCACCATCCCGTGGGACACACTGTTGTTGTCGGTCGTTCTCTTCGTGGTCATCCCCCTTGCAGCCGCCATCCTCACCCGCATCTATGTGGTGCGGCGGCGTGGCATCGGCTATTTCAATGAGGTGTTTGTGCATCGGTTCGACAGCTATACCACCCTCGGACTGCTGCTCACGCTCATCATTCTTTTCTCGTTTCAGGGCGAAACCATCCTCCGCAACCCGCTCCACATCCTGCTGATAGCCGTTCCGCTGGTGCTCCAGACGGTGCTCATATTCTTCGTGGCCTACAGCTGGGCACGCTCGTGGCGCCTGCCTCACGACATCGCCGCCCCCGCGGGCATGATTGGTGCGAGCAATTTCTTCGAGCTGGCCGTAGCGGTTGCCATCTCGTTGTTTGGCTTGCAGTCGGGCGCGGCCCTAGCCACGGTGGTCGGCGTACTGGTCGAAGTGCCCGTGATGCTCATGTTGGTGCGCATCGCCAACAGCACGAAGGGATGGTTCCGAAATGCTGATGAAAATCTCTGACGATAGGCCTCGTGAGAATCGCGTATTCTTCACGAAGAAATTTTTCGTGGGAAATACGCCGAAAATGAGCCTGTTTGTAGGAGCTTGAGCGTCAGCATCTTGTGATTATTTGACAAAAACGGCATCGCGATAAGGTATTTATCGCGATGCGGTTAGTACCTTGTCGCAGGGCGATAAGGTGCTTGTTTGGGGGCCGAAATGGCCTCTTTTCGATTGAAAAGTGCCCTTTTGGGGGTGAAAAATCGTGATTTTCACGCAGAGATGGAGTGGAAATGGCTCCTGAAAGACGCGTTTCTTTTCTATTTGGAGGATAATTTTTGTGCGGAAAAGTCGGAATTTTCATGACAGGAGTATGGGGAGGTGGGTGGCTCTCGGAGAGTTTGTTTCTCACACAGGGGTTGCTTTTATCTCACACAGTAGTTGTTTTTATCTCACACAGAGAGCACAGAGGACACAGAGGCTGGCGCGGTGGGGGAGATTCTGTGAGAGTCTGTGGAATCCGTGTGAGATAATCGTCGTGTCCGTGTGAGATATAATTTGATGTCGTGTGAGGTAGAGCCTAATTCTGCGTGAGATGTGGCAAGCCCGGTCCACAAGAGGAATAGTTCGTGGGGGTTGCCTCTTGTGTTGCTGATAAAAATAGTTGTTGAGCGAAAAATTTAACGCCAGAGTTGGTCAGGATATGGCCTAAAACACTTATCTTTGCCCATGGAGAGAGGTCTTGAAGGCTTTTTCCGACATGGCTTCTATGCCGTCTTTCTCCCATCAACTCACCTTATCGTAACCTCATGCTCAATACTAATCCCGAAAAATCCGCACCACTTCCCACTGGCCTGAAAATCTGGATAGGCCTGTTTCTGCTCCCCATCCTTGCGGCTCCGCAGATATACGGTGCTTCCATGCTTATTTTTGATGGTGATACTAAAGACCTGTGGCGTTGGCTGTTGTTCTTTGGCGTTAATTCATACTCGTTCGTTCTGATAGGCATTGCCGTGTTGAGCATTCGGCTATATCGCAGAACGCATCGGTTGATGGTGTCGATGGTGCCACAATTTACCTTATTGAGCATTGTAGGATTAGTATGGCTTGCATTGGCCATTAAGCCTACAAACAATAGCGAACATGCCCAGTACGACCCACGATTGTTTAGCCATACGCCTGCAGAGGAGTTGGCCGAGGCTACTCAAAAGAATAGTGTGGAGGGAATAGAAAGGGCCGTGAAGAGTAATCGAGTAGCATTGAACTATCAGGAAGAATATTATGGGGAGACCGTGCTGGCTATGGCTTGCCACAACGACCACGTAGAGGCCGTGGGGGCATTGCTTCGCTGTGGGGCTAATCCCAATATCCCTGATTATGTTGATGGCAAGACTGCACTGCATGAAGTGTGTGACAGACATAAAACGTCGGCAGTGCAGGTACGTCTCGCTAAACTCCTGATTGCTTATAAAGCCAATGTGAACCAGCCCCAGGCCAAGCCCAATAACAAAAGAAAATCGCACGGTGTTGTGATTGATATGAGTGGTCGACTACCTCTCCTCATGGCTGTTGGCAACGGTCAATTCGATTTGGTAAAACTGTTGATAGAACATGGTGCCAACATCAATGGCCAGCAACGGTATAAGGATTTCTATCCCCCACATGACTGGTTACAGGGTGAAACGGCAGTGGTGGAGGCAATGTTTCTCAACCAATACGACATGGTGGAATATCTCTTACAGCATGGCGCCAATCCCCACCTCTGCTGTTGGGGTCGCAAAGCTACGCTCGACACGCTGATCAACGAGCATCTTGCCAACGCCAGTCTGACCTCCCAAGCCCGCAAGCGAGTATTGAAGATTCAGGAGATGGTAAGGCAAATGGATAGGAAGAAAGCCATCAGACAATAGTTTTTAACCCTAATAACGGTTACACCATGAAAACATGGCAGAAAATTTTAGGTATTCTTACCTTCGCAGGACTCATCCTGTGGAATGTCTATATATACGTAGATGCAAGCTTCCGCTTTATCATGAAAGGACCATACGCCGGTTATGCCACTCGCGAAATGCTCAATGAGGCCATCGGTTAGATGCAGCTGGTGGGCTGTGCATATTGCCTGTTAGCCCTCGTGTTGTTCATTTGGCTGTGGCGCAATCGATAAATGAGGTTAAATTTTGTCTGCCAACGGCCTTTCCTATCCTATAATTTCCTATATTTGCCTATATGATTATGGATAGGGGAGTGGCCCGAGGGTGGCGCTCTCTCAACCCTTTAAAACAAAGAATGATGGAAAATATCAAGACCGAGAACCTGATTATAGGCTTTGGAAAGGCCGGCAAGACGCTGGCCGGAGATCTCGCCAAGCATGGCCAGAAGGTCGTGCTGGCCGAGCGTAGCAACCAGATGTATGGCGGAACATGTATCAATATCGGGTGCATCCCGTCGAAACGACTGCTCACCGAGGCCGAGCGACTGGCGCCTGATGCCGACCGCGAACAGGCTTTCCGCGACATCATGCAGCGCAAGGAAACGCTCATCACCGCGCTGCGAGGCGCCAACCTGAAGAAGTTGACCTCGTTGGAGAATGTGCAGGTGATAGATGCCGAGGCCACGTTCACCAGTCCTCACACGGTGATGCTCACCGGTAAGGACGGACAGTGCGAGGTGACAGCCGACCGAATATTTATCAACACCGGTTCGCGCTCGGCCACACTCAACGTGCCTGGAGCCGACGGCAAGCGCATATACGACAGCACCGGCTTCCTCTCCTTGGAGACCCTGCCACGCCGCGTGGTCATCGTGGGCGGCGGATACATATCCTTGGAGTTTGCCAGCATGTATTCGGCCCTGGGCAGCAAGGTGACCATCCTTGAGGCGGGCGATAAGTTTCTGGCCCGCGAAGACCGCGATGTGGCCGACGAGATGCAGCGTGTGCTCACGGCGCGCGGCGTAGACATAGTGCTCGGTGCGCAGACCAGCGAGTTCCGCGAGGGTGCAGAGACCACCACGGTGGTGACCTCGAAGGGCGACTTCGAGGCCGATGCCGTGTTGGTGGGCGTGGGTCGACGCCCCAACACTGAGACGCTGAACCTCGACAAGGCGGGCGTGAAGACCAATGAGCGCGGCTTCATCGTGACCGACGACCAGCTGCGGGCCGGCGAGAATATCTGGGCCATGGGCGACGTGGCCGGTACGCCACAGTTCACCTATATGTCGCTCGACGACTACCGCATCGTGCGCGACCAGCTCCTGGGCGATGGCCGTCGTCAGCGCAACGACCGCCAACCCATCGCTACCACGGTGTTCACCTATCCGCCGTTGTCGCACATCGGTCTCACCGAGCAGCAGGCCCTCGACCAGCATCTCGACGTGACGGTGAAGCGACTGTCGCCCATGGCCATTCCCAAGGCCAAGGTGCTGAGCCAGACCGACGGCCTGCTCAAGGCGGTGGTAGACAACCAGTCGGGGCAGATTCTCGGTGCCACGCTCTTCTGTGCGGAGTCTCACGAGATAATCAATCTTATCAAAATGGCCATCGACAACCACGTTCCCGCCTCCTATCTGAAGAACCAAATCTTCACCCATCCCACGATTTCGGAAGCGCTGAACGATTTGTTCGCCTAAGCAGGCTGGGCTTAGAATAAAAGAATAAACAGAATAAGAGAATAAAAGCCATTACTTTGCAAGTTGAGATTGCAAGGTAATGGCTTTGTTGTTATAATAGCCTTGATACTGTTTAACCCAGTATTGGCTTTAATTCTATAATTCTCTTTATTCTTTTATTCCCCCACTTCGGGGCTCCATCCCCCTCTTCACTCTGCCAGTTCCAGGTCGCATTGGTCTTGCATCACTTGCCCATCGTGGCGGCAGGAGGCCACAATGTGGTTGAGACCCGGCTGCAGACGGATGGAGAAGGTGCAGAGGCGGTTGTCGTTGGGCGCCATGGTCTTGACGGCTTGGCCATTGACCGAGAGCGTCACCTCGCTGCCGTTGGAGAACACCCAGAGGTCGGTCTGGGCCTGATGGTGCAGCCTACAGCGCTTGCCGGCAATGTAGACCATGGGCTCCGGATTCCAGTTGGCCTTGTAGAAATAGAATGCATCCTTGCGTGTCTTGCGGTCGTGGGTCACCAATCCCTTGTCGTTGATGCCCGGACGGTCTCCTTCCGTGCGGTGGGCAGCGCCGAAATCAAACATGTTCCACACAAACGTGCCCCACACGTAGGGTCGATGAGAGAGGATGTCCCAGTTGCGAATATGGTAGTAGGTCTGCCAGTTTTCTGGATGCCACCAGCTGTTGGGCTCGGGCTGACGGAGGCTGTCCTGCTGATGATAGATGCTCGCGCCGGCGCCATATTCGCTCAGTCCGATGCACAGCTGCGGATGCTCGGCGTGCATCTGGTCGAGATAGGTGGCGAGGGTAGCGGGCGTTGAGCCATACCATCCGTCGTAGCGGTTCCACGCCATGACGTCGGTGATGAAGTTCATATCGCCTGCTTGGTTGCTCGCGCAGGTGGTGGGGCGTGTCTTGTCCTCCTCGTGGCCCACGCCGTTGAGCTCGCGGATATAGTCCACGGGGTTGTCGCCAAAGTATTTCAACTCGTTGAACAAACCCCAGACCACGATGGAAGGATGGTTGTAGTTCTGCCTAATGAGCTCGCGAAGCTGCTGTTTGCCGTTCTCGCGGAAGCTCTCAGTGTCTACAAATCCCTTGTCGCCGTAGCCGCCGGGACCCACAAACGGTATCTCCGCCCAGGCCACGATGCCCGCCCGGTCCATCTTGTCGTAGGTGTAGGCAGACTGCGGATAGTGGGCCAGCCGCACCGCGTTGACCCCCATCTCGCGCATGAGGCTCACGTCTTCGTCGATGTCTGCCGCGTGCAGGGCATTGCCCACGGCTGCCCGTTCCTGATGGCGACACACGCCGTGGAGCGCCAGATGCTGGCCGTTGAGGAAGAATCCCTCGTTCGGGTCGAACCGATAGTAGCGCAGACCAAGCGGTTGCGTGAGTTCGTCTACCTTGTTCTGTCCCTGCCACAGGCTCACGCGCACGGTGTAGAGAAATGGGTCGGCTGTGGCGTTCCAGAGGTGAGGCTGCCGGATGGAGAGCGGAACGGAGGCCATCTGCACATCGGTCTGGGGCTTGATCTTCACGTTGGTCTGCGCCTTGCAGACCATAGTGGTGCCGTCGCTCACCTCCACTTCGAGCCTCACGGTCTGCGTCTTGGGGTTGCGATTGGTCAGGGCGATGGCCGCTTCGACCTGTGCCCGCTGATGGGTGACGCTCTTCTGGCGGAGGTAGATGCCCGGCGAGGCGTAGTCGAGGGGTGATATGGCTACCTCGTTGGTGAGCAGGAGCGCCACGTCGCGATAGATGCCGCCATAGAAATTGAAGTCGCCCACGAGCGGCATCACCTCCAGTTGTTCGGCGTTGTTCACCCTCACGAGCAGCTCGTTGTCCTTGCCATAGTCCACCTTGTCGGTGAGCTCGAAGATGAAAGCCTCATAGCCGCCGCGGTGTTGACCGAGGTGCCGGCCGTTGATGAAGACGTCGGCAATGGTGTTGGCGCCCTCGAATCGCACGAAGAGACGGCGGTTGCGCCAGGCGTCGGGCACGAAGAAGGTCTTGGTGTAGTTGCCGATGCCCCGCTTGTAATCAGGTTTTCCGCTCAGCGCGTCGATGGCATTCCAGGTGTGGGGCAGCTCCACGCGCTGGCCGCTGCCCTTCTGCACCTGATGGGAAAAGCGGAACCACCAGTTGCTGTTGAACGGGATGAGCGTGCGCTGGGCATGCAGGGGGAGGAGCGAGAGGAGCGCCACGGCGAGCGTCAGCAGGCGTAGGCGGATGGGGCGGAAGGCTTGGGGTGTGGGTTGAAGGTTGAGCATGATGGTGTGTGAGATGGTTGGGGGATGAAAAGGCCGTTGCCGTCTTGGCTGCCCGGGGTCGTTGGGGTAGACGGATGGGCAGGTAGGACGGCAACGGAGGAGTAATAGTTATCTTGTTTTCTGGGCAATGGTGTAGCGGTAGGAGCCCTTGAGGGGTGTGCCCTTGGCGGTGAGCGTCAGGCGGATTACCTCGTTGCCCCATACCTTGGAGAGGCGCGGGTCGGTGAGATTCACCGTCTCTACGCTCGGCGCGAAGGCTGCGGCATCATAGCTCAGCACGGCTGTCACGCCGTTGGTCTGTATGGTGACGCGCCCCGGCTGGCTGGTGTCCACCTGGCCCCAGGTGAGGAAGTTGATCTGATGGGGTGCCTTGGCCTCCTTCAGGTCGAAGTCGTCGGCCATGGAGAGCGTGTTTTTGCCCAACTGATAGGACCTTGTCCAGCGGTTCACGGCAGCCTCCTCGGGGTAGGCTCCGGCAATGTCGGCCGAGAAAGAGAGTCGCTTGGCGTCGGCCTTCACGTTGCGGGCCTTGTATTGCGAACCGAATTTCTCGGGCACACCGTTAATCATCGGCAGGTTGTGATAGTTGCTCTGCATGGTCCAGATGGTGTAGCGGTCCTTGCTGAAAGTCTGTCGGGTGTAGGTGCCCACGCCCGCATCGATCATCACCGGCACATTGTCGAAGGCAAGAATAAATGTTCCCACGTCGTTGTGATTGTGGCTCTCGTTGTTGAATCCGCCCTTGGCGGCGAGGAAAGCATGCCCACTGCGCATGTAGCAGAACTCCGTCTCGGGATACCAGGTGAACCTGGGATATTGGAAATTGGGCTTCTCGGCCTTGAGCATCGGCATGAACCGCAGGGCCTCCAGGCCGTCGTAGAGGTCCATCCAGTTGGTGGGCAGCTTAGCAGGATATGTCTTTTCGCGCATGGCCGCCATCGATTTCATGGTCTGACTGTTCACCGCCGTACCATATCTATATATGAGCGAGGTGTTCACCTCGCCTGCCTTGGCCGAGGCATCGGCGAAATTGGCTACCCATTCGTTGCCGATGTAGGAGCGGGCGATATATTCTCCCATCCTCTTCACCTGGTCGTTGCCGAAGAGATCAATCTTTCCGCCGGTGATGAGCGACAGTGCTGAGAGATAGTCGAAGAGCTTGCCCGAGGCGTGTCCCCAGTAGGAGGGGCCCTCTTCGCAGGCTCCGTCGGCCTTCACATAGTTGAGAAACTGGTCGACGGAGACCATAGACAGGTAGACAGCCTTAGCCAATGTGTCGGGGTTTTCCTCCAGAAGCATGTAGCACAGCAGCGCATTGGCATTGCACCAAGGGGTCCAGTTATTGATCATGTCGCCGTCTTTGTAGTGGCGGGCCATCCACCAGAAGTCGTCGCGCTGCATGAACGGGTCGAGTTCTCGACGCTGAAGCTCGTGGCGCAGGCGCATGGCGATCATCGGATCGATACGGTCGAACTGGTCTTTGAGGAAGTAGTAGGTCCACGATAGCATCTGGGCCATGCCGCCCTGATGGAGTTCGAGGATGTCTTCGCGGTAGTCGGGCATGGCTCGATGGGTCTTCTGATAGGCTGCGAGATGTGCCGATTCGGCCCACGTTGTCATCTCACTGAAGAACAAGATGCCGTTCATCAGGTCGTTGATAAATCTTCCTTTACCCTCGCTCAGCTCCGCCATAAGCAGCGCACTGAATGCCTGGGCATTCTTGTTGTTGGGCACTTGCATGGCGTTGCGGGAGCCCGACTTCTCGTATTCGAGGTAGTCGGTGGCGCGAATCACCGTCCAAGGATAGTCGAGATAGCGCTCGCCGGCTTGGATAATGGCCGATTTGTTGTCGCCCACGAGCCTGTCCCATCCGGCTCTGTCGGTGTAGGCGGGGTAGGGTACCCACTTCTGGTTCATCACAAGAGCCTGTCTCACCTGAGCCTCGGTAGCCGTGCGTTGCAGGATATCGCGCCGCTCAAAGGCTTTCAGGGGTAGGAGCGCCATGGTCAGAAAGACCATCACAACCATTATCTTCTTCATTGTTGTTCGTTTTTAGTGAGTTTTCTATGTTGTCTTAATAACTGCATTTCAGGGCCATATAGTATTTCTGGAGGCCTCGAAATGTGTAGGAAATAGTAGAAAAAAGAAAAATTCCCGCCCAGATTCACATCTCTCGGGAATTACTAATAACTTTGATATATGTAGTGATAAATAGAACTTACCAGTCAGGATTCTGCTTGAGGTTGTCGTTTTTCTCTATCTCGTTGGCGGGAATAGGCCACAGATAGTCTCTCGCAGCTACTGCGCGGGTGTAGCGATACTTGCCGGTGATGTCCTCTTCCTTCCTGTTGTTGAGAGTCTCAAGCAGTTTCCAGCGCTTCAAATCGCTGAAACTGAGTCCCTCTCCGGCCAATTCCACGGCACGTTCGTGCTTGATGCGGGCGAAGACCTCGTCCTTGGTGGTGGCCTTCAGGTAGTCGGCGCCGCTGTTCAGGGCCGGCATGTCCACGCTCTTGCGGGCTCTCACCTGATTGATCAGGGCCACAGCCTGGTCTTGTTTGCCCAGTTCGTTCTGGCATTCGGCCATCATGAGCAGCACGTCGGCATAGCGGATGAGGGGGAAGTTGATAGGCGTGTGGGCACGGTTGTTGATTGCTCCGCCCATATTGCCCTCGGGAACGAACTTGCGCCAAAGGTAGATCTCGTAGTTTCCATTCACGCGAACATATCCGTTTCCGCTGACAATGGACGGTGCAATGACAAATTCACAGTCTTCCTGAGCATTGGCATACCATCCCGTGTACTGGGTATAGGGCAGTAATACGGTGGCGTTCATTCGAGGATCGCGCTGTGCATACATCTCCAGAAGTTTGCCTTTGGCAGCAGGATAGGCCTTCACCTTACCCTTTTCCATGGTAGCACGGAAGGTAGCTACTTTGACTTTGGTGTCGGTCTTGATGCCAGGGAACCAGTCGTCCCAGTCGAACGGGCGTCCGTCCTTATACTCATAGGTGTCTACGAAGTGGGGCGACACCATCACATTGTTCCAGCAACTGCCGTAGGATTCGCGCGAACCCATGTAGAAGCACATCGGCATGCCGTGGTCGGTGCCTACGCCTCCCATGTTCTGGATGGCGAAAATCATCTCCGAACTCTCGTCTCCGCCCGGCTTGAAAAGGTCGGCATAGTTGTCGTAGAGTGCATACTGGCCCGAACTAATCACCTTGGCGAAGCAGTCGGCAGCCTTCTGATACTCCTTATTATATAGGTGAACCTTACCGGCTAAGGCCACAGCGGCATACTTGGTGGCACGTCCCTTGTTGGCCTTGTCCCAGTTTTCGGGGAGTCCCGCCTCAGCCTCGGCCAGGTCTTTGAGCACAAACTCACGAACCTTTTCTACGGTCTCGCGAGGATTCTTCATATTGCTGTACTGCTCGTTCACCACCACCGACTCGTCGTAGACGGGCACTCCGCCGAAGAAATCGGTCAGCGTGAAGTAGTAGAGCGCACGCATAAACTTGGCCTCGGCCTTGTATTGGGCCTTCAATGCGTCGGTCATGTTGCTGCGATCCACGTTCTGAAGCACGTTGTTGGCGCGGGCAATGCCCTCGTAGAGACCTCTCCACTTGTTGAGGATACGGCCGTTCTTCACGTCGTAGGTGCCGCGTTGTACGGGCTGATAAGACTGTGGGTCATAGCCCATGGCTATTCCTCCGAGGCCGTCCATGGCAAATTGCAGACCGAAAACGTCCTCATCCTGCATGTTGCTGTATACGGCCATCATGGCCTCCTTGGCGTGTTCCTCGTTCTGGAAGAACTGGCTTGAACTCAATTGGTCTGCCGGAACGCGGTCTAAATCATAGCATCCCGACAGCGACAGGGTCATGGCGAAAGCAACCGCGGTATAAATTATCTTTTTCATTTGGGTATTCTGTTATTATTGATTAGAATGATACGTTGAGTCCTATGACTGCCTGCTTCATGGAAGGATAGTTCATTCCTCCTACCTCGGGGTCGAAACCCTTGTATTTGGTGAAGGTGAAGAAGTTCTCCAAACTGCCGTAAAGTCTGATGCGCTCTACGCCAAACTTGCCCGTGAGCGTCTTGGGCAGGGTGTAGCCCAGCTGGATATTGCGAATCTTGACGAAGCTCTTGTTCTCCAGATAGAAGTCGCTGTACTGGGTGTTGATGGCATCCTGGTATTCCAGCAGGCGGGGATAGGTGGCATCTGTGCGCCCCTCGTACCAACGCCCATCGGCCATTTCCTTATTGATCTGGTAGCCATAGCGCACCGTCGGGGTGTTGTAGGCCATATTCTGCCAGAACACTTTGGCTCCGAACGAACCCTGAATGAGGGCCGAGAAATCGAGTCCTTTCCATGCGGCATTGAGGTTGAGGCCCATCATGAACTTAGGATTCGGACCGTCGCTCACAATCTCTTTGTCGTTGTTGTCGATGATGCCGTCCTTGTTCACGTCCTTATAGAGCAGGTCTCCCTTCTGTGGAGTGCCGAAGGCAGCAAAGGGATTGAGTTTCTTTCCGGTAGCATCGACGGGTGCGTTGTCTATCATCTGCTGCACCAGTTTCATATCCTCGTCGGTCTGAAGCAGGCGGTCTACGCGCATGAGATACTGCGAATTGATGCTGTGTCCCTCCCAGATGAGGTTGGCGCCACTGATGGCCATGCCACCCTTATCGGCGCCCTTGAACTTGTTTACCTTGTTGGTGACATAGGTAAAGTTGGCTGTTGCGCCATAGCTGAAGTCCTTCACGCGGTCTTGCCAGCCCAGTGTGAACTCAAGACCCTTATTGGTAACCGTGGCGCTGTTTACCTTCGGCAGACTGGTTGTGCCGTGAACGTCGGGTGCGGGCAGGTCTATCAGAATGTCGGTGGTGCGCTTGTTGAAGTAGTCGATGGTACCGGTCAGACGGTTGTTGAACAGTCCGAAGTCGAGTCCGAGGTCGAAAACCTTGGTGGTTTCCCAGGTGAGCATCGGGTTGGCAAGTGCAATCTGGGCCAATCCTGTTACCATAGTGTTGCCCAATACATAGTTGAGCTTACCCTTGTTGCTGGTGTAGAGCGACTGAGAATCGTAGTTGCCCACCGAGTTGTTACCCAGCGAACCGTAGGAAACACGCAGTTTCAGGTTGCTCAGCTGGCCGTTGAGGGCATTCTCCATGAACTTCTCCTGGTCGATGCGCCATGCTGCAGAGGCTGAGGGGAAGTAGCCCCAGCGCTTGGTGGACTGGAATCTGGAGGAGCCGTCGGCACGCAGGTTGAACTCAAACAGATACTTGTCCTGCCAGTTCAGGTTCAGGCGGCTGAAGTAAGAACGCATGGCCCACTCGGTCTTTCCGCCGTTGGCGCTGGCCTGTCCGGTAGCTCCGTCGAGGGCATCCATACTCAGGTCGATCAAATCCTGCTTGGAAACGCCGAAATCTTTGAACCGATAGAGCTCCTGGCTGGCACCGAGCATGAAGTTGAGCGTTAGGTTCTTGTTCAGGAATTTGTTCTCATAGCGCAGCACGGCATCATTGAAATAGCGCTCTGTCTTGCCGTCGTAGTTGTAGAAGCTGTATCGTGTCTTGGTGGTATAGGTAGCGATGTCGGTCTGGAAGTTGTAGGCTTCGAGCAGCACCGGCTTACGCGTGATATCCTGATCGAGCAGTTCATAAGAGTAGCTCAGGGCCAGCGACAGTCCCTTGGCGGGCTTGATGGTGGCGAGGAAACGCGGGTGAATGTTGTTCTTGCGATTGTTGCCGGCCCACTTATAGGCTCGGATGAGCGGGTTGTTCACCGAAGACTGAGCGGCATCTTCCTCATTATTGATAGCACCGAAGCGGCCATCGGGTGCACGGAACACCATGCCCGGCGTGGTGGCAGAGGCAAAGGTGAAGATGTTGTCTATCTCATTGTAGCCCGGTTCCATGTCAGACACGTATCCGCTGAGCTGCATGCCGAGGTTCAACCACTTGGCAACGTCTACGTCGAGGTTGAGTCGGCCGTTGTATTTGGTAAATCCGGTGTTGCGCATCACACCAGGATTCTTGAGGAATCCGAACGAACCGTAGAAACGAATCTTGTCGGAGCCGCCCGAAACAGATACCACATGATTGGTCGAGACAGAGTTTTTGAAGGTCTCGTCAATCCAGTCGGTGTTGGGATAGAGCAGTGGATTCTTGCCAGCATCGTTTCTCCAGGCATCGATGGTGCCCTGACTGAACACGGGTTTCTTGCCGCTGTTGCTGTAGCCCTCATTGACAAGTTCCATGTACTGGGCATAGTTGGACACGGGCGTAAGGGTCTTTCGGATAGACTCGAACGATACATAGCCGTTGTAGTCTACCTTCACCTTGCCGCTCTTGCCGCTCTTGGTGGTGATGAGGATGACGCCGTTGGCGGCACGCGAGCCGTAGATGGCCGACGAGGCAGCGTCTTTCAATACCGAAACAGACTCGATATCCTGCGGGTTCACGGTATTGATGCCAGCCTCAGAACCATCGATGATAATGAGCGGTGCCGATGAGTTGAGGGTGCCCTGACCACGCACAAGGATCGATGCGTTGTCGTTACCGGGCTGGTTATTGTTAGAGGTTACCGACACACCAGCCGCCAATCCAGCCAATGTCTGCGACACGTTGGTGAGCGGACGACTCTCGGCAAGTTCAGCCACATTGATGGCAGACACCGAGCCAGTCATGTTTACCTTCTTCTGGGTACCATATCCCACGACCACCACCTCGTTGAGCGACTTGTTGTCTTCGTGCATGGTCACGGCAATATTCTTGCGTGCCCGCACGCTGATCTCCTGCGTGGTGAATCCGATGCTCGACACCACGAGCACGGCGTCGGGTGATGAAACCTTGAGCGTGAAGGCTCCGTTGAGGTCCGAGATGGTACCGTTGGAGGTGCCTTTCTCCATGATGGTGGCGCCAATCAGCGGTCCCATCGCGTCGGAAACGCTTCCGGTGACGGTGAATGCGTCCTGCATCGGAGCGGCAGACAATACACTTCGTGATTCGGTATTGGCATTAGTTACTCCCGCAAAGGCGGTTAACGACGTTAGTGAAACCAGAGACAGGGCTGTTCCGACGAACATTCTACCCCATGGTACACCACATTCATTATTCTTCATAAGATTGTATATAATTAGGTTAATAACTCGCTTGTATGTTAATCATGTGGTTAATGACGCGTGCAAAGGTAAAGGATGCGTCAAAGAAGCATGGGTAAAATCGTTCAAAAAGAGTACGAATTTGTCCCAAATGCCTATTATAGCCTTCATGACGAGGGGTTGAAGGCCTGGAAAGCGGGGCTGCCCGAGGGGGCAGCAGGTGTGTAACAGTCATAAAATGGTATTAGAATGTATGTTGTTTTTTCATGGTTTCACGTCCACATCGCGACGTTTCGCGATGGCCCCGAGGGTATAGCTGCAGGGCGTGGAGGCTGTCCGCTCCCCGCGAGACTACAGCCCCCGCTCGGCCCAGTCTCCGCGGTCGAGGTTGCGATAGCCTATGGCCTCTGCGAGATGCTCCGACAACACGCGCTCGCTTCCGGCGAGGTCGGCAATGGTGCGCGCCACCTTGAGGATGCGGCTATAGGCGCGAGCCGACAGCGAGAGGCGCTCCATGGCCACCCGCAGCAGCTCCAGTCCGGCATCGTCGGGCTCGGCAAAGCGATGGATCATGCGTTCGGTCATCTGCGCATTGCAGTGCACGTCCTTGTAATCCTTAAACCTCTCGGTCTGAAGGGCACGGGCGGCAATGACGCGCTCGCGTATCTTTGCGCTCGGTTCGCCGGGAGCGGCCTTGCTCAGGTCCTTGAACGGCAGGGCCGCAATCTCGCAGTGGAGGTCTATGCGGTCCATCAACGGGCCCGAAATCTTGTTGAGATACTTCTGAATCTGGCCCGGCGAGCACACGCAGTGGTGCGTGGGGTCGCCATAGTAGCCGCACGGACAGGGGTTCATCGAGGCCACAAACATGAACGAGCAGGGGAAGGTCACCGTGTATTTGGCGCGGCTGATGGTGATCACGCGGTCTTCGAGCGGCTGGCGTAGCACCTCGAGGGTGTGCTTGTTGAACTCGGGAAGCTCGTCGCAGAAGAGCACGCCGTTGTGGGCCTGACTGATTTCGCCGGGCATGGGGCTGGCTCCTCCGCCCACGAGGGCTATCTCGGAGATGGTGTGATGGGGCGAGCGGAAGGGGCGTTGGGATATGAGTGCCGACTGCCGGGGCAGCAGTCCGGCCACAGAATGTATCTGGGTGGTTTCCAGACTCTCGCCCAGTGTGAGCGGCGGAAGGATGGAGGGCAGGCGTTTGGCCATCATCGACTTGCCGCTTCCCGGCGGCCCAATCATGATGATGTTGTGCCCACCGGCAGCCGCTACCTCCAAGGCGCGCTTCACATTCTCCTGTCCGCGCACGTCGGCAAAGTCGAGGTCGAACTTGTATTGCTGCTCATAGAACTCGCGACGGGTATCGATCACGGTGGGCTCGAAGGCCTTGCGGCCCGAGAGAAAATCGAGCACGTCGACCATGGTATCTATGCCATAGACGTCGAGATGGTTGACAATGGCAGCCTCGCGCACATTGGCCCGTGGCACGATGAGGGCCTTGCAGTGCTCGGCACGGGCCTTGATGGCTATGGGCAGCACGCCCTTGGCCGGCTGCAGATGGCCGTCGAGGCTCAGCTCGCCCACCATCATGTATTGGTCGAGCTGCTGCGGATCGGTCTGCCCGTCGGCCGCAAGGATGGCCACGGCCAGCGGAAGGTCGAAGCTGCTGCCCTCCTTCTTCAGGTCGGCGGGGGCCATGTTCACGGTGATGTCGGCCTTGGGAAAGTGGAAACCGTTGTGGAGCATGGCGGCGGCTATGCGGTCGCGCCCCTCCCTCACGGCCTCGTCGCCAAGTCCGGTGAGATGGTAAACGATGCCCTTGTTGAGGCTCACCTCAATGGTGACGGGCGTCACGTCGAGGCCGTTGACGGCCGCGCTGTAGGTCTTGACAAGCATGAAGAGTTTCTATCCGAGGTTAGTAGTGGTGGGGTCTATAGGTGCTGCTCGATGGTCTGGGGCAGGTCTTGGGCCGAAATGCCGCGGGCAATGATGCGCCCGTCCTTGATGAGGAGGTTGTCGGGCACGGCCATGAGGCCCAGTTGCTTCACCGATTTACCCTCAAGGAGCATGCCGTCGCAGATGTTGCCCCACGAAATGCTATCGCGTTTGAGCTGCTGGTCGCAGTCGGCCACGCTCGCGTCGACCGAGATGGAGAGCACCTTGAGGCGCCCTGCAGCCTTGCGCTGGGCTTGCTTCACGGCGCGTAGCAGGTCCATGCTCTCGTAGCTCCACGAGGCCCAGGTAAAGATGATGGCCAGTCCGCTGCTGAGTTGGGAAGACGATACCATGCGCCCCTTGGTGTCGTAATAGGTAAAATTGGGCAGGCGGGAGCCCACGGCGGTCTGCTGATAGCTGCCGATGAGGGTGGCGAGACGGTTGAGCGGGCCGTTCTGGGGCTGCTTCTGGGTCATCAGCTTGATGAGTGCGGCGGCCTCGTTATAGTCGGGTTCGACGGCGGTGATGAGGAATTTCCTGACCAGATAGACCCCCACTGCCGACTTGGGATGGTCTTCCACAAACTGCCTCACGTATTTCCTGATCTCGGGCGGCGATGCCGAGGCTATGCGTTGGCGGAACTTCGACATGAGTTCATTGTCGTCGGTGCCCTCCACTTTCAGCTCCTTGAGGTGGGAAGCATCGCCGCTGATGTCGACCGACTGGCCGGGCTCGGCAAAGATGGGCTGCTCTGAGAAGTTGGGAAACACCAGCATCAGTGTCGAGGGATGGTCGCAAGGCATCTCGTAGGCAAACCTTCCGCCGTTCACCTTGATAGTGTCTATGCCCCTCACGAGGCCTTCGTCGTTGTAGACATAGAACTCGCCTTGGTTCATGTTGAGGATGCGGCCCTCGAGTTTGAAGTGCTTGCCGTCTACGCCGCAGGAGGCGAGTGCCACCAGGGAGAGCAGGCCGAGAATGAGCTGTTTGTACATTGTCTTGAAAGTTGAAAAGCCTTTTGCCCATCAGGCAAAAGGCTTTATCTTGATTGGGTGAATGGTGGGGTTATCTCAGATTGGTGAGTTCCATGTCCTTGGCAGCATAGGCAGCCAGCGTGGGGTCGGCGGCGGTGGCCTTCAGCATGTGCTCCTTGGCGGTGGCGGTGTTGCCCTGGCGGTTGAGCACGATGGCCATGAGATAGTCGGTCATGGCATCGGGCTGCTTCACAGACTTAAGTGTTGCCACGGCTGCGGCATAGTCCTTGTTGAGAATCTGGGCCAGCGCGGCACTGTTAGAGGTGCTCTCGCCGAAGCTCTGCACGGCGGTGGCATAGTTGCCCTTGGCAATGTTGAGGTTGCCGAGCACCTCTCCAAATCCGTTGGCATCGATGGCATTGGAGAGCTTGTCCTCCGCATCCTTCAGGTCGCCATGCTTCAAAGCCAGGAGCGCCAGGTTGGCATAGGCCTCGGGAGCCTTGCTGTTCTTGGCCAGAGCCTGCTGGATATAGTCCTTGGCCGAGGCCTCATTGCCCTGGTTGAAAGCCAGCGTAGCAAGGTTGTTGTAGGCGCGATAGTCCTTGTCGTAGCACTCGGTGGTCTTCTTGTAGATGGCTTCCTTCTGAGCGGGATCCTGCTCCAGCGTGGCGGCATAGAGCAGCTCGTCGGGGCTCAGGCGGGTGGGGTCACTGGCATACTGTGCCTTGATCTGGTCGTCTGAGCGGCCAATGGTCTCATAGTTGATGATGAGGCGGCTGCGGCGCAACTCGGGCAGGATGCCGTCGGCAAGCTCGCGGAAGCCTTCGCTCATGTTGCGAATCTGCTGCTCGCGCTGCTCAGGGTCCTTATACATCTCGAGTACTCGCAGGATGACGTCCTTGTCCTGGATGTTGCTGGCCTGCACCAACTGCTTGAAACCGTCCCAGTCTTGTGCGGTGTAGTGGGCGTCGATGTCGGCATTGCCCATCTTGGCGGCCTTGAGTTGCTGCTTCACATAGTCTTCGCTCGTGCCCTGGCGCTTGCCGGCCAACTTGTCGTTGAAGGCAAATCCACCCTCGGGCGAGGCATAGGCCTGCACCTCCACATTCTTCAGGTTGAGCCCCTCGCGGTCGGCATTGATGCGGCGAAGCATACTCACAAACTCCTGTACGGAGTTGTTTTTCAGCTCGCTCTTGCGCAGATTGGCCTGATTGACGAGGAACTTGATGTTGGCTTCGGTCTTCTGTTGCTTCACGCGCTGGAACGAATCGGGGGCGATACATCCGCCTGCGTTCATCAGAGTCTGCTTGTAGAGCTCCGAGGTGGCGAGCACGCCGGTAGCCACTTTCACGGCCGGAATGTCCACACGCTTCTTGCCCAGACGGGCGTCGAAGGTGAGATACATGTCGCTCTGCTGCATCTCGGGCACATAGTCGAAGGTGGTCTTCATCGTGTAGCGTCCGCCCACCTTATAAGAAACGGTCTGGTCGTTGCCCAGCACGCTCTCGCCCTGGAACGTGGCGCTCTGGCCCTGAGCCGTCTGCCCGTTGCCGTAGCGGAGCTCGGGTATGACCGTCACCACGGCTTTGGCCTTCATATACTTGGCCGGAAACATGCCGTTGATGGTGGCTGGCACTTGGCCTCCCTGCGTTTCGAGTGGGTTGGGGGTTACCGTAAAGTTGTCGGCCGACAACGGACCCATCTTGGAACACGATGAGAAAGCGAATATTGAGAATACGGAGAGTGTAAGGATTAGATGGTTACGCATGATGACATAAATTTTTAGGGAAGTGCCGCGAGCGGGACTCGAACCCGCACAGCCATCACTGGCCAA
>DCJH01000002.1:0-72511 GCA_002317385.1 Prevotella sp. UBA1705 | reverse complement strand
ACCAACTGAGCTATTGCCGCATAACTCATGCAAAGATATTGCAATTTCACGGAAATGCCAAACGTTTTACACAATTTAATAAAATATTTGACATCTTGCGCAAGCCCCGTTTGGCCTTGTGTTGTTGAGATTATTGGTTTGTTTTTTCTGTTTCCGGCTTCCCTCGTTCAGCGGCGGCTATCGGTCGGTTCTGGTGAAAAGGGCTCATCTGAGTGCGGCGAATATCCGTTTTTTGTCGTTTTTTGCAGTTTGGCCATGATGAAAAGGGCCTTTTGGCGTTGCTGGAAGGCGGTTTTCGTGTGGCGAAAAGGCTTTTTTCGTCTCGCCTTTAGGTAGTAATCGCGTCGCCATTAGTACCTTTTCGCGCTGCCTTTTTTGTCAAATAATCACAAGTTATTGGTGGTTAGGTGGTTACAAATGGACGATTTTTCGTCCATTTCCCCGAGAAAAGTTTGTCATTTGGAATCGTGTGCGCCTCTCTGAGAGGTCTTTTCAGGATATTTCAAAAGGAATTATCGCTGCATCTCCTCGTTTTGTCGCGCAGGAGACCAAGGCTTTCCCTTGAATCCGCACCGCCGGAGGGGGAGGTAAAATATTCCTTTCAGCGCATCGCGATGAGAGGTTCTCTCTGTGGACTCCAATATCTGTTATAGGAACTTTTGCGCCAGCCTCTGTGTCCTCTGTGAACTCTGTGTGAGATAGAAACACCCTCTGCGTGGGGAAATAAGGTCCTCTGCGTGGGGCCATCTCCTCATCTCCCAATCGGCGCTATTGCACGCTCAGCATGCCGTAGGGGCCGGTGGTAGTGGCGTAGTAGCGCGAGAGCTTCTTCCCCGGGTCGCCCGAGCTCACGATTCCACCATTGTTCAGGTCGTACTGTCGGTGGCAGTTGGAGCAGGTGGCGATGCCAAACTCATTTACAGAGAGCTTATAGCTGCGCACGGGCAGGGCGTCGGGTGAGAAGCAGTTGGGGCATTCGCGGTCATAGGCAGCGAATGTTCCGTCGGTCGAGGAGCCGTAGCCCACGATGATTCCGTTGTTCATGCCCAGCACATAGCCGCGCTGCACGTCGACGGCGGTCATGTTTACGGTGCTGCTCAACCCCTGATTGTTGGAGAAACTAAACTGCTTGCCCGAGGCCGTGATGGTGGTGTAGGCTCCCGAATAGGGCGTCATGGCCGTGGCGAGGGTAGCGTCGTTGTGGGTCGAATTGTCGAAAAATAGCCGACAATAAGCCCTGCTATACAACTCCTGCGTATCGCCACACGAGCAGAGGACAAGGAGGAGAGAGAGGGGAAGGAGGTGGAGGGGCTTCATGTTTTTGAGAAATAAAAGAATGATTGAAGAATGGAGAAACAGTGTTTGAGGTGGAATAAGAGAATAAAAGAATTATCGCTTCGCTCAGAATAATAGCCATTTGTCTGGCGAGTGCTAAGAAATCGCTTACAGTAATGGCTTTAATCCTCTTATTCTTTTATTCTATTATTCTCGCCCGCAGGGCGTTATCCGATCAGTGCTTGCTCTGCTTCTCTCACTGTTTCGAAGTGGAATTCGCTGAGTGTGCGGTCCATCAGTGCCTCGATCTGGTCGTTGCAGAGGTTGCCCAACGAGCCTTCGTGGGTGTGGTGGATATCGCGGTTGGCCTTGAACGTACCCGCCTCGATCTCCAGTCCCACCTTCTTGTAGGCGTCGCGGAACGGCATGCCCGCTGCGGCGAGGCTGTTCACCTCCTCCACCGAGAACATCGGGTCGTACATCGGATTATCCAATATATGCTCGTTCACCTCCATCTTATTGATGATGTAGGCTGCCATCTGCAGACAATCCTTCAGTTCGCCGAAGGCCGGGAGGAACACTTCCTTGATGATTTGCAGGTCGCGGAAGTAGCCCACGGGCAGGTTGTTCATGATGAGCATCACCTGTTGGGGCAGACTCTGCAACTTGTTGCTCTTGGCTCGGATAAGTTCAAAGACGTCGGGATTCTTCTTATGGGGCATGATACTCGACCCCGTGGTGCACTCCTTGGGCAACTTCACAAAGCCGAAGTTCTGGCTATTGAAGAGACATGCGTCGAAGGCCATCTTGGCCAGCGTACCTGCCACGGTGGCCATGGCGAAGGCCACGTTGCGCTCCATCTTGCCGCGGCCCATCTGGGCATATACCACATTGTAGTCCATCGAGTCGAAACCGAGCAGCTCGGTGGTCATTGCGCGGTTCAGAGGAAATGATGATCCGTAGCCCGCTGCGGAGCCGAGCGGGTTGCGATTGGTCATGCGATAGGCGGCTTGAAGGAAGAGCATGTCGTCGGCAAGGCTCTCGGCATAGGCGCCAAACCACAGGCCGAAGCTCGAAGGCATGGCTATCTGCAGGTGGGTGTAGCCCGGCATGAGCACCGATTTGTACTGGTTGCTCTTCCCGATGAGTTCGTCGAAGAGAATCTTCACGCCCTCGACTACCTCCATCAACTCGTGTCGGGTGAAGAGTTTGAGGTCTAACAGCACCTGATCGTTGCGCGAACGGCCGGAGTGTATCTTCTTTCCCATGTCGCCGAGCTTGCGGGTAAGCATCAGCTCCACCTGCGAATGCACGTCCTCCACGCCCTCCTCGATGACGAATTGGCCGTCTTCGCAGGTCTGGTAGATGTGCTTCAATTCGGCCGACAGCTGCGTCAGCTCCTCGCGCTCCAGTAGTCCTATCGACTCCAGCATGGTGATATGCGCCATCGATCCCAGCACATCGTACTTGGCAAGATATAGGTCCAGCTCGCGGTCGCGGCCCACGGTGAAGCGCTCTATCTCTGCATTGACTTCAAAATTCTTCTCCCAAAGTTTGGTTGCCATATCTCTCTTCTTGGTTTTTCTGGAGGAGTTATGGAGTTAAGAAGTTAAAGGAGTTAAGACAAATGTCTGTTGGCGGTTATGCCTTCAAAGCAAGGTGATGTCTTAACTCCTTTAACTTCTTAACTCCTTAACTCCTAATTATAATGTATCATCTGCAGTGCATCGGCAATCTTCTCTATGCCTTCCTGCAACGGTTTCTTCACCATGCCGCTGATAAACGGGTTCAGGTCGGCCTTGATGGTGAGCTTCATCTTGCTCGATGTCTCGGAGACGGGCAGTATTTGAATCCAGAAATTGAAGGGCAGGGGGCTCTCCTGTGTCTCAAACTTCACCGTCTTCGGCTCCTCTCGGTCTACGATTACGAGCTTCACAGCACCCATCGGGGTGCTCACGGAGATGCTGTCGGCATCGAAGACGAGGTCTTTTACCTTGTCCTCGGGCAACTTGTCTCTCACTTTATCGATATTGCTGAGGTCGCTCAACATACGATAGACCGACTCCTGTGGGTAGTCAATCTGTCGGATTGTGCTTTCTATTGTCGTCATATTTCTATTTTAGGAGTTAAAGAAGTTAGGGGAGTTATCGCTTCGCTCGGGAGTTAAAGACGTATGCCTGAGTGCTGTTTCGACAGTCAAATTATTGTCTTTCAACTTCTTTAGCTACATCACTTCCCTAACTCCCCATATCCAAGAAGCGAGGTTAAACTCTCCACTTCGAAGGGTCTTTGCGCCAAACGTGCAGGGTTTCGATGTCTTCGGCCTTGATATAACCTGTCTTTTGGGCCATCTCCACGAGGTGCTCGTAGTCGGAAAGGGTCACAAGCTCCACGTCGGCATCCTTGAACGCCTGCTCGGCTATGGGGAAACCGTAGGTGAAACTGGCCACCATGCCCACCACTTCGAAGCCGGCCTGGCGAAGCGCCTCTACGGCTTTGAGCGAGCTGCCGCCCGTGGAGATGAGGTCTTCCACTACCACTACCTTCGCGCCCTCGGGCAGAGTGCCCTCGATAAGGTTGCCCATGCCGTGGTCTTTAGGTTTCGAACGCACGTAGCAGAAGGGCATATTCATCAGGTCGGCCACCATAGCGCCCTGGGCGATGGCACCTGTTGCCACTCCCGCCACAGCGTCGGCGTTGGGGAAATGCTCAAGAATGGCTTGCATCAGACCCAGTTTTACAAAGCTGCGCAGGGCGGGATAAGACAGCGTCTTGCGGTTATCACAGTAGATGGGAGACTTCCAACCCGATGCCCATGTGAAGGGATCGTTGGGCTGCAACTTGATGGCCTCAATGTCGAGAAGCCGTTTGGCAAGTGCCATTTTTAATTCGTCCATGTCGGTTGATTGGCTTATTGTTGATTCCGCAAAGGTAGTTGAAAATGCCGATAATGGCAAACGATTATCATTTTTTTATCTTTTTGGGCCGGCAAAAGCCACTGCCGCCACACTGATTTTCACGCCATCCACTTGCTCCAACTCCTTGGCGCAGGCGCAGATGGTGGCTCCTGTGGTCACCACATCATCGACGAGGAGCACGTGCGAGTTCCTGATTTTGTCGCCGTTGCGCAGCACAAAGGCGTTCTCCACATTCTCGTTGCGCTCCCATCTGCCGCGCGTGGTCTGACTTCCACGGTAGTTTTGCCGACTCACCACGTCGGTGAGCACCTGCAATCCGGTCTCCTCGGCGATGCCGCGGGCTATCAGTTCACTCTGGTTGTAGCCGCGCTCGGCCTGCCGGTCGGCACTCAGCGGAATGGGAATCAGCACATCGATGCCCTCGAAAAAGTCCTTGGCCTTCATCTCCGAGGCCATCATCCGTCCGTAGGCAAGGCCGATGCCGGGTTCGTGACGGTATTTCAGGCGATAGATGGGGTAGGCTGCCTGTGAGCCGCTCTGATGATATTGGAATGCGGCGGCACGCTCAATGTGCTTCATCCTGCCCCAGAACACCTTGGCTAAATCGTTGTCAAGCGGATGGTCGAGGTGGTCGGTGCGCGGCAATCGGACGTTGCAGGCCAGACAGATATAGGTTTCTTCTGGCGCCAACCGGTTGCCACACACGCAGCACGAGCGTGGCGCGACCAGGTCCATGATGCGTGCGAGCAGACTAACCTTCATCTTCTGCCACCTCCCAATCGGTCGCCTGGTCGATGCATTGGCGTATGAGGCGCAGCTCAAAACCGCGTCCCATGGCATATTTAATGAGCTTCATGCTCCGCTCATAATCTGTTTTCGCCTTGATGGTAGGCCATTTGGCCTTGAGCATCGGGCGGAGCACGTCGAGGTAATCGGCATCAGGCACACTGTCGAGAATAGGTTGCGAGATGTCCTCGGGAATGCGCTTGGCCCACAGCGCCTGCTCAATCTTCCGGCGACCCCACCGGTCATACTTCACCTTGTCGTTGACAAACGACCGGCAGTAGCGCTCATTGTCGACAAAATGATGACTTTCCAGATAGTCGACAACGCGCTTCCGGGCATCCTCATCGAGCCCCCATCGACGCATCTTCTCGTCCATCTCGCCCGTGCAGTGCTCCCCTTTGGAACAGAGAGCGGCTAAGGACGACAAGGCTTTCTCCTCGGAATAGACCATGAATTGTGTAATTGAGAATTGATAATTGGTAATTGATAATGATGATTGCCTGTTGGATGGGACATACAACCGGTCTGCATGGCCAATTATGAATGATGAATTGTGAATTGTGAATTGGCTTTGGCCACGCAAATCCGCTGCTTCCCGAAGCTGTCCTTGATAAGCCTTGCACCGCAGAATCCCTGCTCCTGAAGCATCTGCAGCAGCTCCTCGGCATAGCGAGGATTAATCTCAAAGTAGAGCGTTCCGTCGTTGTTGAGCGTGCGCGAGGCATAGAGAGCGATGGCTCGATAGAACAACAGCGGGTCGTCGTCGGGCACAAAGAGGGCCAAATCAGGCTCATGGTCGAGCACGTGGGCACTCATCTCTGCAGCCTCCCGGCGCGCGATGTAGGGCGGATTGGACACGATGATGTCCCACAGACGGTCGTCTTCGGGCGGGTTGAGGGCGTCCTGATATTCCAGATTCACCTTTGCCCCGAGCTGATGGGCATTGTCGCGTGCGATGATGAGGGCGTCCGACGACACGTCCCACGCCGTCACCTCGGCATTGAACAGGTCCAACGCCAGCGTCACGGCGATGCACCCGCTGCCCGTTCCCACGTCTAACACCTGCAGCGGAGCTGGCGGTTGCAAGGCGCAGAAGGGCACGTTGTGGTACGATTTGATGGTGCGGCACAGCTCTTCGGTCTCTGGTCGCGGGATGAGCACGCCTGGCTCCACATGGAATTCGCGCCGGCAGAACATGGCCTTACCTATTATATATTGTATGGGCTCGCCCTCGCGAAGCCGCGCCATCATGCCGTCGAGTCGTTCTCGGGCATCGGCAGGCAGTGCCTCCACGCCCCCGCAGAGAATGTCGGCCATGGTCATGCCGAAGCCATCTTCGAGCAACAGCCTCACGATGGCCTTGGCCTCGCCCTGGTCGTAGCGCGGAAGGAGCGAGCGCCAGAGCCCAGCGTATGTCGTTGTTGCTGTCATTGGCCTAATCCGTTAATCCATGTTGCGATGTCGGAGAGCACCTCGGGCGAGATGGTTTCCTCTATCGACGCGGTCTTGGTGGGGTCGCCCGACGGGTTGTGCTGGAACATATGGCTCAGTCCCGGATAGGTTTTCACCCTGTTTTTCTTATTCTTCGGCAGGTTCGATTCCAACTCCGGCACGTTCAGAGAGACGGGTACATTGAGGTCGTTCTCGCCGCCGAGAGCCAGCACGGGGCACCCTGTGGCACGAACGTAGAGCCGCAAATCCCAGTCGAGGAAATACTTGAGCCATGCTGTGGTGTCCTTCGACAGCATGTATTGCCGCACCTGTGCCACAGTCTGAAACATGTCTTGCGTGAGTCCCTGCGCCCTGCCGAGGCCGTTCATCTGCAGCAACATCATCATGTCTATCTTGCAGGCGGGCCCCGATAGGCTCACAATGAAGTCGGGTTTGCCCTCGCTTCCAAGCATGTAGGCGATGCCGCCGCCCTCGCTATGTCCCAGAATGCCCACACGGGAGAACTCTTTCGTGGCTTTGAGGAAGTCCAAACCGCAGGCTGCATCCTTGGCAAAATCCTGTGTCGTGGAAGTCTTAAAGACCCCCGTCGACTGTCCTGTGCCGCGGTCATCATAGCGCAATGACGCTATGCCGTGGCGTGCCAGATAGTCGGCTATCACGAGGAATGGCCTGTGATGGAACAGTTCCTCGTTGCGGTTCTGGGGCCCGCTGCCGGTCACCATCAGCACCACCGGCGCCCGCTTGCCTTTCTTGTAGCCCAGGGGATAGGTCAGCGTGCCGGACAAAGTAGCCTGTCCGGACGGATTGGTAAAAGTCACCTCGCGCGTCTCGTAGGGGTAGGGCGGCACGGGGTCCTGTGGTCGATTGAAGCTCACGTCGCCCCTTTCGAGATGTAAGGGCGCCACAAAGGTCATCTGACGGAACGTTCCTTCGATTTTGTCGCCATCGCGACGACCGGCATAGTTCAGCCCCATCTGCGTGACAGAGAGGTTCAGCGAGTCGTCGGTCAGCACATTTACCGTCATCGGAAACCCACTCACGCCCTGTTCCACCACATCCATCTTGGCAGCCTGGGCAGCCTTGTCGAGGCGGAACACCATCGTGATTTTCTGTGCGCCGGCCTGCAACGTGCCTTTCCATGTGCCGTCCACGCCCTGTGCACTGGCCTGCAGCGAGGCGGCAAGCGCAAGCATTGTTATCAGCCTTTTCATCGTTTTGTCGGATTAAACTATTTCGTTTCGACACCCTTCCCCATCCTTTCCCGCCATGAGAAAATGTCGGGGAATTCGTCATCGGACTGTCGAGCATTCGCAAAATTATTAAAAAATATTGGTCTAATCAAGCATTAAAGACCAAAAAACAGGCCCACAATTCATCGAAAAAGCCTAACTTTGTGGTAAATCAACATCGTTTCAATCCACCGAAAGGTGACAAACCACCCAATATCATGGTTCCAGGGCCACAAGAATCTCTACAACGTCTCACTCCCGAACAGCTGAAAACCGACGAGCAATACATGCGCCGCTGTCTGCAACTGGCACACAACGGCATGCAGAACGCCAAGCCCAACCCGATGGTGGGGGCGGTGATTGTGAGCAGCGACGGCCGTATTATCGGCGAGGGCTACCACGTGCGCTGTGGTCAGGGCCATGCCGAGGTCAACGCTTTCGGGTCGGTGCGTCCAGAGGATGTACCGCTCCTGCGGGAGGCTACCATCTATGTGAGCCTCGAACCCTGCTCCCACTGGGGCAAGACACCGCCCTGCGCCGACCTCATTGTGAGCAAACGGGTGCGCCGTGTGGTCTGCGGCTGCATCGATCCCTTTGCCGAGGTGCAGGGCCGCGGCATCGAGCGCATCCGCGAAGCGGGCATCGAGGTGACCGTGGGCGTGCTGGAGCGCGAATGTATGGAGCTCAACCGGAAGTTTATCGCGGTGAACACCGAGCATCGCCCGTATATCATCTTGAAGTGGGCGGAGACGAAAGACAGGAAGATAAATATCTACAAGGGAGTGCTTCCCATTTCAACCCCGTTTACCAAGATGCTTGTTCACAAGCTGAGAGCAGAGAATGATGCCATCCTTGTGGGCCACGAGACGGTGAACACAGACCATCCGCAGCTCAACATCAGGGAGTGGAGCGGGCGCGACCCCGAGCGACTGGTGCTGGCCCACAGCACCGAGGGCATGCCCGGGTGGTTCAAGTGCTTCTCCGACATCGACACCATGCTCAGCTATCTGCGCGTGAGTCGCCGGCAGAGCCTTATCGTAGAGGGTGGCACCATCACCCTGCAGGGCTTCATCGACCGCGGCCTTTGGGATGAGATACGGGTGGAGACGGCGCCGTTCACCGTGGAACAGGGCACGCCGTCGCCCCAGCTTCCGGCCAACGTGAGGCTGGTGGAGCAGCACGACTACGACGGAAACATCATCTGCCGGTATATGCGTGAGTAGGACAGAAAGCCCTTGCGTCTTAGACATAAAGTTCTTGTTTTTTAGACAGAAAGACATAAAGACAGGAACAGGAGCCTCGGTTTATTTAGACATAACTACATGTTTTCAAGGACATAACTACAGATTATGAAGAACAGGAGGATATAGACCTTTTACAGAATGACATATTTTGGGGTTTTGTTATAGGGGAACCCCAAGATAAAATCTGTCCTTCTGTTCTTAAAAAACTGCGTTTCCGTACCTGTCTTTATGTCTTTTTGTCTTCAAAAACCTGTAGTTCTGTCTTAAAGATTATGTAGTTCTGTCTCCTCCTTTTCCGCTTTGTCCCCCAACAAAAAATACTCGTTGAAAAATATTGAATATGTCTTTCTCAATACTCGCGTATTCTCAAACAGAAAATCTTTGGTGTGGAATACGCGAAAAATGAGTCGCTCTGAACTCGCTATGGGATAGATGCTTCCGAAAAATTTACATCTTCTCGTCCTACGATAACTACCTTATCGCACCGAAAAACCTATGTATTCCTATCGTGAAAACTACCTTCTCGCAATGCGATAAGGTAGTAATGCCGAGGCGAAAACGGCCTGAAGGTTCCGAGAGGTCTGTTTTTTGTCGTTGGGAAGCGGATTTTCTCGTTTTCTAAGGCCTTCCTGTTTCCAGATTGAGCACGGCAGAAAGCCCGTTTTTGGGCTAACAATCTTGACAAACGCAAGGCATCCGTCGGGGTATAGAAAAAGGGCAGAATGGTCACCCCAAGTGATTCTTCTGCCCGCGATTAACTTAAAAATTAAAAATGATGGTACAGACTATAGGTTATAACTGATTACTTATATCTTACCTTTGATGAGCTTGCGACCCTGGTGAATCACGATGCCCTGATAGCTCTCGGGCACCTCCTGTCCGCTGAGGTTGTAGTAGTGGCGGTCGGCCGGATACCTGCTGGCGCCGGCGCTAAGTGCCGCAATGTCGGTGGGCACGGTGGTCACTGCCGAAGGTTGCCCCTTCACGTAGTAGCCATGGTTCACAAACGGGGCCCCGTTTATCACCTTGTTGGCGTCGGCTGAGCCATTCTCGGTGATGATGATATAGGCCGGAGGCGTGATGCCGGCGGCGAGGGTGAAGCTGTATTTGTAGACCACGTTGCCAGCTGTGGTGATACCCAGACGGTTGAACGAGTCGCCCGGCCAAGAGCCTGTGGCAGCATATCGCTCGCCGCCATAGGTGTCGTTCCACATCCATGCGCACACGGTGGCATTGTCTACGGGCGTCTCATAGTAGACCGAGTAGGCGTCGTTGTCCACCAGATTGCCCAGTGGCTGCTCGGCAGGAACATTCTCTTCTGAGTAGTTGCCCTTGACATAGACCAGGTAACCCTTGGCCGGGATGCTCACGCTGAGGCTGCCGCCGAAGGTCTTGGTGTGTCGGCTCACGCCCTTGGCTATGCTGTCGCTGTTGAGCCAGAGGCTATAGGTGCCCGAGATGCCACTGAGCAGCGCCGTCTGCGCCGTGGTGGCCGAGTTGAGTAGCACCAGCACCTCACTCGTACCCAGCGTGCGCTGGTAGGCGGTGACATACTGGTTGGCATTGACCGTGGTAAGGAAGCTGATGTCGGCATTGGCTGCAGCCTCCTTGGCATCGTGGAGAGCGGCCTGCGAGTGCTTGATGGCGGCCAGCGTGCGAACGGTGTTGAGCATCTTCTGGTCGGGCTGCGACCAGTCTATCTTCGTATCCTCGAAATAGTTGAGCGGCTGGTCTCCGCCAATCTCCTGACCGTTGTAGAGCAGCGGCATGCCCCAGAGGGTGTAGGAAAGCACCGTGAGCAGGTATTTGTTCTGCCCATATTTCTGGGTCAGGGTCTTGAGATCGTAGTTCCAGTTCTGGTCGTGGTTGGTGAGATAGACCATGCGCGACACGCTCATGGCCTTCGACTTGGCCACCAGATCCTTGCTGTAGGTGATCAGTGGATTGGCGTATGCGCCGCTGGCGCCGTAGGTCTGGAGCTTCTCCTGGAACCCCCAGGCATAGTCGTAATCGAATCCTGCGGCCTGCAGGGTGGTGATGTCGGAGAAGTCGGACTCACCCATCATGGTGATTTCCTTGCCGCTGCGATAGGCTTTGAGCATGGGGATGGTGGCCTGCCAGTAGCTCACGGGGATGCCTGCGCTCGACACATAGTCGCAGCGGTAGCCGTCTACGTCGGCCTGATCGATCCAGAACTTCAGGCCGTCGTTCATCGCCGCGACCAGTCCGGCGTTGCTATAATCGAGCTGATAGACGTCACCGTAGTTGTTAGGATGTACCATGGCCCCCGTGGCATCTTTGGTGTAATACTCCGGATGGGTGGTTACCCAGGTGGCGTTGGTAGCCGTGTGGTTGGGCACCCAGTCGAGCCACACCTTCATGCCGATGGCATGGGCCGACGAAACGAAGGCCTTGAGGTCGGCCACGGTACCGTAGGCGGGATTCACGGCCATGAAGTCGGTGGCGGCATAGGGGCTGTTGATGCCTCCGCCACGTGGATAGATGGGCATGAGCCACACGATGTCTACACCGTTTCGCTTCAGTTCAGACAGGCGCTGGCTGGCTGCCGCCAGCGTGCCCTCGGCGGTGAACGACCCGATGTTCATCTCGTAGATCACCTGTTGTCCGGCGGCATATGTGCCGGCATTGATGTCGTCTACATAGTCGGCCCGTGCCGTGCCGCTGTATCCGAGGGATAACAGCAGCAGGGCCACGAGGCAGAGTTTGTGGATGGAAATGGATTTCATCTTACAAGGGGATTAACGTCTTGAGTGGATTGATGCACGATAGAGCAGCGAGCTGCGCTTGGCGCTCGGCGGAGTGACCTCTGTCCACCCGGTGGCGGTTACCTGATAGTAGTAGTCGCGCGAGGCCGTGATGGCCGTGGGACAGTCTGTCTGACTGCCGCCTCCGTTGTTGTTGAGGATGGGATGGTAGGTGGCGTTGTCGTTTCCAATCTCCCACACCTGGTAGGTCACGCCGCCCACGGTCTCCGTGGTCTTGGGCTGGGCGCCCGGCCAGGTGCCGAACAGCTCGGCATCGCCCCAGACATAGAGGGCCGAGGCAGCCCATCCGGTCTGGTTGTCAATATAGAGCTTGTAGGTGCTCGGCGGCGTGTTGCCGCTGTCGTCGCCGCCCTGCTTGATTTCCTCCACACCACTGTCGGTCACCTTCAGGTAGACGTCGTGGTCGATGGTATAGGCAAAATCGTTGAGCTGCGAGGCTCCGCTGTTGCTGAAGATGAGGTGTTCGTTCAGGCCGGTGTTGGCTTCGCCCATATCAAAATAGGTGTAGACCACGCCGTCCTTGGTCTGCGTGCCGGTGGGTTTCATGCCAGGCCATCCGCCGTTGAGGTCGTTCACATCGCCCCACATGTACAGGGTGATGGCGTCGCCCCAGCTGGTCTGGTTGTCCACAAACACCGCATAGCCGTCGTGCTTAGGCTCGTTGGTGATCTCTTCCACGCCGGCGTCGGTCACCTTGAGGTAGAGGTCGTGGTCGATGGTATAGGCAAAATCGTTGAGCTGTGAGGCTCCATTGTTGCTGAAGATGAGGTGCTCGGTCAGGCCGTTGTTGGCTGTGCCCATGTCGAAGTAGGTGTAGTTCACCCCGTTCTTGGTCTCCTTGCCGGTGGGTTTCATGCCGGGCCATCCGCCGTTGAGGTCGTTCACGTCGCCCCACATATACATGGTGATGGCGTCGCCCCATGTGGTCTGGTTGTCCACATAGACTACATAGCCGTCGTGGGTGGGCTCTGTGGGAGCGGGATCGAAGTAGGCTGCCCACTTAGACACATACATATTGGTGCGCGTGCCCACGGCGGGGCTCTCGCTTCTCACCACGGTGTCGCCTAAGGCGGTCACCTCATTGCGCTGCGTAGACGACACGAAGTGGTAGCCGTCGGCCAGCGTCTTGCCTCCGACAAACTTGGAGGGGTCGAGATAGATGCCCCGTTTGCCGGCTATACTATCGGCTACCATCAGCTTGTAGTCGGCGTTGCCGATGACCGACTGGTCGTCGAGGCCATTGAAAGCGCCTACGATGTAGACATCTTCCTCGGCTGTGGTAGACGACGGCATGATGGCTTCGAGGAGTATTTTGTCTGCCTGGATGGGGAAGGCGGGCTGCTCATGGTCGAACAGAATGTCCTCGGTGTTGCTGCAACTACTCATGATGCCAAGCAGAGAAGCAAGCAGCGTAATGGCATATACTATTTTTTTCATAATCATAGTCGTTTATTATTTGGTGTAACTGGGGTTTTGAATGAGTCCGGGATTGACCGAAAGGGCCGACTCAGGCAAGGGATACCACTCGTACTTCCTGTCGCGCTTGGACGGAAGGTTGACTCCATCCTCGCTTACGCGGCCGAAGAACCACCACTGTCCCTGCGTAAACTTGTCGAAACGGCGCAGGTCTGTGCGGCGACGGCGGCCTTCTCCGAGGAACTCCAGGCCCCACTGGGAGAGCATCCAGTCCATGTCGAAACTGCTGAAACCGGGTCCCGGCTGATCTTTCACCACGCTCCAGCTGCTGGAAGAGTAGTAGCGCTGACGCACTTTGTTCACATAACTCTGGGCTTCGGCGGCGTTGCCCTTGCGCATCTCGCACTCGGCCACATTGTAATATGCCTCGGCAATGCGGAACTCCACCTCGTCGATATCCTTGAATCCACCCTTGTCTCCGGCATCGTAGATGGGATATTTGATGAGTCGGATGCCCGAATTGGTCTCGCCCCAGCGTGGCGACATCACGGTTTCGAGGTTGCGTCCGAGGTTCTGGAAGGTGCCCAACTGGTCTACGTACACCAGATTCTGACCGTCGCGGTCGGCATCTGCAGGCAGTGCGGCTCCCTTGCCATAGTCGGCCTTGATGGCTCCACGGAGGAAGTTGCCGGTCCATTTGCCAGTGGCGGAGTTGTAGACGAAGTTGGCTTTCCTCGCGTCGCGGTCGTCCAGACGGTCCCACACGCCACCGAGCTTGTCGCCGTAGTCGTAGATGAAGCTCTTGCCGCCGGTATCGGTACCACCGGTAGCCAGCACCTTTCCCGAGTTGTCGTGCGACGGGGCCACGATGCAGCAGTTCCATGCACCTATGCCCGAGAACTGAGTTACGTCGAAATACTTGTCGTAGTTGTAGGCCAGCATGGGCATGTTGCGCATGTTTGTCCAGGCGTTGGTAGAGCCTTGGCCGTCTTCGCAGGCAAAGGCAAACACCACCTCCGGGCAGGTGTTGTTGTTCAAATCGTAGATGGTGCGGTAGTCGTCGGCCAGCTGATAGGTGCCGAAGTCGCCGTTGATGATCTGCTTGCTCAGCGCTTCGCAGTCGGTGTAATGGTCTTCGCCGATGAAGGTGGGGGCGTTGAGCAGAAGGCGAGCCTTAAGCATCCGGTTCATTCCTTGGTTCACTCGGTTGCGCGTTGTGTTGTCGCCGGTCTCCTTGGGCAGTGCACTCACGCTCTCATCGAGCTCCGTAGCGATGAACTCGTATATCTTCTTGCAGCTCGTATTCCAGTCGGCGTCGGCCGTTCCGGGTATGTCAGAGCCCGACGATACGTTCAGTGGGAGGGCACCTCCCCATATCTCGAACATATTATAATAGGCCCATGCGCGGAGCGTGCGTGCCTCGGCGATGTAGGAGTCGTACTGGTTCTGGGTCATGCTCAGTGCCGATGGCTCTATGCCCCCCAGGTCGTTGATGATGTTATTGGCCAGTCCCACCATGGGCCAACAGTTGGTCCAGGCGTCCTTGATAATCTTAGACTCCGATGTCCAGGTCTGTGTGGAGAGCACATACTTCTCTCCTTCGTCATATCCCCACTGTCCGCCGTTCCACACGCGCCATGCTATCTGGTCGGCAGGGAGTTCCTGCAGGAAATAGAATCGCTCGGCAAAGCAGTTGCCTGCCTGGTTGTAGATGGTGGCAATGGCACTCTTGACGCTTGCCTCGTTCTGGTAAAACGTCGACGCATCGATACGATCGTACACCTTCTCATCAAGGTCTGTGCATGAAGAGAAAGCCAGAGCAAGTCCCAATGCGGCCGCCAAGCTATATTGATTGATATTCTTCATCTTGTGTTCTGTTTAATAGTTGATATGTTGTCTGTAGGAATAGCCGATGGATTAATGGAATCTTACGGTTACGCCCAAGCTGATTTGGGTGGCTGTGGGGTAGGAGCTGGTGACGTCTACTCCAGGAGTTATGCCCGTCTGAGACACCACCGAGGGATCGTTTCCGCTATAGCCGGTGATGGTAAAGAGATTCTTGGCTGCTACGTAGACACGCAGGCTTTCGAGCAATTTTCGGTTCTTGGGCGTGAAGTTGTAGCCCAATGTCACATTGTCGAGCTTCATATAGTCACCCTTTTCGAGGAAGTAAGACGAGATGACACCACCTCCGCTCTTCACGTCCTTGTCGTCGAGATAGGCGTTACGCAGTACATTGTCGGTGCCGCAGAGCTGTAATCCCATGCCATACTTGCGCATATTGAAGATCTTAAACCCGAAGGCGCCACGGAAAAGGAAGTTCAAATCCCAGTTCTTATACTGGAAATAGTTGTTCCATGAGAGGAAGTTCGAGGGTGCTCCGTTGCCGATATAGCGCTTGTCGGAGGCGTCGACATTGGTCGTGAGCACAGCTTCGTTGTTCTTGTTGTATACCAACATGTTGCCGTTGGCATCGTGTCCGGCATACTCATAGCCCCAGAACTGGCCTACCTTACCACCTTCCTGAACACGGAAGAAGTACTCGTTGGTACCCACTCCTGGCTTCTGGTAGAGGTCGATATAGGATGCTTTGTAGATGGTATTGGAGAGTTTGATGAACTTGGTGGTACCGTAGGAGTAGTTGATACCTGTTGTCCATTTCACGTCGGGCTTGGCAATGACGTCGTAGTTCAGCGTCAATTCGATGCCGGTATTCTTGGTTGTGCCCACGTTCACGAGGATATTGTCCCACACATATGGCGGCTGTGGAGCGGTATAGTTATACAACAGGTCTTCCGAACGGCGGTCGAAATACTCGATGCTGCCACGCAAATGACTGGATAGAGCCTCGAAATCGAGTCCGATGTTGAAGGCTTTGCTCTTCTCCCAGCCCAGTTTGGGGTTGGCATTGGAGGATGGAGCATAGCCCGTTACCCACGCACCGTCCATGAGATAGGCGCCATTGGCCGTATAAGTCGGAGTAGACTGATAGGCGTTGAAGTCTGAACGGCCGGTCACACCATAGGAAACTCTCGGCTTCATGCTCTGGAACGTGGTGCCGAGCGACTCCATTCCGGGTGTCTTCACGATTTCCCAAGCCAATGAGATAGACGGGAAGTTACCCCATTTGCGGTCTTTACCAAATTTGGTAGAGCCCTCATGACGAATAGAAGCCGATGCAAACAGCATGTCGCGCCAGTTGTAATTCACTCGTCCGAAGAAACCAATCAGGGTCGATTCAGACCTTCCGCCATAGAGATTAGCCGTTCCATCCTTCAATCCGGTACCGCTTCCGATACCCTGATAGGTAGGCGAGTCGTAGATAAACCCATGGTTGGCCAGTCCGGCCTGCTCCCAAGAGCTGCGCTCCCAAGAGTATCCAGCCACAAATTTCACCTGATGCTGCGGGATGGTCCAGGTGTAGTTGACGAGCCATTCGAGCCGGTTAGTCCACCATTTCTGGTATTGAATGCTGGCCTCACCCTTGTATCCGTTCCAATAAGACTGGCTTGAGGCGATGGGAGTATAGTAGTTATTCTTATAATCGTTGTACTGCAGGGCATAGCTCAATGACGTGTTGAGCGCATGATGCTCCAGATTAAGGATGTTCCACTGCACGTCGGCGTTGCCCAAGAGGTAGATGCGGTCGCCGTTGCTGATATTCTCCTTGAGCACGCCCACGGGGTTGTAAACGCCTGTTGGCGACGTGGGCTGATAGTAACCACCATTATCATTGTAGATGGGAAGCGTGGGATTCATGGTGAGGGCGGTGTCGAACATACCGTCGTTACCATATACTTCATGCACCTTGCGTAGGCTGAGCGATGAGTTGAACTTCAGATGGTTGTCCAGAACGCGCTGCTCTATGACAAATCTTCCGCCGTATTCCTCGCGTCCGCTGGCAATATCCAGACCATTAGCTTCCTTGAAATTGATGCTTCCGCCGTAGTAGCCGTTCTTCGTACTGCCGTCGATGGAGAGATATTGGTTCACGTTATACGATGCGTCGCGGGTAATCTCGTCATACCAGTTGGTGTCGTAGCCATAGTCGTTGCCACGCAAGCTGCGACGGAACTCATCGGTGGTGAGCACCTCGGGGCCTGCCTTGGCGATGTTGGCAGCTACCCAACTGTCGTAGGTCACGTTGACCACGCCCTGTGCTCCCGACCCATGCTTGGTCGTGATGAGGATTACACCATTGGCGCCGCGGGTGCCATAGATGGCTGCCGAGCCGGCATCCTTGAGCACAGTGATAGACTCTACGTCCTGCGTCGAGATGTTGCGGAGGTCGCCTCCGGCAATACCGTCAATCACAATCAGTGGGCCATTTCCTGCCTGCAGGGAGCCAGCGCCTCGTACCTGGATAGACGAGAGGGCATTAGGATTGGCATCTGCCGTGGCGTTCACGTTGAGGCCCGACACCTTGCCGCCCACCAATGCCATGGGATCGGTGACGGCTCCTTGGTTGAACTGCGACTTATCCACCTGCACGATGGAGCTTGAGATTTCCTTCTTAGCCAGTGAACCATAGCCCACCACTACTACTTCGTTGAGCTGTGAGGCCGATTCCTTCAGCGTGACGGTCATGCCCTCCTGAGCTGTAGCCACCTGAGAGTCGTAGCCCACATACGAGAAGTTGAGCTTCTCGCCCGGCTTGGCATTGATAGAGAAGTTTCCATCGAGGTCTGTTACCGCTCCGGCAGTCTGGCCGACCACACGGATGGTGGCACCGATAACCGGTTCCCCCGTGTTGTCCTTCACCGTACCGTGAATGGATTGAGCAGACATGTCAAGCGCAAAAGATGTGAATATGATCAACATAGTCACAAGTTTGAATAGATTTTTTGTTCTTTTCATGTTTCCTTGAATTAATTGATGTATATGTAATGGATTGTTTCCTTGAATGTTTCTACTGGGCCAACTCAATGCGGATGGCTGCTCCGCCACTCCGGGCGAGGTTCAGTCGGAGCACGGTGGAGGCGTCTACGGGAATCTGTCGGATGCTCATGGCATAGGGATTGGTCTCGTAGTCGGCATCGGGTCCGTCCTCGTAGATTATGGCCCGATAGCTGCGGCTCGGGTCGAGGAAGCTGAGCGGAAGCTCAATCTGGCGCGCGTCGCCATTGGTGATGCTGCCAACGAACCACCGGTCGCCCCCGCGTTCCTTGCGGCATACGGTGATATACTTCCCGATTTCGCCGTTGGGCACCACCGTGCGACTCCAGTTTGTGGGACAGCTCTCGATGAAAGTGAAGGCCGGTTGACCCTCATAGTTCTCGATTTCATCGGCTGCCATCTGCAGCGGACTGTAGATAACCACAAACTCGCCCAGCTGTTTGGCCAGCGTGGAATGGGGATGTGTGCCCTCGACCACCTCGCTGAAATTGAAGATGGCGGGCGTGAAGTCGATTGGCCCGGCCAGTCCACGGGTGAACGGTAGGGTCACAGTGTGCTCCGGCGGGTTGCCTCCCATGCGGTCCCAGGCATTGTATTCCTGTCCGCGGGCGCCCTCCTGCGTCATCAGGTTGGGGTAGGTGCGCTGCAGACCGGTAGGCATAGCCGGCTCGTGATTGTCGATCATGATGTGGTGACGGGCCGCGCACTCTATCACACGACGGTAGTGTCGGATGCCGTACTGCGAATTGGGGAGCTCCTTGCCGTCCATGAAATGGCCCACATATCCAGTCTTCACGGCGTTCATGTCCATCTGGTGGAACCATGCGAAGGCCGAGTCCATCTCTTGGTCGATGGTCTTGGCCTGTCCCCACGACTCCATGTGGCCAATCCACCTCACGCCTTTCTCACGGGCATAGCGGTTCACAGCCTCGATGTCGAAGTCAGGATAGGACTTCAGATAGGTCACCTTCTCGCCCTGGGCCCATCCGGGATTCCATCCCTCGGAGAGCACTCCTTGGAAGCCATGGGCCGCAGCGAAGTCGATGTAGCGCTTCACATGGGCTGTGGTGGCGCCGTGGTGTGGCCCCATTTCCCACGTGTGCTTCTTCTTATGGATGCTCCACCATATGCCCAGATACTTGCCGGGCTCTATCCATGAGGTGTCGTCGATGCGGCAAGGCTCATTGAGATTGAGCATCACTCGGTTGGTGATGAGGCCACCGGGTTGCTCGGCGAAGATCAGGGTGCGCCATGGAGAGGTGAGCGTGCCGTCGGCATAGACCTTCGTGCCGTCGCTCCACGGAGTGAGGGTCGCCACGAGTCGGGTGCCGCGCGGGGTGAGATTGAGCTTGGCATAGTCGGTGAGGGCAGCCTCGTGAACGGTCAGGAAGACGCCCGGCTCATACTCCACGGTGAACGGGGTCACCACCGTGTCTTTCGTGCTGAGCAGCGAACGGGTGTAGATGCCCTCGAAATAGTCGGCATGGTTGGCCGGGATAGACCAGCCCGGAGCGTCGTGGGTGAAGGCAAACTCGGTCTTCTCGTCTGTTACGGCGAGCTTGCCGAGACCCTTCTGACGGGGGATGACGTAGCGGAATCCGATGCCATCGTTGAACACGCGAAACACAATGTCCATGCGTCGACGTATTCCGCGGCGCTGCACAAGGCTTACCGTGAGCTCCCTGTAGTTGTTGCGCACGGAGTCTTCTTCGCCCCAAACCTCAGCCCAGGTGTCGTCGTAGGCACGTCGCTGCGTGTCCACCACCTTGAAATCGGCATCCAGCTGTCCGTCGGCCAACTGGAAACCCATGCGCGAGGGCTGCAGAATGCTGTGCCCATGCCATGTTACATCATAATAAGGTATGCCGTCCTTCACCTGGAATCCCACCGTAAGCTGACGGTCGGGAGAACTGATTTTCTCCAGGTTGCGGGCCGAAAGAGGTAGTATGCTGAACAGGCATACGGATAACATCCATACGAAATGTCTCATATATTTACAGGCTTTTAGTTGTCGTTAGCATTGCAAATATATGTAATAAACATTGATGCCGCAACAGCATCAAGTAAAAATCAAAGTTTTGTTTTTAGTTAATCGTTTGTTAATGAGGTGATTAAGAATAAGTGTACACCCAGAAAATCTAAATAAAATCATGCGTTATCGGGCGATTTCCAGTCTTTCTGGGCTAAGTTTGCTGCACGAAAGTATCGATGTTGGCTACTTTTTCCTCGAACTTTTCCTTATCTATCGAGTGGCTTTTCAGCTTGCTTCGATAGGTGTATATGGTAGTGATGCTCGACCCGAGAATGCTGCTTATCTTCTGATTGTCGGTGATGTCGAGGCGGATGAGGGCCAGGATGCGCAGCTCGGTGTTGAGTGTTTTGCCCTTGGTTACAAAGCGATAGTCGGGTAGGAGCAGAGCGTTCACCTTGTCTACAAAGTCGGAATAGATATTGAGGAAGGCCTCGTCGAAGTTGGCATAGAACAGTTTGATGTTGTCGCTGGCATAGTCTGTGTTCTGCAAAAACTTGCTCAGGTCGTCTGTCTTGTGCTCTCGCGCCAGTCGGTAGGCCGTTTTCCGCCGTTCTTCCTCGCGCCCCATGAGCGTGGAGGCCAGCTCCATGAAACGGCCGATATACTGCTCTTTGATCTGTCCGTCCTCCTGCAGCAGGGCGTTGGTGAGCTTCAATTCGTCTACAGTGCTATTGAGTTTATGGTTCACCACCTGCACTTTCTGGTTGGCCATGCGGTAGCGCATGATGTAACGGCGCATGAAAAACACGGCCACCACGAGCAGCAGGGTGACGATGGAGATAGCGGCCACGATGAGATAGAGCCTCGACCGATAGCTGGCCTCGGCCTGATGGTAGCCCTGCACTATCTTTGGGATGAGCTGTGCGGCCTGAATGTTGCGCAGACGTGTGCCATAGAAGTTGGCATCGAGGATGGAAGCGTTGATGTAGTCGTAGGCATGGTCGAGGTCGCCCTCGTCGAAAAGCAGTGAGGCGAGCTCGCGTAGCGAGTTGTTTTCCTTGATGCAGCCCTTCACATCGCTGATAGCGCAGAGCAGGAGATAGCGTTTCTGCTGCTGTCGGTCCTTGAGTTGGCTGTAGAAATAGGCCAGCGTGCTCACGGCAATGCTATAGTTGCGCTCACCCGAGTGGAGGTGCTTGTCCACATATTGCTCCAGCATGTCGATGGCTTTGCGGTATTCGCGCGTCTCGCCGATGAAGCTGGCGTATGACATCACGCTCAGAAACGAGTCGCCATGGCGCGCCTCCAGCATCTTCTGGCGGAACTTCTGGGCGTTGGTATTGTTCTGATGGAAGAACACTGTGCCCTGTGTAAACTCCGCGTTGAAGAGGTAGAGATCGCTGCAGGCCTGGTAGTAGGTAGAGCGGTCGTCGCGGCTGAGCAGTGTGGTGTCTATCTGCTGGATGGCCTGTTCGGCCTCGTCGAATAGTCCGGCCACACTCAGGATGTGCACCAACTGCAGGATACTCTTCTCGTAGAGCTGCCTGCTGCC
Organism: Prevotella sp. UBA1705; assembly: GCA_002317385.1. Classification (GTDB taxonomy): domain Bacteria; phylum Bacteroidota; class Bacteroidia; order Bacteroidales; family Bacteroidaceae; genus Prevotella. Next base: position 50,985 of record DCJH01000002.1, on the reverse strand, counting down.
GATGGCCTGGGCCAGCGTGAGGTTGCGGTTCACGTATTTATAGGCCGAGTCGTACTTGAAAGCGAGGTACTCTTGGTATAGTTTGTCGTTCACGTCATACTCCTGTTCCGGCGTGATACGGGGCACGGCGAGTCGCTCGCGGATATGTTGAATCCGCGCTTCCTTCTGTTGTTCGAGGGTCTCCTTGATGCTCAGCAGACTGTCGAGCTGCCTGAAGAGATGGGCATCCGTGTCTACGGCGAAGGCGCAAAGGGCGCTGAGCCAGCAGACGGCGATGCAAAACAATTTCCTGCCCATGGGTAAAGAGTTATAGCGTTAGTAGCTACAAAGATACGATAAAATTCCTTTCGCCAAGCCTCCGTGGGGCAAAATCATCTGTGCGAGGATGGTATCGAGGAGAAATCCCGGGTTTGTCGGCGAACGAAGAAGGTGTGGCGACAAAATGCTGAACGATTTGTGGGAGATAAGAGAAATGCTAATGAAAAATCTTGAAAATAGTGTTCGTGAGAATCGCGTATTCTCAAACAGAAAATCCGTGGTGCGGAATACGCGAAAATGAGGTTTGTTTTAAGGGGTTAATAGATAGAGGGTTGTAAAATATTGACATTTTCTCGTCCTGCCGTTAGTACTTTTTCGTGGGTATGATGGCTATGTTTTCGTGGTGCGAAGAGTACCTATTCGTCGTGCGATAAGGTAGTGGAGGCGACGCGAGGAGGGCTTTATCGTTTTTATGAAGCGGTTTTTTGCGATTTCATCAGGATTTTGTGATGAGATGGGAGAGATTCTTTTCCAGATGGGGAGCGGTGGAGAGGCCGGATTTCTTATAAGTATTTTGACAATGGGAGGATGCGGAGGATGGGTGGTACACACGGAGATGAGGAGGGTTGGGAGGCTCCTCCGTGACGAATGCAGAGTAGGGACATGCCCCGTGCATGTCCGCATCGACAATAAATCATAGACTTGGAGATAGACGGGAATATGCTTTGAGGAGGGTGGAAGAATGCAAGAGGATGGAGGGTTGCCATTCGGCGGTGCGGACATGCACGGGGCATGTCCCTACCGTGCGGGCGGAATGATGCTTGGACAGGGTGGAAAGAAAAAGGCCCTGACAATCGATTTGTCAAGGCCTTTCAGATTTTATTGAGAAGGATGGTGTAGTTATTATATAGGGTTAGCAGCCTTTGTGGGTCATGATGTCGAGCACCATATCGTCGGTGGGACACATGGCCTGCTTGCCGATGCTGGTGAGATTGCGGATGCTGCGGTCCACATCCTCGTCGATGATGCCCTCTGCGGCGGTCACATGTTCGCCTTCCATGCTCAGCAATGCGGAGAGGAGGGCCGACGAAACGCCCGAGCAAATCTTGATGGAACAGCTCGGTTTGGCGCCGTCGCATATCATTCCGGTGAGGTTGGCAATCATATTCTTGATGGCATGGCACACGCGTGTGTAGTCGCCGCCCATGAGATAGACGATGCCGCAGCTGGAGCCGATGCTGGCTACGACACATCCACAGAGGGCCGACAGTTTGCCGAGGTTCTGCTTGATGTAGATGGCGGTGAGGTGGGAGAGGGTGAGGGCGCGGATGAGCTCCTCCTCGGTGTTCTCGTTTTCCTTGGCGTAGACGGCCACAGGATTGGTGGCACAGATGCCCTGGTTGCCCGAACCGGAGTTGGACATCACGGGAATCATGGCACCTCCCATGCGGGCGTCGCAGGCGAGGGCGGTCTCCGAGATGATGTTGGAGTAGATGGTCTTGCCAAAGATGCCGCTGGAGAGCGGGCGCCCCATGGTCTTGCCGAGGTTGTGTCCGTAGTTGCCCTTCTTGCTTTCCTGTGCGGCGCGGATGTTGTAGTCGCGCGTCTTGAGGATGAAACTAATCTCGTCGACGGGCGATGAGGTGGCAAAATCCCACACGGTCTGCATGTTGAGCTGTATGTCGGCAGACTCTTCGGCGGTGCTTCCTTGCTGCTGCTTGTCCAGCAACACCTTGCCGTCGCGCTCCTCATAGATGAAGTTGGTGTGGCCTCCGGCTATGATGGCTGTGGCCTTGTGGCCGTCAGCCTCGCAGCATATCTCGATGTAGAGCTTCTCGGTGATGCCCTCCTTGAGTTTGATGTCGATGTGGTGAGGGTCGCTGATGTAGTCTTTGCCGGCCTGAAGCGACTCTGGCGTGAGGTCTTTGATCACCTCCAGTTGATACTCGCTCTTGCCAATGAGTGCGCCAAGGGCTATGGCAATGGGCAGTCCAATCATGCCGGTGCCGGGGATTCCCACGCCCATGGCATTCTTTAGGATATTGGCACTGAGCAGCGCCGATATCTTCTGGGGTTTGCACCCGAGGTCCTCGGTGGCCCGTGCGGTGCATAGCGCCACGGCCATCGGCTCAGTACAGCCCACGGCTGGCACCACTTCCTTGTTGATGAGAGCAATGATTTGCTCGCGTGTTTGCTGGTCTAACATAGTATAAGTCTAATAGTAATATTGATAATTGGTCATAGACCATTGATCATCATGATGACCAAGAGGGGTGAAGGGGATTTGAATCGTATGGCAAAAACTATGTCATGATATGATGACTGAATATTGAGAATTGATCATTTTGATGACATCCCACAGATGATCATGCCCTATCGAGGTATAAACGATCCTCTGTTTTTGTGGCTTATGGCATTGCAGAGGTCATCAAAATAGTCAAATCTCAATTGTCAATGGGGGATTATTTGTAGGCCTCCAAGCCCTTGTTCAGGAATTGCAGATAGGCCGGGACATCCTCCTTGTAGCCGTATGAGCCGGTGAGTGGGGTGCCCTCATTGTCCACTGCCACATAGAACGGCTGGGCATTGGCACCGAACTTCGAGGCCTGGAGGTAGCTCCACTTGTCGCCTACGGTGCGCAACGTGCGCTTCTCACCATTGAACGTCACTTCCATGGGCTCCGGAAGCGGGGTCTTATCGTCTACGAAGAGCGAGATAAGCACATAGTCTTTCTCCAGCTTGTCGGCCACATTCGGGTCGGTCCACACCGAGGCTTCCATCTTTCTGCAGTTCACACAGCCGAAGCCTGTGAAGTCGAGGAGCACCGGTTTACCCTGTGCTTTGGCTGCGGCCATGCCCTCCTCGTAGTTCTTGTAATGGGCTTCTACGGTCTTGGTATTGAGGTTAAAGTCCTGCGTATTGATGGGAGGAGCGAATGCGGAGACCGCTTTGCAGGGCGCACCCCACAGACCCGGCACCATGTAGACGGCGAAAGCCAGTGAGCAGAGGCCCAGCATGATGGCCGGAACGGGCATCGGCTTGTGGAGGTCGCCACCCACTTCGTCTTCCTGGAACTTCAGCCAGCCCACGAGATAGCAGCCGAGAGCGAAGAAAATTACTATCCAAAGGGAGAGGAATACCTCGCGGTCGAGCAGGTGCCAACCATAGGCAAGGTCGGCCACGGAGAAGAATTTGAGGGCGAATGCCAGCTCGATGAATCCGAGAACCACCTTGATTTGGGTCATCCATGAGCCGCTTTTGGGGCTCTTTTTCATCAGGGTGGGGAACATGGCAAATAGGGTAAACGGTATGGCGAGGGCGAGGGCGAAGCCCAACATGCCCACGGCGGGAGCCACCCAGTTGCCCGATGTGACGGTCTCCACGAGCAGTAGGCCGATGATTGGCGCCGTGCAGGAGAACGAAACGAGTACCAAGGTGAAGGCCATGAGGAAGATGGAGAGCAGGCCCGTGGTGTTGCTGGCCTTGGTATCTACCTTGTTGGCCCAGCTGTCGGGTAGCTTAATCTCGAACCATCCGAAGAAACTCACGGCAAAAACCACGAGCAACAGGAAGAGGAAGATGTTGAAAACAGCATTGGTCGAGAGCGAGTTCAGGGTGCTCGGACCGAAGATTGCTGTCACGCCGATGCCCAGAGCGAGGTAGATAACGACAATGGAGATACCATATGTTACGGCGTCGCGGATACCTTTTTTCTTGTCATCCTTCGAGCGTTTGAGGAAGAAACTCACGGTCATGGGGATGATAGGCCAGATACAGGGCATCACCAAGGCAAGGAGTCCGCCTACGAGTCCCATGAGGAATATATATAATATGGAGTGGCTGGCGATGTCGCTCGTACCGCCGAATTGCTTCAATTCCTTCACCACGGGGCGCCAGAGGGCATCCTTGTCGGTGGTGGAGAGATTGGCGCTGACGGCTGCAGCCACCTTTGCGGCACTGTCGCCCTGCACCTTGGCCAGCGAGTCGGCCTTGGCTTTGGCCAGCGCAGCCAGAGCCTCCGGCGTCTGGGCGTTGGCATCTTCGGCCGTCTTGGCATCGTCGCCCGATACGGCAGGGCTCTTGCCGGCCTTCTTAATCTCCACACTGGTGGGTGGCAAGCAGTTCTGATCATTGCATGCACCATATTCCAGATAAGCGTCGATCTTATAGTTGGGCTTGGTAAACTTCACCTTCTGAACAAACTTTACGCTGTTCTCAAAGTAGCGCAGGTTCATCTCGAAGAGCTTATCGAAGTTGGAAATCTCGTGTCCCACAGGTTTCAACTTGCCCACAAGCTCCACGCCGTCGAGCTTCGTCACGTTGAAAGTAGCAGAGATTGGGCCGTCGGCGCCTAAGCCAGTGGAGTAGACATGCCACCCCTTGTCAATCTTTCCGGTAAAGATTATCTCTGCCTCGGCCGTGTTGTCGGTCTTGAGTTGAGAGGTGAATTTCACCGGATCGAGCATTTGTGCATGGGCCAAGATGGTGAGAAACATCAGCAAGGCCAGAGTCATCGCTTTTTTCATGTGGTTGTTTCCTTATCTGTTTCTTATGGTTGCTTATATAGAACCAATCCTATACATAATACGTCGAGCTATTAAAAAAGGGATACCCAACGCCGGATTATTGATGGTTTTTAACGTTATGGCCTGTTTTCGAGGGCCAAAACCGTCGTTTATAAAGCAAACTACGGGTTGTGATCTTGCAGACACAATCCGTAGTTTGTTGGTAGAAATGCCTGCAAGAACTATTTTTTCTTGCGGGCTACGCGCCTCTTTGCCGTGGCCTTCTTGGTGGCATGAGTCTTGTATGCGGTCTTGGCATCCTTGCAGCAAGCGTGGGTTTCGCCTTTGTGCATGGGACACTCGGCCTTGGATGCGGTGCCTTCGCCCTTGCAGCAAGCGTGAGATTCGCTCTTCACGGCATTGGCTTCGGGTTTGCAACAAGGCTTCTGGCAGTCGGGACCATCGCAGAACTGGGCAGACTTGCCCTGGGCCTTGAACTCCACTTGGGCCGGCGGCATGCAACTTTCATCGTTGCATGAGCCATACTCTAAGTAGGCGTCGATGGTATAGTCGGACTTGAGGAAGCGCACTTTCTGTACGAACTGCACCTTGTTCTCGAAGTAGCGGAGCTGCATTTCGAACAATTTGTCGTACTTGTTAATCTCTTCTCCCCGTGCCGTGAGCTTGCCAATGAGCTCCACGCCGTCCATTTTCGTCACGTTAAACGTAGCGGATATGGGTCCGTCGTTGCCGAGTTCGGTGGAATATACATGCCATCCCGGTGCCATAGTTCCGCTGAAAACAATCTCAGCATCTGCGTAACCGGTGGTCACAAGCTGGGAGGTGAACTGCACAGGAGTGGTCTGTGCCTTGACGATGATTGCCGCAACGAGCATCAAAGTCAGCATCATGAGCTTTTTCATAGGCTTAAATTTAATGGCCGTTGCCGGGCAACGGCCTGATGAACCGAATGGTTTTAAATGATTGTTCTGACTTGTCCGAGTAATCAGATGGCGTTAGCCCACCTGTGAGCCAGGCTTCACCTCGCTGAGGGTGGTGGTCACGGCCAGAGAGTCGTCGAAATTGACGGCAGAGAGGATCATGCCCTGGCTCTCAATGCCCATCATCTTGCGCGGAGCAAGGTTGGCAATGAATAGCACATCCTTGCCCACAAGCTGCTCGGGCTGGTAGAATTTGGCAATGCCCGAGAGGATGGTGCGGTCTGTTCCAGAGCCGTCGTCGATGGTAAACTGCAAGAGTTTGTTGCTCTTGGCCACCTTCTGACAGTCTTTGATGTGTCCCACGCGGATGTCGAGCTTCTCGAAATCCTCAAAGGGGATGTTCTCCTTGATGGGGTTTGCCTTGTATTCCTTGGCGGCTTCGGCAGCCTCGTTGGCCTTCTTGGTGGCCTCGAGACGGTCGAGCTGAGCCTGGATGGCATCGTCTTCGATCTTCTCGAACAGCAGATGGGGCTCGCCGAGATGGTCTCCGGCTTTGAGCAACTCGGTGCTGCCGAGCTCTGCCCAGTCGAAATTCTTGATGCCAATCATATCGCGCAGGCTCTTGCTGCTGAAGGGAAGGAAGGGCTCGAAGGCAATGGCGAGGTTAGCCACAAGCTGCAACGAGATGTTGAGAATGGTCTCTACGCGCTTCGGATCGGTCTTCCACACCTTCCAAGGCTCACATTCGGTGATGTAGCGGTTGCCGATTCGGGCCAGGTTCATGGCCTCTTTCTGGGCCTCACGGAACTTGAAGGCGTCGAGATATTGCTCCACTTTCTCCTTCACATCCTTGAATTCGGCGATGGTCTGACGGTCTACGTCGAGCAGATTGCCGCAGGCCGGCACCACGCCGTCCCAGTATTTCTGAGTGAGTTGCACCGCACGGTTCACGAAATTGCCATAGATGGCCACCAGCTCCGAGTTGTTGCGCTCCTGGAAATCCTTCCAGGTGAAGTTGTTGTCCTTGGTCTCCGGCGCATTGGCGGTGAGCACATAGCGCAGCACATCCTGCTTGCCGGGGAAGTCTACAAGGTATTCGTGCAGCCACACGGCCCAGTTGCGCGAGGTGGAAATCTTATCGTTCTCCAGGTTGAGGAACTCGTTTGACGGCACGTTGTCGGGCAGGATGTAGTCGCCGTGGGCCTTGAGCATGGTGGGGAAGATGATGCAATGGAACACGATGTTGTCCTTGCCGATGAAGTGCACCAGCCTCGTGTCCTCATCCTGCCACCATTTCTGCCATGTGCCCCAGCGCTCGGGGTTGTTGTCGCAGAGCTCCTTGGTGTTGGAGATATATCCTATCGGCGCATCGAACCATACGTAGAGCACCTTGCCGTCGGCTCCCTCCACGGGCACGGGGATGCCCCAGTCGAGGTCGCGGGTCATGGCGCGCGGCTGCAGATCCATGTCGAGCCAGCTCTTGCACTGACCATAGACGTTGGAGCGCCACTCCTTGTGGCCGTCGAGAATCCACTGCTTGAGCCACTCCTGATAGTTGTTCAGGGGCAGATACCAGTTCTTCGTGGCCTTGATCACAGGCTTCGAACCGCTGATGGTAGAGTGGGGATTGATGAGCTCCATGGGGCTCAAATCGGAGCCGCACTTCTCGCATTGGTCGCCGTAGGCGTTGGGATTGCCGCAGTGGGGGCATGTGCCCATGATATAACGGTCGGCCAGAAACTGCTTGGCCTCCTCGTCGTAGAGCTGCTCGGTCTCCTTTTCCACGAGCTTTCCCTCCTCGTAGAGCTTCTTGAAGAAGTCGGAGGCAAACTGGTGATGGGTCTTCGAGGTGGTGCGGCTATATACGTCGAACGAGATGCCGAACTCCTCGAACGAGTCCTTTATCATCTTATGATAGCGGTCGCAGACGTCTTGTGGGGTGAGGCCCTCCTTGCGGGCGCGGATGGTGATGGGCACACCGTGCTCGTCACTTCCACCGATAAACACCACCTCCTCTTTCTTCAGGCGGAGATAGCGCACGTAGATGTCGGCAGGAACATATACACCAGCCAGGTGGCCGATGTGCACACCGCCGTTGGCGTAGGGCAGCGCGGAAGTGACAGTAGTACGTTTGAATTTCTTTTCTTCCATCTAATGAATTGATTTTAAATACTGCTGCAAATTTACAAAAAGTAATTCACATACCATTCTAACAGCTTTATATTTTTATGATTCTGCATCATTCAGTCTCTCAAGAAGTATTTCGACGAGTCGCGGGATGGCATATTGGTCGATGTCTTGCTCCTTGATCCAGATGTAGTCGGCGGGCAGCGATGGGCGGGCGGCAGGCTCGTAGAGGTAGAAGTCGGCAAGGATGATGCGGTGGGTGAGCACGTGTTTCACCTCCTTGGCCACCAGTCGGGCGTCCCGCATGACGGCATTCCTGAGATTGGTCAGTGCCGGCGTCTCGTCGAGCAGCACCGGTTCCCACAGTCCCTGCCATATATCGCCCTCGCCACGGCGGCGGATGGCCACTTCGCCCCGATGGCGCAGGTAGACGTAGGTCATGCGCAGGGTCTTCACCTTCACCGTCTTGAGCTTCACGGGCAGCTGGTCTATGCGCCCCTGTCGCAACGCCTCGCACTCCTCGCAAAACGGGCAAACGATGCACGAAGGGCTCTTGGGGGTGCACTGTATGGCGCCGAAGTCCATCATGGCAGAGTTGAATTCGGCCGCCCTCTCGCCGGTCATCTCATTGGCCAACGCCTGAAACTCCTTCTTTCCCTCACTTGAATTGATAGGCGTGTCGATGCCGAAGACGCGCGAGAGCACCCGATAGAAATTGCCATCTACGGCTGCGGTGGGCAGGCCGAAGGCGAAGGCGCCGATAGCTGCGGCGGTATAGTCGCCCACACCTTTGAGCTTTCTTATTACCTCCACGGTGTCGGGGAATCGGCCCAGGGCCACAATCTGCTGCGCGGCCTGATGCAGATGGCGGGCGCGGGAGTAGTAGCCGAGCCCCTGCCACAGCCGCAATACCTCGTCTTCGGAGGCTGCGGCGAGCTGCTCCACGGTGGGATATTGGGCCATGAACCGCTCCCAATAGGCCTGTCCCTGGGCTATGCGCGTCTGCTGCATGATGATTTCGCTCAGCCAGATGGCATAGGGATCGTGGGTGTGGCGCCACGGAAGGTCGCGGGCGTGGTCCTGATACCAGGTGAGGAGGGCGGAGGAGAAGGAGTGAGGGGACATTTTTGAGGAGTTAAAGGAGTTATAGAAGTTATCGCTTCGCTCGGAAGTTAAAGACAAATGTCTTGGGGTTCGGGGAGTTAAGGAGTTAAGAATTTAAGGAGTTAAGACAAATGTTGAAGCGCGAGAGATAGTTGAGAGAAAGGGCGTTTGGGTTTTGCGTGCCTGCTAAAATATCTTTGCAGTTTCTCCATAGCCTAATCGTCAGCTGCAAACAACTGCTTAGACAACTCATCATTTCTACTTTCTCACTTCTCATTTCTCATTTCATTTCTTCCGGCATTCCCCGCAAATCCCCTTCACCATGTAGTTGAACGAGTGAGCGGAGTAGCCGTCGGGCAGTTGGATGGGGGGCACGGGGGTGTCGTGGAGGCAGAAGATGCGGTGGCATTGCTCACAAAAGAAGTGCACGTGCTGGTCGTCGTCTTCCTCCTCGTCGTGGCTATGGCAGAGCTCATACTTCACTCCTCCCTCCCCGTCCTCTATCGAGTGCACCAGATGGTGCTCGCGGAAGAGCATCAGAGAGCGGAATATTCCGCTTTTGTCGATGGTGAGGATGCGGGTCTCCAGGTCGGAGATGGAGGAGGGATGCTCCTCTTCGGCCAGTGCCCTCACCACCACGATGCGGTTGCTCGTGGGCTTGATGCCATGCTGCTCAAGCAGTCTTACACAATTTGTTTCGTCCATATCTCTTGCAAAAATACAAATAAATTCGGCTCGATGGTGGTCTTCGGGGGCTATTTTTTAGTGCGAAAACTGAAAAATCGGGGTGCAGATGGCGACAAAATGAGGAGGTATTTCGGGACAGACGAGTGCTCCATCGCCGAAAGGATGGATAGCTGTTTTGTCAAGACTATTGGTCTATTATTTCTTTGAGAAATAGCTTTCATTAGAGACAAAAGTGGGAAAGCTGAGGCGAAAAAGTCTTGGTTTTGTCGCTCTTGCATGGCTTCGAGGATGCGAAGAGGCCCTTTTCGCAATTCTATTTAGGCCGAATCGTGGCTTGAAAAGGCCTTGTTGTGAGGATGATTAGTACCTTATCGCCACGCGAAAACTATCTTTTCGCAATGCCTCAAAATGTCGGATTTTTGTAAATGGCTGAGTGATAGAAGGATAGGAAAAGCCTCATTTTTCGCCTTTTTCTTGGCCGAGAGCATGGCAAAAGGGGTTATGAGGCGTAATGCAAGGCCTTGTTCAAGATATTTCAAGGCCTTTTTCTCGTTTTAATCAGGATGTTCTATCGATAGTATTCCAGCACCGAGGCTTGGATTTCAGGTGGCACAAGGCCGTCAATGGGCTCGCCGGCTTTCACGCGTTGGCGTATCTCCGTGCTGCTTACGGGATAGAGTTGCGTGTCGATGAGGTGCACGTTGGCGGGCAACGAGGTTTCATCAATGGGGAAACCCGTGCGCGGATAGACGGCCAACTCGAAGTGGCTGAGGATGTAGTCGGGGCGGGCCCAGCGGTCGAAGGCTACCCAATTGTCGGCCCCGATGATGAGCACGAACTCGCGCTCGGGGTAGTCGGCGGCGAGATGTTGTAGGGTGTTCCACATGTAGGAGGGGCGGGGCAGGTGGAACTCGTAGTCGGAGGCCACCAGGCGCGGCTCGCCTTCGAGGGCGCGGCGGGTGAGAAGGAGCCGCCGATCGTCGTCGAGCAGGTCGGTGGCAGCCTTCTTCAAGGGGTTCAAAGGGGAGACCACAAACCATATTTCGTCCAGTTGGGCCTGCTCCAGAAGCTGGCGCGCCAACGAGATATGGCCGGTGTGTATGGGGTTGAAGCTACCGCCGAAGATGCCGGTGCGCTGTCGGTGCGCTGCCTCCAGGTGGGGGCGTTGCGGCGATGGGGATGGATGGGCGTGGCGAGGCATGGTCGGCGGGATGACGGGGTTATAGTTCGAGGAAGTCGGTCACGAGTTTCAGGGCCTCGGCTTCGGCTGTGGCGAGGTCGTCGTTCACGATGATTCGGTCGAACTGGTCGGCGAAAGTGAGCTCATAGGACGCCTTGGCCAATCGCTGTTCGATGACCTCCGGCGCGTCGGTGGCACGCCCTTCGAGGCGTCGGCGCAGCTCGTCGATGGAGGGAGGCTGTATGAACAGGCTCAGCGCGCGGTCGCCGTAATACTTCTTAATGTTGCATCCGCCCTTCACGTCGACGTCGAACACCACGTTCTGTCCGGCCTCGCACTGGTCTTCCACCTGCTGTTTCAGGGTGCCGTAGAAGCGGTCGGGATACACCTCCTCGTACTCCAGAAACTCGCCTGCGGCAATCTTCGCCTTGAATTCCTCGGGCGACAAAAAGAAGTATTCCACTCCGTTCTGCTCCGTGCCGCGCGGTGCCCGGCTGGTGCACGATATGGAGAACGCCAGCTTCAGCTCCGGATGCTCCTTCATGAGATAGTTCACGATGGTGCTCTTTCCGCTTCCGCTCGGTGCGCTGAAGATGATGAGTTTGGCGCTTTTCACTGATTTGTCGTTGGCGTTGCATCCGCACTCACGCTTCTCTGTATATTTTTCTTGCATAAATCTCTTTCTAATCTATTCTTGAAAGCATATTTTCTCCCTCCCTACAGGGAGGGCAGGGAGGGTCTTTTACAGCGCATTCAGCACCTGTTCCTTAATCTGTTCCAGTTCGTCCTTCATCTTCACCACGATGTTTTGCATCTCTGCTTGGTTACTCTTAGAGCCGGTGGTGTTGATTTCGCGGCCCATCTCCTGAGCGATGAAGCCCAGTTTCTTGCCCACAGGTTGGTCTTCGGCCATGGTCTCGCGGAAGTATTTCAGGTGGTTGGAGAGGCGCTGCTTCTCCTCGCTGATATCCAGTTTCTCGATGTAGTAGATGAGTTCCTGCTCCAGTCGGTTCTTGCTGTAGTCGGCCTCGGGTATCTGTTCCAGTCCCTTGATAATCTGTTCCTTGATCTTCGGCACGCGACTCGCCTCGAAAGGCTCTATTGAGCGCAGCAGCGCCTCGATGTTGTCTATCTTCTCGTGGAACTTCTTCTCCAGCGCTGCACCCTCCTGATGGCGGAAGTTCAGCAGCTCGGCGAGGGCCTGGTCTATGGCCTTGCGGGCAGCTTCCCACTCGGCTTCGTCCAGCTGCTCGCTCTCGGTCTTGAGCAATACATCGGGCATGCGGAGCAGAGTGCCATACCAATCGGTGGGCTCAGGGATGCCCGTCTTCTGCGAGATGGCCTTGATCTGATGGTAATAGTTATCCACCAGTGCGCCGTTGATGGGCGTGGCGTCTACCAAGGTGTCCTTTTCAATCCAGATAGAAAAGTCTACTTTGCCGCGCACCAGGGCCGCGCTGATCACCTGCCTCATCTCCATCTCCTTCTCACGATAGAGGGGAGCGATGCGCGTAGATAGGTCGAGCGTCTTGCTGTTCAGCGACTTGATCTCAACATTGATTTTCTTTTCTTTGTAGGCCACAACCGATTTGCCGTAGCCTGTCATGGATTGTATCATAGCTTCTTACAGTTAAATTTCTGCAAAATTACTAAGAATTGCGGGAAAAAAGAGTAAATTTGCATTTTATTAAGGTTAATATTTTTAAAGCATTAGGAAAGAATATGTCTTGTATCTTGCATATTGAAACGAGCACCAACGTGTGTTCCGTGGCCGTCAGCGAGGATGGCGGGTGTATCTTTGAGCTCGAAGACCATTCCGGCCCCAACCATGCTGAGAAGCTCGGCGCATTTGTAGACGAGGCGCTCTCGTTTGTCGACAACCACGCCATCCCCCTCGACGCGGTGGCCGTGAGTTGTGGTCCGGGCTCCTACACAGGTCTGCGCATCGGCGTGTCGATGGCCAAGGGCATCTGCTATGGCCGTGGCGTGAAGCTCATCGCCGTGCCTACGCTCGAGCTGCTCTGCACGCCCGTGCTGCTTCGGGAGCAGATTGCCGAGGACAATGCGCTGCTCTGCCCCATGCTCGACGCCCGTCGCATGGAGGTCTATGCACAGATTTTCGACCGTTCGCTCAAGGAAATCCGACCCATCCACGCCGATGTGGTCGACTCAGAGACCTACAAAGAGTTTCTCGACAAGCAGCCGGTCTACTTCTTTGGCAATGGTGCCATGAAATGTAAAGAGACCATCAACCATCCCAACGCCCACTTCATCGAGGGTGTGGAGCCACTGGCCAAGAGCATGATGCCACTGGCCGAGAAGCGCTTTGCCCAGGAACAGTTTGAGGATGTGGCCTATTTCGTGCCTTTCTACCTCAAGGATTTCGTGGCCAAGCAGCCGAGGAAGCTGCTATAAAACGCCTCCCCTGACCCCTCCGAGGGAGGGGCAGGCCATGCGGGACGACCTTCATCTGGGTTTTAATGAGAAGCGATTTGCCTGCGAAAAAGTATTTCTAATATCAAGAGCCGTGCCTCCCGGTTGGCTTTTCCCTCGCACAGGAGGGTCTGGGGAGGCCCCTTTTATTTTACTTATGAACATAGACGGATTAGATTATAACACTCAGCGAGAGAGTCTTGTGCTGCCCGAATACGGCCGCGAAGTGCAAAACATGGTCAACCATGCCCTCTCTTTGCCCGACAAGGCCGAGCGCCAGCGTTGTGCCGAAACCATCATCATCACCATGGAACGCATGTTCCCGCAGATCAAGGAGAGTGCCGACTATAAGCAGAAGCTATGGGATCATCTCGCCCTGATGAGCGATTTCAAGCTCGACATCGACTGGCCCTACGACGTGTCGCAGGCCAAGACCATAACCACCCGGCCCGAACCGATGGGCTATCCCATGCAGCGCATACCCGTGCGCCACTATGGTCGCATGCTGTTCGACATCTTCGAGAAGCTCAAGACCATGCCCGCCGGCAAGGAACAGGATGCGCTCGTGAGGCTCGCCGCCAACCAGATGAAGCGCGACCTCATGCAGTGGAGCCACGGATACAGTGATGAGAAGGTGGCCGACGACCTCGCACGATACACCGATGGAGTGGTGCAGCTCGACCTTGCCAAGTTCAAGTTCGACAAGATCGTGGCCCAGGAAACCGAGAAAAAGCGTAAAAGAAGATAGGCATGGAGTCATTCATCATTGAAGGCGGACACCAGTTGAGCGGTACCATCGTACCCCAAGGCGCCAAAAACGAGGCGCTGGAGGTGATCTGCGCCACGCTGCTCACCGAGGAAGAAGTGCGCATCACCAATGTGCCCGATATCCTCGATGTGAACAATCTCATCAAGTTGCTCATCGATATCGGCGTGAAGGTGACCCGCAACAGTCGCAACGACTACACCTTCCAGGCCGACGAGCTCAACCTTGAATACCTCGACAGCCTCGAGTTTGTGAAGAAATGCTCGTCGCTTCGCGGCTCCGTGCTGATGATAGGACCACTTCTCGGCCGCTTCGGCAAGGCCACAGTGGCCAAGCCCGGAGGCGACAAGATAGGGCGTCGGCGTCTCGACACCCACTTCTTAGGGTTCAAGAACCTCGGCGCCAACTTCATGCGCGACGAAGAACGCGACGTCTATCAGATTCAGGCCAAGCACCTCAAGGGCACCTATATGCTGCTCGACGAGGCGTCGGTCACTGGTACGGCCAACATCATCATGGCCGCAGTGATGGCCAAAGGCGTCACCACGGTCTACAATGCAGCCTGCGAACCCTACATCCAACAGCTGTGCCACCTGCTCAATGCCATGGGCGCGAGCATCAGTGGAATAGGTAGCAACCTCCTCACCATCGTGGGAGTGAAGAGCCTCCACGGCGCCAAGCATCGGCTTCTACCCGATATGATCGAGGTGGGTTCGTTCATAGGCATGGCGGCAATGGTAGGTAGCGGCGTGAGGATTAAGGACGTGTCACTCAAGGATCTGGGCGTCATCCCCGATTCTTTCCGTCGTCTTGGCGTGAAGATCAAGGTCGAGGGCGACGACATATTCATACCCCATCAGAACCATTATGTCATCGAATCGTTTATCGATGGCACCATCATGACCCTGGCAGACGCCCCTTGGCCCGGTCTCACTCCCGACCTTTTGTCGGTGCTTCTCGTGGTGGCCACCCAGGCCCGAGGCTCTGTCCTCATCCATCAGAAGATGTTTGAGAGTCGCCTTTTCTTCGTCGACAAGCTCATAGACATGGGTGCTCAGATCATCCTTTGCGACCCTCACCGGGCCGTTGTCGTGGGGCAGGACCACAGAATCACGCTCCGTGCCGGTCGCATGACGAGCCCGGACATCCGCGCCGGCATCGCCCTGCTCATTGCAGCGATGGGTGCTGAGGGTGTGAGCCGTATCGAAAACATTGCCCAGATAGACCGCGGCTACGAGGATATCGAGCAGCGTCTCAACAATCTTGGGGCCAAGATTCACCGCGTGGATGATTAGAAAGGAAGACGTTTACAAGATTGGACGCCTCGGAAAACCGCATGGCGTGAGGGGCGAGATTACGTTGCAGTTCAGCGACGACATCTTCGACCAGGTGGATGCCGACTATCTTATCCTTGAGATTGACGGCATCCTCGTTCCGTTTTTCATGGAGGAGTATCGGTTTCGGAGTGACGAACTGGCGCTGATGAAGTTTGAAGACATCGACTCCGAAGACCGCGCAAGGGAGCTCACAGGCTGCGATGTCTATTTCCCGAGGGCCCACGCTGAGGCCGACGAGGACCATCTCACCTGGTCGGAAATCGTGGGTTATCAGGTCGTGGATGCCGCATCGCAGCAGCCTGTGGGCACCATCGTCCATGTAGACGATACCACTCTCAACACGCTCTTTGAGCTTTCCACCCCCGATGGGCACGACCTGCTCATCCCCGCAAGTGATGAAATGATTGTCGATGTAGACAAACGGCAGCGCATCATCACCATGGAGATTCCCGACGGACTACTCGACCTGTGACCCGTAGGGCCGAAACCTGATTACGATAAAACAGCAATGAAAAAACAACAGATATGTATTCTTGGCAGCACGGGCTCCATCGGAACCCAGGCTCTGGACGTCATCGCCCAGCACCCTGACCTCTATGAGGCCTACTGCCTTACCGCCAACAACAGCGTGGAGGTGCTTGCCGAACAGGCCCGACGGTTCAATCCGGCCTGTGTGGTGATAGCCAACGAGGCCCATTACGACCGACTGGTGAGTCTCTTGAGCGACAAACCGGAGATCAAGGTCTATGCCGGCAGTGAGGCGTTGAACCAAGTTGTGGAGGCTGAGCCTATCGACATTGTGCTCGCTTCGATGGTGGGCTTCTCGGGATTGGTGCCTACTATCCAAGCCATCAAGGCCCGCAAGAAGATTGCCCTGGCCAATAAGGAGACGCTGGTGGTAGCTGGAGAGCTCATGTTGAACCTCGTGCAGCAGTATCATGTAGACCTGCTGCCGGTCGATTCGGAGCATAGCGCCATCTTCCAGAGCCTCGTGGGAGAAGACATGAACGAGGTAGACAAGATTCTCCTCACCTGCTCTGGCGGTCCGTTCCGGCTCTTCTCGCACGACCAACTCAAGACCGTGACTGCGGCCGACGCCCTGCGTCACCCCACGTGGGATATGGGAGCGAAGATCACCATCGACTCCGCCACGCTCATGAACAAGGGTTTTGAGGTGATGGAAGCCAAGTGGTTGTTTGGCGTTCCGGCCGACAAGATTCAGGTGTTGATACATCCTCAGAGCATCGTACATAGCGGCGTGCAGTTTATGGACGGCGCCGTGAAGGCCCAGTTGGGTGTTCCCGACATGCGACTGCCTATCCAATACGCCTTCTCCTACCCCCGCAGGCTCACGCTTCAGGGCGACCGTCTCGACCTGTTCAAGGCCCGGACGCTCGAGTTTTTCGAGCCCGACGTGGAGAAGTTCCAGTGTCTCGTGCTGGCCTACGAGGCCATCAACCGCGGTGGCAACATGCCCTGCATCCTCAATGCGGCCAACGAAGTGGCCAACGCAGCGTTCCGACGGGGCGAGTGTTCGTTCCTCGGCATGGCCGAAATCATCGGTAAGACGATGGCCCAGACGCCGTTTGACAGCAATCCCGACTTAGACGTCTACCTGCAGACGGATAGGGAAGCGAGGGAAATAGCAAAGCAGTTTATTAATAAATAAGAGCCTCTCCCCTAACCCCTCCCCCGTAGGGAGGGGAATAAAATGTCCACGCCTCAGTTTCAAACGAATGAAAATGAAGAATGAGATAGGACAAATAAGCAGAGGAAAATATCAATAGGCCATACCCATCCCGTAGAAACGCCTTGATGGTGATTACTCCCCTCCCTGCGGGGGAGGGGTCGGGGGAGAGGCTGGAAAAAGTAAATTTATAACAATGGAAATATTTATCATCAAGCTCCTACAGTTCATCCTGTCGATCTCCCTGCTGGTGTTGCTCCACGAGGGCGGCCACGCGCTGGCATCCAAGCTATTTGGCGTGAGGGTCGAAAAGTTCTTCGTGTTCTTCGATGTCACCGTAGGCAAGTGGAGCGGAAAGCTCTTTAAGTTTAAGCCCAAGACCAGTGAGACCGAATATGGCATGGGATGGCTACCCCTGGGAGGCTATTGCAAGATAGCCGGAATGATCGATGAGAGCATGGATACCGAGCAGATGAAGCGCGATCCGCAGCCTTGGGAGTTCCGCACGAAGCCCGCCTGGCAGCGGCTCATCATCATGGTGGCCGGCGTAGTGGTTAATTTTGTGCTGGCCCTGTTTATCTATTCCATGATCATGTTCCACTGGGGCGAAGAATATGTAGCCATGAAGGACATGTCGATGGGTATGAAGTTCAACAGCGAGGCCAAGCAGCTGGGATTCCAAGACCACGATATCCTGCTCGGCACCGACCGCGGCACCTTCCGCGATTTCAATGTAGACGTCTACCGCGACCTGTCTGAAGCCCACTATGCCGACGTGTTGCGCGGCGGCAAGAAGGTGCGCATCGACTTGCCGGGCAAGCTCAATCTGCTCGACATGCTGAAGTCTACGCCCCGCTTCCTCGCCCCGTTCACCCCGGCTGTGGTAGATTCCGTGCTCCAGCGCATGCCCGTGGCAGAGGGCAGCAAAGACTCCATCGTCACCCCGGCAAGTCAGATGGGCCTGCAGAAGGGCGACCGAATACTCTCTGTGAACGGCAAGGCCATCGACTCATACAATGAGTTTACCGATGAGATTGGCAGCGTGGAGGACCAGCTCTCGGTGGTGAAGACCCACGCCGACAGCCTAAAACTGCGTGCCGTGACCATCACCGTGGCCAAGGCCGGCAGCCAGAAGGTAGACACGCTGAAGGCCAATCTCGGTGCCGACTTGAAGTTTGGATTCTTCGCGGCCAGCTTCCTCAAGCTCTATGAGGGCCGCACCACCCACGTGAACTACAGCTTCCTGGAGAGCTTCCCCGCCGGAGTGAAATACGGATGGGACGTTCTGGCCGGATACGTGAGCGACATGAAGTATGTGTTTACGGCCGACGGCGCGAAGAGCCTCGGTGGTTTCGGCTCCATCGGAAGCCTGTTCCCCTCGACCTGGGACTGGTATATGTTCTGGAAGATGACCGCTTTCCTGAGCATCATCCTGGCCTTCATGAACATTCTGCCCATCCCCGCCTTGGACGGTGGGCACGTGCTTTTCCTGCTCTATGAGATGATTACGCGGCGCAAGCCCTCCGAAACCTTCATGATAAGGGCAGAATATGTGGGTATCACCATATTGATATTGCTCATGGTGGTGGCCAATCTCAACGATATATTAAGGTGGATAGGCGTCATGCAATGATGCCTGCCGCCGCTCAATAGCGTCTCAATCATGAATCAGGCCATACTCACGTTTATCAAGAACTGGACCCTCCCGGTGTCTATCATCACCGGAATCGTGGTCTATCTGCTGTTCCATTTCGTGCCCTTCCTGCAGCCCATTGGCCGCTGGTACCTGCCCTACAACGACAATGTATTGCCCGATTTCATGTTTCTTGTGCTCTTCGTCACCTTCTGCAAGGTAGACTTCCGGCGGCTGCTGCCGGTGAAATGGCATCTGTGGATAGGTATCCAGCAGGTGGTTTTCATCTTTGCGCTGCTGGGCATCATCCTCGGTTTCGGCATCACCGGTAGGGCACTCATCATGCTCGAAGCCATCCTGGTGTGCATCATCAGTCCTGCAGCCTCGGCCGCCGCCGTGGTGACGGCCAAGCTCGGCGGCTCACTGGAGGAGATGACCACCTATACTTTCATCTCCAACTTCATCTCGGCGCTGCTCATTCCGCTCTGCTTCCCCCTGCTGCCCCACACCGCGGGCGCCATGGAGCAGGTGGAGTTTGTGCCGCTTTTCCTCAAGATTCTCTGGCAGGTAGGCGTGGTGCTCATCCTGCCCATGGGCGCAGCCTACATCGTGAAGCATGGTTTCCACCGGCTCCACCGTCGCATCGTGGGCGTGAAGGACCTGAGCTACTATCTCTGGGGCGCCTCGCTCGTGGTGGTGTCGGGCACTACGGCCATGAACATCCTCGACGCATGGGCCCACACGCCGGTGGTGTTCCTCCTGTCGATAGCCGCTCTGGGGCTCATCCTCTGCATCATTCAGTTTGCCACCGGCCGCTTCATCGGCCACTATTTCGACAAGATTGTGGAGGCCGGACAGGCCCTGGGGCAGAAGAACACGGCCTTCGCCATCTGGGTGGCCACGGCATTCCTCAACCCGCTGTCGTCGGTTGGGCCCGGCTGCTATATCCTCTGGCAAAACATCATCAACTCTGTGGAGATATGGATGGTGAGAAGAAAGGGGATGGAGAAGGCGGCGTGAGGCAATTCAAAATTCAAAATTCAGAATTCAAAATTAGGCTGGCGCGGTGGGGTTCTGTTGAGATGAGCCCTGGAGGAGAGGGGGATGCTGGGCGCAGCCTATATATATAAGGTATAGGAGAGGGTCGGCGATGCCGGTCCTGATAACCATTTCACAGTATTCTTACAACCTGCTACAACAATTCTAACATTATAAAACCTCAACCCATCAGCAATGAAAAAGAAGCTATTATCACTCATTCTCTTGTCGGCCGCGGCGATGAGCGCCTCTGCCCAGAACGTCGTGAAGGGCACCTACGGCTATCTCTATTGTCACATGAGCGACCGCGCGGAGTACACTGCCTATGCCGTGAGCCGCGATGGATATAACTATCAGGACATCCTCGGGGGCAATGCCATCTTTGATCCGCAGGAGCACGCCCGCATCGAGGGCGGCACGCGCGACGCCTATATCACCCGCGCATGGAACGGCAAGGGCTTCGTGATGGTGACCACAGATATGTGTGTGGCCAAAAGCCATAAGTGGGACAACTACGGTATCGACCTCCTCAAGAGCAAAGACCTGATTCACTGGACCTCGGTGACGTTCGATTTCCGCAAGGGCATGAGCCTCTTCTGCGACGGTGCCACGGCGAAGTCGCCCTACAAAGACTGGTCTACGGTGAACCGTGTGTGGGCTCCTCAGATCTTCTGGGACCCCTCGTATCAGTGGCCCGACGGCCAGAAGGGCGGATATATGATCTATTATTCCATGCTCAACCGTCCCGAGGAGAAATACGACCGCATGTACTACAGCTATGCTTCGCGCGACTTCACCAAGATCACAACGCCCCGACTGCTCTTCGACTGGGGCTATGCCACCATCGATGCCGACATCAACCTGCTGGCCGATGGCAAATACCATATGCTCATCAAGAAGGAAGGCGGCCATCCGGGCATCTACACGGCCACATCAGACCATCTCACCCATGGCTGGGGCGAGCCCGTGGAGCACGATTATGTGAGCTTCGAGGGCAACAAGAAGTGTGAGGGTTCGTCGGCGTTCCAGCTCATTGGCGACAATACCTGGCGCGTGGCCTACATCCAATACAGCGACAATCCGAAGCACTATCGCATCTGCAAGGCCGACGAGAACCTGCGCAACTTCCACGAGCCGGTAGACATCAAGGGTGTGACGGCGCCGCAGCACGGTTCCTTCATGCGCCTCACCAAGAAGGAATACAAGCGACTGCTCAAGTGGGATGCTGCCCAAGCCAAGCGCCAGCAGTAGGGCTCTGGGGCAGCGCCTCCTACCGGCGTTTATCCCCTTGCTATTTCCCCCTTTCGGAATAAGGTACTAATCGCGTCGCCTTTACTACCTAATCGTTGCGCGATTACTACCTAATCCCGTCGCGATTACTACCTTTTCTCAACCCCATGGGATAGAGCCTTATTGGGCAGCCCATATGGCGACAATAAAAAAGAGCGCCGGCACGATTCTCTAACATCGTGTCGGCGCTCTGTCATTGTAGTTATTCCTCCCATGGGAGAGGTCGCGGAGGTTTGCTCCCTACGGCTTATCCGTAGATGATATGGCCCTCTTCGTCCTTGTATTCATCGAGTCCTTTCTCGTAGGTGGCCATGGCACGGAGGCTCATGCCCACGTTGGAGAAGCCGCCGTCGTGATACAGATTCTGCATGGTCACCTTGCGGGTGAGGTCGGAGAACATCACGATGCAGTAGTCGGCACACTCCTCAGCGCTCGCGTTGCCTAAGGGAGACATGCGGTTGGCGAAGTCGTAGAGCTTGTCCATACCCTTCACTCCCTGTCCGGCAGTGGTCATGGTGGGCGACTGCGAGATGGTGTTGATACGCACATGGTGCTCGCGTCCGTAGATGTATCCGAAGCTGCGGGCGATGCTTTCGAGCAGCGCCTTGGCGTCGGCCATATCGTTGTAGCCGTAGAATGTGCGCTGGGCAGCCACGTAGCTCAGGGCTACGATGGAGCCATATTCATTCATCGCGTCGAGCTTCTTGGCGCTCTGAATCATCTTATGGAACGAAACGGCAGAGATATCGAGTGTGGTTCCGAGCATGTTGTAGTCGAGGTCGTCGTAGGTGCGATGCTTGCGCACGTTGGGCGACATACCGATGGAGTGGAGCACGAAGTCGATCTTGCCTCCCAAAACCTCCATGGAGCGGCGGAAAACATTCTCCAAATCCTCCACGCTGGTGGCGTCGGCGGGGATCACTTCGCAGTTGAGCTTCTCAGAGAGAGCGTTTACTGTGCCCATGCGGACAGCTATCGGCGTGTTCGACAAGGTGATGGTGGCACCCTCTTCAACGGCGCGCTCTGCAACCTTCCACGCAATAGATTTCTCGTTCAACGCACCAAAGATGATGCCCCTTTTTCCTTTTAATAAGTTGTTGCTCATAATATATTGGTTTGTTTTGTGCGGCAAAGTTACGCAAAATATCGGAAACTTCGAACAATAAAATCGCAAAATCGACTAATTCCACCCCGTAATGCCCATTTCAAGGGCATTTCTGTACGAAAGTTTCTCGCAGCATTCTCATAGCGATGAAGTAAACTTCGGGTTAAAAATTCGTAATAAAGTTAATAATAATTAATATCTTCATTTCCATCAACACATCGCGAGCTCATCCAGAATAAAATGAGTAATTTTGCAGACCGATTATTTCCGGGGCACGCTTAGAGCCCCACGCACGATTGTGTTAATAGCGATGCCTTTGGCCGGACATCGTGGTTAGTGAATCAGTTGTGCAACAGAGCGAAAGCCATGGATGGTCTCTTTTAGACTGGAGGCGCCGTGAGGTCTCTGTTTATCAAGGTAATAAAAACGTTTTTTAGTAGTAAAATTTAAATTTTAAAATGGACACTTTAAGTTACAAGACTATTTCCGCCAACAAGGAAACGGTTAAGAAGGAGTGGGTTGTAGTGGACGCTACAGACCAGATTGTGGGTCGTCTCTGCTCCAAAGTTGCTAAGTTGATTCGCGGAAAGTACAAACCAAACTTCACACCTCATGTAGACTGCGGTGACAATGTCATCATTATCAATGCTGATAAGGTGGTTTTCTCTGGTAAGAAAGAGACCGACAAGATCTACACTCGTTACACTGGTTATCCTGGTGGACAGCGTTTCAACACTCCTGCTGAGCTTCGTACTCGCGAGGGTGGTGTGGACAAGATTATCCGTCACGCCGTGAAGGGTATGCTGCCCAAGGGTCGTCTGGGACGCGCCCTGTTGGACAATCTCTATGTTTTCGAGGGTGCTGAGCACGACAAAGCAGCTCAGAAGCCCAAGGCAATCGATATTAACCAGTATAAATAATAAGGAGAAAAGATGGAAGTTATTAACGCAATTGGTCGCCGTAAGAGCGCTGTAGCTCGTGTTTACCTCTCTGAGGGTACCGGCAAGATCACTATCAACAAGAAAGATCTCAAGGATTTCTTCCCATCAGCTATCCTGCAGTACGTGGTTAAGCAGCCACTGGAGCTCCTGGAAGTTGCTGAGAAATATGATATTAAGGCTAACCTCGATGGTGGCGGTTACACCGGTCAGAGCCAGGCTCTGCGCCTCGCCATCGCACGTGCACTCGTTAAGGTGAACGCCGAGGATAAGAAGAGCCTCAAGGATCACGGATTCCTCACACGCGACAGCCGTGCTGTTGAGCGTAAGAAGCCGGGTCAGCCCAAGGCTCGTCGTCGCTTCCAGTTCAGTAAGCGTTAATCTCCTGACGGAGACACTGAACCGTTTAGCATCTAAACCGAAGGGACTCTGCAATCCCCGGGAAGCCGCCTCCTTCATCGGATGACGCCTCTTCCCTTTCTGGAACCTCGCCCCGCTCTCTTAGAACCGAGGCCTGTTCCTTCCCGCAGATTACTCTCCGGCTGATTCTATCCCAGCTGTTGAGCTACATCGCCACATCGTGGCGGCCCGTTCTTCCCTTAGTCGACATCCCCCGACCTTTAGGGTTCCGGTACACCGCCATACCATGGCGGTCAGTCTCTCTCAGCGCAAGAATTCAAAAAGAAAGTAAACATTTAAACAAAGAACAAGACAATGTCAAGAACAAATTTTGACCAGTTACTGCAGGCAGGTTGCCATTTCGGCCACCTCAAGCGCAAGTGGAACCCCGCCATGGCCCCCTACATCTTCATGGAGCGCAATGGTATTCACATCATCGACCTCAACAAAACAGTAGCCAAGATCGACGAGGCTGCTGAAGCTCTGAAGGCTATTGCCAAGGGCGGAAAGAAGATTCTGTTCGTCGCTACTAAGAAACAGACCAAGGAAATCATAGCCGAGAAGGCTTCATCGGTAAACATGCCTTACGTGATTGAGCGTTGGCCGGGCGGTATGCTCACCAACTTCCCAACCATTCGCAAGGCTGTTAAGAAAATGACGAACATCGATAAGTTGATGAATGACGGTACATTCTCTAATCTTTCTAAGCGTGAGATTCTGCAGATTAACCGTCAGCGTGCCAAGCTTGAGAAGAACTTGGGTTCTATCGTAGACCTGACCCGCCTGCCGTCAGCACTCTTTGTTGTGGACGTGATGAAGGAACACATCGCCGTGAAGGAGGCCAACCGTCTCGGTATTCCTGTGTTCGGTATCGTTGATACCAACTCAAGCCCCCGCGACATCGACTTCGTGATTCCGGCCAACGATGATGCTAAGGACTCTGTAGAGGTAATCCTGAACGCCGTTTGCGGCGCTATCGCTGAGGGTCTCGAGGAGCGCAAGGTGGAGAAGGCAGACGATAAGGCTGCCGCCGACCAGGCTGAGGAGGCCACAGAAGGCAAGCGTCATGCTCGTCAGGCACGCAAGGAGGAGGCCGTAGAGGCTGCTGAGACTGTAGAGGCTGCTCCCGCTGAGGAGGAGGCTCCTGCCGCTGAGTAATATCATTATAGGGTCTTATAGGGGCGAAAAGGATCTTGCAAGACCCTCCACTCTGCTCCTATAAGACCTTATCTCATTTTAACAACAAAACAACTAAATCAAAATACAATTATGGCTGTTACTATTGAAGATATCAAGAAGCTGCGCACCATGACCGGTGCAGGTATGAAGGACTGCAAGAAGGCCCTCGCTGAGGCTGACGGTGATATCGATAAAGCTGTAGAACTCGTGCGTGAGCGTGGTCTGGCTATTGCTGCCAAGCGTTCTGATCGCGAGACATCCAACGGTTGCGTACTCGTTAAGAACGACAACGGCTTTGCCGCAATGATCGCCCTGAAGTGCGAGACCGACTTCGTTGCCAATGGTGCTGACTACGTGGCCCTGACTCAGGAGATCCTCGACGCCGCCATTGCTGCCAAGGCTCAGACCCTGGACGAGGTGAAGGAATTGACCCTGGCCGATGGCACCAAGATTGCCGAGGCTGTTACACGCCGCTCTGGTGTGGTAGGCGAGAAGATGGAACTCGACGGCTATCTCGTGCTCGAGGGTGCCCATGTCTATACCTACGACCACATGGGTCGCCACACACTGGCTACCATCGTGGAGCTTACCGATGCCAATGAGGACGCTGGACACAAGGTGGCCATGCAGGTGGCTGCTATGAAGCCGGTGGCTCTCGACGAGGCTTCTGTACCCCAGGAGGTGAAGGACGAGGAGTTCAAGGTGGCTGTTTCCAAGACCAAGGAGGAGCAGGTAGAGCGTCAGGTGAACGTGGCTTTGAAGAAAGCTGGCATCAACGCCAACCTTGTAGACTCTGAGGACCATATCGAGAGCAACATGGCTAAGGGCTGGTTGACTCCCGAGGACGCTGCCAAGGCACGCGAAATCCGCGAGAAGGTTTCCGTGGAGGCTGCTGCCAACATCAAGGAAGAGATGGTTCAGAACATCGCTAAGGGTCGTTTGGCCAAGTTCTTCAAGGAGAGCTGCCTCGTGGAGCAGGAGTTCCAGTTCGGCGATGGCGACAAGCAGACTGTAGCTCAGTGGCTCGACCAGCAGGCCAAGGGCCTCAAGGTGGCTGCCTACAAGCGCTTCAGCCTCTCTGCAGACTAATTTCGAAGCTTATATATTTTCTAAGGGGAGCCACGGAAGAACCACTTCTGCGGCTCCTCTTTCGGTTTTTATCCAACCCTCACCACCATGTCGCGACTCCTCTCTCTGTTCCTGATGCTCGTGTTTTCCACCGCTCTCTCGGCCCAGCGCCCGGCGTTGGATAAGATGTCGGCCTTGGTGCGCGAGGCATGGATCACCCATTCGCACCCCGCCGCCACGGCTCAGGCCAAGGCCCTGAACCACCCTTCGCCTCGGCTCATCGCCTTTGTGAAGACTACCACACCCACCTCCGACGTGCTCAGCCACCACGGATGCAGGGTGCTGGCACAATATGGAAGTGTGGCCATTGCCGAGATTCCGCTCCATGAGT
This sequence comes from Prevotella sp. UBA1705, assembly GCA_002317385.1. Classification (GTDB taxonomy): domain Bacteria; phylum Bacteroidota; class Bacteroidia; order Bacteroidales; family Bacteroidaceae; genus Prevotella. The sequence continues at coordinate 24,919 of DCJH01000002.1, read as the reverse complement.
TGGGCGCCTTGTCTCTCGACCCACGCATCAGTCGCATTGAGGCTCGCCACCAGGCGCGGGCCCAGATGGACACCACGACGCTCATCGTCCATGCTCCTTCGGTCTACGAAGGGCTCAATTTGCCACAGGGCTACACCGGCCGGGGCGTAGTGGTAGGCGTTCAGGACATCGGTTTCGACCTCACACACCCCAACTTCTACTCCGCCGATCTCTCGCGCTACCGTATCAAGGCCCTGTGGGACCAGCTCTCCACCGACACCCTCGGCAGCGCGCTGTCCGTAGGGCGCGACTATACCACCGAGCAGAGTCTGCTCTCCCTGGGCCATCCGCGCGACGGACTCATCCAGACCCACGGCACCCACACCGCCGGCATTGCTGCCGGAAGTGGAGCCGAGGGCAACGGCCATGTGTCGCCCTACCGCGGCATTGCCTACGACAGCGACATCTGCCTGGTGTGCAATGTCACCGGCGACGACGTATCGTTGCTCAATCCCGACGACTACTATAAGTACACCTTTGCCCTCGACGCCTTAGGATTCAAGTATATCTTCGACTACGCCGACCGCCTCGGCCAACCCTGCGTCATCAATTTCAGCGAGGGTTCTCAGGAAGATTTCATGGGCTACGACCAACTCTATTACGAGATGCTCGACTCGCTCGCAGGCCCCGGACATATCATCGTTTCGTCGGCGGGCAACGACGGCCAGGCCATCAACTATGTGGAGAAACCTGCCGGAACGGCCCAAGCCGGCGTGTTCTGCAACAGTGAGCGCAACGTCTACGTCACGACAAAGACCGATGGCGACTTCACCCTGCGCGCCACTTTCTATCAGGGTCAGACGCCCGTGGTGAGAGACTATGGGCTGAGCCGCGTGACCGCCCAGACCGACTCCCTCCTGCGCGACACCTTCCGGATAGACACCATGACCTACGTTCTCGCTGCCACGGCCTATCCGTCGAGCTACAACAAGGCCGAGCTGGTGTGCGACTGGAATATCGAACACCTCGGCAGCACCATCGCCAAGGGTCTTCCGCTCTCGCTCACGCTCGTGGGTTCGGCGCCCCGCGTAGAGCTCTATCCGGTCATTGGGTCGCTCTATCACAATGCGCTCGACCCCACGCTCAATGCCGGCGACAACAGCCATAGCATCAATTCGCCCTCGAGTGCGCCCTCGGTGATCTGCGTGGGAGCTACGGGCTATCGCACGAGTTTCGTGAATTATCTGGGCCAGACCATGGTCTACAACAATGGCACAGGCGGCCAGCGCACTCCCTTCTCGGCCGTGGGACCCACGTGGGACGGGCGCATCAAACCCGATGTGATGGCTCCCGGGCAAAACATTGTGTCGTCTTACAGCAGCTTCTACCTCGAAAACCAGCCCACCGCCCACGACATAAGCTCCGACGTGCGCCACTTCGACTACAACGGTCGCACCTACGCTTGGAACAGCAATGGCGGCACATCGATGTCCTCGCCCGTGGTGGCGGGCGTCATAGCCCTGTGGCTTGAGGCCAATCCGAAGCTCACGGCGCAAGACTGCATCGAGGTGTTCAGCAAGACGTGCCGTCGCTACGACACCTCGCTCAGCTACCCCAACAACCTCTATGGCTATGGTGAGATCGATGCCTACGAGGGTATCAAGGCCGTGCTGGCTATGACGGCCAATGGCATTGGCAGTCTCGAAGCACCTTCAGCTGCCACCGGACTCATCTATTCTGTGGACGGACGGTGCCTCGGCCGGGACGCCTCACGCCTGCCCCGCGGCCTCTATATCCGCGACGGCAAGAAGTTTGCGGTGAGTCATTAGCTCTTGCTTTCTGTCTTCGAAGCCTGCCATAATAGGGCAAAACCATGGTTTGACTCCCCTTTTCTCTATTTTCTGAGGAATCAAGATATAGTTGATGAAATAATTTGAATGTCGCTTTCCAAACGCCAAGAAATCGATATTCTGTAGCCTCTGGGACGAGAAAATAGGGAAAAATCAGCGTTTTGCAAAGGCTTGAAAGCCAAAGTGTTGTATTTATTTGACAATTTTGGGCTTGCGATTAGGTAGTTTTCGCTTGGCGATTACTACCTTATCGCCTTGCGAATAGGTCCTTATCGCAGGGCCAAACCATAGAAATAGAATGATGAAAAAGGGTGTTTTCGCAGGTCGAAGGGTAGAACTCGGAGTAAAATCGCGTCGATTTCCTTCCTCAAACTCCATCTTTTGTCATTGCTTCAACCTATTTTTCCAATAAATTCTTGTGAATTAAGCCGACAAAACGAGTACTTCTTGATGCTCTCAATCTGTAGCACTGGTACTGAAACGATGCTTTTTTCGCCTTGGGAAAGGGATATATGCCATCTGTTTCGTATATTTGCAGGAGAAAAGAAACAAGCGCAACGAAATATGAAAATCTTCGCCATCGGCATGAATTATGCCTTGCACAATAAAGAGATGCACGGCACGTTATTAAAGACAGAGGAGCCGGTCATCTTCCTGAAAGCCGATTCCAGTCTGCTCAAAGACCGCAAGCCGTTCTTCATTCCCGACCACATGGGACGGATAGAATATGAGGCTGAGGTGGTGGTGCGCATCTGCAAGTTGGGCAAGACGGTATCCGAGCGCTTCGCGCCCCGCTACTACGACGCTGTGACGGTGGGCATAGACTTCACCGCCCGCGAACTGCAGCGCAAGCTGATGGCACAGGGGCGTCCGTGGGATCTGGCCAAGGGCTTCGACGGCGCGGCCTGCATCGGCGAATGGATTCCCAAGGAGAAGTTCCTCGATGTGCAGCGGCTGCACTTCCATCTCGACATCAACGGAGAGACGGTGCAGGAGGGTTGCACGAGCGATATGCTCTATCGCATCGACGAGATCATCGCCTACATCAGCCAGTTCTATACCCTCAAGACTGGCGACATCCTCTTCACGGGTACTCCTGCGGGCGTCGGGCCTGTGCAAATCGACGACCATCTGGAGGGCTATTTGGAGGAACGGAAGGTGCTGGAGGTGAGGTGCAAATAGCCCAGAGGGCTTAGGGGGAGTTAAAGAAGTTAAGGAAGTTAAAGGAGTTAAAGGACAATAGTACCGCAGGAGATATTCCAATTAGCAGGCATTTGTCTTTAACTTCTGAGCGAAGTAATAACTTCTCTAACTTCTTTAACTTCATAACTAACAAACATTTGTCTTTAACTCCAGGGCGTAGCGATAACTCCTTAAACTCCATTAACTCCTTCAGAAATCCCATGCGCATAGCAACCCGAATATGGCCCCTACTTGCAGCCCTGTGCTTCACCCTGAACACGCAGGCGCAACGCTTCTTCAACCTGACGTCAGACGAGGTCAGGGTGGATACCGTGTTGCCCCATTTCGGCTATGCCGTGCCCTTAGACGGCGACTTCCAAGACTCTGTCTACACCGCCACCATACTCTATCCGGAGTTCATCGACATGACCGCCGCCGACCTTGCCAACTATCGCAAGCTCTCCGCAGAGCCGTTGCCGGAGCTTCCTGTGGTGTCGCAGGATATTGTCTATGAGCGCAAGCGCGGTGCCCTGCAGGTGGGATTCTGTCCGCTGGTCTACCGTGATGGGCGCTATCAGATACTCGTGAGCTTCATGCTCAGGGTCGATTCCAAGGCTGCGAGCCGCTCTATTCGCCGGGCTGCCGCCCTCACTCGAGCCACCACCGCGTCGTCGCGCTATGCTGCTCACTCTGTGCTCGCTTCGGGCCAATGGGCTAAAATCCGCGTGCCAGCGTCGGGTGTCTACCAGCTCACCGATGCCCTTATCCGCAAAGCCGGCTTCACCGACCTCTCGAAAGTGAAGCTCTATGGCTATGGCGGCTACTTGCAAAACGAGCGGTTGATACCCAACGATTTGATCAACTACGACGATTTGAAAGAGGTGCCCACCTGCATGGTCGATGGCAAACGGCTGTTCTACGGTCGCGGAACGGTGAACTGGCAGTATGTCACCGGCGACCAGCGCATCCGGAATCCCTATTCCGACTATGGCTACTACTTCCTCACGCAGGACGACGGCGCCCCCGCAATGGTCGATTCCACGGCGTTTCTGCAGTCGTTCTATCCCTCGTCCAACGACTATTACTCTCTCTACGAGACCGATGCCTATAGCTGGTATCACGGCGGAAGGAACCTTTTCGACAGTGAGGCCATTGCCCAGGGGCATACAAAAAATGTGATTGTGAGCAGCCGCAACACCTCCGCCGCCCAGCACATCACCGTCAAGGTGTCGGCCGGAGCGGCCAGTCAGGTGCAGGTCTGGATGAAAGGCAAGGCCGTGGGCACGCTCAATATCAGCCTGGGAGAGTACGACAAGGGTAGCGACGCTACCGGAATCTATGGCGCGGAGAATTTCAAGGCCGGCGATACGGTACAGATTCGATGCGTGTCGGGCGGGCCGGTGCGCCTCGATTATGTACAGGTGGAATGGGGCTTCCGTACCCCAGCGCCAAGCCTCACGGGGGCTATCGCATCGCCGGAATATGTCTACAATGTCACCAATCAGGACCATCACGCCGACGCGCAGGCCGATATGGTGATCATCATCCCTACTTCTCAGAAGTTCCTGGCGCAGGCCCAGCGCCTTGCCGACTACCACACGGCCCACGATTCGCTGCGTGTGCGCATCGTCCCCGCCGACGAACTCTACAACGAATTCTCCAGTGGCACGCCCGATGCCAATGCCTATCGCCGCTACCTCAAGATGCTCTACGACCGCGCTGAGACCGAGAAGGACATGCCGCGCTACCTGCTTCTCATGGGCGATTGCGTGTGGGACAACCGCATGCTCACCTCCGAGTGTCGCTCACTCAGTCCCGACGACTACCTGCTCTGTTTCGAAAGCGAGAACTCTTTCAACGAGATCACCTGCTATGTAGACGATGGTTTCTTCGGCTTATTGGACGATTGGGAGGGCTCCAACCCCTTGTCGGTCGACAAACTGGACCTTGCCGTGGGCCGTTTCCCGGTGACAACGGAGGATGAGGCCAAGGTGATGGTCGACAAAACACTGAATTATAGCAAGAACGCCAACGCCGGGGCATGGCAGAATACGGTCATGTTTATGGGCGATGACGGTAACAGCAACATCCACATGCGCGACATAAACATCGCCGCCGAGGACATTGCCACCCGCTATCCAGGCCTGCAAGTGAAGAAGGTGATGTGGGATGCCTACAACGAGGAGACCTCTTCCACCGGGCATGCTTATCCCGAAGTGGCTGCCCTCATCAAGCAACAGCAGGCTGCCGGAGCCCTTGTGATGGACTATGGAGGCCACGGACGCGCCGACCAAATATCCCATGAGGCCGTGCTCAAGCTATCCGACTTCGAGTCGTTCAGTAATAAGAACCTGCCGTTGTGGATCACGGCGTCGTGTGATATCATGGCTTTCGACGGCGTAGAACCGACCATCGGCGAGACCGCTGTGCTCAATCCCACCGGCGGGGCGGTGGCCTTCTTCGGCACGACACGTACGGTTTATTCCAATTATAATAAGCTCATCAACATGGCTTACCTGCGCTTCGTGCTCAGCCGCGATGCCAACGGCAAGCCTGTCACTATGGGCGAGGCGCAGCGTCTGGCCAAGAATCTCATGATAACCAACCGCTCTGACCTCACCACCAACAAACTGCAATACTCCCTGCTCGGTGACCCCGCCCTGCCGTTGAATCTTCCCAGGCAGCAGGTGGTGGTCGATTCCATCAACGGCGTGGCCCTATCGAGTGGGCAAACGGTTACGCTTCATGCCGGCAGTGTGGCCCGCGTGGCCGGACATATCGAGGGTGCAGCCGACTGGAGAGGGGTGATGACGGCGGTGGTTCGCGACTCGAAGCAGCTCATAACATGTAAGATGAATGCCAGCGCAGAGGCCGAATCGCCCTTCACTTTCTACGACCGCACCAATACATTATATAATGGTAGCGACAGCGTGAGGGCCGGAAGGTTCAGCTTTTCGTTCGCTGTGCCGATGGATATCAACTATGCCGACGCTGCGGGACTGATGAATATCTTTGCCGTCAGCGCCGACCACACTCAGCTGGTGAATGGCTATAATGGCAACTTCATGGTGGGAGGGTCGAGCGAAACGGCCACCGACTCGGTGGGACCGAAGATTTATTGCTACCTCAACACGCCCGAATTTCAGAATGGCGGCATGGTGAACATCACGCCATACTTCGTTGCACAGCTCAAGGATGACGACGGAATTAACGTCACCGGCAACGGAATCGGACACGATTTGCAGCTCATTATCGATGGCGACCCCACCAAGACCTACACGCTGAACGACAATTTCCAATACGATTTCGGCACCTACACCAGTGGGTCTACCTACTACAGCATTCCCGCTCTCGAGCCCGGGCACCACACATTGCTATTCCGTGCCTGGGACGTGAGGAACAATCCGTCGACTGCCCAGCTCGACTTCACGGTGGTGAAGAGTCTTTCTCCCACCATCTACAGCGTGGATGTGTCGACCAATCCGGCCTCCACAGCCACCACATTTATTGTGAATCACGACATGGGCGGTAGTCAGATGGATGTCACCATCGACGTTTTCGACACAAGCGGGCGCCTGCTTTGGACCCACAGCGAGAGCGGAGTGTCGACCAACGGGGCCTACACCGTAGACTGGAACCTGACCACCGACAATGGCGCACGACTCCAGACGGGCGTCTATCTCTACCGCGTCAGGGTGGCGTCTGATGGCAGCGTGGAGGCGTCCAAGGCCAAGAAATTGATTGTGATAAGCAATATTTAGGCTCTGCAAGGCGTTTATTCAGAAGAAATTAATACAGAAGATGAATACAATCTCAAGAATAGGAGCAGCTGTCGTGGCGCTGCTGGCAACGATTGGCGTATCGGCTCAGGATAAGCAGAATATGTTTAACCCGGTCAATGCCTCGGTTACCTCACAGACCATAGCACCCGATGCGCGTGCGGCCGGTATGGGCGACGTGGGCGCGGCCACCGACCCCGACGTGGTTTCGCAGTATTGGAACCCCGCCAAATATCCCTTCACTATCAGCCGTGCGGGCGTGGCGCTCAACTATACGCCATGGCTTCGCCAGCTGGTTAACGACATGGACCTGGCCTATCTGGCCGGATATTATCGCATAGGCGACTATAGCGCCGTGTCCGGTTCGTTGAGATATTTCTCGCTCGGCGAGGTGATGACCAGCTCAGACATTAGTGCAAGTGATGCCCTGACCATCAATCCCTACGAGATGTCGCTCGATGTGGCCTACTCGTTGATGCTCAGCGAGAAGTTCTCCATAGCCGCAGCCGTGCGCTGGATCTACTCCGACCTGACCTACGACTATACCAACGACACCTCCCCAGGGTCGGCTTTTGCAGCCGATATCTCTGCCTACTATCAGAATTACCTGAATATCGGCGAGCGCGAATGCCAGTTGGGACTGGGTCTCAACGTCTCAAACATAGGTAGTAAGATTAACTTCGGAGGCGACGACAACAGCGAGTTTATCCCTACAAACCTGCGATTGGGTGCGTCGTTGATGATTCCGATGGACGAGTACAACCGCTTCACCATCGCGGCAGACGCCAACAAACTGCTGGTGCCCACCTATCCGTCGGAGGCCCAGTACAACGAGGCGCCTGACAAAGACAAGTACAACGACTACACCGACTATGTGCAGAAGAAGTATTATGACATATCTTCGATTAGCGGAATGTTTAAGAGTTTCGGCGACGCTCCGGGCGGATTCAAGGAGGAAATGCAGGAAATCCAGTGGAGTGTAGGTGCGGAATACACCTATCACGACCAGTTCTCGCTGCGCGCCGGCTACCACAACGAGGCAGCCAACAAGGGCAACCGCAAATACTTCACGGTGGGTGCAGGCTTCAAGATGAGCGTCTTCTCGCTCGATGCAGGCTATGTCATTGCCACGGCCAAGAGCAATCCGCTCGACCAGACGCTCCGCTTCACCCTGAGTTTCGATATGGATGGTATCAAGGATTTGTTCAAGAGATAGGGCAAGCGGAGCTTGCTTGGAGTTAAAGAAGTTAAGGAAGTTAATGGAGTTAAAAGACAATAGTACCGTAGGAAGTATATCAACCAACAGACATTTGTCTTTAACTTCCGAGCGAAGCGATAACTTCTTTAACTCCTTTAACTCCTCCAAAACAACTTAAAAATATTAATTTCATGCCAACACGAATAGGAATGGGTTACGACGTACACCGTTTGGTGGAGGGCCGCGACCTGTATTTAGGAGGAATCAAGATAGAGCACACGGTGGGATTGCTGGGTCACAGCGATGCAGATGTGCTGATACACGCCATTTGCGACGCCCTGCTTGGGGCGGCCAACATGCGCGACATAGGCTATCATTTCCCCGACACGAGCGACGAAACGCTCAACATGGATAGTAAGATTATCCTGCGCAAGACCATCGAACTCATTGCCACCAAGGGCTACCATCTGGGCAACATTGACGCTACGGTGTGCGCCGAGCATCCCAAACTCAATCCCCACATCCCGGCGATGAAGGCTTGTCTGGCCGAGGTGATGGGCTGCGATGAGGACCAAATCAGCATCAAGGCCACCACATCTGAGCGTATGGGCTTTGTGGGCCGTGAGGAAGGCATCGCCGCCTACGCCGTCTGCCTCATCGAGAAATAGTCTATTGGGCGCGCTACGGGGCTTCAATAGCTCCTCGCAAGGATATTTCCAAACGACAAAAGAAGGAGATTGTCGGGCTTGTTTTGCTCGAGAATCTCCTTCTTTCGTACCCTCCTGTCAGGGGTGATCCCCCCTTCTGCTATGACCTGATGAGTCTCTTTCTCCGCCCATCTCATCCCCTTGAAAACAATTGACAGTACCGCTTCTGAGACTCGCGTATTCTAAAACAAAAAGAGAGGAGTGGGGAATAAGGGGCAAAATGGGCGGTTTTAAACTTGCTGATAGTCAGTATCTTGTGATTATTTGACAAAAACCACTTGGCGATAAGGTACTAATCGTCTCGCCATCTCTATCTAATCGTCGTGCGATAAAGGCCTGATGGTGGGGCGAAAAGGTGGGTTTGAGGGTGCGAAAAGGGTATTCTGAAGGGCGGTTAGGGCTTTATTCCGTCTTCAAGTTGTATTTCTTTGCGCTCCGTTGAGGCAGGTAAGCCTCTTTGACCACGATTTGAACTTCTATTTCGGAGATATTTTCGACACGGAATTTTCAGAATAAAGTTGACAGAGTTAAGGTGGGGAGGAGTAACGGACGCTTGGTAGGGACATGCCCCGTCCATGTCCGCACCGCCGAATGGGAGTCTGTTCCTTCGAGGAGTTTCTTGTTGAGGGTGGATATTTTCGCACACAGAGGGCACAGAGAACACAGAGGCTGGCGCAACGAATGATGGGAATCTTTCGGGCGATATCAGCGTCTTCGAGTCGCTTTAGCCATTCGGTAGTACGGACATGCACGGGGCATGTCCCTACCAAGCACTCGTTTTTTCACTACAGATAAGGGATAAAAATTGCGCAAAGAATACCCAGCATTCCCCAGGCAGCAGGCGAATGTACCCAGCCACTCCACACCTCCTCCCCGAAAACAGCACCAAAAAAAATACGCTGGAACTCATCATCGAGCTTCAGCGTATAGCTTATGTTTAACTAAAAATCCTTTTCAAATCAAATGAAAGCCTCACGGTTTCCATTGTCATCCGTTAAACAATCTATCAAATCTACCTTAAACCTAATAACTAAAAACCTAAATCTATTACTACTAACCTAAACAATCTATTAACCTTTTGACAATGCAAAGATAGGCGGAATATCCTGATGCCACAACACTTTGACCCTGATAAGGTTGAAAAAACGCTTTTTTCTTGACCTAAATCAAACCGTGTGTGCGAGCACATCAGTAAGTTAGCGCATTTCTCCGCCTATTAGCGATGAAGCGAGGGAAGGCTTGCGTGCGACAAATTTGGCGTTGCGCAGGCAATTATTCAGGCCTCATGGAATTGCTTTTCATTTAGTTTTATTACCTTTGCTCTATAAAGATTTCGACCATGAGAGTGCTCTTAGTGAATACAAGTGAGAAGACCGGAGGGGCCGCCGTGGCCACTTTCAGGTTGATGGAGGCCCTGAACAACAATGGGGTCAAGGCGAAAATGCTGGTGACCCATAAGGAAACCGACAACATCAATGTGGTGGAGCTGCCCCGACCGTGGAGACAGCGCATGAATTTCCTATGGGAACGCCTCACCATCTTCTCCCGGCTCCACTTCTCTAAGCATCATCTCTTTGAACTCGACGTGGCTAATGCCGGGACCGACATCACCATGTTGCCCGAGTTTAAGAAGGCCGACATCGTGCATTTGGCGTGGATCAATCAGGGCATGCTGTCGCTGGGGAGCATCCGCAAGATTCTCAAGAGTGGCAAACCGGTGGTCTGGACCATGCACGATCTGTGGCCTGTGTCGGGCATCTGCCACCTCTCGCTGGGCTGCAACCGGTTTAAGAGCCATTGCTCCAACTGCAAATACCTGCCCCATAAGGGCGGCGATCGCGACCTATCTTATAAGGTGTGGGAGCAGAAAAGCAGGATTTATAAGATCAGCGACATCTCGTTTGTGGCCTGTAGCCGATGGCTTGCCGCCGAGGCGAAAGCCAGTGGACTGGTCGATAAGCATATTGTGACCGATATTCCCAACCCTATCAACACCTCCATCTTTTGTCAGCACAGCAAGGCTGAGGCCCGTCAGGCACTGGGATTGCCTGCGGACAAGCGGCTCATCTTGTTTGTGGCGCAGCGCATCACCAATGTGAACAAGGGCATGGACTACCTCATCGAGGCTTGCCACACGCTGGTGGGCCAGCATCCCGAGATGCGGAAGAACACGGGCGTGGTGCTTCTGGGCGGTCACGCCGAGGAGTTTGAGGGGCAGTTTGACATGCCCGTCTATCCGCTCGGATATGTCAACGACGAGCGGAAAATCGTGGAGGTGTATAATGCTTCCGACCTTTTTGTGCTGCCCTCCTTGTCCGAAAACCTGCCCAATACCATCATGGAGGCAATGGCGTGCGGGGTGCCTTGCATCGGCTTCAAGGTGGGCGGAATACCTGAAATGATAGACCATCAGAAGAATGGATATGTGGCATCCTACCGCGATTCGGCCGACCTGGCGCGCGGATTGCACTGGATTCTGGACGAGGCCGACTACGAGAGTCTGAGCCGTCGGGCCGTGCAGAAGGTGGTGACCCACTATTCGCAGCAGAGCGTGGCCATGAGATACATCGAGGTTTACAACCAGGCCATGGCCTTTAAGAACTACGCCCTATGATCACATTCAGTATCATTACCTGCACGTTTAATGCCGAACACGAGTTGCAGCGCACGCTCGACAGCGTGTATGAGCAGACCTATCCCAATGTGGAACACCTCATTCTCGACGGACTTTCCCAGGATGCGACGATGGCGCTGGCACGCGATTATCAGCAGAAATGCGCTGAGGCCGACAGCGGTCATCAGGTGGTGGTGGTGTCGGAACGCGACGGCGGGCTCTACGATGCGATGAACAAGGGCATACGCAAGGCCACGGGCGACTATCTCATCTTTCTCAATGCCGGCGACGTTTTCCCCTCGTCGGAGACGCTGGAGCATGTGGCGGTGGGCTTTGCCGACGGCGAAACACTGCCCGGAGTGCTCTACGGCGATGCCGATATCGTGAACGATGAGGGCAATTTCCTGCGTCATCGTAGGCTCCGCCCGCCCAAGACGCTCAGCTGGCGCTCCTTCCGCGAGGGCATGCTGGTGTGTCATCAGTCGTTCTATGCACGCACAGATTTGGCTCGCGAGAACCTCTACGACCTGCGCTATCGCTACTCGGCCGATGTGGACTGGTGCATCCGGGTGATGAAGGCGGCCGAGAAGCAGGGGCTGGTGCTGAAGAATGTGGGTGAGGTGCTGGTCAATTACCTCGACGGCGGCATGACCGTCAAGAACCATCGGGCATCGCTCTTGGAGCGCTTCCGCGTCATGTCGCACCACTATGGACTCTTGTCCACGGTGGCCATGCACCTCTGGTTTGTGGTCAGGGCAGTGCTAAAGAAATAGTTTCAGGCGACCATGCTTCCAGCAGAGCGTCTGCTTCTTGCTGAAAAAGATACCAAACGAACAACGCCCGACTGAACAATCGTTCAGTCGGGCGTTGCTTTTGGGCCTTGGTTGTCGGCCTTGTATGCGTCTCAGCAGCGGGTGCTGATAGCTGTTTTAGACGTAGCGGATAATCTGTCCGGGGCGTACTCGCTGGTTCTTGCGGAATCCGTTCAGGCTGCAGAGCTTCTCGACGGTCACGCCACATCTCTGTGCAATAGACTCAAGCGTATCGCCCTTGGTCACCTTGTAGTACACGCGCTCAGGCTGGTTGGCGGCCTGTCTTACCTCAACTGGTGCGTCGTCGTCGCTGTGTCCCACCTCTCCGTAGATCTGATCGCGGGTATATCCGCCGTTTCCAATCTTGCCACGCTCGCGGGTTGCGATGTTAGACTCGCGGTCGTAAGAGTCTCTGCGGAACAGCACCTGGTCTGCAACGACGTCCTGATTGCGGAAATCGAAGAAGAGGGCAGGGTTCAATGCCACACCGCAGAGGCGTGTCTCGAAGTGGAGATGCGAGCCGGTGCTTCGGCCTGTGTTACCTCCGAGTCCGATGGGCTCGCCTGCACGCACTGTCTCATTCTCTGTCACGAGCTGCTTGGAAAGGTGTCCGTAGATGGTCTCCAAGCCGTTGGGGTGACGAATCACCACATAGTTGCCATAGCCGCCACCCTCATATCTCACGATGCGCACCTTGCCAGAGAAGGCTGCGCGGATAGTATCGCCAATGTAAACTTTAATGTCAAGACCCTTGTGGGAGCGTCCCCAACGACTGCCGAAGTTGCTCGTTACAACGCGGCTGGGCGTAGGCATGCAGAAATGACGAAGGTTTACGAGGAAGGAATCGGGCAGCTCGGTGGTGCGGTGAGCGTATCTGTTGTCCCATTCATCGCCATAAAGTTGAGCTGCAGGCGACTGAAGGTTTTCCTTGGCGACAATATTCTTGATTTCAATCGAATCAAGTTTCTTGGCTCTGCGGTCTACGGGAGCCTGGCGAGCCAGCAGATCTTGACCTGCAACCGGCTCTGCCGCCAATGCGAACAGTAGGGATATGGTGAGAGTTTTAACAGTCTTCGTAAAAGTCATAAATACTAATTTATATCTTAGGTTTAAGTCTTTCCGGGGAGAAGGTTTACCCCTTTGGCAAAAAGAGAGTGCGAAACGAGAACTCATCTAATTTCAAAAAGACCTCACAAAGATAATAAAAAAACTGCACTTTTTGTTCGAAACACACCAAAAAAAGTTCCAATTTTAACACAATCCGATAGAAACGGCGCTGTGCTTAACATTTCCTTAAATTTTATTTCAGTAATGGAATAAATACAAATAACACCTCTTTTTCTTCCCAAAACTACCCTGTTTATTGGGATTAAGGACTTTATTCTTTATATATTTCCCCAGGTTTTGCTGAAAAATGGGTACTTAGAAAATGTGAATGGGGCAGATTAGGGTGGATGATCAGCTGATGGCCGACCAATTGATATTGGTTTTTCGGAGTTCTTTCAGGTGGTTCCAGAGCATAGAATACTCCAGTTTGTTGCATTGTGGGTCAGCTTCTATGATGCGCTGTGCCTCGTCGCGGGCCATCTGAACCAGCTGTCCGTCGCGTGCAATATCTGCAATTTTCAGGTCGAAAGCCATGCCGCTCTGGGCCGTTCCCTCCAAATCGCCGGGGCCGCGAAGCTTCAGGTCGGCCTCGGCAATGCGGAAACCGTCGTTGGTCTCGCACATGATGTCGATGCGCTTGCGGGTCTCCGTGGCGAGCTCATAGCCCGTGACGAGGATGCAATAGCTCTGGTCGGCACCGCGCCCCACACGTCCGCGTAGCTGGTGGAGCTGCGAAAGGCCGAACCGTTGGGCCTCTAAGATGACCATCACCGACGCATTGGGCACATTGACGCCCACTTCGATGACCGTCGTGGCCACTAAAATCTGGGTCTCGCCCGACACGAACTTCTGCATCTCGGCCTCCTTCTCCTTCGACTTCATGCGCCCATGCACCTTGCTCAGACGGAATTCCGGGAATATCTCGCAGAGGCTCTGGTAACCGTCTTCGAGGTTTTTCAGGTCAATCTTCTCACTCTCTTCGATGAGCGGGAATACGATATACACCTGCCGACCCTCGCGGATCTGCTGACGTATACCATTATATAATGTGGTGGTCTGGTTGTCATACTTGTGTATGGTCATGATGGGCTTGCGACCGGGAGGCAGTTCGTCGATGACGCTCACGTCGAGGTCGCCATAGATGGTCATGGCCAGCGTTCGGGGAATGGGCGTGGCGGTCATCACGAGAATGTGGGGCGGATTCTCGCTCTTGGCCCAGAGGCGGGCGCGCTGGGCTACGCCAAACCGATGCTGCTCATCGACTACGGCCACGCCGAGCCGCTTGAACTGCACCGTATCTTCTATCACGGCGTGCGTGCCCACGAGGATATCAACCGATCCATCGGCCAAACCCTCCAGCACCTCGCGTCGCCGTTTGCCCTTGACGATGCCCGTAAGGAGTTCCACGCGCAGCGGCATGTCGCCCAGAAACTCACGTATCGTGTCCAAGTGCTGCTCCGCAAGAATCTCCGTAGGCGCCATGATGCACGCCTGGAAACCATTGTCTATGGCGATGAGCATGGTGAGCAGGGCCACCAAGGTCTTGCCCGAGCCCACGTCGCCCTGCAGCAACCGGTTCATCTGATGGCCCGAAAGCATGTCGTCTCTTATCTCGTGCATCACCCGTTTCTGTGCTCCAGTGAGTTCGAAGGGTAGCTGATGGCTGAAGAAATCGTTGAATATCGGACCTATCTTGGTGAAGATATAGCCCCGGTATTTCTGCCTGTGCTCGGAGGCATAGCGCAGGATATTGAGCTGCACATAGAAGAGTTCTTCGAACTTCAGACGCACCTGCGCACGCTGTACATCATCTAATGTTTGGGGATAGTGTATTTTTCGGTATGCTTCTTCGCGAGATATCAGGTGTAATCGGGATATGATGCTTGGTAGCAGCGATTCTTGAATTGCGCCCTCTGGAATCCTTGTGACGAGTGCTTTAGTGAGTTTTTCCACCGCCCTCGACTGCATTCCTCGGTCCTTCATCTTCTCCGTGGTGACATAGTAAGGTTGCATTCCCATGTCCTCTATCTTCACATCGGCGGCCCGTTCCATCTCTGGATGGGCAAACTGATAGCGTCCTTGGAACACGGTGGGCTTGCCGAAGACGATATATTCCTCACCTATCTTGTACGACTTGTAGATGTATTGTGCCCCATGAAACCACACGAGGTCTATCACACCCCGCCCATCTGTGAAGTGGCCCACGATGCGTTTCTTGCGTGCGCCCATGCTGAACTCCTCGAAACTGAGTATCTTGCCCTTCACCTGCACGAAGGGCATGTCGCCCCGCAGCTCGTCGATGGCATAGATTTTGGTGCGGTCTACATATTTGTAGGGATAGTATTCGAGCAGGTCGCGCCATGTCCTGATATTGAGCTGCGAGCTCAATATCTCTTTCTTCTGTGGGCCCACGCCCGAAAGATACATGATGTCCTGATCGAGAAGAGTATTCATCATATGGTGGGTTACTGACTTTGGGGTGTTATAACATAATGACAAAGCATCTTTTCAAAATGACAAAAGCTCATTTTCAGAGGCCCCATGACATAAGAAACGCCAGCGTTTCATAATGACATATAGATATGCCTGATGGTCGCTGAAACCATTATTCGGTGTAATCGGCCTGTCATTGTGAAACGCTGGCGTTTCTTATGTCATGGGCCGAAAGTCCCGATTCTTTTGTCATTATGTCAAAAAACTATGTCCTTTTGTTTTCCAACGCTCAGCCGATGTTTGCTGAAGGCTCTGCCAACAGGACCTCCGCAATTTTCAAATCAAACGGCGTCGTCAGCTTGATGTTCTCCCGATTGCCCTCAACCATCGTCACTTGGCAGCCGAGACTCTCGATGACGGAGGCATCGTCGGTAAAGGATTCGCGGTCGGGCTGGTTGAAAGCCTGACGCGCCAAGGCGATGTCGAACACCTGGGGAGTCTGTACTGTGCGGAAGTGGTCGCGCATCACGTTGTTGCCGTGGCCCCTGTCCACATAGCGAAGCGTCTCTGTGACCGGCATCACCGGGATGGCGGCGAAGTCCTCGCGCGCCGCGTCGAAGCAACGGCCGATAACCTCTGTGGAGACAAACGGGCGCACGCCGTCGTGGATAGCCACCAGTCCCTCGGCATCGGCGGGTATCGCCGCCAGTCCGCTCTTCGACGATTCGAAGCGCGTGGCGCCGCCGTTGGCCACCACATGAGGCACCGCAAACGCATACTGTTCACAGATTTGTCGCCAATAGTCCTGCTGGTCCACGGGCAAAACGAGGATGATTCCCAGCGTCGCGTCATATTCGTGGAAGCGCTCGATGGTGCGCATCAGCACCGGCTTGCCGCCTACGGGCAGAAACTGCTTGGGCAGTTCGCCGCCCATGCGCAGCCCCTTGCCGCCGGCCACAATGATTACATAGTCCATCTTTCCTGTTGCAATTTATGGTTTCTACTTGCAAATATAAGGATAAATTCCCAATCATGGAAGCATGAGCGGAGGTTTATTCTGTCGAAATCTCCATGCCTGTGGGCGTCCGCCCCGATTCAGCGGCATCTCCGTTCAGGCCTGCCCGATGGTGGTCTATGGCCATTCGCCCCCTGCTGTTCCCCGCTGTGTATGATAGAAAAATAGTTGATGAAAATATTTGAACAATGCCTTCGCATACGTCGCGTATTCTAAAATCAAAATCATTCGGTGGGAAATATGCGAAAAATGGCGCTGGTGGAAAATGTTATCAGTCAGTATTTTGTAATTTTTTTACACTTTAGAATCTGACGTTTACTACTTTATGAGGTTACGATAAGGGCTTTTTCTCCATGCAATTAAGTCTTTATTTCGTGAGGATTACTACTTTTTTGCATGAAGATAAAGCCGTAATTGCAGTAAAGAATGTGAGAGATAGGTGTAAGATCGCAGTTTTGTAGCTACATACGAAAGTGGCGAATCTCAATTTGCAGCAGGTAAAATGCAGAATGGTTAGTATCGAGAGTCATGTTTTTTCAGATATTTTCTGACACATTTTGATAACTTGTAAGATAAGAAAAGGGGATGAACCGTAGTTGCATAACGATTCATCCCCTGAGTGAGGTCTGGTATTTAGGGTTGCTTATAGTTCCACAACAACTTGCTTACCATTGTATTCTACTATTTTTTTGCCCGTCATAGGTTGGTCGCCGCGATCACTCTGCTTGTCGACAAATATCACATGGAAACGTCGGTTGTTGAGCATTCCCTTGAACTTTCCCTTTCGCGCTGCAATAGTCAGACGGTGTTTTTGTTCGTCATAGGAGAATCGGATAAGCGAATAAGCATTCTTCTCATAGTTATAGTTGTCGCCCTCGTCCTCATAGAGCGTGAAGGTACCATCTGCTCCTGGATATACCCTGATTTCGAGTTCATCCCATGGCTTCTCGTTGCTGTACTGCACGGCGGGACCAAAGGGCATCACGGTGCCGGCTTTCACGTAGACGGGCATGATGTCGATGGGGCATGGGCGTTTTATCGTCTGTCCGCCATCAAGGCATTCGTTAGTCCAGAAATCATACCATTTCGTGCCATGGGGTAGATAAGTCTCTACAGGTGCGGCAGCGCGTTTCACGTCAGGATAAATTTCGTGTCCACGCTTTTGCTGGTCTTTCCAGGTATACATCGGCTCAGTGATGGGCTTCACCAGCAAGCAACGACCAAACATATACTCGTCATTGAGGCGTGAGGCATGGCGGTCTTGCTTGAAATCCATCACTAAAGCACGCATCATGCTACCATTGTTGAGCACGCAGTCGCCTGCCGTACTGTAGATGTAGGGTAGCAGGCGATAGCGTAGCTGGATGGCGCTCTTCATAGCATCGTAGGCCCAGTCGCCTTCTTTGCCGAATCGGTAGAGCTCACTCACCATCGGTGAAGAGCAGTGGTTGCGCATCAAAGGCATGAAAGTACCCCATTGCATCCAGCGTGTTTGCAGTTCAAGCATGGCTGGATTTGTGGGCTCTTGCTCAAATTCCCAATAGAAGAATCCGCCAAGGTCAGTGTTCCAAAAAGGTATGCCACAGAGTGTATAATTGAGTCCTGAGGGTACCTGATTCTTCATTTCGTTCCAGCTTGCCACGATGTCTCCGCTCCACGAGAACGTCCCGTAGTGCTGTATTCCGAATGAGCCGCTCCGCGTCATCTGTAGAGAGCGTTTCATATTACCTTTCGTGGCACGCTGATGCTCGTATATACCTTTGTTGTGTACCAATGGAAAAGCATTTTTTACGCTGCGCCAAGACCCATCTGCTGTCATATGATCGTCGTCGCCTGGTTTCTCAAAATGGTCGGGTTCAGTAGAGTCTGTCCACCAAGCATCCAACCCCATGCCATAGAGATTAGTGAGATATTGCCAGTAGATGTCTCGAGCTTTGGGGTTAAATGGGTCATATGGCATCACCCCTTGATTCCTTGGCCATGTATCAAAAGGATATAATGCACCTATGGCTTTGAGCTTTTGATATTGCTCAGTCCATGGCCCAAAGTTGGCCCAAATGGTAATCATGAGGTGGGCGTGGTTGTTGTGCACGTAGCTTACCATCTCTTCTGGACTTTTGAGGCGAGGTTGCTGCTGTGTGGGTAGATTACGCATATCTTTTGGGAGGTATTTAGCCCAGCTTGAGTCGCCTACCTTATTGATGTAGTAAGGGTTCATGAAGCGCATTGCATTCCAGTTGGAGTCGCAGCCCCAGTATTGCCAGTCTTGTACGATGCCATCGAGGGGAATGTGTAGTTGGCGATATTTGTCGAGCACATCGGCCAGTTCATCGCTTGTTTTGTAGCGTTCTCGACACTGCCAAAAGCCCATTGACCAGAGTGGAAACATTGTGGCTTGTCCAGTAAGTTGGCGTATCGAGGCTATTACTCCGTCCTGTGTGCCATCACGATAGAGGAAATAATAGTCCACGTATGGGGCTACCTCACTGGTAAATGTAGTAGCTGTGGCACTGTCATCAAATGTGGTTCGACCAGCGTTGTCCCAGTAGAGGCCGTAGCCTTTCTCACTGGTGAAGTAGGGGATTGATATATAGGTATTATGGTTCCATATCTCCACGTGACGACCGCGCTGGTTCATGGCAGTGTCACGAAGTTGTCCGAGCCCGTATATAGCCTCATCGGAGTCCAAATGGAAAGTCTGCGATACCTTATATTTGCCTTTGTCAACGGCATGGGTGCAGGGTGTTGCTGTGGTGGTAGTCGCCTGTAACAGGGATTGGCCAGCATGGCTGGCAAATGTGATGTTGCCCGATTGGGTGTTGAGAATTACACTGATAGCATCCGAACTGAGAGTGAGTTGCCCATTATGTTCCTTGGTATAGATGTCTTTGCTGAGACCTTCACCAGCTTTCATGATGACGGAGTAGCTTTTCTTTTCCATGAGCTTCACTTGGGGAGCGCTCACCCTGACCCGCACGATGGTGGGGGAATAAAACTGTATCAAGAAGGTTTGATCGCCGATTTGTCGACTATCTCCACATTTCACAGACTTTGCTTGGATGTTCAAACTCCAGATGCTGAGCATCAGAATAAGTAATAAGGTGAGTTTCGGTTTCATTGCATAATCAATCTTTGAGATTTTTCATATTGTGTTCATCCAAGACATCCTCTGTTAGAGAATGGTCTTGGATGAGCTTAATAGAACGTTTGATACGTTAGTATCCCGGATTCTGTTTCAAGTTCCCGTTAGCTAATAGTTCCTTGTTTGGGATGGGATACAGGTTGCGGGAATCAGTGCTTGGGTCGTGAGAAAACCATGCACAGGTAGAGAAAGCCCCAAACCTAACCATATCCTGGCGTCTGCGACCTTCTTGAGAAAACTCCCAGCCGAGTTCGTCGAGCATTCTACCATATTTGATGCTGATTTCCTGATGGCTGGTCGAGGTATTATCGCGACGTCCGTAGTCGTAGCAGGTATTACCCAAGAGTTGCTGCCCGGTCACTGTCGCTTTATCTGGATGTGAGGCAAAGTTGCGTAGTCTCACTGCCGTGACAAGCTTGGCAGCCTCGTCGGCTTTACCAGTTCGTAGCAAAGCTTCTGCTTTCATCAGAAAGATGTCAGCATATCGTAGTAGTGGAAAATCATTGCTTAGTCGGTTGGTTATGCCCTGTGCATACTCAAATTTGCCCCACCTGAATCCCTGATTCTCCTCTGATCCGTCAATGCTGTTCACCTTATTGACATACGTGAGAGGTTTACCTACAAGATTGCCCATGGTACATTTCAGAGTATCTCCATTAGCGGAAAACTGTGTTCCCGATATGAAGTCATCGGTAAGCCGCTTGTCATCAGGGTCGAAAGTGTCGATATACTGCGGCACGGCACATACGCCACCCCAAGGAGTTGCCTGAAAATTATATGTAGCTTGGTTTTCCGGCTGCAAAGAGTACATGTGAAAATCAAAAGCATTCCAATCGTCTACATAGGTCTCATCAAACGGGAGGGCAAAGATAATCTCTTTGGAACCTTCATTCTTTGTTGCAAATACATTCTTTCGGACACCCTCAAGCTCATATTTGCCGGACTTCATGATTTCGTCGCAGGCTGATATACATTTATCAAAATCGTGGTGAGTCCCATTTGAAAAAACTTCCGAATTGATATACATCTTGGCCAGTAGGGCATAAGCAGCCCACTTGTTGAAACGGCCATAATATTCGCTTGTAACCTCCTCTGAGAGGTTGGGGATATTTTCTGTGAGCTCCTTGATGATGAATTCGTATACTTCCTGGCGGCTGTGCTGTTCGGGAAGATAGCCTTCTGGAACATCAAATTTTGTCACTATTGGTACATTGCCAAAGAGGTCATCGAGTATGTAGTAATATGAAGCACGTAATACCTTCAATTCCGAAACGATGGCTTGTTCTCTGTCACCCAACTTGATTTGGCCAGATTCAATCTGATATAGCACCCGGTTACAAGTGTTAATGCCATCGTAGGTACGCACCCACGACTGTAGTGGAATATCATCTTCGCTGGTCCACTTATGCTGATGCATACGTTTATAGACTCCACCATCTACCCATCCATTGGGGCGGGCTGGTAAGACATCTTCGTCGGTACTAATCATTTGAGCTCGAGCTACGCCATTCCAAAGTAGTAATGTCTTTCTCCAGGATACATAGCCGGAAGCCAGGAGTGACGCCACATCCTCATCTGTTGGTACAAATCCATCGGCTACGATACTATTGTAGTTGGTGTCCTCAAGTTGTGTGCAGGATGCTAAACCCGATAATAAGGTTGCTCCCAATATGCTGATATATAATAATTTCGATTTCATAATGATGAGATTTTTATACTCTTAATTAGAATGTAACGTTCATGCCAAATGTGAAGGCACGTGTATGGGGATAGATGTCACGGTTATCATAACCAGGATTCAATCCTCCGGTCGTTACCTCAGGATCTATGCCCTTGTAGCCAGAAATAGTGATGGCATTATTGACGGTGGCATATAGTCGCATGGCTTTGACATATTTGCCGAGCTTGCCAAAGTTGTAGCCGATGGTAATATTGTCTATTTTCCAGTAATCTCCATTCTCTACATAGTAGCTATTGAACTCTTCGGAGCAAAGGGGATTGAGAATAACTTTCCCGAACACCTTGTCATAGGCTGAGCGTAAGCGGTTCCAGTCTTGACGACTACGGTTCTCATAAAACATACGAAGTCCGTTGATAATCTGGAATCCGAAGGCTCCACGCATATTGATTGCTAAGTCCCAGCGCTTATATTGTATCTGGTTGTTGAATCCAAGATACCATTTAGGAACGCCGTTACCAATCACTTTCTTATCCTCAAATGAGTGGGTAAACTCGTCGTAGCCTACCAGATTGCCGTCCTTGTCACTGTAAATCCATTTACCTTGGTCATCTACGTCAACCACCTGGAATCCATAAATATCTCCTACGCGGTGTCCGATGCGTACAATATGTGATTCAGTCTTAACAGGTTCCTCTATCCAGCCTGTCATAAAGTAGTCTGACGATGCCTGATAAAGGTCATTGGATAAACTTCTAAGCTTATTGCTATTGGTAGAAAAGGTTATGGTAGAGTTCCACTTGAAGTCCTTGGTCTGTACAGGAATGGCATTTACCATCAACTCAAGTCCATGGTTGCTCATTTCGCCTACATTGGCACGAGTGGTGGTGTAGAGGTTGGGCGGAGAAGGAACTGTATAGTCATAGAGTAGTCCCTTAATAAGACGGAAATACCAATCGATACTTACATTGAGGCGATAGTCAAGCATACTGAAGTCGAGACCGACGTCATATTCATGTTTCTCTTCCCATTTCAGTTTGTTGTTGGCATTCTGTGTAGGCTGAAGTGCACGTATCCACTTACCATCGTAGAGATAATAGCTGCCATATCCAAGTAGAGAGCGTCCAAGGAATGATTCACTGGGCTGCGAACCTGTGACACCATATCCGGCGCGAAGTTTCATGTCATTGAAGAGACTCTGGTTCTTCATGAATCCCTCTTCTGTGATACGCCAACCCAATGAAAGTGAGGGGAAGTTACCCCAAGGATGCTCGGTGCCTGCTAATTGACTTGCTGCTTCATGACGAAGACTTGCCATAACAAGGTATCTATCCTTGTAGTTGTAGTTCAATCGACCGAAGAAGCCAATCAGATTCGTATCAAGCCAGTAGCTATATTCTGTCCCTTTTCCTTCCTTTAAAGCCTGTCCGACACCTATATTGTGCCATGTGAACTGGTCTGTTGGGAAGTTATAGTTTCGCTCATACTGGTTGTTGTAGTTGCCTCCTTGATAACTATAGCCTAACAGAGCCTGCACGGTATGTGCTCCAAAATTCTTGTGGAACTGGGCGGTAAGTTCCAGCAGTTTGGTTGTTGTATTGGCACTGCCGGTTGTTGCATAGCCGTTTCGTCCATCACGTACATTAGAAATATGCTGTTTGGTCTCATAGTAACCACCGGTCTGAGATATGCGATCATAAGAGAGAAGGGCGTTGAGCGTGAGTTCTCTGATGGGGTTGAACGAAATATTACTACTTGCTCGAATTTGTTGCATATCTTGTTGGCCATCAGATTCATATAGTCGTGCCAATGGATTATCATAATTAAAGATACCAGTATTTTCTCTCCAAGTACCATCTTCATTTTTGATTGGTTCTGTTGGATTGTGAATCATGGCCTGCCGCCAACTGTAGGTGTCAAAGCTTCCTCCATCAGTTGTTGAGGTGTAGCCACTGCGATTGGCCAGCAATTGGAAGTTGAAACGCAGTTTATCATCAAACATTGAGTGGTTCACCTCGGCTCTTCCTTGGAATTCTTGCTTGTCTGACTTATGGAAGATACCCTGTAAACCTCTGTAGTTCAGGTTGAAGATATAGTTTGTCTGGGATGTTCCACCTTTGAAAGAAACGTTGTGCACGTGGCTTACTCCTGTACGAAGCATCTGGTCTATCCAGTTGGTGTTGCTGCCAAGATCCCATGAAGCATCACGTAGGCCGTCTGCTATTTGCTGCCTATAATCGGCTGCTGTGCAGAAATTAGGTCTTTTCACGATGTTGGTCATGGCCACGTAACCGCTGTATTGCACCTCATTAATATTGGTTCCCTTAGCTTTCTTAGTGGTAATCATCACTACACCGTTGGTACCTCGCGAGCCATATATGGCTGCGGCAGAGCCATCTTTGAGAACATCAATACTCTCAATATCTTCTGGGGCAACCGTGTTAAAGTCGCCAGGAATACCATCAACCAGTATCAATGGATTGGTTGAAGCACCGAGAATAGTAGTATTACCTCGCAATGAGACCTCAGTTCGTCCCACAGGGTTGCCACTGGGATTTGTAATAGCCAGTCCAGCAATCTTACCTTGGACAAGTTGACCGGCGTCGTTGACAGCTCCAAGGGTAAAGTTTTCACTCTTTACACTACCAACTGAAGAGGTGACGTCGCCCTTGCGTTGGGTGCCATATCCGATTACTACCACCTCATTAAGCACCTTGTTGTCTTCGAGAAGTGTTATGTCAAAAGACTTTCGGCCACTAACTGCAATATCCTGAGAGGAAAATCCTATATACGAGACTTCGAGGGTAGAGTTTGTAGGTACATCGAGAGAGAAGTTCCCATCGAAGTCAGATATAGTTCCTATGGTCGTTCCTTTCACCTTAACGCTTGCACCAATAATAGCTTCCCCATTAACGTCTACAATCTTTCCTTTAATCATCTTGGTGCCCTGTTGGGGTGACACAGCCCTTTTTTCCGTGGGGATTACAGTTTTTTCCGGCGAAACAATGATTTGTTTTCCGTCAATTTGATAGGATACATTTTGACCTTTTAATATTTGGTCAACAACTTCTGATAGTTCTACATTGCGACCAGAGACACTTATTTTCTTGGTAATATCAACACTGTTGGCACAAAATACGAATGAGTATCCCGTATTCTTTTTCAATTGTGACATGGCCTGCATCACTGTAACGTTGTGCATCTTGAATGTCACCTTTACTGCATAAGATGACAATGACATACAACTCGCAAGTGATAGGGCTGCTAAAAGTCGTTTGTTTATTAATTGTTTCATTTGGTTTTTAATATTAGGTTTATGAGAAATCTACTTTTGTAGAGGAGTAGGTTTGCAAGGAATGGTATTCCTTGTTTTATTTTTTGATGCATATAGTAGTGATGGTAGTGCGACTACCCATCTCTCTT
>DCJH01000041.1:20241-27075 GCA_002317385.1 Prevotella sp. UBA1705 | reverse complement strand
GAGACGGCCGATACGACCGAAACCATTAATAGCTACTTTTGTCATTTTACTTTGTTATTATTAAAGAGTTAAAACTAACTTTTTTGTAATTTTTTCTTGTTTCGATTGCAAAGTTACAAATTATTTTCTAATTTTGCAGTCGATAAGAGTATTAAATATTTTAAAAACAAAGAGAGTTCTTGCTCTATATCATTAAATTGGTTTGTATGTGCCATAGAGTGTAAACTCGACATATCAAATCATAAGATTTCTAATAACAAATATCAACATTATGAGTAGTTTTATTAAAGAGTTTAAGGAATTTGCCATGAAAGGCAACGTGATGGACATGGCTGTCGGTGTAATCATTGGTGGTGCATTCGGCAAGATCGTTAGTTCATTGGTTGACAACATCCTCATGCCGCTTATCGGTGTAATTACTGGTGGTCTCGACTTCTCAACGCTGGCAGTGAAGGTTGGCGACGCCGAGGTGAAGTATGGTGTATTCATCCAGAACATCATCGACTTCCTGATCATCGCATTCTGTATCTTCCTGATGATCAAAGGCATGAACAGCCTCAACAAGAAGAAGGAGGAAGAGCCCGCTGCTCCGGAGCCCACACCAGAGCCCTCTGCAGAAGAGAAGTTGCTCTCTGAGATTCGCGACCTGCTGAAGCAGAAGTAAATCGAGGCATCGTCCTGCTGGGCTCAGGCTCAGAAGGACACTCCATTAAAACCATATAGCCCCACTTCCACATGCTGGAAGTGAGGCTTTTTTGTATGCCGGAGGCAGAGAATCCGCCTGCAGAGCTACTTTCTGATGTAGTCTTTGGCCACCAAATCGTAGTAGAGCGCTTCGAGTTCGGCCAGCGACAGCTGCTCCACACTGTGCTCAATGCTCCTGATGAGTTCGTCGCGTCGCGACTCCTCGTCGCCGCCAAAACGGGTAAATACTTTGTCCATAGTCTTTGATATGTCGTTTAGCAACATAACGACGCAGCGCCGCGGATATTGCATTCGCCGCCCAGCAGATGCCGCGGAAAGCAGCATCCCGCATGACCACTCGGGCAGTCATGCGGGATGCTCTCCGGCAGCAGGCCTCCCCCCATCGGACCAAGGCGCGCCATCCGGTCGGCTCACAGCCGTTTATTGTGCGGGCGAGAACTCTGCGTCGATAATCAGATTCACGTTGTCGCCGATGATCGCGGGCAGGAACTTGGGCCCGAGACCATAGTCGGAGCGCTTCACGGTGCCTCTCAGGCGGAAACCGGCAGTCATCACTTTAGACATGGGGCTCACCATCTTGGCAATCAGCGTGGCATTGAGCACGATGGGCTTGGTAACGCCCTTGATGGTCAGATTGCCATAGATCTTACCGGTTTTCTTCGATGTAGCCACAAACTTGGTGCTCTTGAACGTCATCGTGGGATAGTTATCCACCTCGAAGAAGTCGGCCGTGCGCAGGTGATTGTCGCGGGCTTCCACACCCGTGCTCACGCTCTTGGTCTGGATGGTCACGTCGACCTTAGTTCCGAGGTAGTTCTTTCCGGCAGCGTCCACATTGATGTCGAAATCAGTGAAACGACCACTCACAAACGAAAGGCCGGCATGCTTCACCTCAAAACCGATGCGGGTGTGTGCCTTATCGTTGTTCCATTTACCCGTCTGAGCCTGCATCACCACAGCGGTGAGCAGCGCAAAAAACAAAAATAACTTTCTCATTGCTTACAATCTTTCTATTGGGCGCACTTCAACTCTTATATCATTTTTCTCCACCTTCACAGGCATCGCCAGTGCGCGTAGACTCAACAACCTGCGGATGATGCTGCAAATGTAGCAATTTATTTTCTTACAGCAACTATTTCCAATAGAAAATCTGTAATCATTCCACCAAAAATACCCCAAACATGGTATATTCCTCTCCATATCCTCTCATTTCCGACAGCCACAAAACACCACTCTACCCCTCCCCCGACGACGTCTGACCCAAGAAAAAATAACACTTTTGACACCACATTATCACACTATTTTGTTTGCCGTTCGCATAGAAATGCGTAATTTTGTAACAGATATGAAGACAATCAACACTAATAAGTTTCCAATGAAAAAGATTCTCCTATTGCTTTTCACAGCACTTTTAGCCCTCCCAGGCCAGGCCGAAACTCAGCGCCCCAAACTCGTGGTGGGACTCGTGGTAGACCAGATGCGCTGGGACTACCTATATTATTATGAGAAAGAATATCGCGACGACGGACTGCGCCGACTGCTCTCTCAGGGATACAGCTTCGACAACATGATGATCAACTATGTGCCCACGGTGACCGCCATCGGCCATTCGAGCATCTACACCGGCTCCATTCCCGCCCTCCACGGCATAGCCGCCAACAGCTTCATGAAGGACGGACACATGGTCTACTGCTGCGAAGACACCACCGTGCAGAGCGTGGGCTCCACCAGCCGCGAGGGCAAGATGTCGCCCCGGAACCTCCTCGCATCGGGCATCGGCGACCAGATGAAGATTGCCTCCAACGGCAAGAGCAAGGTCATTGGCGTGGCCCTGAAAGACCGTGCCGCCATTCTCCCCGCCGGACACGGTGCCGACGGCGCCTATTGGTGGGACACTTCGGCCGGCCATTTCATCACATCCACCTATTATATGAGCCAGCTGCCCGAGTGGGTGAACCGCATCAACAACAAGATAGCCACCCAACCCGGCACCGATGTCAAGACATCGGTCGAAGGAGTGACCAAGACTTTCCAGATGGCCGAGGCCGCACTCTACGGCGAAGACCTGGGCGACGATGAATATACCGACCTGCTGGCCGTCAGCGTGTCGTCGACCGACGCCATCACCCACGCCTTCGGCGCACGCGGAAAAGAGAACCACGACGTCTACATGGAGCTCGACCGTCAGGTGGCCAGCTTCATCAAGACCCTCGACCGCCGCGTGGGCGCAGGCAACTACCTGCTCTTCCTCACCGCCGACCACGGCGGAGCCCACAACCACAACGTGCTCAAATCGCTGAAACAGCCCGCCGGCGGACTCGAGATTGCCAAGCAGTTCGACCAGATCAACCAGGCCGTGGGGCAGAAACTCGGCATGAGCGGCAAGATCATCAAGAACGAAAACTCCGGACTGCTCTATCTCAACCACGACCTCATAGCCAGCAGCGGCAAGACACTCGCCGAGGTGAAACAGGCCGTCATCGACGAGATGGAGAAACTGGACAACATACTCTACGTGGTCGACTACGACCGCGCGCTCACCACCTCCATCCCCCAGCCCATCCGCGAGCGTATCGTCAACGGCTACAACAAGAAGCGCAGCGGCGACCTTTTCTATGTTCCGCGCGCCGGATGGGAGAATGTGAGCAACAAGCCCGACTACCGCGGCACCACCCATGCGCAGTGGAACCCCTATGATGCCCACATCCCCTTCCTGCTCTATGGCTGGCACGTGACCCACGGAGAGACCTCCGAGCCCACCTACATCACCGACATCGCCCCCACCATCTGCCAGATGCTCCACATCCAGATGCCCAACAGCTGCGTGGGCAATGCCAAATCGATGAAGTAAATCCCCATTCCCTCTCACCCCCTTCCGGCATGGCGCCCTCCNNNCCCTCCCCATCACCGCGATGGGAGGTCGCCATGCCACTTTTTTTATCTCCATCATCCAAGTGATGAAAATCCTTAAAACTGTATTTAACTCCCGAAAGGCCGCCAGCCATCGTTGCTGCGCGGCCTTTCACCTTTTTGCCAGGGCGCTCAGCGCAGGCGGAAACGATAACCGAATGGTGAGTCGGGACATCTATTGGTGGGCAAAAGAAGTGCAGGCAGAGAGCAGCACACCCAGCGCAGAAATCGTGAGAATATTGATTTTCATGGATATATGAATTTGTTTTATGGGTGTGTTTCTGTGGTGCAGAATTACCAAAGTATGCTGATTCCAACTCCCAATTCCCGTTTGTCTTTTTGCCAATCCATCCCCACTGCCCATGCTTTCCACTCCAAGATTAAATATAATAATGTGAAAATTGTGGCATAAAAATTCGGATTTTTCCTTGGAGCAACGTGTAATTTTAGCTATTTTTGCACAGATGTCGGTCTCGTTGAGCATGAATCGACATTGGCCTTGCCTCCGCAACCCCGGCGGAACACGATGCTTGCGGGTTGCCGTAACCCTTAAATCAACAATCAACAATCACATTAAACACATGAACAAGACTTTCAAGAGAACCCTGCTTTCTGCCACCATGGCATCCTCGGTGATGCTTTCGTCGGCAGCTACGCTGTCTGGTCCGGCCCCCGCGACCAACCCATTGCTACAGTCCAGCGGCCTCGTCTTTGGCGCGCCCGACTTCAGCCGTATCACCAATGCCGACTATCTGCCTGCCCTGAAAGAGGGCATCCGTCAGCAGCGAGAGAACATCCGCAAGATCACGGCCAACAAGCAGCGACCCACTTTTGCCAACACCATCCTCGCCCTGGAGCGCAGCGGAGTGACGCTCGACCGCGTTTCGAGCGTGTTCTACGGCCTGGCCAGTGCCGACAAGACACCCGAGATTACCCAGATAGAGAAGGAAATCACGCCCCTGCTCACCGATTTGGAAAACTCCATCTCGTTCAACACCAAGCTGTTCCAGCGCATCAAGTATGTCTACGACCACGAGCGCACCAAGCTCAAGGGCGAGAACAAGAAGCTCCTGGAGGAGACCTACAAGGATTTCACCCATGCCGGAGCCTTGCTGCCAGCCGCCAAGAAGGCGCGCATGGAGCAGATCAACAAGCGCATATCCGACCTTCAGCAGGAGTGGGGCAACCGATTGCCCGACGCCACCAACGATGCCGTGGTGTGGGTAGATAGCCAGGACGAGCTCGCTGGGCTCAGCGACGCAGACATCGCCCAGTGCAAGAAGGATGCCGAGAGCCGCGGCGGCAAGGCGCCCTATGCCATCGTGATCATCAACACCACCCAGCAGCCCATCCTCACCCATCTCGACAACCGCGACCTGCGCCGCCGCGTGTTCGAGGCCTCCATCCATCGTGCCGACGGGTCGCACAAGTTCAACACCTATCCGCTCGCCGCAGAGATTGCCAAACTGCGTGCCGAGAAGGCCGAGCTCATGGGATTCAAGACCTATGCCGGCTACTCGCTGGAGCGCACCATGGCCAAAACGCCCGAGCGCGTGTACGATTTCCTGAAGCAACTCATCGCCAACTATGCGCCGAAAGCCGCTGCCGAGACCAAGGCCATAGAGGCTTATGCCCAGAAGACCATGGGCCCCGACTTCAAGCTCGAGCCTTACGACCGCTTCTACTACTCTGAAAAGATGAAGGCCGAGCAGTATAACTTCTCGGAGAACGACGTGAAACCCTACTTCAATGTAGACAGCGTGCTCATCAACGGCGTGTTCTACGCCGCCCACAGAGCCTACGGTCTCACGTTCAAAGAGCTGACCGACGTCCCCACCTACCACCCGACCATGAAGGTGTTCAAGGTGATCGACAAGGACGGAAAGGATTTGGCCCTGTTCTACACCGACTATTTCCGTCGCCCCACCAAGCGCGGCGGTGCCTGGATGAGTTCCTTCGCCAAGCAGAGCCGCGAGCGCAAGCAGCTGCCTGTGATCTACAACGTGTGCAATGTGGCACAGGCTCCCGCCGGCCAGCCCACGCTGCTCACCTGGGACGAGGTATCCACCATGTTCCATGAGTTTGGTCATGCCCTCCACGGCATCCTCTCCAACTGCTACTACAACTCGCTGAGCGGCACCGCTGTGGCCCGCGATTTCGTGGAGCTGCCCTCGCAGTTCAACGAGTCTTTCGCCACCATCCCCGAGGTGTTCAACCATTTTGCCCGTCACACCGAGACCGGACAGCCCATGCCCGAGGACCTGAAGCAGAAGATGCTCACCTCCATCAACTTCCAGTCGGCCTACGCCCTGGGTGAGAATCTGGCCGCCACCTGTCTCGACCTGGCCTGGCACTCGCTGCCCGCAGCCCAGGTTCCTACTGCCGACAAGGCCGCCGAGTTTGAGACCAGCGCCCTGAAGCAGATAGGATTGCTCGACCATCAGATTCCCCCACGCTATTCCACCTCCTATTTCAACCATGTGTTTGGCGGCGGATATGCAGCCGGATACTACAGCTACCTGTGGACAGAGGTGCTCGCCGACAACGTGGCCGAGTATTTCGCAGCCCATGGAGCCCTGAATCCCGAGGTGGGACAGGCCATGCGCGACAAGATTCTGAGTCGTGGAAACACCCGCGACCTCATGCAGAGTTTCACCGACTTCACCGGTCTCAAAGAGCCCAACACCGCGTCGCTGCTCAAGGCTCGCGGCCTGTAGGCCATCCCTCCTTCGCGCCGCGACTCCCCGGCCACATGGCCAACCCGCTGTAGCCGCCGCGCGATAAGGTAGTAATCGTCTCGCCTTTAGTACCTATTCCACCTGCGAAAAGGTACTAATCGCGAGACGATTCGGTATTAATCCCCGTAGCATCTCCACACGGAAGACTCCCTATTACATAAACCTTTGATAATCAGCGGATAGTTTCGTTTTTACGCCCTGCCCGTGCTTTCTACGCTTGGGCACCCATTTGGTTATCCTGCCACCCTTTGAAGCTCACACAGAAGGCACAGACTTTTCACAGAAACACAGCCTCGCTTTTTTGAACAACGGATGACGCGGAAGAAACAGAAGCCTCCGGCACATGGCGATTCCACAGAGGGCCGCCCAGCGGCCCGCAGATTCCACGGAACCTGTCCACCCATCTTCCCCTCAGATTACCCCAAAACAACCTCCAAGCATACCACTCCCCTCCCTACGGGGGAGGGGCAAGGGGGAGAGG
>DCJH01000041.1:267-20216 GCA_002317385.1 Prevotella sp. UBA1705 | reverse complement strand
GGGGAGAGGCAGTGGAGGTAAGTATGGGAGAATGGATATGACAGGGGGAGAGGCCGTTTATCTAAATCTTTGTTAAATATTCCCCCATCCTGTTGCATCGAAGGCGGAATTATCCTACATTTGCAGTGTCATAGTTCATTAAGTCACTAAACAACCTAAGATATGATCAGTTTCAAGACAGTGAATTTCAGCTATCACGGCTCAGGCCATGAGGTGTATCGCGACTTCAACCTGGAGTTGAAGCCCAACAGAATCTATGGACTGCTCGGCAAGAATGCCACGGGCAAGTCGACGCTACTCTATCTCATCAGCGGACTGCTGCGCCCCTCTGCCGGCACAGTGACCATCGACGGCGAGGAGACGCAGGCCATGAGTCGCAAGATGCTAAGCAGCCTTTTCCTCGTGCCCGAAGACTTCGACCTGCCCGAAGTGACGCTCAAGGAGTATGTAGAAATGTATCGTCCGTTCTACCCCTCGTACTCGCCGGAGGTGATGGAGAGTTGTCTGAGGGAGTTTGAACTGCCCGGCGACATGCGCCTCAAGGAGCTGTCGATGGGCACCAAGAAGAAGGTGCTCATGAGTTTTGCACTCGCCGTGAACACGCCCATCCTGCTCATGGACGAGCCCACCAACGGCCTCGACATCCCGTCGAAGCGGCAGTTTCGCAAGGTGGTGGCCTCGCATGCGGGCAACAACCGCCTCATCCTCATCTCAACCCATCAGGTGCACGACGTGGAAACCCTGCTCGACCACATCCTCATCCTCGGCCACGACGGACTGCTCTGCAACCAATCGACCGAGGCCATCACCTCGCGCTACAGCTTCGGCAGCCACCCCGCAGGCGAAACGCTCTATCGCGAGCAGGGACTCGACGGCGAGCGCACGGTGGCCTTGCGTAGCGAGGACGACGAGGAGACGCCGCTCGACCTGGAGCTTTTCTTCCAATTTATCAACGCCAAAAAACATTAAGCCATGAAAAATCTGTTCAAATTCTACTGGGCGAACGAGCGCAAGGAGGTGATGCTGACCATTGCTGCATGGCTCGCCATACATCTCCTGGCAGCCATTATGTTCCTGATGGACGCCAATGGAATGTATAATCCTCAAACCCAAAAGGTGGAGAGTTTCATCGTAGGACCCTACTGGTTTGCTGTTATACTCTATGTAGTTACCTCGGGCTATATCCTCTACAAGTGCACCTCCATGTTCGACCTCTTTCGGCTGAAGCGCAACGCCCTGCTTCCGGCATCGACCCGGGAGAAATTCTGGTCCCGACTCGTTTGGGTGGGAGGCTACGTGGCTGTGGCCTTTCTCATGATGGGCGTGGGCGACATGATGGCCTACGGGTTGGGCCGAGCCTTCTGCCCGCACGTCATTGCGGCCAAAAATTACGAATATATTGGCTTTCTCGATCAGCTCAATGGCCCTTCCAAAATCATCCTCAGGGTCTGGATGAGATCGCTGTTCATCCTCATGGGCGTGCTCACCCGCATGAATGCCAAGGCCAACCTGGCGATGGGAGGCATCGTCTACCTCGCCATCAGCGCCGCCATAACGTGGCTCTTCCCTGCGACGTTGATGAGTACTGCAGACAATCCCATGCACGTCTTATTCTGTCTGGGGGCTGTCCAGATGATCATCGTCCACATAGCGCTGGCCTACCACTGCTTCCTCCGTCGCAATATCATAGATCAATCCAGATTCCTCAACCTATGAAATATACCCAAGACAAGGCGCTGTTCCTAAAGGTGGTCGACGTGATCTGCGACGATGTGCTGCGTGGAGTCTATGCGGCCGACGACCGCGTGCCGAGCGTGCGCGACCTGGCGGGCGTGTTCGAAATAAACTATAACACCGTGCTCAGGGCCATGGAGGTGCTGCAGCGCGACGAGATTGTGTATCAGAAGCGCGGCATCGGCTATTTCATCGCGCCGCAGGCCCGCCGCCGCATCCTGTATGCGCGCAAGCAATCGTTCATGAAAAGTCAGCTGCCGGAGTTCTTCCGTCAGGCCCGCCTCTTAGGCATCGGCATCGACGAGATAGCCGACGCGTGGGCCTCCACACCGCCGGCCGACGACGAGCAGACCACGGCTCCGGCCTGACCGCCGGCACTCGCCAACACCATGGCCGCCCTACCCCACGGCGAGCCCCTATCCACGCCAGAAGCAGGGCATGGAGAGGGGCTCATGGGGCCGATGGGCGGCCTCTGCAAGTGAACGAAGGTGAAAAAAGGAGAACAACGCTTACTTTTCAAAAATCATAGGCACTTAAAAGGCAAACTTTTTATACCTTTGCATACAAATCAATCGAATGGTATGAGTAAGAAGTTTGCATTCCTCACGATACTCCTCCTATTTCTGGTCATTCCCTCACATGCTGTGCTCAAGGAGAAGGACCTGAGCAAGACCCTGGCCATCCTGCGCCAGGAGCTGACAAACTATCATGCCGAGCTCGAACGGCAGACCGGATTCATGAAAGAGCAGCAGCAGGTGGTGACCAGTCAGGTCATTTCGGTGCTGCAGCGTAGTCAGCAGAATGCGCTCATGCTCTATTCGCAGCGCAACGGCAACGTGTTCGACCTCACCTATGCCTGCCACGAGGCCACCGAGCAATACCGAAAGTTCAAAATCAACGCCGCGCCGTTTCAGCATTACATCAACAATGCCAACACCGAGGTGGCCCGCTACGACAGCCTCATCAGCGACCTGAGCACGATGTACACGGCCAGCCTCTCAGAGAAATCGAAGATAGACCGCAACGTGGCGCTCACCCTCGCGGTGAACATCCGCCGCACGCTCAAGGACAATCGCACCCAGATGGAGCAGTATGTGAGGATGTACACCTTCACAGAGACCCGACTGAAGCGCCTCAACGACTACGCCAACAAGCGCTATACCGACATTCAGAACTCCATATTCAGCAATGGCGGCGACAGCTATTTCACCATCCTGAGCAACCTCGGCGGCGAGGTGAGGGAGACTCGGCAGACGGTGGTCGACAAATACAGGCCACTGCACCAGGTGGAGTCCGACTGGGACGGGCGCGTAATCATCGGTTTTCTGGGCATGCTGCTGCTCGGAAGCCTCGTCGCCGCCATCATCAACTATTTCTTCATCGGGTTTATCTTCACCTGGCTGGTGAAGCACGACAAGCTCGACTTCCTGTTTGTATGGTTGATGAATAAGAAGGAAACACGCGACTCGAAGGTGGCTTTCGAAGCCAAGCGCACCTATATCATCCTTGCGGCAACGGTCATTACCTTTGCCATTATCCTCGGAATCATCCGCCTGACGATGAACCAAAACTTCATTATCATGGCTTCGAGCCTGCTCGTGGAGTATGCTTGGCTCACTGGCGTGATACTCCTCTCGCTGCTCATCCGTCTCGAAGGTCATCAGATCAAGAGCGGATTCCGCATCTATATCCCCATCATGGCCATCTGTCTGGTGGTCATCTCGTTTCGCATCATATTGATTCCCAACGACCTCGTAGACCTCGTGTTCCCGCCGATACTCGTGGGCTGCGCCCTGTGGCAGTGGCACATGATGGCCCGCTACCAGCGCCGGTTGCCCAAGAGCGACGTGTTCTACTCCTATATCTCGATGGTGGTGTTCATCTGCAGCGTCGTGGCGTCGATGGTGGGCTATACGCTTCTGGCCGTCGAAATGCTCATCTGGTGGACTATGCAGCTCACGTGCATCCTCACCATCACCTGCATTTCGTCGATGCTCAAGAACTATGGCAACGAGCCTAAGCGCCGCTTCTTCGACGAGGAGACACCCATCACGCGCACGTGGCTGTTCCGATTGGTCTACAATGTGGTGCTGCCCACCCTCGGAGCGCTGTCGGTGATTCTCGCCATCTACTGGGCGGCCGACGTGTTTAACCTGAGCGACACCACGTGGCGCATATTCAACATGAGGCTCATCGACTCCAAGAACTTCACGTTCAGCATCTATGGCGTGGTGGAAGTGATAGTGCTCTATTTCCTCTTCTCCTTCCTCAACCATACCTCTATCCAGCTCCTGCAATACAATTTCTGGCTCAGCGAGCAGGAGAAGGCCGAGGAAGAGGGGCGCCATGCCGACCGTCAGTCGGTGGTGAGCCGCATCGCCATGTGGCGCAATGTGATACAGGTGTTCGTGTGGGGCGTATGGCTTCTCATCTCGATGAACATCTTCAACATCAACAATTCGTGGCTCGTGGCCATCTCGGCAGGTCTCTCTACCGGTATCGGATTTGCCATGAAGGATATTCTGGAGAACATCTACTACGGCATTTCGCTCATGGCCGGCCGCATCAAGGTGGGCGACTACATCTCCATCGACGGCATGCGCGGCACGGTGAAAAGCCTCTCCTATGTGTCGACCATGCTCGAAGCCAACGACGGTTCGATCATTGCCTTCCAGAATTCGCAGCTGTTTACCAAGAACTATAAGAACCTCACGAAGAACCACGGCAACGAGGTGGATGTGGTTCCCGTGGGTGTGGCCTATGGCTGCAATGCCGCTCAGGTGAAGGAGATCATCGCCGAGGCTGTGAAAAGCGTGGAGCGTCCCAACTACATCAAGTTTATCAACGTGGTGTTTACGGGCTTCGGCGACAATTCTATCGACTTCAAAGTGCTTACGTGGGTAGACTCGCGGCGCCAGGTCTACGCCCGAAGCGAAGTGATGGAGGCCGTCTACAAGGCGCTCAACGACCACAACATCGAGATTCCCTACCCGCAACGCGACATCCATATCGTGACCGACAAACCTCAGCCTGAACTTCATGCCGACTCCGTGGAGGAGGCCATGGAGGCCATCAGGAACGAGAAGCAACAAGGATGAGACACCCCCAACACCATAACAACATGAAAGAAATACTATCCACTGGCACCCGCCCCGTAATCATTGCCGGCCCCTGCGTCATCGAGTCGGCCGAGTTGCTCGACACCGTAGCCCGCCGACTGGTGGAGATCAATGCCCATCTGGGCACCGACATCATCTTCAAGGCATCGTTCGACAAGGCCAATCGCACCTCCCTCCACTCCTTCCGCGGACCGGGATTAGAGCATGGACTGCAGATGCTGGCCGACGTGAAGCAGAAGCATGGGCTGCGCATCCTCACCGATATCCATGAGTCGTGGCAGGCCGAAGCTGCCGGCGAGGTGTGCGACGTGCTCCAGATTCCGGCCTTCCTCTGCCGTCAGACCGACCTGCTGGTGGCCGCGGCGAAGACCGGGCGCACGGTGAACATTAAGAAAGCGCAATTTCTTTCGGGTCGCGACATGGTCTATCCGGTGCAGAAAGCGCGTGAGAGCGGAGCCGAAGTGTGGCTCACCGAGCGCGGCAACAGCTTCGGATACAACAATCTTGTGGTCGACTTCCGCAACATTGCCGATATGCGCGAGATTGTGCCGACGGTCATCATGGACTGCACCCACAGCGTGCAGCGACCATCGGCAGGCGACGGCAAGACCATCGGCGACCGTAAATTCGTGCCCGCCATGGCCCTCGCGGCCAAGGCTTTCGGTGCCACCGGATATTTCTTCGAGGTGCATCCCGACCCCGACCGAGGACTTTCGGATGCAGCCAATATGCTCGAACTCGATAAACTTGAAGACCTGATAACACAACTGCTATGACACAAACCACACCCGAGGAGCGCATCGCGCTCTCCACAGACTATGCCCGCCGCTGCCTCGTCGACGAGGCCAGGGCCATACAGGACCTCACGCTCCAGCTCGACGAAAACTTCAAACGCGCCGTAGAGCTCATCTATCGCTGCCGCGGCAAGGTGATTGTGACCGGCGTTGGCAAGAGCGGAAACATCGGCGCAAAGATTGCAGCCACCCTCGCCTCGACCGGAACGCCGGCCTTTTTCATCAATCCGCTCGACGCATACCATGGCGACCTGGGCGTGATGACGCCCGACGACGTGGTGCTGGCCATCAGCAACTCGGGCCAGACCGATGAGTTACTGCGCTTCATCCCCATCCTTCTCCACATGCACGTGCCCATCATCGGCATGAGCCGCAACCCGGAGTCGCTGCTGGCCAAGTATAGTGCCGTGCACATCAAGGTGTGGGTGGACCACGAGGCCTGCCCTCTGAATCTCGCGCCGACCTCTTCGACCACCGCGGCGCTGGCCATGGGCGACGCCCTCGCCGTGGCCTTGATGCAGGTGAGAGACTTCCGTCCTCGCGACTTCGCGCAGTTCCATCCGGGCGGCGAGCTCGGCAAGCGACTGCTCACCACCGCCGAAGACGTGATGCGCACCGACGATCTGCCCATCATCGCGGAGGATATGCACCTCGGCAACGCCATCATACAGGTGTCGAAAGGCAAGCTCGGCCTCGGCGTGTCGGTCGACAGCGAGCGGCGGGTCATCGGTATCATCACCGACGGCGATATTCGTCGTGCCATGGAAAGGTGGCAGGCGGAGTTTTTTGACCGCACTGTGGCCGACATCATGACACGCAATCCGAAGACCGTTGAGCCCAACACCAAGATCTCGGAGATTCAACGCATCATGCACCACTACAAAATACACTCTGTGCTCGTATGCAACGACGAGTCGAAACTCATAGGCATCGTAGACAGTTACGCCACGACGCTGCTCAATCCATAGAATGAAGCCACTGCAAAGACTATACACATTATTATATATACTGCTCTTCAGCCTCGCCTCTGAGGCACAGACCAGCGACTCGCTGCTGGCCAACCATCTGAGAGAATGCGGCGTGACGTTTTCTCATGACAACTCTGTGACCCTGCTCATGGATGGTCAGGAGAAGTTCGACGACATGTTTCAGGCCATACGTCAGGCCCGCTCTTCGGTGCATCTCGAGTATTTCAACTTCCGCAACGACTCCATAGCCAACCTGCTTTTCGACCTCCTGGCCGAGAAGGTGAAGCAGGGAGTGGAGGTGCGCGCGCTCTACGACGCCTTCGGCAACTCCAGCAACAACAGTCCGCTGAAGCGCCGCCACATCCGCAGCATACGCGAACGGGGCATCGAAATCTATGAGTTCGACCCCATACGGTTCCCTTGGGTCAACCACGTGTGGGCCCGCGACCACCGCAAAATCGTGGTCATCGACGGCAAGATAGCCTACACCGGAGGCATGAACGTGGCCGACTACTATATCAAGGGGACCAAACAGGTGGGCTCCTGGCACGACATGCACTGCCGCATACAGGGCACCGAGGTCAACACGCTGCAGAGAATATTCATCCGAACATGGAACAAGGTGTCGGGACAGAACCTCCATGGCCCGCAATACTACCGCGGACTGGGCGACGACAGCTACTTCGAGGCCCTCAAGCCGGACACCTGTCAGAGTGCCGGGCGCAAGATGGTGGGCATCATCAACCGTGAGCCTCGCACCTCAAACAAGATTATACGGGAGTTTTATGTCGGCGCCATCAATATGGCTCAGGATAGCATCAAGATCATCAATCCCTATTTCACGCTCAACCACGCCATCAAGAAGGCCCTGCATCGGGCGGTGCACCGCGGCGTGAAAGTGGAGATCATGCTTTCCATCCGCAGCGACATCCCACTCACGCCCGACTGTGGTTACTACAACGCGCATAAGCTGATGAAGCACGGCTGCACCATCTGGATGTATCGGCCGGGCTTCCACCACACCAAGATCATCATGGTAGACGGGCGCATCTGCACCGTGGGCTCGGCCAACCTCAATGCCCGAAGCCTCTCGTGGGACTACGAGGAGAATGCCGTAATCCTCGACAAATGCACCACGCGAGAGCTCAACGACCTCTTCGACAGCGAGAAAAAAGATTCCTTCCGCCTCACCAAGCAGTCGTGGGACCAGTGGCGCACGCCTTTCCAGAAGTTCAAAGGCTGGTTTGCCCACCTGCTCTCCAGATTCCTATAATTACTCCCTCTGTCTTCTCCCTCTCTATCGTGGAAGAAGAAAGAATGGAGAAACAAAACGCAAGAAGGATTGGCATTGCCAATCCTTCTTGCGTTATATCCATTTGTTTTCAGCCTGATCGCTCAAGCCCATGATACCATCAAGGCCTCGCCATCCCATACTTCATACGATATATATGGTTGTTCTCCCCGCCCACTCTATGTGACCGAGGCGCTTGGCCGGCGGTTTGAGAGAACCATGGGGCAGATGGCATCAGGTGTATTCCTGGGCCACCATCTCGCCGGAGAGCACGGCGACACCGTCTTCGGCAAGAGCTTTCATCTCGTCCTCGCCCGGATAGATGTAGAGCGGAGCGATGAAGGAGACCCGATCTTTGAGTTGCTGGGTGAGCCAGGCATTGTGGGCCATGCCTCCAGTGAGGATGATGGCATCTACATGGCCACTGAACACTGCGCTCTCAGCACAGATGCCCTTGGCTATATTGAAGGCCATGGCCTCAACCAGGAACCGGGCTTGCTCGTTGCCTTCGTCCACAAGCTTCATCACCTCGCGCAGATCGTTGGTGCCGAGATAGGCAAACAGTCCGCCCTCGCCGGTGATGAGTTTCAGCAGTTGCTCCTGCGTGTACTTGCCGCTGAAGCACAGGCGCACCAGCGTGGAGCTGGGCAGAGAGCCCGTGCGCTCGGTGCTGAACGGACCTTCGCCGTCCAAGGCATTGTTCACGTCTACCGCCCTGCCATGCTCATGGGCCGCAATAGACACACCTCCGCCAAGGTGACAGATGATGAGGTTCATGTCTTCGTATCGCTTGCCGTGTTCCCGCGCAAACCTTCGCCCCACGGCCCTGTGGTTGAGGGCGTGCCAGAAACACTCCCGAGTCATCTCGGGCAGTCCGGTAACGCGTGCTATGGGCATGAGCTCGTCTACCACACCCGGGTCGGCCGTGATAGCCTGACAGCCAGGAATGGAGCGCGACATATCGAGCGCAATCTTGCAACCGAGGTTGCAAGCGTGGTGATGATGTGTGGCGTAGTTATCTTTGATCATCAGGTCATTGATGGCATAGGCGCCGCCGGGAATGGGTTTCCCGAGTCCGCCACGGCTCACGATGGCGTTGAAATCCATCGTGATATTGTTCTCCTGGAGCGCCTCCAGCACCAGATTGCGTCGAAACTCATACTGGTCGTTGACGTTCTGAAAGCGGTTGAGCTCCTCCCTACTGTGGTGAAGAACCTTGGTGAATATGGGCGTGAGGTCCTCGTAGACAGCAATCTTCGTCGACGTGGAGCCTGGATTGATGACTAATATTTTCATGTGTTCAGTAGCTTGCGGGTTAGATAGAATAGGGTTGCTATGGCCTTACACCTTTCCCGTGCCCAGTGCAGAGGCCAGAGCCAGGCTGAGATACTTGGTTTCGGGCGAATCGGCTCTCGACGGAAGCACCACAGGCACCGTGGGACCCATGAGGATGCTCGACAGGATGGCATGGGCAAAGAGCGTGATGGTCTTGTGGAAGGCATTGCCGGCCTCGATATTGGGGAACACCAACGCGTTGGCCATACCTGCAATGGGCGATGGGATGCCTTTGAGTTTCATGCTCTCGGGCGAGCACGAGGTCTTCACATCGAGCGGTCCGTCGACGATGCAGGGGCCAAACTCGCCCTGCTCCGCCATCTTCACAATCTCGGGATAGCCGCCGGTATAGGGGAAGTGGCGCTCGTCTACCTCCTCGCTGCAATGGATGAGCGACACCTTGGGTTCATCGATTCCCAGGGCGCGGCAGAGCTGGATGACATACTTCACCTGGTCGATGCGCTGCTCCTGCGTGGGAAATGGGATGACGGCCGCATCGGTATAGATGAGCAGATGGTTGTGACCCGGAATCTGTGCACAGCCCACATGGGTGAGCAACCGACCCTGAGGCAGCAGTCCGCCGTTGTAGCGGAGGATGGCCTTGAGCAGCACTTCCGAAGGGATGAGCCCCTTCATGAGCATATCTACCTCACCATTCTGGGCCAGGGTTACAGCTCGTTCGGCAGCCGACTGGAGGTTGTCGTCTTCAATCATCACGGGTTCGATGAATCCATCGGCAGCAGCACGTTTCACGGCTTCGATGGTAGAGGGGTCGCGCGGACTCACCACGGCAACACGCCGGCAAATGTTCTGCGCACGAAGTAGGTTTTTCAGTTCGTCGAAGTTTTTCATATTAACAGTTCATGTTCATATTGGACTTAAGTAGCAAGGATGTGGTTCGCATCCAATGGCAAAGTTAGCTAATATTTTGAAACATTGTACTTTTCAAGCCGTTTTTTCTTTGCGGAGAACTGTTAAAGATGTTGTAATCAGTGTTTTTCATGGCCGGTTGGGTAGCATGAGGCCGTGCCGTGTCAGTTGTGCGGCCACACATACAAAGCGCCCCCTTTCTTCTCGCACGAGAAAAAAGGGGGCGTAAATTTAATATTGGTATCAGATTATTTTGCTAACCTACTGCTCTTTCTTTTTGATTCGAGTCGGGATGAGTTGTGTGGTATAT
Source organism: Prevotella sp. UBA1705 (assembly GCA_002317385.1). Lineage (GTDB taxonomy): Bacteria > Bacteroidota > Bacteroidia > Bacteroidales > Bacteroidaceae > Prevotella. The sequence goes on along the minus strand of DCJH01000041.1, from coordinate 9,795 downwards.
ATTCTGACTCTCTCCCTCAATGGAATTTTATATGGTATGCTGTTTTTTGTTTCTACGGCAAAGGTAGCAAATTGTAACAGGATTGTCATGTATTATTTGGCCAACCTTTAGAAATATACGGCCAATTTTTGCCTATTTTTTGGACTATCTGGCCAGAATAGAGATATAACTCACTAATAGTCAACCAACTAACAGTGCAAAAAACCTCGTTCAAAAATAGCTACTCTCTGGCGCGAAGAAACCCTATGAAAAGGGAACTACTATTTTGAGGCAACGAAAATAAGTCTGGATAATTATCCGTGCAACTGACGATTTTCATGCGATTAGGTGCTTTTTTCAGCAATATCCTTTGGTTATCACAGATTTATTTGTAATTTTGTCTAATATCTTTATGAACTAACATCCAAATTACCTACGCGAAATGAGACAGCTGAAAATCACCAAAAACATTACCAGTCGCAACAGCGAGGTTCTCGACCGCTATCTCTCGGAGATTGCTCATGCCCCGATGCTCTCTCCCGACGAGGAGGCTATGTTGGCTCAAACCATCCACAAGGGTGGCAAAGAAGGTGAGCGCGCCCGCGACAAACTGGTTAGCGGAAACCTCCGTTTTGTGGTTTCTGTGGCTAAGCAATACCAGCATCAGGGCATCACGCTTACCGACCTCATCAACGAGGGCAACATGGGCCTCGTGAAAGCAGCAGAGAAATTTGATGAGACACGAGGCTTCAAGTTCATCTCCTACGCCGTGTGGTGGATTCGCCAAAGCATCATGGAGGCGCTGGCCGTGAAGAGTCGCATCGTGCGTCTGCCCCTCAACCAGGTGGGAGTCTATGCCAAGGTGAACAAGGCCATAGAGCAGTTTCTGCAGGAAAACGGCCGCGGGCCATCGGTACACGAGCTTGCCTCGATGACCGGGCTGGAGGAATCGCAGATCTCTGCGGCCATGTGTGCCAGCAACCACGCCACGAGCATCGACGCGCCGCTGGGCAACGAGGATGAGGGCTCGATGGCCGACATGCTCTCGTCGGACGATAACGACCTGAAGTCGGACAGCTCCTTGGACAAGGAATCGCGCAATCAGTTTATCGACGGACTCCTCAAAGAGGTGCTCAACGTGCGCGAGCAGAAGATCATCAAGGAGTCGTTTGGCATTGGCGAGATGGAGAAGAGCTTAGAGGAGATTGCCGACAACATGGGCATGACGCGCGAACGCATCCGCCAGGTGCGCGAGAAGGCGCTGCGCAAGATTCGTTTCAGCAAATACGCCTCTACCTTGAAGCAATATCTCGGATAGCCATAGCCGAGAGCCACGCAGGCCCGACGTTGCCGGCGAGCCACTAAAGCGTCTGATTCCTGCTATTCCGGTGATGCCGTTGCTCATTGTTCCGACGGCGCATATCCAGAATAGTCTTGGCACCAAACCATACCAAGATGACGGTGAGTATCAGGAAGACGGCAATAAGGAAATAGAGTTCTGTTTTAGCCATAATATTTTGTGTTAGGGGGTGAAACATCTAAAAAACCGGCACACTCTCACGAGCATGCCGGCCTCAAAATTAACCTTAATAATCTAATACCATGAAAAACACGTTGCAAAGATATGGATTTAATTGGAATAACAACAATCTTTGAATGATTTTTAGGGTTTCTTAATAGTTTTTTCACGTTGATATACATTTGGATTGTGTATGACACACCATTTTTTATATATTTTCACGTTAGTTGCGTTGGCATGAAAAGAAAAGGCCCATCCAATGACTTCCCACTGCCTCTCCCCCATCCCCTCCCCCGGAGGGAGGGGAGTAATATGCGGGCAAACTGGGAGAATCTCGTGAAATAGCGAGGGCTTAGTAGGGACTTGTCCCGTGCATGTCCGCACCGCCGGAGGGCAGAGTTTCGAGGAAACCTCCGTTCCAACACAGGGCATCTGCCGTCAAGATTCTGCTTCCTTATGCCATTTATGATGGCATAAGGGTTTAGCTTTTGGAGAACTTCTTTTCAAACATTATTGTCTTCAGTGGATAAAAGGTTGTGTTTTCCACTAAAGACACAGAAAAACACAAACATCTTGCAGCCGTAAAAGAACCGAGGCGCCATCACAGATGGCGCAAGGACACAGACATTACATGGGGTGAGGGAGGAACAAGAGGGAGAAGGGATGGGAGCGGCGGTTCTACATCCACATGGGATAGGTCGTTGTAGACCATTGATTATGGTTGAGTTTGCATTTCCTTCAACAGGCAATTCGTGTGTTTCTGGCAGCAGCGGATACGTTTAACTGGGTATAGTCTGTGTCCCCATCCCCTCGCTAAGCGAGGGGATGGGGATTCAAATATAGGTAGAATTGGATTGGAGTCTTTTGTGTGTTCTGTGGACAGAATGAATTTCTCCGTAGGAAATAAGAGGATAAAATGGAGGATAGAGAGGAGGATGGAAGCAGGATGGAGAGGACGGAACGAGCGGGTTGCGGACATGCACGGGGCATGTCCCTACTATGCAAATGGGAATACAAAATAGGAGCAGGATGAGAGGGCTGTGAGATAAGGTAGGAATCGTGCGACGATAAGGTAGGAATAGCAATGAAAAAAGGTACTAATCGTCTCGCGATTAGTACCTAAAGGCCGAGGGGAGGAATACTCCCCCGTAAACGCACAGCATCTCATGGCCAAGGGACAGACGCCCGCCGGCCATGAGATGCGATATAGACAGGTGGGAGAGGACTTAGCAGACCTTCTCCAACTTCTTGATTACCGAGAAGATAAAGACGAACGATGCGATGCAGAGCACCACGAGCACGCCCCATACCATGGTCAAGGGTACGGCCTTCCAGAGGTAGGCAGGAATCTGCACGAGGAAGTTGCCGATGGCCGTTGCACCAAACCAGCAACCCATCATCACGCCCTGATATTTCTGCGGGGCTACCTTAGACACGAAGCTGATGCCCATCGGAGAGAGCATGAGCTCGGCGAAGGTGAGGATGAGATAGGTAGATACGAGCCACATCGGAGACACGCGCTGCTCGTCGGTGAGGTTGTAGCTCAGACCGATGGAGGCCATGATCATCACCACGAAACCCAGTCCGGCCACAAGCATGCCATAGCCAATCTTGCGCGGAGCAGAGGGCTCCTTGCCGCGAGAGGCCAGCCAGCTGAAGAGCAACATGCTCAACGGTGTGAGGCCTACCACGAAAGCGGGGTTGAACTGCTGGAAGATGGGAGCGTCGAGCTGCACCGTTCCACCCTCGGCCATGAGGGCGCTATACTTGTAGATGAGGAATGCGATGGCGGCGAGAATCACCAGAGCGGCAATGCCCTTGCCCTTGCCGGTCTTGCTCTGGAAGGCGGCCACGGTGGCATAGATAATGGCAATGACGGCCACGATATTGGTCACGTCGAACAGCATGGCTGTCCAGCTGGTGGCGCTGGTCTGCGTGAAGTCGCGGGCGAAGTAGGTAAGCGTCAGTCCGTTCTGGTGGAAGGCCATCCAGAAGAATATCACCACGGCGAAGACGAGGAACAGAGCCACGAGTCGGCTGCGGGTATCGGCCTTCTCCTCGGGTGTCTCTTCGCGGAGCGTCTCCTGCTTCACCTCGGCGGTCTTGTCCTTCTTGGCAGTGTTATCCACATGGGCGAAGGTCCAGCGGAAGCCGTAATAGATGGCGATGGAGATGAGCAGCGAGATGCAGGCCACACCGAAAGCATAGTGGTAGGCGGTCTGCTCGTTGGCACCGAGCGATGTCTTGGCCCATTCCATGAGCTTCAGGGCTGCGGTGGGAGCAAAGAGGGCGCCGATGTTGATGGCCATATAGAATATGGAGAAACCCGAGTCGCGCTGGTCCTTATACTGCTCGTCGTCGTAGAGTTTGCCCACCATCACCTGGAGGTTACCCTTGAACAGGCTGGTGCCGATGCTGATCATGAGTAGCGCAGCCACCATCATAGCCACGGCGGCAGGACCAGATCCGGCGGGGATGGCCATGGTGAGGTAGCCCAGAAACATGACGAGGATTCCGATGGTGACACATCGTCCGAATCCAATCTTGTCGGCCACGGCACCGCCCACGATAGGCAGGAAGTAGACGAGCATGAGGAACGTGGAGTAGACTGTGCCGGCCAGACCCTCGCCCCAGCCGAAGTTGGCTTGGAGGAAGAGCACGAAGATGGCAAGCATGGTGTAGTAACCGAAGCGTTCGCCGGTGTTGGCGAGGGCCAAGGCAAATAGGCCTTTGGGTTGATTTTCAAACATACGTGTTTTAGTTTAAGTGATTTTTGATTTTTTATGGGTTAGCCAAGGATTTAAGAAAAAACGTGGCAGGTTATTTCTTTGCTACATATCGGGCGATGTCTACGAGCCAGGCGAGCTTCACGGTGATGGTTCCGAAGTTGCTCGAACCGAAGTAGTCGCGCTTCGAGTCGCCGTAGATGTTGCCCAGTCCATAGTAGTATCGGCCCTCTAAGAGGAAGTGGCCGACCTTGGGAAGGGAGTATTCCATGCCCACGCCGAGGGCTATGCCGTAGTCGAACTTGTTTTCCACCTTCATCGTGTCTTGTGCCACGATGGTGTTGGCACGGTCGCTCATGTTGCGCTGCGCCCAGTCGAAGTTGGTCTTAGTCGACTCGCCGAGATAGAATCCGAACTGCGGTCCGGCGTTCACAAAGAAGTTCACGCCCCGCTCCTCGCGTCCCCAAGCCAGATGGGCAAATAGCGGCACCTGCACATAGTTGATGGTGCGGCTGTATTCCTCAGGCAGACCGGTGGTGGCGTTGATGACGGGCTGGTTGTTGATGTCTTGTATCTTCTCCTGCCATCCCAGCTGGCTATAGTTCACTTCGGCAGCGATCGAGGCAATGGTCGAGAAGTATTTCTCCACCGTGTAGCGCATGGAGAATCCGCCGGTGAGTCCACCTTTCTGGCTCTGCACCACCTTCGGCGTGAAGCGTATGGTGTTGAGGTTGTAGCCTCCATTCACTCCGATGGAGAACGTGCTGCGGTGCTCGCCTATCTGCGCCCACGTCATTGCGGGCAGAAAGAGCATCAATCCTGATAAAAATACCTTCTTCATTGATTAGTAGGCGATGGATTCGATGCGCTCACCCTTGGTGTAATGGATGAGGTGGAAGAACTCGTTTTGCATGCCCGCGTTGCTCACCTGCTTGAAAACCAGCGGCGACTGCAGGGGCACATAGCTGCTCTGGCCCTGCGTTCCCTTGAAATTCTTGCCATGTTGGCTCAGTCCACGCAAGAAGAACTGGGCGTGATCGTAGCCCGTGATGGCAAAGCGGGGCAGGGCATACTGCATGTCTTGGCGGAACCATCGGCTGTAGTTCTGCTCCAGTCGCTGCGTGCGCGCATCCACTTCGTTATAGTAGAACGAGGCGGGGATGTAGGTGTCGAAACGGAAAAACTTGTCAAGGTTGTGGCCGGTGTACATCAACCATTCGGTGTAGCCGAAGAGAGAGAGGGCCAGCGAGGGGATGTTGTTCTGCAGACTCTCCAGCTTCGCCAGTGCGATGGTGAGCTCGGGCGACCGCCCTGTGTTCAGAATCACCACGTTGCGCTGTGTCCGGCTGAAGGCCTTGGCAAACGCTTCCTCACTGCTCGTGATGTTGGTGATGCTGTAGTTTATATTCTTATTGGTGAGCCTGTTGCGGAGAGCAAAGGTGAATACGCCCTTCTTCGACTCCTTGTCATTACAATCGATGAACACGGGGTGGGCGTTGGGAAACTGGCGCAGGAAGGCGTCGATGGCGCTGTTGTTGAGCTTGTCTGGCGATTCCCACACCTGGAAAATCTGCTGATAGCTGGCCACGTCGTCGCCGTTGATAGAGAACGGGATGACCAGCTTGATGTTGCGGGCCTTGCAAAACTCGGCCATGGGGCGCACCTGATGGCTGTAGAGCGGACCGAAGATCACGTCGCACTGGGCAGCGGCGGGGTCTTTCAGCAGTTGGGCAACATCTGCATCAATGTTCACATTCCACGCTTTCACCTCCGTGGAGATACCCGAGGCGCGCAGACTGTCGCATCCCATGAGGAACCCGCGATAGTATTCCACCATGCGTCGGCCGTCACCGTCGACATCGTGGAGAGGCAGCATCACCCCCACCTTGACGCTCTTCTGCTGCTTGGCGGCCTTCTCGGCGGGCGCTGCAGCAGGAGCCGGAGACGTGGTGGCAGCCGGAGTGGTGCTGGGGAAAGGGATAAACACGAAGTCGCCCTTCTTCAACTCGTACCCCTCCACCTTCATTTCGGGGTTGGCATTCATCAGTTCGGGAATGGTAATACCATATTGTTTGGCTATGCCGAAGATGGTATCTTTCTTCTTCACCTTATACATGTCGCGCCATTTGTTAACTTGCGCCAGCGTCGAGGAGGCGAAACCTATCAGCAAGGCGAACATGAAATATCTTAGAACTTTTCTCATTTACTCAGACTTTCGGTATTTGGGTTGATATTGCAAAAATACAAAAATTATTGAATCTCATCGCCATAAACCCATAAAAAACTATTGGGATATTATCTTTTAACTCGAAAGGAAAACTTTTTCACCCGAAAATGGTTATCTTTGCATAATTAAGTTTACGCGAAATGAATATCCGATTTTCCATTTCCATGGCCTTTCTGCTGCTGGCATCGGTGCTGGTCAGGGCGCAGACGGGCGTGCCCACGATAGCTCCTTCGGCCACCTACACCGACAGCGAAGGCAACGAACAGACCGAGACCAATATCTCTGAGTCGGCTCCGCTGACCGTAACGTTCAGGGCAAATGCCGAGAACACCGACGGCTGGACGGCCCACTACGAATGGCATTTCTACAAGGAGGGCTCGCGCGAAAAACCTTATCTGCTGCGCTATGAGGAGGAAACGAGCTACACCTTCGTCGAGGCGGGCACACATCTCATAGAGCTTTGGGCCACGTTCACGCAGGGCAACGACTCGGTGAACTACACCAACGAATACTGGACCACCGATGGCGAGCCCCTCACGGTGTCGATATCGGAGAGCAAACTAGAGATGCCCAATGCCTTTTCGCCCAATGGCGACGGCATCAACGACGTCTACAAGGCCAAGAGCGGCTACCAGAGTCTGGTGGAATTCGAGGCGACCATCTTCAACCGCTGGGGCCAGAAGCTCTACTCCTGGACCGACCCCGCAGGCGGATGGGATGGCAAATTCAAGGGCAAAGACGTGGCGCAGGGCGTCTACTATGTGCTCGTGAAGGCCAAAGGAGCCGACGGTCGCAAGTTCAACATACGCCGCGACGTGAACCTGCTGCGCGGATTCACGGAGAAATCAAGCCTCCCCTAACCCCTCTGAAGAAGGGGAACGACCATGCCCGGAATAGCGATAAAATAGAATTTGAGATTTTTTGAAGAACAAGGTTCAAGCAGATTAGTCTGGATATCAACATGATTCCAGAAAGCAACAGAACGAAACAGATATGGCTTCTAAGGTTAAAAAACAGAATAACAGTTCTGTAACTCAGAATAACAACACCTCCAACATAGAATTACAACCACTCAATCCCTCCGACAATTCGCAGCCGGCTCCCTCTCCCATCGGAGGAGATGGGGAGAGGCTGCGCGGTCAAGAGTGGATCGATGTGCTCGGAGCGCGCGTGCACAACCTCAAGAACGTGGACGTGCGCATACCGCGCAACTCGCTCACCGTCATCACCGGGCTCTCCGGTTCGGGCAAGTCGTCGCTCGCATTCGATACCATTTTTGCCGAAGGCCAGCGCCGATACATCGAGACTTTCTCTGCCTACGCCCGCAATTTCCTGGGTAACATGGAGCGCCCCGACGTGGATAAGATCACTGGTCTCAGCCCCGTGATCAGCATCGAACAGAAGACTACCAACAAGAATCCGCGTTCCACGGTGGGCACCACCACCGAGATCTACGACTACCTGCGACTGCTCTACGCCCGCGCAGGCACCGCCTACAGCTACATGAGCGGCGAGCGCATGGTGAAATACACCGAAGAGCAGGTCATCGGCATGATTCTCTCCGACTATGCCGAGCGCCCCATCTACATCCTCGCGCCACTCGTGCGCCAGCGCAAGGGCCACTATCGCGAGCTCTTCGACAGCATGAGGCGCAAGGGATACCTCTATATCCGTGTGGACGGCGAGGTGAAAGAGATTGCCCGAGGCATGAAGGTGGACCGATACAAGAACCACAACATCGAGGTGATTGTAGACAAACTCAAGGTGCACGACAAGGACGACGAGCGGCTTAAGCGCAGCGTGCAGACCGCCATGAAGCAGGGCGACGGTGTCATTATGATCATGGACAAGGACTCGGGAGAGGTTCGCAACTTCTCCAAGAGGCTCATGGACCCCGTGACGGGCATCTCCTACGGCGAGCCGGCACCCAACATCTTCTCGTTCAACTCGCCCGAAGGCGCCTGCCCCCACTGCAAGGGACTGGGCTACGTGAGTGAGATCGACATGAAGAAAGTGACCCCCGACCAGGGCCTGAGCATCCGCGAGGGAGCCATCGCGCCACTTGGAAAATATAAGAACCAGATGATATTCTGGCAGATTGAGGCCATCCTGAAGAAGTATGAATGTGATTTGAAGACCCCGTTCAAGGACATCCCGCAGGAGGCCGTCGACGAAATCATGAACGGTTCGCTGGAGAATGTGCGCATCGACAAGGAGGTGGTGCACACGTCGAGCGACTATTTCGTGGCGTTCGACGGTGTTGTCAAGTACCTGCGCACGGTGATGGAGACCGACGATTCCACCGCCAGCCAGAAGTGGGCGGCGCAGTTTCTGGCCGACGCCGAGTGCCCGGAGTGCCACGGCATGAGGCTCAAGCGCGAGTCGCTGTCGTATAAGATGTGGGACAAGAATATCTCCGAGGTGTCTAATCTCGACATGGCCGACCTCAAAGACTGGCTCGACCACGTGGAGGAACACCTCGACGCGCAGCAGAAGAAGATAGCCCACGAGATTGTGAAAGAGCTCCGCACACGCGTAAACTTCCTCTTGGAGGTGGGCCTCGACTACCTGGCGCTCAACCGACAGTCGGCCAGTCTATCGGGCGGAGAGAGTCAGCGCATACGTCTCGCCACCCAAATCGGATCGCAACTGGTTAACGTTCTCTATATCCTCGACGAGCCGAGCATCGGTCTGCACCAGCGCGACAACCAGCGGCTCATCAACTCGTTGAAGGAGCTGCGCGACCTCGGCAACACCGTGATCGTGGTGGAACACGACGAGGACATGATGCGGGCGGCCGACTGGATCATCGACATCGGGCCGCGAGCAGGCCGCAAGGGCGGTGAGGTGGTGTTCCAGGGCACGCCCCAGCAGATGCTCCAGACGCAGACCATCACGGCCCAATACCTCAACGGGCAGCGCTCCATCGACATCCCCGACCACCGCCGCAAGGGCTCCGGGCAGTCTATCAGGCTCTTCGGTGCCCACGGCAACAACCTGAAAAACGTAGACGTGGAGTTCCCACTGGGCACGCTCACCGTGGTGACGGGCGTCTCGGGCTCGGGCAAGTCGACGCT
>DCJH01000041.1:0-210 GCA_002317385.1 Prevotella sp. UBA1705 | reverse complement strand
CATTTCTACCGTTCGCTCAAGAAGCCCATGGCCTACGACCGAATAGAAGGCATCGACCTCATCGACAAGGTGGTCGACGTGGACCAGAGCCCCATAGGGCGCACGCCGCGCTCGAACCCTGCCACCTACACGGGCGTGTTCTCCGACATACGCGCTCTCTTCGTGGGGCTGCCCGAAGCCAAGATTCGCGGCTACAAGCCCGGCCGCTTC
>DCJH01000022.1:51692-58864 GCA_002317385.1 Prevotella sp. UBA1705 | reverse complement strand
TGTAACAATGTAATTTTGTAACAATGTAACAAAATCCCTTTGTTCTATCAATTTCGGCAATAATAATATAGAGAGATAAAATTTTTTGAGCACACAAAAAAAACAGGGCAAAAATATGTTAGTTATGTTTATTTTTTTGTAACTTTGTTTATGAACAAAATCAATCCACTTTGCCATGACCTATAAAGAATATATCAAGAAGATAGACCAGATTTTTCAAACTGGAAGTGCTACCGAATATAGCTATCGTTCGGCATTGGAAGATTTCCTATGCGCCTTGCTTCCTAAGCTCACGGTTATCAATGAGCCAAAAGGACAAAAATGTGGTAAGCCTGACTATATTATCGCCCGAAAAGACAAACAACCTATTTTCTTTATTGAGACAAAAGATGTTGGGGATAATGATCTTGATGGTCGCTCGGTTAACAAGGAACAGTTTGACCGATATAAGGCTTCACTTAGTCATATAATTTTCTCTGATTATTTGGACTTCCATTTCTATGAAAATGGGCAGCTGGTGGAACGTATAGTTTTGGGAGAGTTTGGAAATGGTCACTATCGGTTGAAAGAAGAAAATGCCGAAAAATTCATTTCAACTATCCATCGTTTTGCAGAAGCTAAGGTACAACCCGTAACATCGGCAGTGAAACTCGCAGAAATTATGGCAGGAAAGGCTCGACTCCTTAAATATGCCATTTCTCAAGCCCTTAATGAAGAAAAAGACACCTATGATAACCAGCAACTATGGGATTTGTATGAGGCTTTCCGAGAGATCTTGATTCACGATATCGAGCATGAAAAATTTGCTGATATGTATGCTCAGACTATTGCTTATGGGCTATTTGGTGCCCGCTTGCACGATAAGACACCTGAGAATTTCACACGTCAGGAAGCTGTAGGACTTATCCCTAAGTCAAACCCTTTCTTACGATATCTTTTCAATTCCGTGGCAGGCATTGACCTTGACGAACGAGTAGCATGGATAGTAGATGATTTAGTAGCTACTTTTGGTGCGACAGATTTGCAGAAGGTGATGAAGCAATATCGCACAAACAAACAGCACAATGACCCATTGATACATTTCTACGAGGATTTTCTGAAATTCTATGACCCAGAGCAGCGTAAAAACATGGGAGTATTCTATACACCCCAACCTGTGGTGGGGTATATCGTTAGGGCTGTAGACGAAGTGTTGAGAAATGAATTTGGCATTACCCGTGGACTTGCAGATAGCGCGAAACAATCGTTTGAAGTAACGGTGGAGCAAGGTTATGACCGCAGGCATAAAGATAACCTAAAACGGGTGACAAAGCAGATTCATCGTGTACAAATATTAGACCCAGCCACTGGTACAGGTACATTCTTGGCTGAGGTAGTCAATACGATTCATGATGAAATTACCAAGAAAAATGCTGGCATCTGGCAGGAATATGTTGAGAAAGACCTTATTCCTCGACTAAATGGTTTTGAAATCATTATGGCCAGTTATGCCATTGCTCATCTTAAACTTGATATGGTACTTCAAGATACTGGTTACGAGCATATGAGTGACGCTCGTTTTAATGTGTTCCTTACGAATTCACTGGAAGAAGGGACTCTTGATTCTCGCTCTTTTTTCCTGAAGGCATTAAGTGAGGAGGCACGCAGGGCAAGCACAGTTAAATTGGAGCGCCCTGTAATGGTGATGGTGGGTAATCCGCCTTATTCTGGTGAAAGTCAGAATAAAGGTACTTGGATTATGGACAAAATGTTAGACTATAAGAAAGAGCCCGGAGGCAATGCAACCTTACAAGAACGCAACCCTAAATGGTTAAATGATGACTATGTGAAATTCATTCGTTTGGCTCAAGACTATATAGAGCGAAACGAAAAAGGAGTTATCGGATTTATTAATCCCCATGGATTCCTCGATAATCCTACTTTTAGGGGGATGCGATGGAATCTACTACGTACTTTTGATAAAATTTATACAATTAATCTTCATGGTAATGGTAATCGACATGAAATGTGTCCTGATGGAAGTAAAGATGAAAACGTATTTGATATATTGCAAGGGGTAAGTATTAATATTTTTGTGAAAACTAATCAGAAGATAAATAACTCTTTAGGTAAAGTGTTTTACGCCGATTTATGGGGACGTAGAAATGAAAAATATGAGTTCCTTGATCAACATAATCTATCTGATACGGATTTTCAAGAAGTAGAAATTAAGACACCAATGTACTATTTCATTCCAAAAGATTATAGTCTCTATGAAGAATACGAAGCTGGATTCGCAATTAATGATTTATTTATTGTCAATTCGGTAGGTATGGTAACAAGTAAAGATAGTTATTTGGTATGTTCTACCACATCTGATGTTCATAACAGAATAGCAGACTTGCTTAATATGGAAAAAAATACGTTTTTATCCAAATATGGATTAAGAGAATCTTCCGATTGGAAATATATTAAGGCAAAAAATGATGTAGGAGATTCATTAAGTCCATCCAAAATTATTCCATATTTTTATCGTCCCTTTGATATAAAATATATATACTATACTGGTAGAGCTGGGGGGCTTGCTGTTCGTCCACGATATGACGTTCAGAGGCATTTGCTCCATTCTGACAATTATTCACTTTTAACATGTAGGCAATGTATTTCTGACAATTGGAGTCTCGTAAGTGTTTCTAAATATATAATTGATAGCTGTACTGTTTCAAATAAAACAAAAGAGTGCAGCTATACCTTTCCACTATATGTATACCAGAGCGATTTGGGAAAGGATAAACGCGTTCCCAATTTCTCTTCCGATGTCCTCAACAAAATAGAGAAAGGCCTTGGGGAGTCAGTGGAGCCATTAGAGCTATTCGATTATATCTATGCGGTGCTCTATTCGCCATCCTATCGGCAACGTTACCAAGAATATTTAAAATCAGATTTCCCACGCATTCCTTATCCTCAGATAGAGAACTATCATGAGTTGGTAAAACTGGGTGGGCAGCTACGCAAATTGCATCTTATGGAGGGAATTGAGGAATGGGATTCGGCTGTAGGTTTTCCATCAGCAGAAGGACATGGAGTTATTAATGCGCTCAGATATGAGGAGGAAAGCGAACGGGTATATATCAACGAAAAACAATATTTCTCACATGTACCTATCTTGGCATGGAATTTGTATATCGGTGGTTATCAACCTGCTCAAAAATGGTTAAAGGACCGACAAGGTGCCTCGCTCACTCCCCAGGACGTAGAGCACTATGAGCAAATGATCTTTGCTCTATCCGAAACCGTTCGACTTATGGAACTTGTTGATAGCAAGATGAACCTACCAGAATAATGTTTCAATTTTTAATAACACATTGAATTATGTCCACATTTGCAATTTACAACTATCAATTTAGTAAAATAGTGAAGCATGCCCAGAAAGTTAATCTTTTTGGAGACTTACCAATTGAGATGAACGCTGATGAAGCTTTTGCCAAAAAACAAGAGATATTTGGTGATTTGTTTGATAAGGATTATAGCAAGAAGTCCAAGATTATATTTACAAATAATAATGGTAATAAGGAGTTCATTCATCAATATGTAATACCACCGACAGATGGTATTATTATCATGAAGATTGCCAACAAGAAGAAGGCTAAGATTATTGATAAGAATTTGAAAGAACAAGAGATAGAGGACTACCCCAATAGTTACGTTATATTTGATAATCGCGATGGAATTCAACGATTATTGATTGAAAATAAGAAAGTTGCTTTTGGTGACGTGAAGCAAGTGGAGCGAATACTTCAGTTCACTTTCGATAATCTGCTAAGGTCTAAAAGTCTAAAGATACAATTGATGCACTTGCAGGACTCCAGAACCTTTTGGGAATATGCGAATGACAGGTTTAGCCATCCCAAGGGTTTTTATAGAGTGAGATTTTTTCTTCCTCCTCTTAATCTTAAACGTTTACAAAAGACGTATGATAAACTCTTTACGCAGGCCAGAGGGTCTTACGATGCTTCAATGGATTGGGGATTTAAGGCAAATGAAGGAGGGGAACTTCGATTGTCTGAGAAAGATCCAATTCAGAAGGATATGGTCAGTTGGATAATGGACGAAGTAGGAGGAGACAATATTCAAATGTTTTCTAATAATGATAGACGAAAAGCTATAGTTGTTGGACGTAATTCGTATGCCACCATTTCCATTCAAGACAAAATAATTGAAAAGGCAAAGGAGGATCATGTTAGTAATAATTTATTCGGGAGCAAGGCATTGGATATTATCAAGCAAAAAACCAAGACAGGCATCTAAGATTTTTACATAAATGATAGAACAATTGTCCCTCATAGACGAGGAAAGTCTACATCATAGCTACCGCCGGAATGACCTATTCCGACACTGGTCTCCAATTTTAAGCAGGTTAGAGCGAGAAAATGATGAAATAAATCCTTGTGTATTGTGGTCTCTTGCGGTGAAGTTCATCCAACGTTTACGAGATGAAAAGGAGTATCGAGATGAATTGGTTGATTTGGAATATAACCATCTTATTAAAGAAAGCTATGTCGTCTTGCTTCAATCGAAAACTTATTTCCAACGCTCTGGCCAGTTGGCTGAACGGACAGCCATTACTGTGATGTGCATTGTTCTGACTCTCCTCATGAATGCAGTGGAAAAGGGAAAGGAAGATGAATCTTTTAACAATCGCCCCATTTGCTTGGCGATTGTTACGATGCTATGCGGTCATCCTTATTTTGTAGATCTTATGGATACCTTCTTCAAAAAGAAAATAGATAATAACGGTAAAGAAATCGAATTTAAGCCATGTGATCCGCTTATTGAAGGTTTCGACATAGATAACATGGACGAGACTGCGAAGACTGAGAGGGACGAAATGTTAGAGTTTATTACTAATCATGCTCAACCAATACAAAGTATGATTACTCCTCAATGGGATTCTTTTGTAGAGGTCTGGCGCCAGATATTGCTTCTCCCCAATTTCTTGAGAAAAATGAGAGAGGAAAATCCTCGCAAATCCCAATGGGGAATCAATGTCAAGATGTTTTGTAATGTCTTAGGGATATTTCATGATATTTGCAATAATAGTGTATCTGTAGTACGGTTGGATAGAATATTATTTGCCAGAAGTCAGAAAAGCTATATTTCTAATCATAGTTATAATGCGGGTAGCGATACTACCCTTACCAAGGAAGAACACCAACAGATAGAACAAATTATAAGGAATTGTCTAAGCAATTAGGTTATACAGGAAAATCCTGATAGAATTCTTATATATTAACGCTGATAGAACTTTGTTGATTCTATCAGCGTTTTATAATTCTCTGATTATCAACAGATAAGTTGATAGAATAAAAAATATAAGATAGAGATAATCTTATTTTTTTACCTTCCTTTCAAAAGTCGTTCCTTTGCATCAGACAATCGGAGATCCGAGGCAATG
The DNA here is from genome assembly GCA_002317385.1 of Prevotella sp. UBA1705. Lineage (GTDB taxonomy): Bacteria > Bacteroidota > Bacteroidia > Bacteroidales > Bacteroidaceae > Prevotella. Next base: position 53,430 of record DCJH01000022.1, on the reverse strand, counting down.
GTGCTGAAGATTAAGACCGATACTAACAAAAATGAAAAGTTTCAAGATTGTAAAACTCATGGACGTGCAGTCGGGTGTGAGCGCCGCGACAGGTAATGAATGGAAGCGCCGCGACGTGGTGGTGGAGAGCCAGGACAAGGTGATGTATCCCGACGTGATCGTGGCCACGCTCAAGGGCGGAGCGGTGGAGAAATTCGCCTTCCAGGAGGGCGACGTGGTGGAGCTGGGCCTGAGCTTCTTCGCCCATGAGCACAACGGGAAATGGTATAACGACGTGACGGTGAGGGAGTTCTGATGGCAACGGCCCGCATGAGAGCAAGCCTTTTTTTTAAAAATTAACCCATTAAAAAAAATAACAGTAGATTATGTTTGTCACACTACAGCTTTCTGACCACGACTATGAGTCGTTGCTCATCAGTGGTCATCGTATGCAGGGCTCCATCGCCCTGGTGAGTCCCACGGAGGGAAACTTCAATGCCTATCGCAGGGTGAGGCGCCAGCTGCCGGGCACACGATTCATCAAGTTGGCTCACGGACGAGCCACGGTGAGCCAGGAGCACACCCGACTCACGCTCACCATCGACCGCGATGAGCAGGTGAGACCCTACGACGTGATAGACCGGGAGAGCCAGCAGGCGAGCGACTTCGTGTTCAACATCGTGAGGTGAGCACAGGGATGGGGGGAGGAACGGCGCCTCCTCTCCCTCTCTCCCACCTAACAGACATTTGTCTTTAACTCCTTCACTTCTTAACTCCCTTAACTCCTTTTATTTTTAACAACGGATTGCACGGATTCCTCGGAACCCTCCGGCACATTCTTTCTTTGATTTCACTGAGGGCCGCTCAGCGGCCTACGGATGTAACGGAAACAGCGGTCGGGAGGTAATCCAAGATACACATGTCTTAACTCCTCAACAAAACATATGTCTTAACTCCTTAACTTCTTAACTCCTTAACTCCCCCCAACCCGCAAAACATATGTCTTTAACTCCTTAACTCCTCTAACTCCTTTAACTCCTTATCTTTAACTTCTCTAACTCCTTTAACTCCTAAATAACTATGTTCAGTTGCTCTACAAGTTTTAGCCGAGGCGTGACAGATTGCACGCCCGAGTTGTTCCGCCAGATGGTGGACGATGAAAAAGTGATCAGACTCTGCGCCGAGATAGAAGACGCGCGCGAGATGATGATGCGCGGAGAGATGACGCGCGAAGATTTCGAGACCTTCAAGTCGGAACGCAAACGCCGACTGCCCGTGTTCTGCTTCCACGCCACGTTTCCTCACGGACGACGGGTGAACAGCGATGCCGTGCCCAGCGGACTGTGTATCTTCGATTTGGACCATGTGGCCACGCCCGGACAGATGGTGGCCCTGGGAGACAGTCTGGCCTCTGTGCTCATTGCCCACGTTCTCCAGCGCACGCCCATCACCGATGCCAAGACGGTGAACAGGCTGAGGTCGCTGGGCGTGGTGCTGGCCCATGTGTCGCCGAGTGGTGAGGGACTGCGACTGGTGTTTGTGCTCCCCACCGACATGGATTTGGCGGAGGGCCAGCGCTGGATGGCCCAACAGCTGGGCTGCGCAAGTTACGACGAGAGCGTGAAAGACTATGCCCGCTGCTCGTTTGCCGTGCCCCGCGAGTATATATTGTTTTGGGAGGAGGGATTGTTCAAAGCCTCCCCCAGTCCATCGGCCTTCCCCAGTCCCTCCGAGGGAGAGGATGTTGCCTCCCCCAGTC
>DCJH01000022.1:42843-51662 GCA_002317385.1 Prevotella sp. UBA1705 | reverse complement strand
CAGTCCCTCTGAGAGAGAGGATGTAAGAATGTTTCAAGAAGTGAGGAGCGAGAGCGAGAGTAATGATGAGTGCAAAAGTGAGTGTGATTTGACAACCCCTCCCTCGCAGGGGCTTGGGGAGGCAGTAGAGCCTTCGGAGACCTTCCTCGGCATACCCTATCCTGCCATCATCTCCGAATGGTGGAATCGCACGGGAGGTATGCCGCAGCCCGGCGAGCGCAATGTGAAGCTCCATAGGCTGGCCGTGAACCTGAGGGCCATCTGCGACAACCGGAAGGAGCTGCTCATGAAGGTGATGCCTCGCCTGGGACTGGGCGACGACGAGCTGGGGAGCATCGTGGAGTCGGCCTGCAAGGAACAGCCCAAGGGCATCTCGAAGATGATCAGGGAGATTGTGGGCAGTCTGCAGCGCGACGATGCCTCGCTGGCCATCGGGCAGGACGACGAGGAGCCCTACTGGGACGACGACGACGACTATCTGTCGGTGGAGGCCTCGGGCAAGGAGCCCGCGGGGAGAGAACCCTCGCCCCTCTTTCTCCAAGGCAGCGGAGGCTTGGAGCAGGTGAGGGCGGAGATGCTCTGCCATGGCCTGCGGGAGTCGCTGGTGGGCGTGCCCGCGTCGATGCAGATGCCCGTGCTCTGCGCCGTGATGCCCCTCGCGGGCGCCTATGCCGACGGGGTGGAGGTGGAATACAGCGATGGCAAGCGCATGCGCTTAGGACTGATGAGCATCATCGTGGGCCCGCAGGCCTCGGGCAAGAGTGCCTGCAAGGATGTGGTCGACGTGTGGCTCCGACAGATGAACGAGGAGGACGCCGTGGCCCGTCGCAAGGAAGACAAGTGGAGGCAGACCCGTCGCAACAGGAAGTCGACGGAGAAGGCCCCTGCCGACCCTGAAGTGCTGGTGAGAAACGTGCCCATAACCATCTCGTGCTCCGCTCTCCTGAAGCGCATGAAGAACTCCAGTGGGCACACCCTGTTCTCCTTTGGCGAGGAACTCGACACGCTGAGGAAGACCAATGGCGCCGGGTCGTGGTCGTCGAAATATGATGTCTACCGATTGAGCTTCGACCATGGCCGTTGGGGACAGGATTACAACTCCGACCAGGCGGAGAGCGGAGTGGTAGACGTGGCCTACAACTGGTCGATACTCGGCACCTATGGCGCGCTACGGAAGTGTTTCCGCCACGACAACGTGGAGAACGGGCTGTCGTCGCGCCTGCTGATGGCCGAGATGCCCGACAACTCTTTCGCGCCGATGCCCCGCTATCGGGAGATAAGCGATGGTCAGCAGGAGGCCATCGACGAGGACGTGACGAGGCTCCGCGAGGCGGAGGGGTTTGTAGACACGCCCCGACTGCGGAAGCGCATGGCGCAATGGGTGGAGGCGAAGCGCCTGGAGGCCTTGCGCACCTGGGACATGGTGACCGACACCTATCGCAAGCGGGCTGCCGTCATCGGGTTTCGGTGCGGGGTGATCTTCAGGTTGCTCTGTGGCAAGGAGTCGAAGACCTGCCTCGACTTTGCGGAGGGCATGGCCAACTATGTGCTCCAAGAGCAGTCGAAGCTCTTTGGCAAAGCCCTGTTGGAACAGGACGTGCAGGCCGAGATGGAGGGGCAGCGCACCACGGCGAACCATTCCGTGTTCGACGACCTGCCCCAGGTGTTCACCCTGCGCGACGTGGAGGCGCTGAAGTCCAACGACGTGTCACTCTCTGCCCTGCGTGTCATCATCCACCGCTGGAAGGCCGACGGATGGATAGAGAAGGTGGAACGGGGGAAATGGAAGAAATCAATTCAAAATTGACTTCGTCGAACTTCGTTTCAAAATTCAAAATTCAAAATTAGGCTAACGCTTAGATAATTCATAATGCATAATTCATAATGCATAATTGGCTAACGCGGTGCCCATTCGTCATTCATCATTCAACACCAATCATTCGTCACTCAACATTCAACATTCGTCATTCCTTATGCACATTGATATACAAAGAATAGCCAAGCAGTCCGACTATACCATCGGACATCTGAGCATCGATGGGGAGTATCTTTGCGATACGCTGGAACCCACCGACCGTGGACTCACCCAAGAGATGAGTAAGTATGACATCAAGCAAAGCAAGGTGGCAGGCCATACGGCCATCCCCACGGGCACCTATCGGGTGCTCATTACCAAGAGCCTGAAGTTTCGACGATGGCTCCCCCTGGTCTGGGATGTGCCTGGGTTCGAGGGCATCCGCATCCATGTGGGCAACTATCCGCAAGACACCCAAGGGTGTATCCTCGTGGGATGGAACCGCTACCGCGGGTGCGTGGTGAACTCGCGCTCCGCCCTCCAGCTACTCATGGAGCGCCTCACCGATGGCATCCGGAGGGATGGGGAAACTGTGGTTACAATTCATAATGCATAATTCATAATGCATAATTACCATTCGGCGGAGGCAATTATCATTCGTCACTCAACATTCGTCATTCATCATTCTTTTTGTTACATTGTTACAAAATTACATGTTACAATAAGGTCGATGCAATAATACATAATTGAATTCCAACAGTGCGGAGCGTGTCCCACCAGTAGGGACATGCCCTGTGCATGTCCGCATCGCCGGATGGCCTCCCCTACAACAACCCTTTTTTCTCACACAGAGAAACACAGAAAGACACAGAGGCTCGCGCAAAGAATCCTGCTATCATTTTTTTGACTCCACAGACTACCTTTCATCGCTATGCGCTGAAAGGAAAAATATTCGTCGCTCCTATCGTGGCGGACATGCACGGGGCATGTCCCTACTGAGCGGACGAACATTCCTTGGGGAGTTAAGGGAGTTAGAGAAGTTAAGGAGTTAAAGACAAATGTTTCTTGGATGGGAAGTTAAGAAGTTAGAGAGTTAAGGGATTAAGACAATAGCGCATAGTCCTCCCGCGCAGCCCAATTATGAATTTTGAATTTTGAATTTTGAATTAAAAAACCTCCACCCCCAGTCTGGCACCATTCGCCACAACCTCACCACGATACGCCATTTCCAATCGATGATGCGCACATGCTGCTTGCTGGCGATGGCCCACATCATCTCGTCGGCCACAAGCGACTTGTCGAGCGTCATGGGGAAATGAGACCCCCTGATGAGGTCGGTGTCTACGAATCCCGGGCGCAGGTCGGTGAAGGCGATGTGGAGCCTACGGCTGTTGGACAGTTGCTCAAGTGCCTGGATATAAGTGTTTTGAAATGCTTTGGTTGCACTGTAGCTTGGAGCCTGTGCCAAGCCCTTGGTGCCCGCAATGCTCGAGATCACGGCGATGTGTCCGCCTCCATGACTGGCCATCCAGCGGAAGGCCTCGCCCACCATCCGCGTGAACCCCACCCCATTGGTCTGCAGGGTGCGAAGCTCCACATCGGCCTCCAACCCGGGATTCTGCTTGCCGATGCCCGACGCATGGAAATAGAGGTCCACCCCACCCATGCGCTCGATGAGCTGGCGCAGGTGGAGGTCGGCATCCTCGTGGGTGACATCGATTTGGGCCACCATCGGAGGTGGCGCTCCGGCAACCGAAATATCTCGCAGCGCCTCCACACGGCGGGCTGCCACGCCCACCTGCCAACCATCGCGAAGCAACCTTTCGGCCACCTCGCGTCCCAAGCCAGAACTGGCTCCCATCACTATTGCTTTTTGCTTCATAACGCAAAAATAATCAAATAAGCGAAGAATTCAAAGCCTATTGTATAGAACTTTCAAAATAATATCGTATATTTGCACTTGGTATTTATTCTTTAAACTAACGAATCCGTAAAACATGAAAGACTTCCTGAAATATGTGGGCGCCACCATTGTTGGATTAATCATCTTTGGTGTCATTGTTGTTGCCTTGGGTGCAATGAGTATCGTTGGTATGATTGCCTCTACTGAAGCCACGCAGAAGATTGAAGATAACAGCGTGATGCTCATCAATTTGGATGGCATGATGCAAGAGCAGGTTGAAGAGAATATCATGGCCAAGCTCAATGGAGTGTCGGGCCTGGGATTCCGCGAGACGCTCTCGGCCATCAAGAAAGCCAAGGCCAGCGACAACGTGAAAGGTATCTTCATCCAGGCCGGTGCGCTCCAGGCCGACATGGCTCAGCTGGAAGAGATCCGAGCAGCATTGCTCGATTTCAAGAAGGCCGGCAAATGGATTGTAAGCTATGGCGACGAATATTCGCAGCCGTGCTACTATGTAGCCTCGGTGGCCAACAAGATATACATGAATCCGCAGGGCATGGTAGACTGGCATGGCATTGGCGGACAGGTGGCCTTCCTCAAGGATGCCTATGCCAAGGTGGGCATCAAGATGATACCCTTCAAGTGTGGCAAGTATAAGAGCGCTACCGAAATCTATACCGAAGACCACATGAGCCAGCCCAGCAGGGAGCAGACCGAGCGCTACATCAACGGATGGTGGCAGACCATCTGCCAGGCCGTGTCGAAGAGTCGCAACGTATCGACCGACACCCTGAATGCCTATGCCGACCGCGTGGTGTCGCTCGAAGACCCCAAGAACATGTTGAAATATAAGATGGTAGACGGCCTGCTCTATGCCGACCAGGTGAAGACCACCATCAAGAAGATGCTGGAGCTCGACGAAGACGAGTCTATCAACCAGATATCCGTCAACGATATGGAGAATGTCTCCGATGAGAGCGATGGCGATGAGATAGCCGTCTACTATGCCTATGGCACCATCGTGGACGAGGATACGCCCCAGAGCATGCTGATCTCGGAACCGCTCATCGTGGGCAAGACCGTGTGCAAGGACCTGGCTGACCTCGCCGAGGACGACGACGTGAAGGCCGTGGTGCTCCGCATCAACTCCGGAGGTGGCTCTGCCTATGCCTCCGAGCAGATATGGCATGCCGTGGAACAGCTCAAGACCAAGAAGCCCGTGGTGGTGTCGATGAGTGGCGCCGCTGCCTCGGGAGGCTATTACATCAGTGCCGGAGCCAACTACATCTACTCCGACCCATCGACCATCACCGGAAGTATCGGAATCTTTGGCATCACCCGCGACATGAGCGAGCTGATGACACAAAAGCTCGGTTTCAAATACGATGAGGTGAAGACCAATCGCAACTCCACCATGGGCTCCGAGGTGAAGCCCATGACTCCCGAGCAGATGGGACTCATCCAAGGGTCTATAGACCGTGGCTACCTGCTCTTCAAGAGTCGTGTGGCCAAGGGTCGCAAGATGACCATGGAACAGGTGGAAGCCAATGCCCAGGGACATGTGTATCTGGGTAGCGATGCCTTGAAACTCAAGCTGGTAGACGCCTTGGGCGGACTCGACCAGGCAGTGGCCAAGGCTGCCCAGCTGGCCAAGGTCAAGGAATACTATACGGCCGACTATCCCGGCAGCAAGTCGCTACTCGACCAGCTCCTGGCCGACAAGGAGAGCGAGGCCGGAACGATACTCGACGGACAGTTGCGCACGGCCCTGGGCGATTTCTACGAGCCCGTGATGCTCATGCGCTCGGCAGCATCCCAGAGCGGATTGCAGGCCCGCATGCCCTTCATGCTCCATCTGAAATAACACATCCAAACGAGATTCATGCGAACCGAAGGCGACCTGATCAAAGTCAACGAATGGCTTTTGCCACTGAGTTTTATCTATGGCGTGGGAGTGGGACTGAGAAACCAACTCTTCGACATGGGTATTCTCAAGCAGCGCGCCTATGGCATTCCGGTGATTTCCGTGGGAAACATCACGGTGGGAGGCTCGGGCAAGACACCCCACGTGGAATATCTCATCAGGCTCCTGAAGGATGTGGTCAAGGTGGGCGTGCTCTCCCGGGGATACAAGCGCAAGAGTCGGGGCTACGTGCTGGCCGAAGATGATACGCCCGTGAGCGCCATCGGAGACGAACCCTGCCAGATGAAACTCAAGTTTCCCGACATCTACGTGGCCGTAGACAAGAACCGATGCGAAGGCATAGACCGGCTGACCTCCGACGAGAAGACCAACGACGTGGATGTAATCCTGCTCGACGATGCCTTCCAGCATCGCTATGTGAAGCCGGGTATCAACATCCTGCTCGTAGACTATCACCGACTCATCATCTACGACAAGCTGCTCCCCGCAGGTAGGTTGCGCGAGCCCATGAAGGGAAAGAACCGGGCCGACATCGTTATCCTGACCAAATGCCCCAAAGACCTGAAGCCGATGGAGTTTCGCGTGCTCACCAAGTCGCTGAACCTCTTCCCCTATCAGGAGTTGTTCTTCAGCTGCATCGACTACGACACTCCGCAGCCTGTGTTCCCCGACAAGGCTCAGGCGCCGGAACCCACCGAGGGCGGCACATGGTCTATGCTCAATGGGAAAAACGTGTTGCTCCTCACGGGCATAGCCTCGCCCGAGCAGATGAGAAACGACTTGGCGCCCCATTGTCGCACCATCACATCCCTCGCGTTCAACGACCATCATGCCTTCAAGCCGAAGGATGCCGAGAAAATCAATGCTGCTTTCGAGTCGATGGATTCGCCTAAAATCATCATCACCACCGAGAAAGACTCTACCCGACTCGTTGGGTTGGAGGGACTGTCAGACCATGTAGTCAATAATCTATATACCATACCTATCAAGGTCATGTTCATGCTTGAACAGGAACAAAAGTTTAACACTAAAATCATAAGCTATGTACAAAAAAATTCAAGAAACAGCATCCTGGTTAAAAGAAAGGATGACGACAAACCCAAAGACAGCCATCATCCTGGGAACGGGATTAGGACAATTAGCTTCAGAGATAACTGACACATACGAGTTCTCTTATAAAGACATCCCCAACTTCCCGGTGTCAACCGTAGAGGGTCACGCCGGTAAGCTCATTTTCGGTAAGCTGGGTGGCAAGGACATCATGGCCATGGAAGGTCGTTTCCACTTCTACGAGGGATATTCGATGAAGGAGGTGACATTCCCCGAGCGCGTGATGTATGAACTGGGCATCGAGACCCTGTTTGTGAGCAATGCGGCAGGTGGTATGAATCCCGAGTTCTCCATTGGCGACATCATGGTGATCACCGACCACATCAACTGCTTCCCCGAGCATCCGCTCAACGGTCCCAACTTCCCCACCGGTCCGAGATTCCCCGATATGCACGAGGCCTATGACCATGAGCTCGTGGCACTGGCCGACGAGATTGCCAAGGAGAAGGGCATCACCCTGCGCCATGGCGTGTATGTGGGTGTTCAGGGCCCCACTTTCGAGACCCCTGCCGAGTATAGAATGTATCGTCTCCTCGGAGGCGACTCCGTGGGAATGTCTACCGTGCCCGAGGTGATCGTGGCACGCCACTGTGGCATCAAGGTATTTGGTGTGAGCATCATCACCGACCTTGGTGGATTCGATGTGCCTGTGGAGGTGAGCCACGAGGAAGTGCAGATGGCTGCCAACAGCGCTCAACCCAAGATGACCGAGATCATGCGCGAGATTATTCGCCGCAGCTAATAGTTATTGATAGTTAGAAATCAACAGATAGACATTAGGAGCTTGAGTTGCCCGGCCCAGCAATGCGTGCCGAGCCTAAGCTCCTAAACTCTTCTAAATCAGAAACATGGAAATTGCGAAGCTCGGAGAGTTTGGTCTCATCGACCGGCTCACCAAAGACATTCAACTCAAGAATCCCTCCTCCGTCTATGGCGTGGGAGACGATTGCGCCGTGATGCACTATCCCGACACCGAGGTGCTCATCACCACCGATATGCTCATGGAGGGCATCCACTTCGACCTGACCTACATCACCATGCAGGAACTGGGCTACAAGTCGGCCATGGAGAATATCTCCGACGTGTTCGCCATGAATGGTATTCCTCGCCAGATGACAGTCTCTCTGGCCATCGGCAAGCGTTTCAAGGTGGAAGACATCGAGGCATTCTATCGCGGACTGCATGAGGCCTGCGCCAAATGGAACATCGACATCGTGGGAGGCGACACCACCTCGTCTATCACCGGACTGGCCATCAGCATCACGTGTATCGGTGAGGCGCGCAAGGAGGATATTGTCTATCGCAACGGAGCCAAGGAGACCGACCTCATCTGTGTCACCGGAAACCTCGGAGCTGCCTACATGGGACTCCAACTCCTGGAGCGCGAGAAGAACGTGTACTATCATCAGATAGACGATATCAACAACAAGATTCGTGAGGCTCAGAAAGCCGGCAACGATGCCTTGGTGAAGCACCTGCAGGAACAGGGCAAGAAGTTGGCCGATTTCCAACCCGACTTCGCGGGCAAGGAGTATCTTCTCGATCGCCAGCTTCGTCCCGAGGCCCGTGGCGACATCATCGCCCTGCTGCGCGAAAACAACATCCGTCCCACGGCGATGATGGATATCTCCGACGGATTGAGCTCCGAGCTTCTCCACATCTGTCAGCAGAGCCATTGCGGGTGTCGCATCTATGAGAAGAACATTCCGATAGACTATCAGACCGCTGTGATGGCCGAAGAGCTCAACATGAACGTCACCACCTGCGCCCTGAACGGAGGAGAGGACTATGAGTTGCTCTTCACCTGCTCTATCGGCGACCACGACAAGCTCGACGAACTGGAGAGCATGGGCATCAAGCAGATAGGCTATATCACCAAGGAAAGCCTGGGTACACGCCTCATTTCTCGCGACCAGCAGGAGTTCGACATTACCGCTCAAGGCTGGAATCCGTTGAAATAATCCCGCATTGTTAATAAATACTAAACCCTTTAAGATAAACAAGGCGTTGTTCTTTATTTTCAGTTATTAGCCCTACCTTTGCACCCGCAAAGCCAAAAGGTGCCTTAGCTCAGGTGGTAGAGCAAT
>DCJH01000022.1:3244-42812 GCA_002317385.1 Prevotella sp. UBA1705 | reverse complement strand
TGTCCTTGGTTCAACTCCAAGAGGCACCACCTTTCCTTACAAATAGTCCGGTTCTTCTCATAGAGCCGGACCTTTTTTATTATCCCTACCCCCTAATCCCATACTGGCATAAGATACGTGGAGAAATGGCGATAGATCATTGATAGGAGCACACATTCAATTTGGAACGCACTGTCACCCTTGTTTTTTTATTGCAGTCATTCTACCATCGTTCCGTTTTTAATATTAAAAAGTTTTTCATCTGCTTTTTGATTACATATCATCTTGATAGTCAATTGATATATGTTATATCTCAATGTATATTTTGCTATCATGGTATCTAAATTAATTGATAAATTGATTTGCCATAGAGAATAATTCTGTAACTTTGTCTTTAGCAATCTTATCCGTTTAATCATTATCAAGATAGAACTCGTTTTGCTATATCACAACCTCTATTAGCAGTAAAGATTCGTTAACCATACGTTATAAGTTTTATGGGAAATGCTGTTGAAATATATATAGGAGATATTACTCACCTGCACGTTGATGCGATTGTTAATGCAGCTAACAATTCTTTGACCGGAGGAGGTGGCGTGGATGGTGCCATACACAGGGCAGCCGGATTGCAGCTACTACAAGAATGCCTTACCCTTGGAGGCTGTGAAACTGGTCAGTCAAAGATAACTTCAGCCTATAAGTTGCCCTGTAAGAAAATTATTCATACAGTCGGCCCTATATGGCATGACGGAACCCATCATGAAGCCCAGTTACTTGCTTCATGCTATGAATCTTCTCTTGACCTTGCCGAAAAGAATCACATGGAAACGATTGCCTTTTCGTGTATCAGTACAGGCGTATACTCCTATCCCAAAGACCAAGCAGCAAGAATTGCCTTACATACGGTATTTTCAAGAATAAGGAAAGGATATAAAGGTAAGGTTATCTTCTGTTGTTTTACGGAAGAAGATGCAAATATTTACCGAACTTATTATTGGGAAGAATCTCTTGCTCTTTTAGGAGAAAGAGACAAGGTCAGGGAATACAAGAAAACAATTGATACACTACCCGATCAATTCTGGCATGAAGTATTTTCAATATTACCCTCTGAAAGAACCGATCATGATTCCCTTCTATCGAAACTGTCATTATGTAGGACATATGACCTCTGGGCCAAGAAGTTTGATGTCCTAAATTTGGATTTGGATAAAATAAACGACTTATATGTTTTATTTTGTATAGCTACATTCTGGGGACAATACTATCGTAGTGTCGGACAATATGTTTCCCATAAAGTTGTAGAGAAATTGATAGTGTCATTAAAACGTGAAAGGCAAAAGTTACCTTACATTCGCTTTATAAGGAGCATTGAAGAAATGCACAAGTTGGGGTATGAGAAGATAAGAATCTGTCCATCAATTTCTCCCAATGGATGTGCATGGAGATGCTGTATAACTGTTAAGGAAAATACCTTAGAAAGGTGTGGAGCTATTTGCGCTAACATTTCCTCAGAGCTAACCTACCCGTCGTGTGGAAATATGCCTTCATGGAACATGCTGGACTATTCTCCATACGACAATGCAAAGAAATTTCTAAATGAATTCCCCGAGATAGCAAAACTTGGAAAGGGAGTCGATAAACAATATTGCTCATGGTTTGATTTAGTAGTCCGCGAATGCTATCAAGGCCATTTGCCATGGGCTTTTTCCGACTATTCTAATTGCTTTTCTAAAGGTTATTTGTTTCTTACAGGTAAAAAAGAAGGTATACCATTCCCTCCATCAGGAATGGTAGCTTGTGATAAATATATTGATTAACTGTGAAACTACATCCCTATGACTTCAATCTATATCTTATGTCTAATCTTGGTTATAGTATTATTTCGTGTACTAAGGAAATTCTACCATAAGAAAAATATCGGGTGGTTGGGAGAAAAGGCAATTGCACGAGAATTAATGAAACTCCCTGATGAATATACAATTTTCAATAATGTTTATCTCACAGGTAATAACAAAAGTGTACAGATAGACCACATTGTCTTCTCCCCATATGGTATTTTTGTAATAGAGACTAAAAGGTATCGAGGAAAAATATATGGCGGAAATTACACAGAATATTGGACCAAATATAATTTTGGGAGAGAATATAAGTTCTACAATCCTATCCTCCAGAATTATGGACATGTTCGTACATTGAAATCCAAGTTGAATTTTCAACTGGATTATTTTATTCCAATTGTTGTATTTACAGGCAATGCAATCCTAAAGGTGGAATCCACACTTCACGTAATTAATCAAGAACAATTACTCCAAACCATTCTAAAATATCAAGATGTTATTTTACAAGACAATGATTTACAGAAAGCGATGGTCAAACTCTCCTACTCCAGTTTTACTACAAGCGAGACTGCCACAGAGCATATCGAGTCCGTTAAGTCCAAAATACAGACTCATGACATGGCAATAATGAGTGGAGTCTGTCCCCGTTGTAGCGGTCATCTCGTTTATCGTAACGGGAAATTTGGTCCATTTATGGGATGTAGTAATTATCCTAACTGTAAATTCACTGCCAAATGTCAAATCTGAGTTCTATGTTATAACCATGCTTTTTTAATAATAGATTTACTTGCCATTCCCCATAACCATCTTATCCCCTATTAGGCGAAATGTCTCTAATCTGTTGTCACAATTAGGTAAAATGATTTAATGAATAAAAATAGCTTGAGAACTGTTCCAAATTATGCAAATATTTTGATGCAAATTCCAAAAAGTCGATAAATTGTGACACGACTCTTGAGTTATTTTCAGAGGCAGAAACAAAAGAAAACCGCGAGAAATACAAAAATCTCTCGCGGCAAATTTCTTGATATTAATATAGAATATCAGTGATGCACCCAATACGATATTGAGGCTACTGATTCCGATGCACAATGATTAGAACAGCTTAGAGGGATATACGCCCTCGTCTACCAGGCTCTGAATCTTAGCTACCACACTGGGACGGTCGGCAGCATAGGTCACGCCAAACCACTTGCTGGTGGTGTCGAGCACCTTCACTGTGGCCGTGTTCTCATTGATCAGCTTGTTCACCATCAATGGGATAAAGAACTCTGCCTTCTTGTTTTCCATGTTCTTCGGGTCGGAAAGGAACTCCTTGAAATAGGCTTCGCTATAGTCGAAATAGTCGGGAGTGAAGCCCCACACATTCATGGAAACAGGCGTGTTGTCGTCTACCGTCACCCATTCGCCGTTCTCATCCTTATACTGGATGGCGCCATCGTGACGTTCAATCTCCGTGCGCTCCACCACTGTGGTGAGGTTTTCCTCAGCATCCTTCGAGCAGATGCCACGGGCCACCGTACCATTCTCGCTCAGCGTATTGCCTACGCGGAATCCCACCATGGCGTAGCGATTCTTGCTACCCTCGGGAAGGTCGGCCAGGAACTTACCGATTACCTTGAAGCAATCGCGGTTGTAGAAGTCGTCGCAGTTGATCACGCAGAAGGGTTCCTTAATCACATCCTTGGCCATGAGCACGGCGTGATTGGTTCCCCAAGGCTTCTCGCGACCCTCGGGTACTGAGAATCCTTCGGGCAGGGCATCCAGACCCTGGAATACCAACTCCGCGGGGATGTGGCCCTCGTATTTAGACAGCACCTGCTCGCGGAACTGCTCCTCAAAGTCTTTGCGGATAACGAACACTATCTTGCCAAATCCAGCCTGGATGGCATCGTAGATAGAATAGTCCATGATGGTCTCACCGTTGGGACCCAGACCGTCCAACTGCTTCAGGCCACCATAGCGGCTGCCCATTCCTGCAGCAAGGAGTAACAATGTAGGTTTCATTGATAATATGGTTTAAATGAATGAATTCTCCAAGAAGAGATAGCTTGCACGTGGCCTGTGGAAACCCGTTCGCTGTGGCCCTGCGCCCTCCTATCTTTTGCAAAGGTACTAAATTTCTGAAAGGGTACGGGCGAAATGAAGTGAAAAAATATAAATTCGGAGCTTTTCTGCGCCTTATCCTATGAAATGATTGCTCAGCCATGCTCTCCCCTCGCCCATCTGCTTGCATTGGGTCTCCATTATCCATCGCAAACGGCCACCCCAAGCTCATGTCAGGAAAACTTCACCAAAATCGTGCTCGAAATATTGTTCCATCTGGAAATAACAACCCCATGAAATAACCTCTATCAGTCGATTTTTGCGCTAATAAGTCCTTGCGTTAATGCCATTAGGCCCTTATCGTATGGCGATAAAGCCTTTTTCGCATCGCAAAAAGGGCTTCATCTCAAAGCGAAAAAGCCGTTTTCATAGCACGAAAAGATACTAACGGCACATCCTTGCGGAAACTATCCAAGAGTTATTCGGCACGATGGCTGATAACTCCATGTAGTTTAGCACATTGTAGAAAACCCGCCATTTTTGCGTATTTCCAACTAAAAAGATTGTCGTTGGAAATACGCGAGCTATGAATGGGGTTTTGTTGAGAATTTTATAGGGTATTATTATCCGTTAGACCGATATGCCCTATTATCCCCCATTGAGACTTAAAGGGGGTGAAGCAAAGAAGCCCGAAATTAACCCTCACAGGGTTCTCGAAAGCAATCACAGTATTGCAGGGCAAACACAAAGCACCGTTTGCCCCTGCCCACTCCACGTTAGCCCATCAGAACGGATAGCCCACGGCAAAATGAAGACTCTGACTATTGCCAAACGAATCCATGTTGTAGAACCCGGGCTTGTAGGGCACGTGGATGCCAATACCCCAGTCTACACGAATCACGAGGAAGTCAAGGTCATAGCGCAAACCAACGCCCGTTCCGAGAGCCATCTCCTTAGGCACATCCTTAAGCTTGAAAGTGCCTCCCGTGCGATAGCTTCCGTGCATCTCCCAAACGTTTCCGGCATCAAGGAACAAGGCTCCATAAAGGTTGCCGAAGAGCCTCGGGCGATACTCCAAATTGGCTTGTAACTTGATGTCGCCGGTCTGATCGAGATAATAGATGTAGGCCGACTCGGGGTCGTGATAGCTTCCCGGACCGATGAAACGGGCCGTGAAGGCACGTATGCTGTTGGCTCCGCCCACATAGAACTGCTCGCTATAAGGCGCACCCGACGAGTTGCCGAAGCTCCACACCACACCGGCGTCGAGATGAGCCACCAGTTTGCTGTGCTCGCCCAGGCGCCAGGTCTTCACCCATTCGCTCTCCACCTTGAAGAATTGGGCATAGGGATTGCTGAACATGCGCTTGTCTTTCGTGTTCCATTTGTTGCCGGCGGCCATGTAACCCAGCGACAGGATGTTGCCCGACTCGCTCACCGTGGTCTGCCACCAGATGGGGTTGCGATAGCGCGCAGGACTGGTGTAGGTGTAGATGTATTGCATCTTGGGGATGAACTGGTCGCGCATGGTGTAGAACAGGTAGGGATTGGCCTCCATGATAGAGTCGAACGCATGGGTGGAGCTGCGCATATACTCGAACGAGAAGATGAGCGGACTGAACTGATGGCGACTGGTGGCCGACGTCTGCACGTTGTAGGTCCACTCCCCCGACACGATATGGCGCTTGAAATAGTTGGCCCGACTGATGATGTCGGACGACACCTTGAACGTCGTGGTGGGCGTAGAGAAATAGTTGTTGCGGCGGAATCTCCTCCTTAGCCGCTGCCGGAACATATCGGCAAAGGGAATGACGAGGCGCGGATATTGCAGCGAGACGTCGAAGCCATAGGCGTAGCTGTTGAATCGCGACGAGGTGCCCTCAGCCTTATGTCCCGTCTGCCATTCGTAGCTGCCACGCAGATTGATGTCGAGCAACTCACCCCCGCGGAAGGCGTTGCGCTTGGTGAGTCCCACCACGATGCCCGGACCGAATCGGTTGCTGGTCTTGCCGGTGAGGTTTCCCTGCACATAGAAGTCGTAGGGCTTGTCGAAAACGCAGTTCAACCGCAGGTCGAGCGTGTCGTTGAGACCCGTGGTATCACGTGGCGTGAAATTAAAATCCACCAGGCTAAACAGGCCCGAACTGGTGAGACGGTTGAGGCTTTCCTCATGGTCGGCATAGCTATAGAGCTGCTTGGAGCCCAGTCGGAGGGCATTGCGGATAACCGACATGCGCACGGGCGTGCGCTTGCCGTTGAAGTGAATGGTCATGGAGCGGCGCTTCACCGAGTCGTTGAGCTGCTCCATAAACTCTTTGCGCATGTCGATGTCTACGTTGCCCACATACCATTTGCGCTTGGCCACGCCGGGAATGTTCTCGGCCTGCTGAAACTTGAGCAACACCTTGCCGGGCACCGATACCGTGTCGGCCAGATAAGAGGCATAGGCCGGCTGATAGAAATAGTAGCCGTTGTTGCGCAACAGGTAGTTCACGCGGGCGCGTTCTGCCTCCAAGGTCGCCACGTCGAAGGCGTCGCCGTTCTTGATTTTGGCCTCCGAGCGAGTGGCAGTAATGAGGCTGTCGGCCAGCAGGGGGAAGCGCAGGTAGCGCAAACTGTCGATGGTGAACAGGTGACCCATATTCACCTGATAGGATATCGAGGCCTTCTTGGGGTTCTTGTGGGTGATGACCTCATGGCCCACGCTACCCCGGAAATAGCCGTGGGCACGCAGCACCTCCTTGGCTACCGATGCCCTGAGCTCCGGATTAACCCAACTCATGAGCACGGGCTTGGAGCCAAACGAGTTGAGCAACCACTTGCCGATACCATCCTCACTGCCCACAAACTCATTCCATATCCACAGTCCGATGGGGAATGGCGAGCGGATGCTGCTACTTCCAAAGAGCGACGCGTTGGGCTTGGTGGCCAATGCTGCCTCGACCTCAGTCTGGGTGGCCGAGAAATGCTCGCCCTTCTCGGGAGCATTGTATTTGATATCGTCCAGGCCTACGAAGAGTTGGTCGCCCTCCGGAATGCTCTTCGTAGAGGAGCAACCCGACAGCAACGCGATGGCGAGGCCGGCAAACAGGAGTCTTATCTTCATTTTTCTATTGTTGCTTTCTTGATAGAGTCTACCGTGATGGGCGGTAGCGTGCTGCTGTCGCTCTTGAACCGGAAGATGTCCTTGAGGCGACTGAGCTTACGTTTCCAGATGAATCCGGCACCAAACTTGCTCACGTTGCCCTCGAGCCAGTCGTAGTCGTCGCGCTCATAGAACACGTTGAGGTATTTGTTCGAGGTCGGACTCAGTCGATATTCCAAGGTCACGTTGTCGAAGAAGGTCTCGTTCTGGGTGGCCACATCTACGCCCGACGACAGCTTGCCACCGATAGACACTTTCAACCGGTTGTTCCAGAAACGCTTGGCAAACTTGAATGAGTAGTCCGTGTGGAACGCACCGGAGTTGTTGATCGAGTTGTCCACGCCAAAACTCACGTCGAGCGAGCGCAGGGCCTTGCTCGAAATCTGATTGATCTGGCTGTTGAGGAAGGCGCTCAGGGCAGAGTTCATGGTGAATCCCTTGGTGTTGCCGTCGGCCAGATACATACCCGTGGTGAGCATGGTAACGGCTATCTTGCCCCGCTCCTCTTTCGACATAGCCTGGAGTTGGTTGTGGATGGTCATGTCTTCGGGGGCGTCAATCACAAATTCGAGACCCATATCCTTGAGCGTCTTGGTCACCACCACACCACAATTGAACATCACCAGCCGGCTGTCGTTGGTGTCGCTGCCGATGGTTGCATTGGTCTGCTCGGTGGCGCGGATATTCAGTTTGGGGTTCATTGGGTCGCCCATAAACTGGATATAGCTGCCATCCTGTATGGTAAACGTCTTCAACGGGATTACGGGAAGCGAGTATTTCATCTCTCCGCTGCCTATGGTGTATCGACCGGTAAGGCGGGTATTGTCCACCGTGTTATATTGCAGGCGCATGTCTCCTCCACCTATTATATCTATGTAGTTGGAGTGGTCGGCATTGAGATAGCAGTCCACGTGGGCGCCTTCATCAATGTTGATCGACAGGTCCATGTTGAGACCGGTGAGCGGCGGACGGTTAATGACTTGTTCGGTGGTATCCTTGAAGTTGACAAACTCTACCAGTCCTTCCAGCTGATTGTCGGTAGACAGGGGCGAATCCTTTAGTACATACTTCAGGTCTGTAGAGCCAAGCACCTCCAGTCGGCCTCTCATCTTCAGGTTGTCGAGCAGTCCGTTCATCGTTCCGAAGAAGTTCACGTAGGCCTTGCCGTAGGCATCCGAACGGGTATTCTCCTCTGCATCCACCAGCAAATAGTTCTGGGCGCGCATCCGGATGTTCATATTCATGCGGTCCATATCCGAGAAATCGAAGTAGCCCTGCACGTTGAGCGGACTGTCGTTGTGGGCAAACATCTCAAAGTTTTCGAAAAGAAGGCGGCTATTCTTGATAGTCACAGGGTCGTTGGCAAACTTCATTTCCACGCCGTAAGGCTCGCTATACACATAGGTGGAGTCGAGATAGACCTCGCCGTTGACATCGGGACGCGACAGCGAACCCTTGATGGCAAGCGAACCTTCGGCATAGCCCTTGAAGCCGATGAGCCGGTCGGGGATGAATCCGTTGACCAGATCGACGGGCAATCGCTCCATGACGAGCTTGGCATCAATCACTCCTTTCCCCTTCGACAGATAGGTACCGCTCAACACACCCACCTCCTTGCCATCGCGCAGGAGTGTTCCGTCCACATAGTGACCACCGTCGGAACGAGGCATGTAGGTAAACTCGGACCCGATATTACCCATCTTGCTGCCCTCGTAGATCATATTGTCGACATTGACCGACGACGAAACCGATAAGTCCTTGGGCGTCTGAATGAGGTGGAAGTCGCCGTTGAGTATGCCGTTTACGTCGGGCGTGTAGGGAATCATAGCCAGTGCTTCGCCAATGTCGAAGTGGTGAAGGCTCACGGTCAGGTCCTGCAACGCCTCGGCATTCTCATCGTTCGTGAAGATCTGCACACCCATGCCGTCGTCTGCTTTCAACACCATGTCGGCACTGATACGCCGGTCATCGCCCATGAAGATGTAGTTGCTGTCGTTCACTGCGAACTGTTTGTAACCAATAACAGGCTTATCTCCGATGAGATGAACGCGGATACCATTCTGCTCCATGATACCCTGCAGCGCAAGGCTCACGCCCAATCGGTTGTCCCAGTCGTAGACACGGGTCTTAAGTGCGGTGCCACGCTCATTGATAGTACCATCAAACAAAGCATTGAACACATATTTGGGGTTGTCCTTTCCGTTGCGCAACTGGGCCGAATAGGTCATTGTGGAGTCGTCGGAAACCACCCTGAACCTTACCGTATCGACCTCAAAACTGTCTACGACAAGGGAGTCTATCTGCAAGTTTCCATTGAGTCCATGCACCGGCGAGGAGGTCATGTTCACGTAGGCATTATCCATCTGATAGCCGTAATGCCTCAGAATGCGGCTGAAAATGTTCTTCCGGCCCGACTCAAGATATATGCGAGCCTTGGGCAGACTGGCCCGGAGCCTCGTCTGATCGATATATTTGTTTTTCCATTGGCTCTGCATTTCGGCCACCACGCGGTTGCCACTCTTGAGCAATTGCTCGTAGCCGCCAGAGGCATCCATATTGAGTCGGAAGTCGGAACTGTTGACAATGGCATGCGTTGTGTCGCGCGAGGTCAGGATATCCACGTCAATATCCTCGGGCCTGTACACCCTATCCTTCTCGCGGATGGTGATATCCGAAAGCGTTCCTCGCACCTGATGGAAATGCTTCAGGTCGGAAACCAGGTCCACGTGGGTACACATAGCCACGGTGAGCGGCTCTTCGGTGAGCTTGAGATTGTAGAGATCCACATGCGTCAGGTCTCCCGACAAGGTGGCGCGGAGCTTCTTTCCCTGCGTCAGCGCATTGACATTGAACTTGCCTTTCAGTAATGGATTGCGACTATCTACGTCGGCCACGATGTGCCCATTGCGTATGGTGGCATTGGCATTCACATGGTCGAGGTTATATTCCCCGTAGGTAAACTTGTCTATCCGGGCCTTGGCCGTGAGTCGGGTGTTAGGCGACATGAAGTCGGTGCCTATACCTTGCGCGTGTATATAACCCGTAAACGGATGGAGTTGCATGTGGGGAAGGAAGTGCTGAACGGGCAGAGCACGGGCCGTGAGCTGGGCATTATAGGTCATTTTCCGTGTGCAAAGTGCCACGTGCCCGCTCAATGAGCCCCCGCCCTGGGTAGCCTTGAAGGTACTCGCATATTGAGTTCCGTTTACCTTCACGTGTCCGTCAAAACCTATTCCGCGGGGTATGCGTATGGTCTTCTGGGTCTGCTTGTCGAGCATCGAGGTCACAAAACCCAGATCGTTGGTCTTGGCATGCAGGTCGAGGTCGGCCTTGAGATGGTCAGGATCGGTGAGATTTTCGGCGAATCCATCGGCTTTTGCCTTGAACGCTCCAGGCAGATTGAGGTTGAGATTCTTGAATCTGGCCTTCTGAAGATTGCCTTTCACCTCGCCCACCACCACCAGCGGCTTGTTGGGCCAGCGCTTCACCAGTTTCGGCGGGAGATTCTTTCCCACAATTGTCATCAAGTCTTTTTTGGCCAGTTGCCCCTTCACATTGGCCACAAAGCTGCCAGGAAGACTGTCGGCAAAGGCATTCATGTCCATGTTGTAGTCCAGATTCAGGTCGGTTCCGGCCTGCGTCTTGAGTTTCATTCCAGGCAGGGCGAGCTTCGCACTGTCCATGGAGAACGCACCTTGAAGACTGTTCACGGCCAGCCCGCTCTTCTCCTTGAACGTGCATTCCCTGATCTTCGCATCGAGTTTGGAGTCACAATAGGAGAACGAATCGGCCTTCAGCGCCAAGTCTTCCATATCTATATGGGCATAATCCAGCCCTTTCTGCTTAGGCTCAAAGTTGCGATCGTATTTCAGCCGGCCATTATTCCAATCTATATGTCCAACCTGATACAGTCCCTTGTCGAGGTCCAGATAGGTCTTCTGCGCCTTGGTCTGCCCCAGATAGGCATTCACCGACATGGTGTCGCCGGGCAAATGGAGGGTGAAATCGGTGTTTTTCACCTTGAGATTGGCCAGCTTTATCTTCCAGAAATTCTTGCTCGGGGAAGTGTCGGGAGGCACGGTGTCGCTCAGTTCGATATTGAGCCGAGCATCGTTCAGCACCGCATTATCGACATTCACCAGCGACTTGCCCAGGTCGATGCCATGCGCCTGCAGGTCGAGATGCCCCACCTGGCCACGGATGCGTGCCGAGGGGATGAACTTGGAAGTATTGACTTTCATCCGGTCGAACGACAGTTGGTCGATCATCACCTGCTTCTTGAGCAATGGCCAGAGCTGCACATCGGCCACCACGCGACCGATATCGGCCACGGTATCCTTCACATTGGGGAGAGAATCATTGGGTTGAAGCACCTTCACGTCCTCCAAAGAGAGGTCGAGCGGGAACTTCAAGCGCACCTGACCGACGCTGATGTCCATGCCCATCTTGTCTGAGGCATAGGACGTTACCTGCTTTACCGCCCATCGCTGAAAGGGTGGAAAATAAAACAGCAAGGTCGTTATCGTCAACAGCGAAACTGGTATCAACACAGCAATACCACTCCACTTCATCAATTTACTCATAGCACCGGTCTAAGTGTATAGGGTGCAAAGTAACAAAAAAAATCGGAAAAATAGCCCGAATTCGTCAAGAAAAACGGCTAATCAGCCTTTTTTAACCGTTTGGGCGATATCTTGCCACAATGTATCCTCGGGCAACGGGGAGTCTATGGAGATGGTTTCCTTGGACACGGGATGCACAAATTCCACATGATGAGACAGCAGAGAGATGCTTCCATCAGGGTTGCTTCGCTTGGCGCCATACTTCAAATCGCCCTTGATGGGACAGCCCATCTGGGCCAATTGGCACCTGATCTGATGATGTCGGCCGGTCAACAGCTCTACCTCTAATAAATAATAGTTGTCGCTATGCCCTATCAATCGATAGTTCAGCTCGGCCCGTTTGGAGTTGGGCACCTCGTGGTCGTTGGCATAACTCTTGTTCTGCTTCTCGTTGCGCACCAGCCAATGGCAAAGCGTACCCTGCGGATGAAGGGGCGGCTCCTTGGTGATGGCCCAATAAGTCTTATGCATGTCGCCTCGGCGGAACATGTCGTTCAGTCGTGGAAGCGACTTGCTGGTTCGGGCAAAGATAACAAGTCCCGACACCGGTCGGTCCAACCGATGCACCACCCCGAGGAAAACGTTTCCCGGCTTATGGTATTTCTCCTTGATATATGCCTTCACCGTTTCAGAAAGGGGGACATCGCCGGTCTTGTCGCCCTGCACGATCTCCCCACTTTCCTTATATACGATGATCAGGTGATTGTCTTCGTAAACGACTTTCATCCTAATTTTTCATCAACAATTACATGTTCATTCCACCGTCAACCTGTATCACCTGACCAGTGATGTAGCTCGACATGTCGGAGGCCAGGAACGTAGCCACATTGGCAATATCCTCCACCTGACCGGCACGGCGCAATGGAATCTTCTCAACCCACTCCTTGCGGATATCGTCGGCCAGCGCCTGTGTCATAGCCGTCTCAATGAAACCTGGAGCAATGGCATTGGCGCGAACACCGCGACGACCAATTTCCTGGCCAATGCTCTTGGCCAAAGCAATCAGGCCGGCCTTAGAGGCGGCGTAATTACTCTGTCCTGCATTACCATGAACACCTACCACCGACGACATGTTGATGATAGAGCCGCCCTTCTGGTGCATCATGATCGGCGTGCAAGCGTGGATGAAATTGAAAGCGCTTTTCAGGTTCACGTTGATCACGGCATCCCACATCTGCTCAGTCATCTTGAGCATCAAGGTGTCCTTGGTGATACCGGCGTTATTCACTAAAATATCTATTGAACCAAAATCTGCTTTGATTTGATTTACAACCTCTTCGGTCTGTGCAAAGTCTGCAGCATTGCTGGCGTAGCCCTTGGCCTTTACACCAATGGCAGCAATCTCTCTTTCTGTTGCCAATCCACCGTGTTCCTCGTCGATAACAAGGTCTGTGAAAGCAATGTTTGCACCCTCTTGGGCAAACTTCAAGGCAATCGCCTTACCAATACCACGAGCAGCTCCGGTGATCAGCGCTGTTTTTCCTGATAATAATCCCATGTTGTTAGTTATAATGATTAAAATTAAATTGAATGTTCTCTTAGCTTTGTTGTGAGTAGGATAGCCTCAGACCTGTCTGCTATTTCAACAGTCCGTGCTTGTTTCCCAGAGCGCCATACACCACCTTTGCCACAAGCGGCTTGCTGGCTTCCTCTGTCAGACCATGACCGAGCCTACCATATATAAATGGCACCTCAAGGCCCTTGATACAATAATGAGTAATGTCGGCCACAAGTTCCACATCGTCTATATCAAACTCCCCGTCGGCCTTGCCTTCGGCATACACCTTGCGGAAGAGCTCAATCTCATCTTCGTCAAAATTTTTCCTCACCTTTTCCACGGTCCATATGTTACGGAAAAACTCGGCTCTGAGGTTTCCATTGCGCACAACGGTCTCCTTGATCATGCTCAGATGGGTGTAGATGAGTTCAATGATTTTATCCTGTGGATGAATGTTCTTGGCCGCCACCTCGTCCAGTTTGTCGCTCAAACGCTCCAGTTCCGACTCAATCACGGCATAGTAAACGTCCTCTTTTCTACTGAAATAGGTATATAATGTGCGACGACCCTTGCCCGATGCTACCGCAATATCGTTCATTGTCGTTGCTGCTACGCCATTCTTCGCGAACAATTGGCGAGCTACATCCACCAGTTTCTGTCTCGTTTTAGAAATTGACATGTATATATAATTTCAGACTGAATACTTGTGCAAACTTCCATTGCACACCATTTTTTATATGTGCAAATATATTGCTTTTCGCTTAAACAGGCAAACTTCAAGGCCTAAAACTAACTATTTTTGGCTATTTTCTAAAATATCTTGTAAAAAGTTTGTTCATTCCATATAAAAGCAGTACCTTTGCAATCGCTAAGAAGGAAAGGGGCCACAACCCCGCCCGATAGCATGGTTAATATCGCGGAGTGGAGCAGTTGGTAGCTCGCCAGGCTCATAACCTGGAGGTCGCATGTTCGAGTCTTGCCTCCGCAACTAAAACGCTCAGAAGTTCAATATCCACTGACTTTTGAGCGTTTACTTTTTATATACCTGGACAAATCCCAGCCACACACCCTCCGCATCCTCAACTGTCATTCCCATCATCCTCTTCCACCCGCCGAATCAATTCTCTATATCCATCCATGTCATAACAAGTCTCCTCCCTTCCCGATGTCTTCCGAAACACCCCTCTACCCTATCCTCCCCAAATAACGGCCTAATCGCCTTGCGATTCCTGCCTAATCATCCCACTATCTCTACCTAATCGTCGTGCGATTAGCACCTTATTTCAAACCGCCTAAATAGCCCTCGGATATAGGTTGGCATACATACAAAGGCAAGCCCTTATCCCCCATCTATCCCGCACCTATTTATAACACAAAAAACGGGCCCCAACTTAAACCCATCCACCAGCATGAACTGAATGGAAAGAGGCTTAAATCGAGGTCCGTCAACGTTTGAATAGAACTGCTTTCTATCACTACACTACTTTCACAAGCAGCTTGTGTAGTTTGTTTTTATAACCTTTAATCTCAACTTTTGTATATCTTTTTAGCGTGTTCCGAGGTTCAGCGTAGCCGACTGGAGGTCTACGGCCTGCGCCTTGACCACCACATCGCCTGTCTTATCAGGCGACAACACCAGCAGGCACTTGCCGAAAAACGCTTTCCGATGGTGGCCCTTATAACTCTCCAAGGAGTATTCACAGCCATTATCCACACCCATGATGGTGCCGCCCGAGACGTCGAAGAAGAGCTGATTCTCTGCATTTGGACAGAGATTTCCGTCGCGGTCCACCACCTCTACATTCACAAAGACGAGGTTGCGTGCCGCATCCGATTCGCCGCCAAGCATTGGGTGCTGCCCATACTGCCTGCCATCATAGTCCACTGTGAGTCTGATGTGATCGGGTGCATCGGCTGTCCGAATAGTCTGCCAGCCCACTTCCTTACCATTCCGACGAGCTACAACCTTCACTTCGCCGGGCTCAAACATCACGCGCCAAGCCACATGAAACTCCGTAGCCTCGCTGCTTTGCTTCAACGGAAGCGAAAATCGCTCCTCCACAGGGCCAGGCCCGGTCTTCCGTCTCACGCCCTGACTCTTGCCATTGATGTAGAGTTCCACTTCGTCGGCCTTGCTGTAATAGCACCAGAGATCCACCGTCTGTCCGGGAATCCAGTTCCAATGCGGGAAGAGATGGAGCACAGGCTTATCGGTCCACTCGCTCTGGTACATATAATAAACGTCTTTGGGGAATCCAGCCAGGTCTACAATGCCGAAATAAGAACTATGAGCGGGAAAACCATAAGGTGTCGGTTCGCCCAGATAATCGAAGCCCGTCCAGATGAATTGGCCAAAGCAATAAGGCGTATGCTTAACTACATTCCACGTCTGTTCATGGGTAGAGCCCCATGGCACGTGCTGATTGTCGTAGGCAGAGCACATCATCGACGGATGTGTATAGGGCCTATCCCATCGGTCGGGCGTCATAATGATGGTGTCGCCCAGCTGTGGATAATAGCCTCTTGTCTGCAAAGCCGACACGCTTTCCGACATATAGAATGGTTTTCCAGGGAAGTTTTTAGGGACGTCCTTCACCCATTGGTGGTGATAATTGAATCCAATGAGGTCGATTACCCCACTCTTAAACAAATGGTTATTGGGATCGGGCTCGTTGCATCCGGCCGTGATGGGGCGTGAAACATCGTAGCGTTTCACCAGTTCGACCAGGTGACGGGTAAGCAAGGAGTTGGGATGCAGGTTATCGCTCTTCACCACTTCATGGCCCTTGTTGAGGATAAGGTTGGCCTGTTCGAGCGTGAGTTCATCGGCATCGGCACTCGACCACTGCTCCAGCACCTCGTTGCCGATACTCCATGCCACGATAGACGGGTGGTTGCGGTCACGCAAAAGCATGTCCGTGAGGTCTCTTTCGTGCCATTTATCGAAGTATTGGGAATAGTCGTAGGCCGTTTTCTTGCGACGCCAAACATCGAAACTCTCGTCAATCACGAGCAGTCCCATCGTGTCGCACATGTTGAGCAACTCCGGTGCGGGCGGATTGTGGGTACAGCGAAGGGCATTTACACCCATGTTCTTCAATCGGAGCAACTTGCGGTGCATCGCATCTTCGTTGAAAGCCGACCCAAGGCAACCCAGATCATGATGGTCGCACACGCCGTTGAGCTTGAGATTACGGCCGTTCAACCAAAAGCCGTTGGTGTCGAAACGGCATTCCCGGAAGCCCGTAGTGGTGTAGACCTCGTCCACAGTCTGCTCGTTTACAATGAGTTCAGACTTTACCGTGTAGACCACGGGGTGGTCGATGTCCCAACGCTGGGGCCGATTCACCTTGAGCATCTGTGTCGCTCGTCCGCTCATCGACTGGGCCACCACCCTGCCTTGCGGGTCGTAAATGGTGTGACGGATAGCGGGCTTCATGCCCTGCTGGTTCTCATCCACATAGCTCAGATTGATGGTCACGTCGCCTCTGGGCTGAGAGATGACCTGCGTTCCCCAGTGGGCAATGCGCAAAGCGGGGGCAATGGTCAGCCAAACATGCCGATAGATGCCACACCCGCTATACCAACGGGAGTTGGGTTGCATGCTATTGTCCACCTTGACAGCTATCACATTCTCGCCCTTTTTCAGGTAACGGCTGATGTTATACTCCATGCCGATGTAGCCAAAGGGACGATGTCCCACCTCCTGTCCATTGACATAGACCGTGGAATTCATGAAGATGCCATCAAATTCGATGAGGTATTTCTCGTTGGCCGATAGGTGGTCAACCACGAAATGCTTGCGATACCAACCTATCCCACCAGGCAATGCTCCTCCTCCAGGCCCGCTGGGATGGGTCGCCGAGAAGTCTCCTTCGATGGCCCAATCGTGTGGAAGATCGAGCATTCGCCACGAAGAATCATCGAACGATGCCTCCGAGCAATGCTCGTCACTACCTAAAGCAAATAACCATTGGGCATCGAAGCATTGACGATTGCGACCTTGGGAGGGAATAGCCATGCCCAGAAGGCATAGGCATAAGCCCCTGAACAGTAGCGCATGGAAAGCTGAGAGATATTTCATGAGTACGTATTTCGTCTTAGTTGAGGTGGATTGTGAGCTGCTTTCCGCGATAGTTCACCGTGCGACCCTGCACGTTATCAAGAGAGAAATCCTTGTCGAGCTTACCCGGCTGGCGATAGACGATGGTGAATTTCCGACTTTGCAGCATACCCGGGAAAGTGCCTTCGCGATTAGAAATGGTAAGCGTCTTCTTACCGTCGTTATAGGCAAACCGGATGATGGCATACTGACCTTTCTCGTAATTGTAGTTAGTGCCCTCGTCTTCGTAGAGCGTAAACTCGCCGTCGTGCCCGGCATAGACATAGAGAATGATATTTTCGGCTGGCTTCTGGTCGCTCCATTCCATCTCCGGACCATAGGGGATGATGGCACCTTCGGGTACAAAGACCGGAATACGACCATAGGGAGCATCCACGTTGATGGTCTGCCCGCCCTTGTGGTAGGCATTCGTATAGAAGTCGTACCATCCCCGTTGCTTGGGCAGATACACCTCACGGCTGCGCGCCTGATACTTACCCACGGGGCAAGCCATGAGCGAAGGCCCGAACATCCACTGGTCCTTGATGTCGTAAACCTTGCTGTCGCCATTGAAATCCATCACCAATGCACGCATGAGCGTGTAGTCGTTGAAATGGGCAGCCCCCGCCAAACTATAGAGATAAGGCATCAGTCGATAGCGTAGGCGGTCGTAATAAACGATGCTCTGATAGGCTGGATGGCTCTCTGGAGCGATGTTCCATACCTCGCGCAAGGGCCACTGGCCGTGCGTGCGATACAGGGGGACAAAGGCACCAAACTGATTCCATCGTGCCTGCAGCTCCCGCCACTCCTTCAAATCCTCGTTCTCCTCACCGCTACTGTCATACAATTGCTGGGCCTTGACATAGCGGTTCTCCACGCAGAAACCACCGATGTCCATGCCCCAGAAAGGTATTCCCGACATGGAGAAGTTCATTCCTGCCGTCATCTGCGCCCTCATGTCCTCCCAACGGGTACCGATATCACCACTCCACGAGGCCGTGCTGTAGCGCTGTTCGCCAGCAAAGCCACTCCGGGTGAGCAGGAAAACACGCTGGTTGGGGTTCACTTGGCGCTGCCCATTGTATATTGCATCCGCGTTGGCAATAGAGTAAGCATTGAAGTATTCGGTGCTGGTGCCGAGGGCAGTAGTACCGCAGAGCGCCTTCCTGTACCACATGGGGGTGCAGTCTTTCACATTGGGTTCAGAGGCGTCCATCCACCAAGCGTCCACGCCAAACTTGTATTTGGAGTATAGATTCTCATCCATCTGTCGCCAGAACATCTTTCGGGCACCCTCCGAATAGGCATCGTAGAACGAGCCAATGTAGCCCGGCCCCACCCAGTCGCGGATGCTGTCCTTCACCGCCTGATGGTACATCCATCCGTGAGCATCCAGTTCTTTGTAGTTCTTGGTGGTCATATAGAACTTCGGCCACACCGAAATCATGAACCGCCCGTGCATGGCATGCACACTGTCGAGCATGGCCTGAGGGTTGGGATAGCGCGAAGGCTCATACACATGACTGCCCCAGGCATCCTCGGCCCAGTAGTTCCAGTCCTGCACAATGTTGTCCACAGGGACATGATGGTCACGGAAATATTTCAGCGTCGACTCGATATCGTCCGAGGTCTTGTATCGTTCCCTGCTCTGCCAGAAGCCCAGAGCCCACTTCGGCATCACTTGAGCCTTTCCCGTCAAGGTGCGATAGCCCGAGATGACATGGTCCATCGTCTGGCCGGCTATGAAGTAATAGTCCATGTCTTGGGCCATCTCGCTCCAGATACTCAACTCGTTCTGGGCAGCATCACTACGCGGCGCAGCGGCCCGAAGCCCACAATAGCTCACGCTTCCGTCAGGATACCAGTCCACGAGCAGCCGATGGCGCTTGCCGCCGGAGAGCTGATGGCTGAACTTATAGGAGTTGGGGTTCCACGCTGTGCGCCATCGTTCGGGCACCACCTCCTGTCCATCGATAAACACTTTGGTATAGCCCGCATAGTAAAGGATAAACTGATAGAGGTAGTCGGCAGGCGCCTCGATGTAGCCTTCGTAGGTGACGTGGGCGCCATTGAGGTTGAATCCCTTGGGCAGATTGACGATAGTCTCCGAGTTTTCATAGTAGAGGCTGTCCTCGCTGCGCATGATGGTCTGGCCATTGTGGTCGGTATAAGTGCCGGTCAGAGCCCCCTTCACCCCCTCCTTATTATATAAGGTGAAGGCCTTGTGCAGCTGAAGATAGTCGTCGGGATTGCCAAACCGACCATAGGAATAGCTGTCCCACAGCAGGCCGTAGCCCTTGTTGGACAGCACAAAAGGTACGCTGATCTTCGTGTTGTACTGGAAAAGGTCCTCGTTCCTGCCTTTCATGTTGAGCTCTTCGCTCTGGTGTTGGCCCAGCCCATAGAACGCCTCGTCAGGCGACGAGGTGAAGGTGGCATGCCAAGTCCAGCCCAGTCGCTGGGCCTCTGTGACGTGGCTGTCCACCCCAATCTCCCTGTCGGGGACGCGGAAACGCTTGAACCGTTTGCCATTCGTACCCGACTCCTGCAAATATACAGATTTCTTCTGGGAATCGTAGAACACTACCTGCCCACTGTTGACATCCACCACAGCACACACCGCGGGCGTGGTGACGCTCACTTCTACACCCGATTGGCGGACCTTGAAGTTGGAATAGGCCTGCTGCGGGACGATGATTAGACTGGATTTTGTGGGGAAAGTGCTTTCCGGAGTAGATTGTACGCGTATAATATTGTCGTTGATGACCTGCAGCCGCACCATCTTTGCTCCCTGAGCGGCAGGCGATTTCACGGGAATGGTGATGTAATTGGCATTGACCGAATAGTCGGCGGCATGAAGGCCGAGTGCGAAAGCCACACCGGTTGCAGTCAACAAGCTTTTGAATGTCTTCATAAATAAAGGTTTTTAGTCTTGTTGCAAAGTTACGAAAAACAAATGAAGGCCGCTATAGGCGGCCCTCATGAAGAATGATATAAAATGTTACCAATAGGTAGGCAAAATGTTAAACCCCACCAATTACTCGGTTTCGGAGTGCTTATTTTTGTATTCCGACGGATTCATGCCATACATTTCCTTGAAATATTTGGTGAAATAGCGCGGGATGTTGAAGCCCACCCTATAGGCCACCTCGCTCACCGAATACTGGCTTTCGCGCAGCAACTGCTCAGCCCTACGCATTCGGATCTCACGCATGAACTCCGAAGGCGTGTTGCCTGTGATAGACAACATCTTCTTATAGAGCTGCACACGACTCATGCCCAGCTCCTGAGCCATGGTCTCCACGGTGATGGAACTGTCCGAAATGTTATCGTCGACATAGGCCGTGGCCTTCTTGATGAGCTGCTCGTCGAGCGAGGTGATGGTCAGAGGCTTGAGTTCCGGCTGATATTTCCGGGCCTTCTCCTGCGGCGGCAACGTGTGCCACTTGATGAGATTCTCCATGCGAAGATAGAGCAAATCGAGGTTAAAAGGCTTGGTAATGTAGTCGTCGGCACCGTTGTGCATGCCTTCCAGTTGATGCTCCTGGGCCAGACGGGCCGTGAGCATGATGAAGGGGATGTCGGCCGTAGTCTTGTCTTCCTTCACCTTCCGGCAGAGTTCATTGCCATCCATCACAGGCATCATCACGTCGCAAAGGATGATGTCGGGGCGATGCTCACCGATGCGTTCGAGCGCCTCCTTGCCGTTGGAGGCCGTCCTCACCTGGAACCGGGTGCCCAACTCCTCGCTCATGAACTCGATGAAGTCGGTGCTGTCGTCCACAATCAACACCTCATAGCGATGGCCGTCGATCGAATCGGCCGACTTCTCCTCGGCAGTCGCAGAGGCCAAGGTGGTGAGCGGCGCCGTGATGAAGGCCTCGGCTCCGCCGCTGTCGGCCTCAAGACTCTTCAAACTGTCGTCCTGACGAATGGGGAGCGAGATGGTAAACACCGTGCCGCCGCCGGGATTGTCGGCCACAGAAACATCTCCTCCATGCAGCTGGGCAAAGTTCTGCACCAGGTTCAGCCCCACGCCGGTACCGCCGTAGGGACTTCCCTGATGGTTGTGGGCCTGATAGAACCGCTCAAAGATGTGCGCCTTATCGTCATCGCCGATACCTATGCCGTTGTCGGCAATCTTGATATCCACCATCGGCTGCTGCCCGCTGGCCTCACCCTGAAGTTCCCGGGGCGCCACCGTCACGTCGATGTGCCCGCCCTCGGGAGTAAACTTCATAGCGTTGGAGAGAATGTTGTCGATCATCTTGCGCACCTTGTCGGCATCGAAAGCCATCATGAGCGACTCCACCGTAGCGCCGAACGAGATGTCCACATCCTTGCCACCGAGCGCCTTCACGGTGCTGGTGATATTGCGCGAATAGCCCACGAGGTCGCCCGTCGTGAGGTTAAGCGTCTCCTTGTTCTTGTCTATCTTGCGGAAATCGAGTATCTGCGTCACCATGTCGAGCAGCCGCTGGGCGTTGCGGTAGATGAGTTCGAGATGTCGATGCTTATCCTCGTCGGTCTCCTTCTGCATCATCGAGGCCAGCGGCGAGATGATGAGGGTGAGCGGCGTGCGCAGCTCATGGCTCACATTGGTGAAGAACGTGAGCTTCATCTCGTCGATCTCGCGCGTGCGCTCGGCCTCCATCCTGATCTGCTGCATCTGCAACTGCTCTCGCTGGCGACGGCGAATCACCCGGCGCACATACCAGATGGCGGCAGCGACGAGCAGGAAATAGAGCAGGAAAGCCCAGTTGGAACGATAGAAAGGAGGGTCTACGGTAATCTCCAATTGGGAGATAATGTCGCTGATGACACCATAGCGTGTCACCACGCGCGCCTCCAAGACATACTGCCCCGGCGACATATTGGTGAACGTCACGCCGTTCTGTTCCTCGGTGGTGAAGTACCATTTGTCCGACATTCCCTTCATGCGATACTTGAAACGCGACTTCTCGGGCATGCCCATGTCGCTCGAAGCCAGTTGGATGGTAAACGCATTCTCGCGGTATTTCAGGTGGAGTTTACGGCTCTCGTTCATGCTTTGCTTCAATACCACGCGCCCGCCGTATTCCTCGCCCACGCTGAGCTGATGGTCGAAGAGCACCAAACCGGAGAACAGCACCTTGGCTGTGCTGTGCACGTCGATGGTGCGATGCGGATGGATGAGGTTCAAACCATCCTGTCCGCCCACCACCACACTGCCGTCGTGAGCCAGTAATATGGCCCGGTAGTTGAACTGGCGGCTCTGCAAACCATCGAGACTATTGAAGCTGTTGGTGAAGTAGTCCCACTTCGTTTTGTTCCATCTCACCTTCACGCGGGCCACGCCATGGTCGTTCACGAGCCACATGTTGTGGTCGCGGTCCTCCACCACCGAACAGCCCACCGCACCAGTGAGACCTATCTGCCAGTCGAGCACGGCCAGCTGGTCGGTCTTCGGGTCGTAGGCGTTCATGCCCGAGGCCGTGGCCATCCAGATGATGCCGCGCGAATCCTGATAGATTTGGTTGATCTGTGGACTGAGAAACGGCACCCCGGCCCTGCTGCCATTGAGGTTCTCGGCCTGTCCCGTCTTCAGGTCGAGCAGCGACACATTGACCGCATTGCCAATGATGAGGCGCCCGTCATGGGCCACCACAATAGAGTTGATGAAGTCGGACCCGAGCTTGTTCTTGGCCGAATTATAGTTGGAAAACGCCCCCGTCCGGGGATTATACACCTGCAGGCCTGAGCCGAGTGTGCCGATGGCGATGCGCCCGTCGGGCAGTTCGCACAGGCTCCAGATGTTGTCGTTGAGCAGTCCGCTATGGCCGTCGGCACGCATCACGCTCCACTGGCCGTCGCGATAGCGGGTCAGTCCGCCGTTGAACGAACCAAACCACAGCAAGCCATCGCGCGTGGCGAGCGAGCTCACCACGATATTGGTGCCCAGATGGGTATCGGCCATGCCATAGTTGTGGGCCACATCGGTCTTCGGATTGTAGGCCATGATACCGTTGTCGTCGGTTCCACACCACAGCATTCCGCTCCTATCCTCGGCAATGGTACAGATGTCTCCCACCGGAACGGTGTGGAAAATAGACTGCGAGGGCGAGTAGTAGGAGATGCCGTTCTTGTAGCATCCTATCCACAGTGCGCCGTTCTTGTCGAGGAAAAGGCTCTGTAAGGTGTTATTGGGCACCGATGTTGGCTTGTTCTTGTCGTAGGTATATTGGTTCACCTCCTTGGTGCCGTGGTCGAAACGCAGCAGTCCGTAGTGGTCGGTGGCTATCCAGAGGCCGTTGCCGCGGTCGTCGACCATGTCTTTCACGAGCAGCATTTCGCTGAACGGCAGGTTATAGCCGCGGCTCCTGAGAAACTCGTTGGCCGAGTCGTACCATCGTTTTTCCTGATTGCTATAGACGCAAGTCTGACCATTGGTGGCCACCCAGTAGGAGTTGAATTTATCGATAAACGTGGTGAAACCCTCGTTGGCATTCTTCATCAAATGGCTCAAGTAATGGTCTCTCCACAACACTTTAAGCGTCTTGGTATCAATGCCTAACAGCATTCCGTTGTTGAAGTTCACCACAAGTCGGTTTCCCCGATTGGCAAAACTGGTCACTGAGAGTTTGGAGAGCGCCTTGGAGTAGGCAAAGAGGCGACCCTTGCGGCGCTGGGTGTCGATGAAATAGAATCCCTTGCCAGCTATCGACACCCAGAAATTCTTGTTCTCATCGATGAGCAGGCGGTCGGGATAGCCGTAGACATGATACTCGCGGAGATAGGGCTGAGGGTCTTGGACAAACGACTCCGTGGCGGGATCGTAGATGCAATAGCCCGCGCTGGTGTGCACCCAGAGGTGCCCTTCGCGGTCCTCCTGTATGCCATCCACATAGTTGTTGGGCAGGGAGTTCTTGTTCACATTGTTGAAATAGAACACCTTGAAGCGGTAGCCGTCAAACCGGTTGAGGCCCGACTGCGTGGCAAACCATACATAGCCCTTGGAGTCGCGGTAGATATCGTTCACCTGACTGTTGGACAAGCCGTTGGGCGTGTGCACACTCTGGAACTCGATGTCCTTGGGAAAGGCGTTGGCCGGAACCGAAAGGATATTGAAAATCAATGCCAGCAGACATTGAAGAAGATTAGGTTTCATGACAAATCGACAGACTTTGCAAGTAGTTTTGTTAATTATACCGCAAATTTAAGCAATAGATGGAACATAACCAAACCTTTTGGGCGGTTTTTTATAACACGCTGTGCATATCCCGCAGTAACGCCCAGCACGCCTCATCTCCTCCATATTACCCCTCCTCGCCCACCCTTTCCGACTCTCAAGACACGCCTGTTTTGTTGCTATAATTCATCAACAATTCTTTTCAAACCAGCTATCGGATGTGGCCTCAGACAACAATTTCCATCCTCTATTGGCCTCATCAAGAGCCCATTTCCATGCTATCTCTTGGTCATTAGTACCTTATCGCTATCCTATAACGCACGAATCCCTCTACGACAAGGCCTTTATCGAATCACGATAAAGGCCTAATCGTCTGACGAAAAGGTAGTTTTCGCAGCAGAATCAAGTATCTATTGAAAAGAAAACAAATAACCGTCGTCGTAAGATTCTGACGGATAGGTAATTACAAAACACCCTCATTTTGCCTCATTTCCCCTCCGATAGCCCTTAAAATCTGATTTGGAGACATTCCGAAAAGCATCTTCAAATTATTTCATCTATATTTAATGGCTCTATCGCCGGGAAACAAAATGGCGAGGAACCCATGCCGCTGCAGGGTGTTCCTCGCCATAAGTACCTATCTGCTTCATTTTTCTATCATCACAATAGGTAGTCTGTCAGTGTTTTCATGGATTATCTTACAATATACTTCTTGCCCTTGTAGATGTAAATCCCCTTGCTCAGGTGTAGCTGGGCGAAGTCGGTGGCACTGCTCACCACCACTCTCCCACTGAGATCGTAGACCTTGGCGGGCTGGGCGTCGGAGGCTGTGGCGAGGGCCACACCGCTGGTAGAGCTCGGCTCAGGATAGATGGCGTTGAAGGCTGCGCGCCCTGCCTGGTCGCCGGCAAAGATGCCGTCGTAGATGGTCTGGTCGTTCACGGTCAGGGCCGAACGGCCAAACACGGTCATGCTGGGGCGGCCCAGATTGTTGGTGTCCCACACAAACGGGATGAGACCAGCCTCGTAGGCATACTGCGTGGAGAACTCGTACCAGTACTTCACGCTCTCATCGTGGTTGGCCTGCGTACCCACGGTGGGCGCCAGCGTGCGGTGGTTGCAACCATATTCGCCCACGATGACCGGGTAACCCTTATCCACAAAGTTGGTCTTCAGCGTGTTCATGTTGGTCTGGATGGCCGTGCGCTGGGCGTCGGGAGCTATGCGGTCGCTCGACGCGCGGGCCGGAGCGTGCCCATACCAGTAGTACCACATCTTGCCCCAAGAGGCGTCGGCACTCATGCCGCAGAACTGATAGGGGTCGTAGTGGTGGATTTCCACCATGAGACGACCGGTGGCCGAGTCGGTGAGTCGGCTCACGTCGTAGTATCTATTGGTCTGTCCGATGTTGGTGTCGGGGCCTTGCACCACGAGCACGCGGCGGGCGTTGTTGCCGCCAGTGGCCCTCACGGCATCGATGAACACCTGCTCGTAGGCCTGCAAGCGGGTAACAAACGCAGCGAGTTTCTCATTCTCTGTGTAGGGGTCGAACATCAAACTGCCCGATGCCTCTGGACTGGCACCCCCCACGCCAGGCTCGTTCATCCCGGCAAAGATGAGTCGCTCGTCGTAGTCGCGAAACGCCATGGCAATGTTGGTCCACAGTTTCCGCAGCTGCTCTTTCTTGGCCTCGACGTCGGCCCCGGTGGTAAACCCGTCGTATTCCATCCATCCTCCGTCCCAGTGGTCGTTGAGCACCACGTAGAGGTTGGCGTTGATGCAATAGTCCACTATCTCTTTCACCCGGGCGAGCCATGCCGGATCGATGGTCATACTGGCCCGGTCGGTGAGATGACCCATGACCCATGCCGTGGGAATACGCACGCTGTTGAAGCCGTTGGCCTTCACCATGTTGATCACTTCCTGCGTGGTCTTGGTACCCTGCCAAGCCGTCTCGGTCGATGTACCGCCGTTGTTGGTGAAGATGTTGGCACTGTTTCCGGCCTCGAGCGTGTTGCCGAGGTTCCAGCCCGGCGCCATGTAGTGGGCCAGTTCGCTGGCCGAGAGGTCGAGCGTCGTGATGCGAGGATTATCCTGTGCATAGGCCATCATAGACAGTGCGCCTATGCAGAGCGAGAGTAATGTTCTTTTCATATTTCCTGTTTTTAACCGAATGGAGGATATGGAACCCGCCGGGCCCCATACCCTCATAGCTAACTTATCATTAAACCTAAATCAATTCTTGCACGGTGTGGTCACACTGTTGATCTTGACCGATACCTTCGTGGGGTCTACGAGGTCTTTCCACAGGTCGTAGAGCTCTATGGTCCAGACCACAGCACCCACACATTCGCCGTTGAGCGAGGCGAACACCTCGTAGGTTCCGTCGCCAGTCACCGTGGCCCGACCAAAGGCATTGCCACCCCAGTAGGACGGACTCCAGTCTTGGTCGGCATAGCTCAGCTCAGTGCGATAGCTCTTCGACGCTCCGTCTTTGAGGTTGTCGTCGATGCCCTTGATGGTGAAGTTCACGATTTGGGTACCGGTGAAGTGGAGCAACCCGTTGTAATAGCCGTTGGCAGCGGCCCCAGAGGTGCTGTATTCGTTGTAGATCTCAATGCGTCCGTCGGTTTCGTTGCCGTCCTTATTGTTGAAATTGACAATATTCTGGTTCACCGTCTGGCTCACGTCGGCATCGAGTTTGATGCTCTGCAGCTCCACCTGAACCTTCGACGGGTCCTTGAGGTCGTTGGCCAGATTATTGATGTCGACGCAGAACACCACAGCTCCCTCGGCCTGCATGCCTCCAGTCTCCATCCAAACGGTGTAGGTGCCGTCGCCGGTGATATTGGCATCATACTTCTCGCCACTGAAACCCGACCAACGTGAGGGGTCCCACGAGGCGTCGGCATACTCCAATCCGGCCATGTTGCTCTTGGCAGCGCCGTCCTTATAGTTATTGTCGAGACCCGAAATCTTGAATGTCACCACCATGTTCTTGCTGAATTTGACAGACGATGGATCGATGACCGAGTGGCCCTTGGTAGTGCCAAACTCATTGTATATCTCGATACGGATGCGCCCATTGCCCTCAAGGTCGCCTACAGCCAGTGCCCCAGTGGTGCCAGGCTTGAGCTCGGCGTAGGGACGCACGGTGCGCAGGGCAATGCCATAATGGCGCAGCGAGTTGCCGTTTTTCACCACGCCGGCAGCGTCGAAGGTCAGCGTGTTGGCATAACTGTTGTTCACCGGACTGATGGTGCCGGTCCAGTAGAAGCCCTTTCCGTCGTTGATGGTCTCTGTTCCGTTGCGATATCCGGTGTAGGGCAGGAAGATAGAGTTGCCGTTGGCCGCCGTGAAGCGGATGCCCTGCACACCGCCCACGGTCTCCATTTTCTTGGTGGTCTTGCCGATGAGCTCCTTCACCTGGTCGAGGGTAGGCATGGCACTGAGCATGGGCGACTCGCCATCGATGCTCACGCCGTTGGTAATGTCGAACTCGGTATTGGCGATATCCTCGGCCGAATAGTCGTTGAGGTCCTTGGAATAGTTCTCGCCCGTGCGGTCGCCATAGCCAAAGAGCGTTCCCACGCCCTGCTCTTCCTCAGCGCCGAGGTTGTATTTGGCCCACTGAACACTGAGTCCGAGGTCCACATACTCCACGGTCTGGGTCTTCGTGGTGAAGCTGTTTACCGCGCCGAGCACATAGCCATTGCCCACCTTCACGTAGGGCATATAATAATAGGTGGTACCGGGCAGCAGGCCTTCCACGGCGCCCATTGCGTGATTGGGGCCGTCCATGAGTTTCTCCGCGTCGTTGGTGAGTCCCACCTTGAAGCCTTTCTCCACGGTGCCGAGGCCGTTGAGTCCGTCGAAGGCAGCGCCGAGCGTGGCCTTGGTATAGCTCACGTCGATGGCGTCGCCATTGGTGGCCGTGGCATTGGTGGCCGTGAACTTCTTCACGTCACCATACTGATACACACGGTTCTGGAGGCAGACGTAGGTGGCATAATAGTAGGTGGTGCCGGTGGTAAGGCCCGTGAGACGGGTGCTCACGGTGTCGTTGGACCATGAGCCCACGGCCCGCGTGCCGCCCTTGGTGGGGTCTGGGGAGGTGCTGTAGACCACACCCACCTCGTAGGAAGACGAACTGGCCTGGCTCAAATCCTCTACAATGCCATTGGCTATGTCGGCACTGACGGCCGTCACGATGGCATCGCCAGTGGTGATGGTGGTAATCAGCGGCGCGGTAGCCACCGAATAGTTGTCCTCATCGTCGGAGCAGGCGGTGAAAACGACGCCTGCGGCCAGCAGCATGATGCTTGATAAATATCTTAGTTTCATATTTCTGTTCTTTTAGTTAGGTGGTTAACGCATGGCCCGAAAGCCTTTCTTCGGGCCAAGCAAACATGCTATCTGTGTGACCTCTTGGCCCGTGCGGCCTTGGCTGCGGCAACGATAAAAGGAGTTCCATTGTCCATCTTCACACTCACCGTAACCTGAATGGTCGAGGTGAAAGCATATTTCGGGGCATCTCCAGCCGTAGCGCCCCACGGATTGAGGATGTATCGGCGGGCCGCATTGGGGCCGTCGTCGCCGGCATCGCGGTCGATGATGGCGTCGTCGAAGGCTACAGACTTGCCGTCTACCTTGATATCCTTGATCACAATGTCGCAGTTGGGATGGTCTTCCAATATCTTCACCACGTCGAGATAGATGCCATAGGGCGAGGAGTTGGGCTGAGTGAGGGTAAAGGTATAGTCGGCATCCACGCCGTCGGTGATGAAGACCGGCTCGCTCTCCTGCGTAGCCCAACTGGTATCAAAGTAGTGAAGTTTGGCAGAATAGGTCTTCACGGCTCCCGCGCGCACCACTTCAAACTTGTAACCCATATACTGATAGAACTTGCCTTGGTCGTCCATCTCCTTGCTTCCCCACACGATGGAGCTCAGCGCACCGGTCTGCGGGTCACAGTTGCTGGCCTCGTTGAAGCCGAGAATGCGCATGGTGCCGTCGGCATTGCACTTGAATACGGCGCGTCCGTCGGGCGAAAGGTTGAGTTCCGACAAGGTCGGCGTGAAGGTATAGACACCATCATCGGTCACGGAGAAGCTGCCGCTGTGGGTCTTCGAGTCGAAATCGGTGAGCTCGTAGGTATTGTTTCCACTGTTCAGTTTGATGGTCATGTCCTCCAAGTTCTTGTTGGCGGCAACGCTGGTAACGTTCTTTGCCGACCCGTCCTTGTTGTACCAGTCGAAGCCTGTGAGCTTGTAGGTGATAATCTTATCGTTTTTCGGCATGACGAAGTCTTTCCAATTGTCGGCCATCGTGGGATAAACCTCCACCTCTGGAGCCACGTAGTTGTCGGCGAAATCCTTGGAAACGAAGTTGAAACAGAGCCACCACTCGCCCTCTCCGGAGGTCTGCGGATTACGTAATACGCAGAGGCGCAACTGGTTTTCAGACAGTGCGATGATGCGGATATTGTTCTTCCAGCCTGCGTCGTCCTCGGCCTTGTCGAAGTTGGGAGAGTGCAACAGCTGGCAATCGGTAAGCGCTATCTGAGCGTTGTCGGTATCGATGAGGTAGGTTCCCTCGTCATTGGTCGATGTTCCATCAGGAGCAACAGTCGTCGTCTTGATGTGGGCCCCATCGATCAAGTCGAAGGTCATGGTGCTCTTGCTGAAGTTTCCGGTAGCATCGGTGTAGTTGCCTGCGGGGTCCCAGTTAGACGTGAAGTTGTTGAGCGATGCCGGGATAGACGGGTCACCATACGAGAGATCGCCGGCGGCCAACCCATAGCTTCCATTGTCGGGTATCCACGTCTTCGACTTCCCTACTCCGCCGGTAAGCATCGTGTACAGGTCGTTGTCTACAAAACCGGCATAGAACTGGTCGATCGTGAAGGTTGTAGGCTTGCTGTAGACCACGCCGCCACGCGTTTCCACGCCAAACTGTACCTCATAGCTACCTGGAAACGGCATATCGAGCTCCACCTCGTTATCGAGAGAGCGCCCTTGCGGATGCACCCAACACACCTGATAGCGGTCGGCCATGAGGCTCTTGAGATAGACTATGTTGGGATTGCTGCCGTCGTGAGTAATCGTAAAGGCCGTTCCCTCCACCAGATCGTCAGACGTCACGTCCTTATCCCCCAAGTCGTAACTATCGGGAGAACAGGCTGCCAAGCCCAGCAACATCAGTGCCGAAGCCAAGCTATATATTAAATTCTTGATTTTCATAATGATGTTCTTTATGTTGGTTTGACCTCAGCTTACCATCCGGCATTCTGCTTGAGCACGTTGTTGGAGAGGGTAATCTGGTTGTTGGGTATCTGGCAAAGCCCATTCTTGGCCTTGATATTGGCAGCAGTGGTCGTCACGGCGCCTGCCTGTCCGCCATTGGTGACCTGAATGGTGCCGGCAATGGTATTGGCAGCCACGTCGATGCCCTGTCGAAGCAGGTCGTAATACCTGATTCCTTCGAAGGCAAACTCCAGTCGACGCTCATTCATGATATTGGCTTTGCTGACTGCAAGCTCTGTATATTTGCTGTTCAACTTACCGTCTGCTTCAGTGTAAGCACGCTGACGCACCAAATTGAAATAGGTCTGAGCCTTGCTACTGCCCAGTTCTGCGGCCATGAGCAGCACGTCGGAATAGCGAAGAACGATAACATCCTGCCACTGACTGGTCATGGCATCGCCGGGCGCGCCCCAGAGAATGGCGAGCGGTGTGCAGTCGGTCGCGGCCATCGGAGTGTATTTCTTCACATAGTAACCGGTGTATTCGCGCTGGTCTCCGATACAGTTTTTGGCGAAATCGGTCTTCTTGTCGATACCCTCGCCGGCCACATCGATGATGGTTGCGCCACGACGCTGGTCTCCATCGCCATAGGCCTGAGCCAACGATGGGTTGACGGTGCAGATGCCCCAACCATATCCGTAGGGCGAACAATCAATGGATTGTATGCCACGGATACCCAGATTGATGACCCAACGGTTACCATCGTTGTTGCCGTTGTAGTCCTGGGTGTAGTTGCATTTCATTGAGATGATAAACTCCTTGTTGCCCGGACCGGCATAGGTGGAGTTGGCCAGCCACTCCTCATAAGTGCCATTGGCGGCAGCCTCCAGCGCATTGCTCGACGAAGCAGGCCATAGATTCTTGAACAGAGGGACCAAACCGTACTCGCCACTCTTGATAATATTCTCGCAAGCAGCCAGTGCCTCGGCCTTGGTGCAGCCCGCAGGCTCCTTGCCGAAACGCCCTGTATAATAAAGGTAGGCACGCGCAAGGATGCCCATGGCACCGTAAGCAGTGATGTGTCCGTCGTTGGTGGCAGCATTGGCTTTGGGATATGCGTCGGAGGGAAT
This sequence comes from Prevotella sp. UBA1705, assembly GCA_002317385.1. Classification (GTDB taxonomy): domain Bacteria; phylum Bacteroidota; class Bacteroidia; order Bacteroidales; family Bacteroidaceae; genus Prevotella. The sequence continues at coordinate 11,036 of DCJH01000022.1, read as the reverse complement.
GCTGTCGGCGGCGTATTTCAAGTCAGCGAAGATAAGATCGTAGACATCATCTGGATTGGCCTGCGGCACATTCTCGGAACTCGGGACGGTCAGCAACGGGATATTCTCAAACATCCTAACCATGTCGAAATAGCACAGGGCACGCAGCGCATGCACCTCGCCGATGTACTGACGACGCAGCGTTGGGTTTTTCCAAGCTATCTGGTCTTCGCGCGTCAGCAATTCATTGCAGCGGTCGATGGCCACATAATAGGTCTTCCAGTCGTTCTCCCAGAGATTGGTATAAGACGGAGCCTTGCTCTGATCAAACTGATCCACGGCATCAAAGTTGTGGGCATCGTTTACTCCTGCGCCAGCCAAACACTCGTCAGATTGCATGATGGAAGACATCACAAGGGGTATGGTGCCCGACGAAGTGGTCTCACGCCATCCGGCATAACAGCCGATGAGTGCGCGCCAGGCGTCGTTCTCGGTCTTGTAGAAAGTCTCTGTGTTCGACTCTGTCTTGCTTTCCACATCGAGGAAACTGTCTGCGCAGGAAGTCGTCAAGGCGCCACTCACCATCAGCATCCCAGCAAACAATATATTGATTTTATTCTTTTCCATAATCATTGAATTACTTAAACTGTTGTGTTGCTTAGAACTTCAGGTTTACACCCACGAGGAATGTACGTGGACGCGGGTAGTAACCCACATCTACGCCCGATACCCAGGAGTCGGTTCCGTAACCGATTTCGGGATCCATACCATCGTATTTGGTAAAAGTAAACGCGTTCTGAACCTGGAAATAGAGACGGGCCTGCGATACGAAACTCATTCTGAGAAGCTCAGCAAAGTCGTAACCCAGTGTAATGTTGGATATGCGCAAGTAGTCGCCGTCATGGATATAGAGGTCGGAGAACTGCCAGTTCACATTGGTCTCGGTCACGCGAGGCATGAAGTTGGAAGTGCCTTCGCCGGTCCATCGGTCGAGAATGGCCGTGGTGTAATTGGCTTTTGTGTTAGCGTGATTGCGGTAACTCTGCACAATTTGCTGTCCAGCCGCGCCATTGGCCGTAACGGAAAGGTCGAAGTTCTTGTAGAACAGGGCCACGTTGAAGCCATAGGTCACATCGGGAATACCATTGCCGAGGTCCACCTTATCCTTCTCATCGATAGAGCCATCGTGGTTGATGTCGTAGTATTTCACATCGCCCGGCATCACATTGGCACCCTGGAGCACACCGTTTCCGGCAGCTATCCAGTCGGCAATCTCCTGTTTGTTCTGGAAGATTCCAGCCGTCTTGTAACCCCAGAAATAACCAAAGGCATGACCGTTCTGTGCGCGATAGAACTCCTCGCTGTTGTCATAGAGCATGTTGGTCGGTCCATGGATAATGCCATCATCGGTCGGAATATTGCCCACCTCATTGTGGTTGTAGGCCATATTGGCCCCAAACTGATAGCGGAAATCCTTTCCGACGTTGTCGTTCCAGTTGAGGTTGAGCTCCAATCCATAGTTTTTCACGTCGCCACCATTAATAATAGGTGCACCCGTTCCAGCGGTGTTGAGCACCGGAGCCTGTACCAACCAGTTCTTGGTGGTCTTCCAATACCAGTCGAGATTGATGCCGAGATAGTTGCGGATGAGACGTGCATCGAGTCCAAGGTTGGTCTGTTCCGAGGTCTCCCAAGTCAATTCGGGATTGGAAAGACGGCTGGGATAAGCTCCCCAATTGCTGCTCTGAGCACTCGCACCGAGGCTGGTACCGAAGTTATAATGGGTATTGGTCGAGGTGATGGGGGCAAGATACTGATAATCGGAGATATTCTGATTACCCACCTGGCCCCAGCTTGCACGGAGTTTCAGGAAGTCGAGCCACGATGTAGTAGACTTCATGAATGGCTCATTGGTTACAGTCCAGCCTGCGCTGATGGATGGAAAGTAGCCGAAACGGTGTCCGCGAGCAAACTTAGAGCTGCCGTCGGCACGCAGAGTGGCATTGACCATATAGGTCTCTTTCCAGTTCCAGCCAAGACGACCGAAGTAGGAAACCGTGCGCGAATCGTTGTGGGGAGCACCGCTAATGGACATTCCGTCGTCGGTGCTGCTGCCTGTTGCATTGGTCAAATAAGCGTATTTCCAGTTGTCATAGCCGTCCTTGAGATAGCCGTTGGCCGCATAGAGCGATGTTCCCTCATAGCGAGAGCTCTCCATACCTACCAGTGCGTTGAACGCATGCTCGCCAACGTTCCAACCATAGCTCAGCGTATTGGTCCACGTCATAAGCAGACCGTGCCCCATCGACTGGCTCACGCTGGTCTTGGTCTCATTGAAATCATAGGGAGAGAGCTTGTACATCGGACTGAATCCGCGGTATTCGCTGGTGCTGTAAACCGTTCCGAGCTGTGTGCGGAACTTCAGATTCTTGATGGGTTCCAGCTCAGCGTAGATATTTCCGGTGAAGTTTACCGCCCGGTTTTCATTCTGATTCTTGATCATCATGCCACCATAGGGATTGCCCTGCTCCTTCCAATAGTCATTGGAGGAGGTGTCATAATAAGGTACATCGTAGCTGTTGTCACCATAAACCGGTATCAGCGGCACGGCAGCAAAGGCTCCACGAAGGGAGTTGTTGTACTGATTGCCCACAAGAATACCGTGAGTGTTCTTGTAAACCATGCCGATTATCTCACCGATTTTCAAGAATTTAGCAATGTTCTGGTCGCTATTCAAGCGCACGTTATAGCGTTTGTAGTTGCTCACATCCTTGCCACCCACGATACCTTCCTGGTCGATGTAGCCCACACTCAGTGCATAGGTGGCTGTCTTTCCACCACCGTTGACGCTGAAATTGTAGCTCTGCGTCTTGGCATTGTCCTTGAACATGGCATCCATCCAGTTGGTATCATAGTAGTTGCCATTGGCATCGACGATGGATTGGTACTTGCTCCAATCGATGGCACCATTGCCACTGTTCACACTCTGCTCGTTCATGATTTCCATATATTGCTGTGCATTGAGCATGTTGGCCTTGCGAGCGACCGACTGCCAACCCATATAGCCGTCGAACGACACCTGTGCCCGGCCCTCGCGTCCGTGCTTGGTAGTCACCAACACCACGCCATTGGCAGCCTGCGCACCATAGATAGCGGCCGAGGCAGCGTCCTTGAGCACATCGATGCTCTCAATATCGGCGGGATTGACCGTAGAGATATCGCCTCCCACCCCATCGATCAGGTAGAGCGGACTGGAGTTGCCGATGGTGCCCAAACCACGGATCACCACCTTCATGTCGGAGCCAGGCTGCCCCGACTGCGACTGGATAGTCACACCCGGCGTCTGTCCCTGCATGGCCTGAAGGGGGCTGGTGGTGTTCAGTCGGGCTATATCGTCACCTTTGAACTGTGTTGTCGCACCGGTCACAAGTTTCTTCTTCTGCACACCATAACCTATCACCACCACATCGTCGAGGCTCTGATGGTCTTCCTCCAGGCTCACATTGATGACACTCTGGGCACCCACCTTGATGCGCTGCGGCGCAAATCCTACATAGGAGAAGACCAAGGTCTGGTTGTCGCTGACCTCTATCGCATAGTGCCCATCAAGATCTGTCACCACTCCCCGCTGGGTTCCCAGCACCTGAACGCTAACGCCGATGAGCGGTTCGTTGTCTGCAGCAGACACGACCGTACCCGTGACGTTCCTAGCCATCATCGTACCAGCTTGAAGAACATCCATTGCCGGGAATAGCAAAAATGCTATGAGGGCAATCTTGCAAAGCGCAGACGTTTTGCAATCCATTAGAAATGTTTTTCCCATAGTTACATGTTTTTGATTTTTTGATATATGAATCTTTTGATAGATAGTATTTAAATGTTTGTATCGGTCAATGAAATTGATAGATTACTTGTCGCAAAATTAGGGAATATCCCAGTTTTACGAGTTACAGAATGTCTCTATTTATGGTACTATTTGTTAACTGTTGTCAGAAACATCTCGTTCCCGACGCCTTTCTGTCAGCAAAGGCTGGTGCTTTTCATGGTATCAGATGGGCTACTCAGAATAGGCGAACGATTCAAAATCGGCCGTCCCGTCGCCCTCGGCAAACATGCCCAGCGTCACACCTGTGAACCCTCCGGCCACCTCGGTGCTCACCAGAGCGCAGTTTTGTGAGGCTATCTCCCGAAATACTCCTTGGTCATAGGCCACCAGGAAATGATACATCAGTCCGTCGCTGGTGATGCGCAACCTCATGGTCTTGGCACCCGCAGGAACCGAGAGGTCTACCCCCGGATGGTTGCACAAGGCCGAAAGAGACTTTAGCCTACACCTCACCTGTACCTTATGACCATCGGTACAGAGGTCGAAATGGCTGTCGTGAATCTGGTAGACGGTCAGACCGGCAACCACATTCCCCTCGGCCAACTGGACGAATCGGTCCAGCCGGAGGCTCGTCTCGACCGCCATCATGCCGCTGCACTGCCGCAGACCGAGGAAAGTGGGCTGCCTGTTGTCGGTCAACGAGCCATGCCCCGACAGTCGAAGACTGCCCGACACCAGCTGATAGTGGGCCGCCACAGGATTTTGTAGATAGATAAACTCCGGCCCAAGCGAGGCCAGCGACGCGACGGAAGCAAACCGAAGGTCTACTCGCCGTGTACTTTCGGCCATCGGACGAGCGGTCGCACCAGCCAACAGAGCTGCATGACCACCGTCAGTCACCATCATGGTGTCGATGGCGTTGCCCTGATAGACCACCGGCCACTGGCCTTTCTTCCACTCCACCGGCGCCAGACAGGTCTCACGGCCGAGGTGGTGATAGCTACCGCCAAAGTTGCGATAGGCCAAAAACATCACCCACCAGTTGCCCTGAGCATCCTGCACCAGGTCGCCGTGTCCGGTGCCCTGAAGCTGCATATTCTCGCCCTTGGCGTTGCAATTGGTAAGAATGGGGTTGGCCGGATTGCTCTCGTAGGGGCCGTAGATAGACCTGCTACGGGCAATGGTGAGATGATGGGCCAACTCGGTTCCACCCTCAGAAATGAGCAGATAGTAGTAGCCCTCCTTATTATATATATGTGGACCCTCGGGATAGCGACCTCCGTCGCCTTTCCACAACGGCCTACTGGGAGACAGCTGCTTGCCGCTCTGCGGGTCGATTTCGCACAGGGTGATCACGCCGTTAGGATTGCTCACCATGTAGCACTTGTCGCCTTCGAAGTAGAGCGACGGGTCGATACCCTGCTGCTCAAGCCATATCGGCTCGCTCCACGGGCCCTCGGGACGGCGTGAGGTCACCATGAAGTTGCCCCCGTTGCCCACATTGGCGGTAATCAAATAATAGGTACCCGCGTGATAGCGGATGGTCGGAGCATAGATGCCGGTCCACGAACTGGCATCCTTCAAGGGCAACTGCGACTCACGGTTGAGCACATTGCCCACCTGACGCCAGTGCACCAGGTCGCGGCTGTGGTAGATGGGCACGCCAGGAAAATAGTTGAACGAAGAACATACGGCATAGAAATCCTGTCCCACCCGGCACACGCTTGGGTCGGGATGGAAGCCCGGAATCACCGGATTACGATAGTGTTGAGCCCACGCCTGTGTAAAAAACAATACAAAAACAATGAGTAGACTTCGCCTTTTAAGTTTCATGTGCAAATTAGTTTTATAATGTATCCTAAGCAAATATTAACATTGCAAATATACAATAATAACAAAAGATACACCCCATTTCCATAAATTTATTTTAACTTTGCCCAAGATAAAAACCTACAAATGCTAAAAATGAAAAGAACCTTAGTGACTATTGCAGCTACCTGCTTCGCCGGAAGCATCTTAGCCCAGAACGTAAAGCCGGCCATTCCTAAGGATCCTGCCATCGAGAAAAACGTGGAGAAATGGATCAGCAAGATGTCTCTCGACGAGAAAATAGGCCAGATGCTGGAGCTCGGCATCGACTGTTTCGGCAAGATGGAGGTAACCAACCCGAAACTGGACCGTAGTAAGATGCGCAACAAACTGCTGGAAGCAGGATTCAAAGACGAACAGATCACCAAGCTGATGGGCATGAAAGATGCCGACATCATCAAGCAACTGGAGAAGTTTAACCTCGACATCTACACCGGCGACACCAAGATGGTGTGGAAGATTGATGAGAATACGCTCGACACCGTGCTGCAGAAGTACAAGGTGGGCTCCATCCTCAACGCCCCAGCCACCCGTGCCCAGACCGTAGACACGTGGCAGGATATCATCCGCACCATCCAGAAGAAGTCGATGAAACATATCGGTATTCCCTGCATCTATGGCTTGGATAACAACCATGGCGTGACCTACATCCAGGGCGGAACACTCTTCCCACAGCCTATCAACGTGGCCGCCTCGTTCAACACCGAACTGGTGAAGACCATGGCACAGGTCTGTGCCTACGAGAGCCGCGCCGCCAACTGCCCCTGGGTCTACAATCCGACCATCGACCTGGGCCGTGACCCACGCTGGCCGCGCATCTGGGAGAGCTATGGCGAGGATGCCATTGTCAACTCACGCATGGTGGAAGCCGAGATCGAGGGCTACCAGGGCACCGATGCCAACCACCTGGGCAAATACAACGTAGCTACTTCGGTGAAGCACTATTTTGCCTATGGAGCCCCCTTCACAGGCAAGGACCGCACACCGGCCATCGTTTCTCCCGCCATGCTGAGGGAGAAATATTTTGAGCCTTTCAAGAATGCCATCAAGGCCGGAGCGCTCACCATCATGGTCAACTCGGCCTCGATCAACGGCGCACCCGTGCACGCCAGCTATGAATACCTCACCAAATGGCTGAAGGAAGACCTCAACTGGGACGGCATGATCGTCACCGACTGGGCCGACATCAATAACCTTTATACCCGCGAACATGTGGCCAAGGACAAGAAAGACGCCATCCGCATAGCCATCAACGCCGGTATCGACATGAGCATGGACCCCTACAGCGTGGACTTCGCCATACTGCTCAAGCAACTGGTAAACGAGGGAAGCGTGAAGATGGAGCGCATAGACGATGCCGTGCGCCGCATTCTCCGACTGAAATACCGCCTCGGACTCTTCGACAATCCCGACACCGGGGGCAAGGACTACAGCAAGTTCGGAAGCGCCGAATATGCCCAGAAGGCTCTCGCCGCAGCCGAGGAGGCTGAGATTCTGCTCAAGAACGAGGGCAACATCCTGCCCATTGCCAAGGGCAAGAAGATATTGCTCACCGGTCCCAACGCCAACCAGATGCGCTGCCTGAACGGTGGCTGGAGCTACTCGTGGCAGGGATCGCGCGTAGAAGACCTCAGCGTGCAGTACAATACCATCTATGAAAGCCTCTGCAACAAGTATGGCAAAGACAACGTGAAGCTGGAGCAGGGTGTGACCTACGATGAGAACGGTTCCTACTGGCAGGAGCACACGCCCGAGATCTCGAAGGCCGTGGCTGCCGCACAGGGTGCCGACGTCATCGTGGCCTGCATCGGAGAGAACAGCTATTGCGAGACTCCGGGCAACCTCACCGACCTCACTCTCTCGAAGAATCAGCGCGACCTGGTGAAGGCTCTGGCCCAGACCGGCAAGCCCATCGTGCTTGTTCTCAACGAGGGACGCCCCCGTCTGCTGGCCGACATCGAGCCGCTGGCACAGGGAGTAATCAATATTCTGCTGCCGGGCAACTACGGAGCCGACGCACTGGCCAACCTCATGGCCGGCGATGCCAACTTCTCGGCCAAGATGCCCTACACCTATCCCAAGGAAATCAACTCGCTGATCAACTACGACTACAAGGTG
>DCJH01000022.1:0-3187 GCA_002317385.1 Prevotella sp. UBA1705 | reverse complement strand
CGCCAAGGTGACCCAGCAGTGGCCTTTCGGTTTCGGTCTGAGCTACACCAAGTATGCGTATAGCAACCTGAAGGTGAGCCAAAACTCATTCACTCCGGGAGACCAACTCACCGTAACCGTCGACGTGAAGAACACTGGCAGCCGTGCGGGCAAGGAGAGCGTGCTGCTCTATTCGAGCGACCTCGTGGCCTCGATGACCCCCGACAGCCGTCGTCTGCGCGCCTTCCAGAAGATAGCCCTGCAGCCGGGAGAGGTGAAGACCGTGAGCTTCTCGTTGCCCGCCAAGGACCTTGCCTTTGTGGGGGCCGACGGCAAATGGATTCTGGAGGAGGGCGACTTCGTCATCTCCTGCGGTGGCCAGACAGCCAAGGTGAACTGCACAGAGACCAAGAAATGGGAAGAACCTAATATCTAAAATAAATAGTATGGAAACAAAATTCATGAGAAAAGTGGCTTCGGCCATGCTTTGCAGCCTGATGTGCCTGCCCGGACAGGCCAAGGTGAGACTGTCTCATCTCATTGGCGACCACATGGTGTTGCAACAGCAGACCGACGCCCGGCTGTGGGGCTGGGACTCGCCCAATAAGACCGTCAGCGTCACCACATCGTGGGACAACGCCACCTATCAGGCCAAGACCGACAAGAGCGGCAGCTGGATGGTGAAGGTGAAGACCCCGAAAGCAGGCCTCACGCCCTACTCCATCACCTTCGACGACGGCGACAAGACCACCATCAACGATGTGCTCATCGGCGAGGTGTGGGTGTGTGGCGGCCAGAGCAATATGGAGATGCCGATGAATGGATTCGGCAACTGCCCCGTGGACGGATACACTGAGGCCGTGACCGAGGCCAACGACAACGGCGGCATACACTTTGTGAAGGTGCCCAGTGTGATGAGCATGAAACCGCTCAACGACGCCAACTGTGAGTGGAAAGCAGTGGATGCCTCTACCGTGGGCGACTGCAGTGCCGTGGGTTATTTCTTCGCCAACCGCGTGTACAAGGCCCTCCACATTCCCGTGGGACTCATTCTGGCCAACAAAGGTGGCTCGCGCGTGGAGAGCTGGCTCAACGAGGCCAACCTCAAGAAGCACACCGACGAACCTCTCGACACCGCCGGCATCGTGAAGTCGTTTCCCAAAGACTTCTTCCGCCCGCTGGTGTGGGGTAACGGCACGTTCAATCCCATCCTCAATTTCACGGTGAAGGGCATCCTCTACTATCAGGGATGCTCCAATGTGGGCAGTCATCCGGAGGCCTATGCCGAGCGTCTGGCCATCCTCGTGAAGCAGTGGCGCGACAGCTTCGCACAGGGCGACATCCCGTTCTACTTTGTCCAAATAGCCCCCTTCGCCTATGGCGACGGCAAGGATGGCTGGTCGGCGGGCTACCTGCGCGAGCAGCAGCTCAAGGCTTCCGACATGATTCCCAATGCGGGCATCGTGTGCACCAACGACTGCGTGTACCCATTTGAGTTCGCGCAGATACATCCAAGGACTAAAAAGCCAATCGGTGAGCGACTTGCATTCCTCGCCCTCAACCATAACTATGGGTTCGGCAACCTACCCTGCGAGAGCATGAGATACAAGAGTATGACCATCCAGGGCGACACTTGCTACGTGAGGTTCCAGAACGATTACGGCGGCATATCGCGCTTCGACGACATCGAGGGCTTCGAGGTGGCAGGCAGCGACCGCGTGTTCCATCCGGCCAAGGCTGGCCATTTCTGGGTGGATGCCAAGGACCCGCGCAACGAAACCGTATTTGTGACCAGTCCCGAGGTGAAGCATCCGGTGGCCGTGAGATACTGCTTCCGCAACTTCCAGTCGGGCAATCTCAAGAATCAGGCGCTGCTACCGCTCTTCCCTTTCCGCACGGACAACTGGTAAGCTATAGGATTCCGCGGCAGCTTTCCTGCCTGGCAGATATAACATCAGACGGGAAAGAAGTGTCAAGAAAGTTCTGAAAAAAAAAGCTCTAAATTTTTCTCGTTTTAGAACGGGATACCAATGATGAGCCGGAAAATAAGTCATGAAAACCGCGTTCTCATGGCATCATTTTACAAAGACATAGCAATCGCCCCGCGATTACTATGTCTTTGTGTTTGTATCAGGGCCTTATCGCAGGGCCAATCCATAGCTTTCACAGGTGCCTCAAGGTAGTATTCGCAGACGCTTGGCATGTCAATATTTTACAAGTGCCTACCTATCAACCAGTTGAAAACGGCTCATTTTCCGCGTATTTCCAACCAGTTGTCTTCCGTTTTAGAATACGCGCTGCATTTGAAGCCTATGTTCAAGAAATTTCATCAGGTATTTTTCACCTTAATTATATAATAGGCTTCCGAGCGTTGCCACAGGCCCATGCCACCATGCCAAGCAAGGGAGACCATGGAGAATGAATATGGATACTTTTTCAAATATTTAATACTCTAAATTTGGAGTGGCCCTGAAAATCACGTACATTTGCACCCATGAGAAAGAAAATATTACTGAGCATCATCATGCTGGCCGCCCTTCAGTCGGGCGTGCAGGCTGCCTCCAGATGGACCGACGGCGCCATAGGGAATACCATCGTAGTGAATGGCGTGAACGAGAGCCTCCAGGACGGCGAGGCCGTGGACTTCACGCTGAAGGATATCAATGGCAACGACTTCAAGCTCTCCAGCCTGAAAGGCAAATATGTCATCGTAGACTTCTGGGGAAGCTGGTGCATCAACTGCATCAAGGGATTCCCCAAGATGAAGGAATACTATGCTAAATATAAGGACAAACTGGAGATTGTGAGCGTAGACTGCAACGATGCTGACCCACGTTGGAAGGCTGCCGTGAAGAAACACGAGCTTCCTTGGATCAACGTCTACAACCCACGTGGCGCTGGCGACATCACGGCCAAGTTTGGAATCAAGGCCTTCCCCACCAAGATGCTCCTCGACCCTGAGGGCAAAGTGGTGAAAACATTTGTGGGAGAAGACGACTCTTTCTACACCATTCTCGACAGCAGCATCCAGCAATAGCTGGACTGTGGGCGCCCAAAGCAGTGCCCAAAACAAAATATTACGCCCTCAAAGAAAAAAGGTTTGCAAAAGTTTGGAGAATCTAAAATTAATCATTACCTTTGCAACCGCATTTCAAAAGAGTGCTGTGAGGTTACAATCCTACGGAAAGGAAGTTTGGGTGAGTGGCTG
>DCJH01000029.1:82357-82568 GCA_002317385.1 Prevotella sp. UBA1705 | reverse complement strand
CTCGTAGCCAGCGTCCTTGATAGATGCGATGATGGTGTCGAGAGCATCCTCAATGCCGTCGAAGTTGGGAGCGAAACCACCCTCGTCACCTACGGCAGTAGAGAGACCGCGCTTCTTCAGGTTCTTAGCCAGAGCGTGGAATACCTCAGCGCCCATGCGGATAGCTTCCTTCTCGCAGCATGCGCCAACAGGACGAATCATGAACTCCTGG
>DCJH01000029.1:42657-82323 GCA_002317385.1 Prevotella sp. UBA1705 | reverse complement strand
GCCGTTGATGATGTTCATCATAGGAACGGGGAGAGTATAGGTATTAGCACCACCGATGTAGCGATAGAGAGGAATGTTGAGGGCCTTGGCAGCGGTCTGAGCTACGGCCAGAGATACGCCGAGGATGGCGTTGGCACCCAGCTTGCTCTTGGTAGGAGTACCGTCGAGCTCGAGCATCTTATAGTCAATCTTGCGCTGGTCGAGCACGCAGAAGCCCTTCAAGGCGGGAGCGATGACGTTGTTTACGTTCTCTACAGCCTTCAGGACGCCCTTGCCACCATAGCGAGCCTTGTCGCCATCGCGGAGCTCGAGAGCCTCGTTCTCGCCGGTAGAGGCGCCAGAGGGTACACTGGCACGGCCCATTACGCCATTCTCCAACGTTACTTCAACTTCCACTGTAGGATTGCCACGAGAATCAAGAATCTCGCGAGCGTGTACTTTTTCAATTTTCATCGTTTTACCTTTTATAATTAATGAATAAAAAAATCTTCTTATTAGATTGATACAAAATTACTACCAAAAAATGAATCTGCCAATTTTTCCCCATGTTTATTTGCCCTATTTTATATTTTTTAGGTTTATATGTAACACCCGTGCGCCCGATACTCTTATGGCAATGCTATCGGATAATGTTAAAAAAGCAAAGTTTTTCGGCCCTATATAGCTGATTATCTCAGGAAAAGCAGTACCTTTGCACCGCTTTTCGGCCTAACCGCTGGTTGAAGGAAGAGTCTTCAGGCCATGTTGGGTTGGAACGACAAACAATATTTAATAATCGGAAAATGGATTTAATTAAAGTTGCTGAGGAAGCATTTGCAACCGGCAAGAAGTTCCCTGAATTTAAGTCAGGTGACACCATCACTGTCGCTTACAAAATCGTCGAGGGTGCCAAGGAGCGTATTCAGCTCTATCGTGGTGTAGTGATCCGCATCAGCGGTCACGGAGACAAGAAGCGTTTCACTGTTCGCAAAATGTCTGGAACAATAGGCGTGGAGCGTATTTTCCCCATCGAGTCGCCCGCAATCGACAACATCGAGGTTAACAAGCGTGGTAAGGTACGTCGTGCCAAACTCTACTATCTGCGCAAACTTACCGGTAAGGCAGCCCGCATCAAGGAGAAGCGAGTTGTTACTGCTGAGTAAAAATACATCCGACGACAAACCAATCAAAAGACTCTGCCACCTGTGGCCGGGTCTTTTTTTGTGCCCTGCCGGTTTGCAGACTGGAGAATAGTTAAATTAACCTAATCACTTGGGTACCTTCTCGGGTTTGATTAAATTTGTAGAATATTCAAGGAAAAATGAAAAAGACACTTATCATTACCATTTGTCTCGTAGGGATGGGGCTTGCGGCCCAAGCCCAGGTGGCCCGCGAGCAGATTCGGAAAAACATTAATCTGGCCGGCGCCAACTACCTGGCCTACCGTGGTCCACAACAAAAACTCACACCTGCACCCAAGGGTTACGAACCCTTCTATATCAGTCACTATGGCCGTCACGGCTCCCGCTATCTCATCGGAACCAACGATTACGACAAGCCCTACTACGCATTGCTCCATGCCGACTCCCTCGGTAAGCTCACAGACAAGGGTCGTGAGTTGGTGGGCAAGCTCAGGCTCATCCGCGACGAGGCCCTGGGACGCGACGGAGAGCTTACGCTTCGCGGTGCCGAGCAGCACCATCAGATAGCCCGACGCATGTTCGAGCGATTCCCGCAGGTATTCCGTGGCCAGACAAATATCAACGCACGGTCTACCATTGTCATCCGCTGCATCCTCTCGATGGAGAATGCTTTGCAAGAGTTCTCGGCCTTGAACCCGAAGCTCAACATCCGCCACGACGCGAGTTACCATGACATGTACTACATGAACGACGAGAAATCCGTCTACGCCAAGCTGTGCGACACGCAGGAGGCACGCGATGCTCTCAAGGCGTTCAACGACCGGCACACCGACTACAGCCACCTCAAGCAAGTGCTGTTCAATGATCCTTCCTACATAGGACCGATGTCCGACAGGGCGCTCGGCACCTCACTCATCAAACTTGCAGGCAATGTACAGAGCACCGAACTGCGCCACAAACTGTCGCTCTGGGACCTGTTTACCGAAGATGAGGTATATAGCTATTGGCTCATGAACAACGCGTTTTGGTATATGTACTATGGCCCAAGCCACGAAACCAACAGTGCGGGCACCTACACGCAGGTGAATCTGCTGAAAAATATCATTGCCACCGCCGACTCCTGCCTGCGTCTGCCCCACCCCGGCGCCACCCTGCGCTATGGGCACGACGTGAACGTGCTGCCGCTGGCATGCCTTCTCAACCTGAACCACTACGGCGAAACCATCGACAATCTCGAAGATCTGGACGACCGCGGATGGAACAACTACGATGTATTCCCCATGGCCTGCAACCTGCAGTTCATCTTCTATAAACCCCTGAAAGGCTCTCCAGCCAACGCCGATATCCTCGTCAAGGTGCTCCTCAACGAGGACGAGGCCACGCTGCCCATAGCCACCGACCATGCGCCCTACTACCACTGGAAGGACGTGCGCGCCTACTATCTCAACAAAATCAAGGACAAATAAATGAAACGAACGCTCTTAATCATCGCTTTTCTCGGCATCGTGGGCTCATTCTCTGCCTGCAACCGCAGTGCCAACCACACTCCGCTCGACTCCGGCGAGCCACTCGTGCAGATGCAGTGGGGTCAGACCGACAGCCAGCAAAGCAAGAAAAAGAAGAAGAAAAAGCGCAACTGGTATAACCGGAACCGTAGTAACAACAACAATAACTATGGCTCGGGCCGCAACGACTACCAGTCTAACGGCCGGGATTACAACCGCAGCTACAACAACGACTCGCGCTATCGCGACAACAACCAGTATCGCTACTCATCCGAAAAGGTGGTGCTGGGCGACCTCAGCATAGCCTTGCCGGCTCCCCGCCGCGACATTCCCGAGCAGCGACTCACACGGAAAGGCTACACCTCCTCGTTCAACAACCAGACGCTTATGCCCAACTGGGTGGCCTGGCAACTCACTAAGGCCCGCACCTACGGCAATCAGAAGCGTGGCAATGTGAAGTTTCAGGAGGACTTCGACGTAGCTCCGCAGTATCGCGTCACCACGTTCGACTATAACCGTTCGGGCTTCGACCGCGGCCACATGTGCCCTGCAGGCGACAACCGGTGGGACTCGCAGGCCATGGCGCAGTGCTTCCTCATGACCAACATGTGTCCTCAGGGCCATAACCTCAACTCCGGCGACTGGAACGATCTGGAGATACAGTGCCGCGACTGGGCACGCCAATATGGTGAGATCTACATCGTCTGCGGCCCCATTCTCCACAACAACGCCCACCGACGCATAGGTCAGCGCCACAAAGTGACGGTGCCCGACGCCTTCTTCAAGGTGGTGCTCTGCATGAAGGGTACACCCAAGGCCATCGGATTCATCTATCCTCACAAGGACGGTCACCGCTCCATGAGCGAGTATGTGAGCTCGGTAGACGAGGTGGAACGCATCACCGGCTACGACTTCTTTGCCGCATTGCCCGACAATGTGGAGCGCACCGTGGAGGCCCGCGCCAATCTTCGCGACTGGTAAACGCCTCGCCAAGACCGAGGGCAGGCCATAGGCTCACGCCTGAGAAAGGTTTTTTCCTCGCCATCTGCGAGTTTTGTCTCGCCATAAACGCTATAAAACGCAATCTTATTCTATCCGAAAACGATATTGTTTCGGGAGAAAAGATTGCGTTTTACAGCGTTTATAGTAAGCAGGAAATATATTGATTGCCCGAGCAAGCCATAGTTATGGCGTGCCCGCAGGGCCTATCCTATCGGCATTTGTCGTACCACTCCTTCAGCGCAAGCTTAGGCGTGCCTTGCCTCACAATGGCATCCAGGTCGCGCCGCGCCTTGTCGAATTGCTTCAACCGGATAAGGATATCGGCCCGGCAGAGCAGGTAGTCGCCATTGGCGGGGTCGAGTTCCAACGCCTTCGTATAGTCATATTCGGCCAGTTCGAGCAATCCTCGCTCATTCTCAATGCCTCCGCGCGCCGCCCAAGCAATGGCCGAGTCGGGATGGGCCGTTACCAGATTGTTGATGCCATCGAGGGCCTCGGTGTAGTGTTGATCCTTCTGATTGAGCAGAGCCAGTCCCAACCGAGCCTCAAAATTGCCCGGCACCACCTCCAACAGGTTCTCATAGTCGATGCGGGCAAAGTTGTATCGATGCAGCTGTTCGTTCACAAACGCCCGATAATAGAGTGCCGCCACATTGCGAGGTTCACGAGCGAGCACCGCGTCATACTCGTTCAGGGCATACTGCCACTGCTCCAACTGCACGTTCCACGAGGCCTTGCGCAGTCGCAGGTCTATAGACTCAGGGTGAAACGACAGTGCCTCGGTGGCCTTGGCCAGACTGTCTCTCAGGGGGTTAACTATGCCTTGCGCCTGCATTCCGGCCGTCCACATCAGGGCAGCAGCAGCTATGGTCAATATCCTTGCGGTCATCTTTCTCAATCGTTTGATTCTACTGCAAAGTTAAGGCTTACTTCCGTAACGCGTGCCTCCTACGCGTTAAAAAAAAGAAACGGTAGAACAACGCCAACCATCACTTTTTTATTAAAATGCTTGTATGCTGAGATTTTTTTTCATAATTTTGTAAAATCGACAAAAAACACATGCCGCGGCCACCATCTACCGAGCCCGACGGCCAATGAATAACAACTATGAGTAACAGCGAACATAGACACTTAGACCAGGCTGAAATAGACAAGCAACAACGACTCAAAGAGCAACGCCACGCCATACTGGCCGACAAGTTCCTCACCGTAGTATTCACCCTTCTGGCCATTGCCGTGGTGAGTTTCCTGATTTGGAGCCACGTGGTAGACAAGGTTTAGCCTACCCCCTTTGCTCGCAAACCGTTTGGGTTGCCCCATTTGGGGTAACCCGCGTAGCACACGAGCCTTCAACCTACATCCTTTGCCCCTCTTTTTTCATCTCGACCCATCGGTTTCTTTCTGGGAAGCACACCCTCTTTGTACCTCCCCAACACTCTTTTATCCTCCCTTCAGCTACCCATCACGCGATGATTCAGCGTGAATCTCACACAGACGGCACAGACTTTCCACAGATTCACAGCCCCATCTTCTTGAACAACTCTGCCCTATTTCGTCAGCTCAGTAGGGACATGCCCCGTGCATGTCCGCACCGCCGCATGGCAAGACACACCCATTCATTTTTGACATAACTACATCATCTCAATCATAACCACATATTTCCTTGTCCCATCTTGATAACATAAGGACAAAGATCTTTCCATAATGACATATTATTATTTAGACAGAAAGACAAGAAAACGCTTTAAATAATCCACCATCAGGGTAATAAGCCTGTCATTGTGAAACGCGGAGCGTTTCTTTTGTCATAGGGTCAGAGGCTTAAAAATATGTCATTATGAAAAGATATTTGTCCTTATGTTATAAAGAAAGAGAGGTTTTGCCAAGCATGGCAGGATGCCATGCGGCGGTGCGGACATGCACGGGGCATGTCCCTACAGAGCGCCTAAGAACCCTCCCTCAATTTGCTGATAACCAGGGCAGATAGAGAGCGTCTTGAAATAAGGTGCTAATCGTGCGAGGATTAGGTAGTAATCGTGACGAAAAAAGGTACTTATCGCGAGGCGATGAGTACCTTTTTTCAGAAGAGAAAAGACGCTACGATTAAACCATTGATTATCAATGGGATGCAGCAGAGGTTCGACGGGCATGGAGTTCCTGCTGCATGCGGGCATTGAACTGCTTGGTGATGGGATAGAACAAGAGGCAGAGACAGCCCAAGGCAAAGAGGGATGCCGGGAGGATGCTGGCCACAAGACGGATGCCCGACACAGCCGAGGGCGACTGCAGGGCACCGCCTCCCGACACGTAACCGAAGACCGACAACAGCAGTCCGGCCAGGGCGCCACCCACGCCGATGCCCACCTTGAGGGCGCACACCACGCCCGAGAAGCAGAATCCGGTGGCACGCCGATGGCAGGTATATTCTATATGGTCGGCCACATCGGCCACCATCGACCAGAGGATGGGGATGGTGGGCGCATAGGCGAGGCTCTTGAGCACGCAGAGCAGGTAGAGACTGCCCACGTCGGAGGGCTGAGGAAGATAGAACAAGGCCGTGAAGACGGTGGTGAGACTGAGACAAACGAGAAACGTGGTCTTCTTGCCCCAGTGGTTAGCAAGGTAGTTGGACAGCAGGATGACACCCAGAAACTGCACCAGGGCATTGGTCATGTTGAATAGCGAGAACCCGATGGCGTAGGCGTCGCGCTCGCTATGGGCTATGAGATTGAAGGCGGCGAAGAGCGAACCCATGGCGCCAGACGACTCGGCAGAGCCTGCAACGAGTCCGAGGCGCCCGAGAAAACGGTAGAGGCTGGCCTGATCGACGTAGCTTTGGAAATAGAAGTTCATGCCCGAACCCCACATAGCCAGGGTGACGAAGAGACAGAGGGTGAGCAGAAACATGGCTCTCCAGGCCACGCTGCCCAGCGTTTCGCGCATGTCGCGGCCGATGCTCATCTGCTGTGCGGGCGGCGGCGTGATGCGCTCGCGCGTGGTGGCGAAGGCAACGAGTGAGCACACGAAAGCCGCCGAGGCGAAAAGCACGATAGTCATGGTCCATCCGTGGGTGACGTTGCCTCCGCCAAACCGGTTGACCAAGGGCAGCGTGAGGCCCTGAACCACAAACTGCGCGATGGTGGAAGCTACAAACCTGATGCTCGTGATGCTGGTGCGTTGACGTATGTCGGCCGTCATCACGCCGCCCAGCGAGGCGTAGGGCGTGTTGTTGAACGAGTACATGGTGAGCAGCAGGATATAGGAGATGGTGGCGTAGACGGCCACGAGGGTCTTGTCGGCTATGCCGGGATTGGTGAAGGCCAGCACATAGAACAGCGCAAAGGGCAGCGCCGTCCACAGCAGCCAGGGGCGATACTTGCCCCACCGGGTGTTGGTGCGGTCGGCGATGATGCCTGCCAGCGGGTCGGCCACCATGCCGATGAGCGGCGCCACGAGGAGCACCGTTCCGGCCACGGCACCTTCGAGTCCGAAAATGTCGGTGTAGAACTTGAGCTGATAGATCATCATCATTTGGAAAACGAGGTTGGCCGCCACGTCGCCGAGGGAGTAGCCCACCTTCTCTCCAAACGTCAACTGTTTCATAAGTCGTATTTTTTGATTGTCGATGCAAAGATAATCATTCTTTTGAATTGCCATCGACGAAAGCCCGAAAATGTGGTTTCGTGCTCCCGCCTCGCCCCGTCTCAGGTGCTCGCGTGACCCCTATTATATATAAATATGGTGTGCCGGCAACTCGCCAAATGCCTGTTGTGCGCGTAAAAAACGTCTCATTTTGAGACAAATAGCAAAACCTGGGCGGTAAACCGTGCTTTGTTTTCGTATTTGTCTCATTTCTTTGCATTTCTCTCTCTATTTGCTTTCGGGGGCATACAACCTGTACTATTATTCCCTAAATTTGCCAACAGAAAGCTAAAAACCCAAAAACGTCAAATCTTAGAAAACCGAATCAATGAAGAATCCCATTTTCAGACATTCACCCTGACACGTCGGTCTGCCGCGAAGCGTCCCCGAGAGACGCCCCGACGACCACCCGCCGAATCTGTCAGCCCACCCCCTCCACCCCTCCCAGACGGGCCCCTCAAGTCCCGATTCTGATGAAACGAACTCTACCTATCTGCTGATTGGCACCATGACCTAAGGGCCTGCAGCAACAGAACTACACCCATCAAGTCTAATCTTTAAACTATCTTTTATGCAACTTAGTATCAAACAATCTTCCCTCGTTGTCGGCATGACCGCCCTGATGGGCCTGGGGTGTCCGGCTTCAGTGTTGGCCTCACCCGGTGTGAGCGTGGTGAACGATGTCCAACAAAACAAGAAGGTGACCGGAAACATCTCCGATTCCCAGGGCCCGCTCATCGGTGCCACGGTCATGGAGAAGGGCACTACCAATGGCACCGTGACCGATCTCGACGGCAACTTCACCCTCGACGTGAAGCCCAATGCCGTGCTGGTGGTATCTTACATTGGCTACACTTCGCAGGAAGTGCCGGTAACGGGCAAGTCGGCGCTCAATATCAAGTTGGAGGATGCCTCCAGCAGCAACCTCAACGAGGTGGTGGTCATCGGTTATGGAACGCAGCGTCGCGAGGCCGTAACGGGTTCTGTGGCCAATCTCAAGGGCGATCTTGTGAGAGAAGTGCCTGGCTCAGACGTGACGCAGGCATTGCAGGGACGTGTGGCCGGCGTGCAGATGATGCAGACTTCTTCCAAGCCCGGTGCCTCCATGCAGGTGCGTATACGTGGTACTCGCTCGCTTACGGCCAGCAACGACCCGCTTATCGTGCTCGACGGAATACCTTTTGCCGGTAATCTGAACGACATAGACCCCAACAATATCAAGAGCATGGACATCCTCAAGGATGCTTCTGCCACCGCCATCTATGGTAGCCGCGGTGCCAATGGTGTGATTCTCATCACCACTTATAAGGGCTATCAGGAGATGAAGCCCACCGTGACCTACAATGGTTACATCGGGGCCAAGACCCTGTTCCATCGCTATCCCATGATGAATGCCGAGCAGTTTACCAAGCTTCGCCAGTATGCCGACAAGTATCAGTATGGTACCGACGAGGTGGCTTGGGGCGAAGCCGGTGCAGTAGACACCGACTGGCAGGGCATGCTCTTCCAGACGGGCATCACAACCAATCAGGATGTGGGTATCTCTGGCGGCAGCAAGACGGGCAGCTACAACTTCGGAGTGGCCTATTACCGCGATGAGGCCGTGATTCCCATGCAGAATTTCAGCCGCTATTCCGTTCACGCCGCCATCGACCAAGACCTCGGCAAGTGGTTCAAGGTGGGCTTCAGTTCGAACTCCAACTTCAGCACCACCAACGGTGCAAGTCTCGGTCTTTACAACACCTTGAGCGCAACGCCCATCGCCAACCCCTACAACGAGGATGGAACACTGAAAGAACGCATCAACATGGCCAGCGACGACCAGTGGGTCTACACCCGCGAGACACTCGAAAACCTGGGCGACAAATATAAAGACCAGACCAGAGCCTTCGGTACTTACAACAACTTCTATGGTGAAGTGAAGTGTCCTTGGATCGAGGGACTGAAGTATCGCATCAACATTGGCCTCAACTATCGCAACAGTGAATATGGAAACTATGTGGGACAGGGCGTATTCTCCAATACGGCAAACTCTGATTCGCACGCCACCTCCATGACACAGCGCACCACCAACTGGGCCATTGAGAACCTGCTCACCTACGATCGTAGCTGGGGCAAGCACACCATCAATGCCGTGGGACTCTATTCCGTGGAGCAAACAAACTTCCGTCAGACCTACATGTATGGCTTGGGCATCCCCAACGACGCCTTCCAATATTATAATATAGGCTATGCTTCCAACATCACGGTGGACCCGGCCAACCAGCGCTACTATGAGAGCGGACTCGAATCGGTCATGGGTCGTATCATGTACAACTACGCCGACCGCTACATGCTGAGCGTTGCGCTCCGCGCCGACGGCTCTTCGCGTCTGGCTCCCGGACACAAATGGCACACCTATCCCGCCGTTTCAGCAGGATGGAACATCTCTAAAGAGAGCTTCATGCAGTCGGCAAAATGGCTCGACAACCTGAAACTCCGTGTAGGATATGGCGAGACTTCCAACCAGTCGGTTAACCCATACTCCACCCTTGGCGCCCTGACGACTCGCCCATACAACTTCGGAACCAACTACGCTGTGGGCTCCTACGTATCCGCTCTGCCCAATGCCGCACTGGGATGGGAGTATTCCAAGACCTGGAACTATGGTTTGGACTTCTCTCTCTTCGGCGGAAGACTCTCGGGAACGATGGAATATTATGTTCAGAACACCGAGGATTTGCTTATGAGCGTGAACCTCCCCTCCACATCAGGTGTATCGAGCTACATGGCCAACGTGGGTAAGACCCGCAACAAAGGCTTCGAGATGTCGCTCAATGGAATTATCATCAACAATGCCAACGGATGGACTTGGGAGGCCGGTCTGAACTTCTACACTAATCAGAATAAGCTCATCGAACTGGCATCCGGTGCCCAGGAAGACGAAAGCAACTGGTGGTTCGTAGGCAAACCAATCAATGTTATCTACGACTATGAGAAGATAGGACTGTGGCAATCCGACGAGGAAGAGGCCCGCAAGATAGCTGAGCCGGGTGGCAATGCAGGTATGATCAAGATCAAATACAACGGCGACTATGACGCAAACGGCAATCCTACCCGCTCCTATGGCGAGGCCGACCGCCAGGTTATCAAGGTAGACCCTGAGTGGGAAGGTGGTTTCAACACCCGCGTAGCCTACAAGAACATCGACCTGAGCCTCGTGGCCTCCTATCGTCACGGTGGTACGCTCATCTCGACCATCTATGGTTCACAGGGCTATCTGAACATGCTCACCGGACGTCGCGGTAATATCGATGTGGACTACTGGACCGAAGACAACCCCACCAACGACAATCCGAGACCGGGTGGAATAGAGAGTAGCAACAATCCCAAGTACGGAAACTCCCTGGGTTACTTCAGCGGTTCCTACCTGAAAGTACGCACCATTACCCTGGGTTACAACTTCAACCAGTCGTGGCTCAAGCGTTGCGGCATCAGCAAGGCACGCGTTTACTTCACCGTTCAGAATCCGTTCGTACTGTTCTCACCCTATACCGACAAGTCGGGAATGGACCCAGAGACCAACTCCTACGGCAACGAGAACCAGGCTGTAAACTCATTCTATCAATCAAGACTGCTCGTTCTGGGCTTCAATACCCCCTCAACCCGCAACTGGCTTTTAGGCTTAAACATCACTTTCTAACTGATTACGTACAATGAAAAAGCAAAATATTAAGATAGCTGTCGGCCTCCTTGCCATGGGATTGACCTTCACCGGCTGCTCCAGTGTGCTGGAGGAGAACGACCGCGAGGGCTATACTCCTGAATATTTCAAGACAACAGCCGGTGTGGAATCGGGCATTACGTCGCTCTATGCCAACCTGCGCTACTACTGGGGCAATGGCTATTGGCTCATTGCCAATGAGACTGGCACCGACGAATACACCTTCGGACATGGCGGAAACAATAACGACCTGCCCATAGACATGTCTAACAATGGTGAGCTCAACGCCTCCAACTGCCGCGCCGACGTGTTCTGGAACCTGGCGTTCCCCGATATCAACACCGCCAGTGGCGTGATTGAGAACGGCACTTCGGCTGGAGTGGCCGAGAGCCTGCTGTCGGAAGCCCGTTTCTTCCGCGCCTACGACTACTTCCTGCTGGTGCAGACCTTTGGCGGCGTGCCTCTCGATCTGGGTGCCGGCGAGCTGAAGTTCAACACCAATGCCACCCGTATTTCCGCCCGAAACACTGTGCCCGAGGTCTACACCAAGGCCATATTCCCCGACCTGCTCGCGGCCATTCAGAACCTTCCCGATAAGGGACGTGTGACCGGCGGCGTCACCAAGACGGCTGCCCGACTCATCCTGGCCAAGGCATATCTTACTTATGGCTGGTGGTTGGAGAATCCCAACAACATTCCCACCTACCCCACATGCGACCGCACTGACCCCAATGGTCACGACGCCAAGTGGTATTTCCAGCAGGCTTACAATGTTGCCGTGGAGGCCATTCAGAATCATGGCGACTTCGCTCTGCAGGCTTCTTTCTATCAGGTGAATGTCGGTTCCAACGACCGCAATAGCGAAATTCTGCTCTATGCCGACCATACACAGAGCAGCAACTACTATGACGGCGGTACGAACTTCGACTGGGCCAACGGCAATGCCCCCGGAAACTTCGCACGATGGATGTGCCGTTGGGACTACACCTTCCTGGAGTCGTCTAAAAGTGCCAGCTCATGGACCAGCTTCCGCAGCGTTCAGCGTGAGGCCGTTCAGGGCAAAGACAGGCCTTGGAAGGAAATGGCCACACCTATAGAGGTAATGACAGAGACCTTCAAGGAGAAGAAATACGACTCCCGTTTTGACGGAACGTTCGCCTATCAGTTCCGTAGCAACTGGGACAAGTCGGGCGTCATCGACGAGAAAGCCGTGGCCTACAACGCCAACATGCTGCCCATCCATGCTCAAGACTCTGTGCTGACCTTCATCGACGACAGCGAGGCCGCAGGCATCGTGTATCCCAAGGCCGGAACGCCCAACGCCGCAGGCTCGGGCAATTCGGGCGCAGGCTTCAGCAATGTGGGCGCCGGAGTGCTTCCCGGTCGTGCCGACTATGTGATTGCCGCCAGTGGTATCAGTCGCTACGCATGGCTTAACAACTGGAAGAATGGCATCTATCGCACCGGTGACGCCGGCCTGGGCAAGCCCAATGGCGACAGTCCACGCCCCTACGCCGTGCTGAAACTCTCGGAACTCTACCTCATTGCCGCCGAGGCTGCCGTTAAGGGAGCCACGACAACAGGCACCCATACTGCCCGCAATCTGGTAAACGTTTTGAGGGCACGCGCCGGCAAGTGGAGCTACGACAACAACCGCCAGCGTGAGAAAGTGGCCGACTACAGCGCTGAGATGATGGCTGCAACGCCTCAGACCATCACCATCGACTATATCCTCGGCGAGCGTTCACGCGAATTCTTCGGTGAGGGATACCGCTGGCTCGACCTCGTGCGCACGCAGTCGTGGCAACGACTCGCAGGTACCTATTCCATCTGCGGCAAGAGCGCCGGCGACCACACCCCGGAAACGGTGACACGTACCATCACCCCCGAGAAGTATCTCCGCCCCATCCCGCAGGGTCAGATCGATGCCCTACAGATGTCGGATTCGGAGAAGGCCTCCTACCAGAACCCAGGCTACAATTAATCTATAGTGTACCCATGAGGGGCCGTGTCTCATCGATGCGGCCTCTTTTTCAATCATGATAACGATGAAGAGAAGCAAAATTTCACACCTGTTTGCCTCACTTCTCCTGCTCATGCTGCCCATGGCATCGGCATCGGCGCAGACCGATAAATATGCCCGCATGGAGCAGAAGGCACGAGAGGTGATTGGCAAGATGACCGTAGACGAGAAAATCTCGCAGTTGATGAACGAAACGCCCGGCATTCCCCGACTGGGCATCAAGCCCTACGACTGGTGGAGCGAGGGCCTGCACGGCGTGGGACGCGACGGCCGAGCCACCGTATTTCCGCAGCCCATCGGCCTCGGAGCCACCTTCGACCCCACTCTGGTGCGCCAGATAGGCGACGCCGTGGCCACCGAGGGGCGCGCCAAATTCCAGGTGGCCCAGCGCCTGCAGAACTATGCCCGCAACGCCGGACTCACCTTCTGGTCGCCCAATGTCAACATCTTCCGTGACCCACGATGGGGCCGAGGTATGGAGACCTATGGCGAAGACCCGTTTCTCTCGGGCACCATGGGCACGGCCTACGTGCGTGGCATGCAGGGCGACGACCCGTTCTACCTCAAGGTGGGCGCCTGCGGCAAGCACTTTGCCGTGCATTCAGGGCCGGAGGCCACGCGCCACTCGGCCAACGTAAACCCCTCGAAGCGCGACCTCTACGAGACCTATCTGCCGGCCTTCCGCATGCTCGTGCAGCAGGGCAAGGTGGAGACCATCATGGGAGCCTATAACCGTGTCTACGGCGAGAGCGCCTCGGGCTCCCACTTCCTCCTCACCGACATCCTGCGCAAGCAATGGGGGTTCCGCGGCCACATCGTGTCCGACTGCGGTGCCGTGACCGATATCTACCATGGGCATCATATTGCCAAGAGCGAGGCCGAGGCCGCCGCGATAGCCATCAAGGCTGGGCTCAACCTCGAATGCGGCAACACCTTCCGCGCACTGCGGCAGGCTCTCGACGAGAAACTGCTCATCGAGGCCGACCTCGACCATGCCCTGATGCCGCTGATGATGACCCGTCTGAAGCTCGGCATACTCGAATCCGACCCCGAATGTCCCTATAACAACATTCCGGAGAGTGAGATTTGCAGTGACGCCCACACCCAGTTGGCCAAGAAGGCCGCACTGGAGAGCATGGTGCTGCTCAAGAACGACAACCAGTTGCTGCCACTCGACAAGAACCTGCGCACCATGTTCGTGGCCGGACCGGGTGCCTCAGACGCGTTCTATCTCATGGGCAACTACTTCGGAGTGAGCCATCGCTACAGCTCATACCTGCAGGGCATCGTATCGAAGGTGAGCAATGGAACCACCGTGAACTACCGCCCGGGATTCATGCAGATTACTCCTGAGCTCAACGACATGAACTGGGCGGTGCCCGAAGCCGTAGGCGCCGAGTACACCATCATCGTGATGGGCAACAACAGCAACCTCGAAGGCGAGGAGGGAGAGGCCATCGCCTCGGGCACACGCGGCGACCGTGTGGGTATCGCCCTGCCCGAATCGCAGATACAGTATCTCCGAAAAGTACGCAAGCAGAAACCCAACAACCTCATCGTGGTGCTCACAGGCGGCAGTCCCATCGACGTGCGCGAGATATGCCAACTGGCCGATGCCGTGGTCATGGCGTGGTATCCGGGTCAGGAAGGCGGCTATGCCTTGGGCGACCTGCTCTTTGGCGACGCCAATTTCTCGGGCCGACTACCCATCACCTTCCCCGCCGACATCGACAAGCTGCCCGCCCTCGACAACTATTCGATGCAGGGCCGCACCTACAAATACATGGCCGACAACATCGAGTTCCCTTTCGGCTACGGCCTGTCGTATAGCAAGGTGAGCTACGGCAATGCCCAGCTCGTGGGCAAACCCCGCAAGGGCGCCCCACTCCACGTGTCTGTTTCGGTGAAAAATGAGGGAAAGATGGCCACGCAGGAAGTGGTGCAGGCCTATCTCTCTGCCCCCGGCGCCGGTACCAAGGCACCGATAGAGCAGCTCGTGGGCTTCAAGCGCGTGGACCTCGCACCCGGTGCAGAGACCACCGTAGACCTTGAAATCCCCGCCGAGCAGCTGCTCACCGTGCAGGAAGACGGTTCTTCCCGACTGGTAAAAGGCCAATACCGGCTCACCATCGGCGGTGCAGCTCCCAGCCAGCGCACCACCGACCTCGGCGTCCCCCTCACCCACCTGCAGTTCAAGCTCTAACCGGGCATCCTGGCATCAGGTAACCATCATCTCGCCTTGATATACTCAGCACACCACGTAAAGGTACTAATCGCCTCGCGATTAGCACCTTATTTCAGGAGCATATCTATCCTGATTATAAACAAGTTACAACGGATTATATCATCGCTCTGTAGGGACATGCCCCGTGCATGTCCGCACCGCCGGATGGCACAACACCAGGCATGGCGAAACCTCTCCGGATTTATAACATAATGACACAGAACTTTTCATAATGACATATTTTCCAGCCTCTGAACCCATGACAAAAGAAACGCTCCGCGTTTCATAATGACAGGCAGATGACCCTAAGGGTGTTTCCTCAATATGTCTTTTTTGTCTTGATGTCTTAAAAATCTTGTGTCCTTATGAAAAGAATTTTGTCCTTATGTCCTCAAATATGCCCGTTATGTAGTTCTGTCTAAAACAGAGGATAGAATGTTATTCTGTTATTATGTCTTATTGTTGTGTCGGGAATAGCCATGCGGCGGTGCGGACATCCACGGGGGATGTCCCTACTATTCTGTCGCCATGCGGCGAGAGGAAGCCCGATGAGCGGGCATTAAACTCCCCTCCCTTCGGGGGAGGGGCAAGGGGGAGAGGCCCTCACTTTGTCTCACATCCCTACCCTCAACCCGAGGTTGAACGCGCACTGGTGACCATAGCCCAGTTCGGCAAACCACTGGAAGGAGCTGGGACCGAGGGAGAGGCCGATGGGAGTGAGCTGGTAGCCGAAGCGCCATTGGGTGTGCTTTTCGTCGGGATGGGCATCGGGCACGCGCCATCCGGCCTTCAATGTCTGTCTCGTTACGCCGAGGGAGAGGCCCGAATAGGCTCTGAACATGCCACTGCCCGAGCGATACCACTCATAGCGCGCAGTAGGGCCGAGGTAGAATGTGAGGCTCTTCATGCGCAGATCGTCGGTGGTATGGGTCTTCACAGGGATGACCCAAAGGTAGGCTTCGTCCACCTCATAGTGGTAATATTTGCGCCAAGTGATACCGAATCCTGCCGTCGCACCAATCCAAAGGCGATCAGTGAGCCGATAATCATAGCGCAGGTTCACCATGGTATGGGTACCCATGAACAGAGGGAAGGTCGTGGTGCTGTCGTGGTCGTAGCCGGCACGCTGGCACACATCCTTGGTGAAATCGGTGAATCGCTGGTCGGCAGGCGTGCCATAGGCCGCTACGCTCACGCTGAACTGGTGGCGCTTGTCGTGCTGGGCCATCATGGCAGTGGGTAGGAGGAGTAAGAAGAACAATAGTTTTTTCATGATAAAATGGTTTGATCAATGGGTTGGAAGATGGCATCAGACCCAGTAAACAGCTCGCGCTCGATACCGGCGTTGCACATTCTTCACCCTTGAAACTTGGTGAAAAGGGATTTCTTGCGTACCTTTGCCGATATTTAAGGATTATTAATAGACAAACATCCCCACACCACTATGGGAAGAAACAAATATTCACAAAGCGAGATCAACGCCATTGCTAAGCTCCTGCGCCTGAAGAACGCGGGCAACCGGGCCAAGCAGAAACTGGTGAGACACGACCTGAGAGTGGACTATGAGTTCAACATCTCCGACTTCAACGTACCGGGCAAGGCTTTCGGCGAGGAGGAATTGCAGGAGGCTATCCGTCGCGGGGCTATCGAGATTCTCGACGACGCCACCATTGCCGACATGAAGGAGAAGCGTGCCCGCGACAAGGCGCGCGACGAAGCGGCCCGTGAGCAGGAGGCGCTGGCCCATGGAGCTACCGACTGGAAGCAGGCCATGAAGGAGTGGCAGGAATGGGAAGACGGGCAGGAGCCCGGTGCAACGGGTGGCACGGCCAACAAGAAAGAATAATCCCCCTGTAATCGCTACAGAGGGACGGTATAAACGGCTTGTACTGACACAAGCAAAGACTGAAAGTTATCCTGCGGAGAATGCTGTGTCAATCATGTATGTATCAGATAAGTGTTGTTCGCGATATTGTGCCACGACGCTCTCCAGACGGGCCATAACCATGAGTTCCGCATCGTTTTCCCACATGCGAAATTCCACATCTTCGGTGTAGCTATGGGCGAAATCGAGCAGCCAGTCCATGTTGAACGTGCTGGCTACCACGCCTGCTCCCTGTAGCCAAGCCTCGTGGGCGTTGCACTCTTGCTCCACATGGGCGGGCACCATGAGCACAGGTTTGCCCATATACATGGCCTCGCACACCGACTCGAAGCCCGCCGTGGTGGCGTAGGCACGGCAGTTGGCCAGATAGTAGAGGAACTTTTGGTCGTCTATGCGGTGGAAGGTGAGCGTATCGTCGATACGTGTAGTCTCCGCTGCATCGCGCTTGTCCCAGAAGAAGTGCAAGGGAATGTCGGGATGAGCCTCGTGCCACTGTCTCACCTGCTGGCTGAATCCGGCATTGAGGATGTAGCCCGTGATATAGCTCCCGTGGTGGCGCGGGATGTCGAGCACCTCGTCGCGGAGCACCGGCGGCACCACGGAGAGCTGCTGACTGTCGTCGTCGGCCATGAAGCGGAACGAGAGAGCAAGCTTGCGCGCGGCCCCCATGCAGGTGGCTCGGGTAAAGCCCAGCATGAGCTTCTGGCTTGAGGGATGGGCCACTGGGAACGAATAATCGGGATGAAGGCAGAGATACTGATGGCCAATGCAGACCATCGGGATAGACGGGCGGAACAGAAAGTTGGTGATTCCGGTAAGGATTTCGTAGAAGTTGACGATGAGGTCGGCACCGCTTTCTTTGATTTGCTGCTGCAGAAAATGGATGCTTGCCATATACTGCGGCGACTTCACGATGTTGTAGAGGATGGAGCGGCCCAGGCCAATGCGCTGGTTGGTCTTGGAGGGAAGGAAGTTGGGACTGAGGAATCCCTGCACTGGGGCTTGCGCCCTTTGTAGGAAAAAGGCCGGCAACTCGCGCGCCTCACTGCGCCCAACGAGCATTCCCACCACTTCGTGACCACGACGTCGCAACATCTTCTCCAACGTGAGCGCCTGGGTGAGATGCCCGCGCCCTTCGCCTTGAACCATAAATAATACTTTCATTCGGCAGTTACTGTTTGTCGACCACAAAGTTAGGGCCTTGATGTTTCAATGGGATGAAGAAACGAATAACAATCGGCAAAGATTCGCCTAAACCTTTGGGTAAGAGGAGGAATACATCTATTTAGTCGAGATTTCAACCAACGGGCATACACCTTATTATAAAATATAGCGACGATGCTTGGTCATTCGGGTGGAATTCAGTACATTTGCACCCAAATGAAGAGAAGGCATTTGTTTTCAGCGATAGGTCTTTTGATGCTCGCCATGAATGTCATGGCGCAGGCTAAACCCTCCGACCTCACCATGATTCCCACCCTCCAGCGACTGGGTAGCCAGCTACTCAAGGGCAAGCAAGGCAGCATCGTGGCCATCAGGCCGTCGACTGGCGAGGTGCTCTGCATGGTGAGCAACTCCACATCGGCCAGCCACATCAACCGTGCCATTACCGGCATCTATGCCCCTGGGTCTACTTTCAAGACGGCTCAGGCACTCGCCCTATACACCGAGGGGGTGATAGACAAGGAGGCTCAGTTTGTTTGCAACGGCGGATTCGCTATCGACAATATCCACGTGGGCTGCCACAAGCATGCCTCATCTCTCAATATGGTGAATGCCATCGGGCAGTCGTGCAACACCTGGTTCTGCCAGGCCTATATGGCGATGATAGGCGACACCGACCGCTACGAGAGCCACTGGCGCGCCATGAACGTGTGGCACGACTATATGCTGAGCATGGGTTTCGGTCACACCTTGGGCATAGACATGAACAACGAGGCCGCCGGGCAGATACCCGACGGCAGCTGGATGACCAACAAATATGGCGATCTGTGGGACGAGAAGCGTGCCATGTATCTCGGCATGGGCCAAGGCCCGATGACCGTCACGCCGCTGCAGCTCTGCAACCTCGCCGCTACGATTGCCAATCGCGGATTCTACCACACGCCCTACGTGCACCGCTCGTCGGCAGCGAAGCACCCTGCCAAGTATGCCGCACGCCATTTCACCAAGGCCTCGCGCGACGCTTACGACCAGGTGGTGACCGGAATGCGCATCTGTGTGCAGCGCGGAACAGCCTCCGCCATCAACACCTCGCGCTACGCCATCTGCGGAAAGACGGGTACGGTGGAGAACTCAGGCAACGACCATTCGGCCTTCATCGGCTTTGCCCCCATGGTCCATCCGCAGATTGCCGTGGCCGTATTCATCGAGCATGCGGGCTTCGGAGCCGACGTGGCAGCACCGATGGCCGCGTCCATCATCAAGGTTTATTTGGCAAGATAATATGAGAAAGTTCCTGTTTCAGCATCTTCACGCCATCCGGCTCATGGTTGTTCTGACCATGGCGGGGTTGTTCCCGATGTCGCTACTGGCCCAGCAGCCCATCGGAAAACTCAATATGAAGAAGTATAATGGGATTGATGTGTCTCATTATCAGGGCGACATCGATTGGAAGGAGGTATCGCGCGACAGCAAGATTCAGTTCGTATATATCAAGGCTACGCAGGGAACAACCATCAAGGACGACTGCTATAAGAAGAACATCAGGGGCGCGCGCCGCCACAATATCAAGTGCGGCTCCTATCATTACCTGTCTTCCCAGTCGCCCATCAGGAAGCAGTTCAAGTTCTTCAAGTCGGTGGTGAAGAAGCATCAACAGGATTTAATCCCGATGATCGACGTGGAACGCGAGGGCGTCAGGGGCTGGTCGGGCCGACAACTGAGAGACAGTCTGCGGCTCTTCTGCCGCCTCATGACCCTCCACTACGGCAAGGCGCCACTCATTTACTCGCATTACAACTTCTACAACGAGTGCCTGGCACCCTACTTCAACAAGTATTTCCTCTTCCTCGGAAAGTATAGCTGGCCTCAGCCTCGTATCTTGGGGAGTGGCCGCCACAACATCTGGCAATATTCCGAACGGGGTCGCATCAGGGGAATCAAGGGGCGCGTAGACCTCGACCGCTTCATGTCGGGCACGCAATTGAGTGATATTGAATTATAAAGGATAACGATTATTAAGAGAGAAAATCATGAGAGAATACGCCAGAATAGAGCAGAAGAAAACCGTGGTTCAGCCTCAAGGAGAGACAAAACCGAAGCCCAGGAAAGAAGAAGTGGACTTCGACATCAGCCGTGAAGACCTCACCGACGAGTTTTCCATCTTGTAATCTGTAAGCCTTGCGGTGCTAACCGCAGGCCCGGGGCAGCCTCAGAGCATACCCTGAAGTTCCTGATAGATGCGCTGTACGGGCAATCCCATCACGTTGAAATAGCTTCCTCGGATGCCCGTCACGCCGATATACCCTATCCATTCTTGTATGCCGTAGGCGCCTGCCTTATCGAAAGGCCGGTAGTGGGAGATGTAATAGTTGATCTCCTCGTCGGTCAGCGTCTTGAAAGTAACCTCTGTCGTGACGGAGAATCGGCGCTGGGCGCTCGACGTCTTGAGGCAAACGCCCGTGATGACGTGGTGAGTTCGCCCACTCAACTCGTGGAGCATGCGGGCCGCGTCGGCCTCATCATGGGGTTTGCCCAGCACTTCCTGGTCGAGCACCACCACAGTGTCGGCCGTGAGCAACAGCTCATCCTCACCCACATCATAGGCCGAAGCCTTCTCGTGGGCAATGTATTGAGGGATTTCTTCCATCGTCAACCCCTCGGGATAGCTCTCGTCTATGCCCGGAATGACCCTCACTTCAAACTCGTATCCCAACCCGGCCAAGAGTTCCTTGCGCCTTGGCGACTTGCTGGCTAATATGATTTTTTTCATAGATTGTTATTGTTTAGGAGTTGAGGAGTTATGGAGTTGGGGAGTTAAGACGTATGTATGAAGTTAAGAAGTTAGGGAAGTTAAGACGTTAAGACGTATGTATGGAGTGAAGATTTTATAGGAGTGAAGAAATTAAGACGTGAGGAATTTAAGACAAACGACCGGTTATCGGTTCATCGCAGTATTGCCAAGCGACTCCTACGGTACCTTTGTCTTAACTTCTTTAACTCCTTTAACTTCTTAACTTCCTCTCCCTTCCATCACCATCCAAACGCTTTTGCATCGCTGAGCCACTTGCCTTGGGCCTGCAAAACCTGCTCCAGAATGTCGCGGGCACAGCCGAAACCTCCAGCCTTCTGCGAGACATAGGTCGACACTTCCTTCACATCGGCACAGGCATCTGCCGGACAACAGGCACACCCTACGCGTCGCATGATCTCCAAATCGGGGATATCGTCGCCCATAAAAATCACTTCTTCGTCGGTGAGCGCGTATTTATCCAGAAGCTCCTGGTAGTTCTTGATTTTCACAGAACACTTCATATAGATGTCCTCCACGCCGAGATAGGCGTAGCGTTTGTATATGGTGTCTGAGCTTCCACCGGTCATAATGACCACTCGGAGCCCCATCTTGTGGGCCAGTTGGATGGCATAGCCATCCTTGATATTCATGGTTCGCAGCGGCATTCCCTCCTCGTCCATGGCCACGGTCTCTGCCGAGAGCACGCCGTCTACATCGAATATCACAGCTTTGATCTTCTTGAGGTCGTAATTAATCATCGGTTTTTATGATAACATTTTCCCATTTCAGGTTGTCTTCATCCTGCAACTGTCGCACGTCGGAGGCATGACCTATGGCCAACACGCACAGCACCTCCAGATGGTCGGGCAGTCCGAGTATGCCGTGAATCACTTCGTTGGCCGTATGTCCGTCGCTCAATCCACGGCCCCGCATCTGTATCCAGCAGCTACCCAGCCCCAGATCCTCGCACTGATACTGCATGGAGATGGCGGCGATGCTGCAGTCTTCTATCCAGCAATCGTTCACTTTGGGGTCGCCCATCACCACAATGGCGAGCGGAGCACCCTTCATAAACTGAGACCCCATGTCCTTGGCGTCGGGTAATTTCTCTATATCCCGCTTGTTGTCTACCACGGCAAACTGCCAGTTGCGCTGCCCCTTGGAGGTGGGCGACATCAATGCGGCACGCAGGATAAGCTGCAATTCCTCGGCCGACACTTCCTCGTCGGTGAACCGGCGATGGCTCCTTCGATGCTGAACAAGACTTTTGAAATCTTCCATATCCTAAAAAGATGGTTGTATTGCAAAGTTAATAAAAAGATTGCAGATGCGTCGAGGTTATTAGAGTTTTTTGTTATCTTTGCCCTATGAACACGTATCATGTAAGACTCTATACCTCGGGAGACGTTTTGCCGGATATGACTTCTCACAACTTCTTCCACAGCCCGGACCTCTTTCACATTATCGAAAGAACACCGGGACAGAGACCTTACATGGCTGTTGCGACCGACAACGACGGCCACGTGGTGGGCCATCTGCTGGCCATCGTGCGTCGGCGCGGTTCGCTCATGCCCCCTTACCTCTTCACCCAAGGCCGCATCTATGGCGAAGGCGAATATGAAGACGATGCCCAGAGCGAGGAAATATTCGGCCAACTGCTCTACACCATCACGCGGAAGCTGCGCCGCAAGCTATGCCTCTACACCGAGTTCAGCGACCTATCGCGCAAGATGTTCGGCTATCGGTTCTTCCGAAAGAACTCGTATGTGCCCGTAAGCTGGCAGGAAGTGCACAATTCGCTCCACTCCAAGGCACCTGCTGAGCGAATCTCGGAGCGCATAGAGCAGCGCATCGAGCGCGTCTACAACCTCGGAGTGGTGACCCGAGAGGCCACCACAGAGCAGGAAGTGCGCCAGTTTCACAAGTTGCTGCGCCAGTTTTTCAGGTTCAAGATCCATCGCCTGCCGCCCCCGGAGGAGCAGTTTGTGGAACTATTCAAGAGCAATCGGGCACGCATCTTCATCACGCTCTATAAGAAAAAGATCATCGGCGGATGCGTCTGCGCCTACTCCGAGGGCAATGCCTATCTGTGGTATCTGGCCTCCAGGCGCAAGCGCTACCCCCATCTGCACCCCAACATGATGACCATCTGGCATGCCATGAACTGGGCCTGGGAGCACAACTACGCCCACTTCTGCTTTCTCGACGTGGGCCTGCCTTATCCTCGCAATCCTTATCGCGAGTTCATCCTGAGCTTTGGGGGCAAGCCCGTGGCCACTTATCGGTGGTTCCGCTTCTCCATTGGCTGGATGAGCAGGATTGTGGCGTGGATGTATAGGGAATAACTGGCCAAGCCCATGGTATTTAGGCCTCTTTTCAACAATAAACAGCCGTGGGGCTCGTTATTGCAATAACATGAAACAGAGATTCCTCTTTCTGGCAATACTCATTGCCTGCGCCATAGCCGCCACGGCTCAGAGCTTCACGCTCCGGGGCCGGGTGAGCGACGAAAACAATAATCCCGTGGAGTTGGCCAGTGTCTCTTGTCTGGCACAGGGCAAGGCCACGGTCACCTCGCTCAAGGGCGAATTCCAGCTTCATCTGCAGTCGGCCGACTCTGTTGTCATCAAGTTCTCGATGCTCGGCTATCGTTCCAAGACCCGCGTACTGCGCCGGCCGAAGGGCACGCAGACCCTGCAGGTGGTGCTCTACGAGGAAGCTGGCAGCATCGGCGAGGTGAATGTCACGGGCCAGAAGATACAGTCGGGCCAGACCCAGGAACTCTCTACCGACCAGTTGAAGTCGATGCCGTCGGCCACGGGCAACGCCGTGGAGGAACTGATACAGAGCCAAGCCGGTGTCTCCACCCACTCGGAGCTCTCCTCGCAGTATAATGTGAGGGGTGGCTCCTTCGACGAAAACTCGGTCTATATCAACAATGTGGAGGTATTCCGACCCTTCCTCGTGCGCAGCGGGCAGCAGGAAGGGCTCTCCATTATTAACCCCGACATGGTGGAACGCATAGGATTTTCCACCGGCGGCTTCGAGGCAAAGTATGGCGACAAGATGTCATCGGCACTCGATATCACCTATCGTCGCCCCAGGAAATTCGAGGCAAACCTCACCGCTTCGCTCCTCGGCGCAAGTGCCTACGTGGGTTTCTCCAACAAGAAGTTTGCCTGGTCGCATGGACTGCGCTACAAGACCACCAAGTATCTCTTAGGTTCTCTTGAGACCAACGGCGAGTATAAGCCCAACTTCCTCGACTATCAGACCTACCTGAACTATGCCCCCAACAAGCGCTGGAGCATCGATTTCATCGGCAATATCTCCGACAATCTCTACAATTTCGACCCGAAAGACCGTGAGACCAAGTTCGGAACGATGGAGAATGTGCGCTCATTCAAGGTATATTTCGACGGTCAGGAGAAAGACCGTTTCCGCACATTCTTCGGCACACTCGGCCTCACCCGCCATTTCGGCGACTCCACCTCGGTGTCACTTCTCGGTTCAGCCTTCTCCACCACCGAGAGCGAACGCTACGACATTCAGGGACAATACTGGCTCACGCAGACCGAGACGTCAGAGAATCTCGGCGTGGGAACCTATTTCGAGCACACCCGCAACTATCTCAAGGCCCACGTGGAGAGCATCAAGCTGCTGGCCCGCCACACCACACGCCAGCACCGACTGGAGGGCGGACTCACCTACAAGCGCGAGCATATCGAGGAAAATTCGGTGGAATATGAGATGCGCGACTCGGCCGGATACAGCGTGCCCCACACCGGAAAAGACCTCAACCTCATCTACTCGCTGCGCGCCAGGAACACCCTCAGCGCCAACAGGCTGGAGGTGTATCTGCAAGATACGTGGCGCTTCAGGTCCCATGACGACAGCACGCTCTACACGCTCAACTACGGATTGCGCTTTGCCAACTGGAGTTTTAATAAGGAATCTATCCTCTCTCCACGCGTCTCTCTGGCCATCATTCCGGCCTTCAACCACGACATGACCTTCCGCATCGCCACCGGACTATACTATCAGGCACCCTTCTTCAAGGAGCTTCGCGACACGTCGACCATCGCCGGCGTGACCTATGCCACGCTCAACAGCAAGATACGCAGCCAGCGCTCCATCCACTTCATCGGCGGCATGGACTATCGGTTTGCCATGAACCGAAGGCAGTATAAGTTCACGGCGGAACTCTACTACAAGCTCCTGAGCAACCTTGTACCCTATTCTGTGAACAACGTGAAGGTGGTCTACTACGGCGACAACCAGGCCAAGGGCCATGCCGCAGGCCTCGACCTGAAGCTCTTCGGCGAGTTTGTGCCGGGCAGCGACTCGTGGATCTCGCTCTCGCTGATGCACGCCCGCATGAGCCTCAACGGCAAGACCATCCCCCTGCCCACCGACCAGCGCTATGCGGTGAACCTTTTCTTCACCGACTATTTCCCCGGTACGACCCGCTGGAAGATGAGTCTCAAGCTGGCGTTGGCCGACGGTCTGCCCTTCTCGGCGCCCCACCGCGAGTTGGAGAGCAACACCTTCCGTGCGCCGGCCTATAAACGTGCCGACATCGGCATGAGCTATCGCCTGCTCGACAACAGCGACCGCTCGCGCCGGTCCATATTCCGCAACATCTGGCTGGGCCTCGACTGCCTCAACCTTTTCGGCATCAACAACGTGAATTCATACTATTGGGTCACCGACGTGACCAACCAGCAGTATGCCGTGCCCAACTATCTCACGGGCCGACAGTTCAATGCCCGCCTGCAGTTTGAGTTCTGACGGCAGCCTCTCCCCCTTGCCCCCTTACGTAAATGCCGACCGAATAGTGCGGACATCCCCCGTGGATATCCGTATAGCCGCATGGCTATCCCCGACACAACAATAAGACATAATAACAGAATAACATTTTATTCGGGGTTTTAGACAGAACTACATAACGGGCATATTTGAGGACATAAGGACATAATCCTTTTCATAAGGACACAAGATTTTTAAGACATCAAGACAAAAAGACATATTGAGGAAACACCCATCAGGGTCATCTGCCTGTCATTGTGAAACGCGGAGCGTTTCTTTTGTCATGGGTTCAGAGGCTGGAAAATATGTCATTATGAAAAGTTCTGTGTCATTATGTTATAAATCCGGAGAGGTTTCGCCATGCCTGGTGTTGTGCCATCCGGCGGTGCGGACATGCACGGGGCATGTCCCTACAGAGCGAAAATGTAGCCTATTGCAACTTGCTGATAATCAGCAGGGATAGGTATGGGGCTGAAAAAAGGTACTAATCGACGGACGATTAGTACCTTTTTGTGATGCGATTACTACCTTATCGCGAGACGATTAGCACCTTATTCAAATGGGACTACGGCGGGGTCGGTGCGATGCTCCACAATAACCTTGTTCATGTTGTGCTTGATGGTCACTGTCTTGGTGGCTTCATCCACGGTGAAAGCGTCCATTTCCTGCCCCAAAGGAATAAACGAAGGTATCTGTGCCGTGGTGTATTCGGCGGCATTAGACGCATGGGCGGCCTCCACCTCGCACACCGGCAGACGGATGCCGAGGTCGGTGACGCGGCGGCCTTCGCACAGGAATATCTCCTGACGCATGAGATATACGAGTTCGAGGGCCGCGTCGTGGCTGCTCAACTGGTCTATCATCTGCTGCGTAACCGATGTACCCGAGATATAGGGCACGGTGATGAGGGCCGGCGCCTGGCGGTCGATGATGAGTCCGGCGCGCAGCGAGTCGGCGGCCGAGGCACGCACACGGAGCGC
This sequence comes from Prevotella sp. UBA1705, assembly GCA_002317385.1. GTDB lineage: Bacteria > Bacteroidota > Bacteroidia > Bacteroidales > Bacteroidaceae > Prevotella. The sequence goes on along the minus strand of DCJH01000029.1, from coordinate 55,474 downwards.
CGGATCCTTGGGATAGACCTTATAGACTCCATTGTCGCGCTTCTCCAACTGGTCGTTGAGGTTGGCCTGCACGGGCCGGCTTTTCACGAGTCGGAGCAGCTGCGAGAGGTCTTGGCGGGCCGCAGCGAGGTCATTCTGCGCCACGTCGGCCTCGGCCATGATGAGGTAATTCTCCTCCGCCTTGGCGATGGTGATGGGGCGCTGCTCGTCGCTCGTGAGCTGGAAATACTTCGGATCGAGGAAGTCTAAGCGTGGCAGGGGCTGAAACCAGTTGAGCCACACGGCCTGCTGAATATCGCTATTCACCGAGTTGGCGCCGTCGAAGGTCACCTGATGGAGCATGTCGGGACTCATGGCGAGAGCCTGTCGGGCTGCGGCCACGGCCTGCTGGCGTTGTCCGAGCGCATAGTAGGCACGCGCCTTGAGCGTCGTGACAAAGGCGCTGTCGGCCTTACTGGCAGCATAGAGCATGGTGGAGTCGAGCAGGGTGAGTGCCTGCTGCAGATGCTCGCGCCACGGATGAATGTCGCCGCCCGACTTCATCGGCAGGCCCACAAAGGTCTCTCCGCCGAGCAGTGAGCCGTAGGCCTTCACGGTGTAGAGCGTGAAGAGCTGTTCGCGCGTAGGCTTGTCGCTCTTGGCCACGGTCGAAATGCCGTAGTCGGCCATCTCGCGCATGGTGCCCACGGCACGCTGCATGGCAATCACGTCGTCGTCGGTGTAGAGCAGGCGCGGTATGTCGAACACGTTGCTGCTACGGGTATAGTTGTTGAAATAGTTGTCAGAGAGGATCTCTGTCATCTGGCACCAGTAGCCGATATTGGTGGCAAACTTCTGCTTTGTGCCGTTGACCCAGGTCGCCATGGCGCCGGTGGAATGGAGATAAGCATCTTCGTCTACGTTGGGATTCACGATATCGCCTGGCTCTATCAGGCTGCAGGAAGACAGGCTGAGCAGGGAAACTACTATGTTGGTTATAAAATATTTGGGTTTCATCGTTGATTCTTTTTTGATTTTAGAACATAATAACAAAGAACTTTACATAATGACATATTTTTATTCCATAGCTATGACATAAGAAACGCCATCGTTTCATAATGACATGTTGATTACCTTGGGGGCTCGGAAAGAGCGATAGACAGACATTTTTGTATGTCATTGTGAACCACGGAGTGGTTCTTTTGTCATTAGAGCGGTCTACTTCGTCTCCACATTATCTATAAGATGTTATGTCATTATGTTAGAAATCTATGTCATTAAGTTCTTAAAATTAATATGTTCTCATACTTAAAAGTTCATGTTTACCGACACCACAAACTGGCGCGGAGCCGAGTAGGTGGCATAGTTCAGGCCCGGAGTGGCCACGGCGCCCTGCGAGAGCGCACCCGAGAGGATGGCTTCGGGGTCGACAGACGATGCCGTGAACGACAGCGGATTGTAGCAATGCAACCCCAGGTCGAGGCTACGGATGGGGCCGTGACGGAAGTCCCACGTATAGTCGAGGCTGATGTTGCGTATCTTCAAGAAGTCGGCCTTCTCCACAAAGAAGTTTGTAAAGTCGAGCCATGATATGGCTTGGGTGATGCCTTTCAGCGCGGCGGCAGGGATGGCAGGGTCTTTCAGTCCACGCGCAAAGCGGAACTGACGGTCGAACGAGTGCACGTAGCTACCGGTCTGATAGTCGCCCGAGACGAGCAGGCCGAGCTTGCGCCACGACAGGTTGAGCGAGAAGTTGCCATAGCAACTGGGCATCGAGTTGCCCAAATCCTGCAGATACTCGGTCTTGGCCAACGTACCGTCGGCGTTGAGCGTAGTCTTCGAGCCGCGCAGATAGCCGAGGGGCTTGCCTTGTTCCACGATGGTCTGGATGGTTCGGGCCGAGAATCCTCCAATTCCGAAGGGCACGGCGCCACCCGTGGAGAGCACCAGGTTGTCGTTGGTATTGAGCGACGCGTTGAGCGTTGCGCGCCAATCCTTGGTGCGCAGGAAGTTTACGCCGAGGCTAAGTTCCCATCCCCGGTTGCGAATCTCACCCACATTGGCCAGATAAGTGGAGCTCTGGCCAGTGGAAGGAAGGGTGGGCAGGGCAAAGAGCGCGCCCTTGGTGAGCGTATAATAATAGGTGGCGCCCACTGAAATCCAGTTTTTCAGCAGTGAGGCCACGATGCCCACCTCGTAGCTATGCTTCTTCTCGGGCCCGAGGTCGGGGTTTCCCACATTGCCGAACGTGCCGGCTTGGTTGCCTTGGAACGACGAGATGGCAATGGTTTTCTGGTAAGCAAAGGCCGGCGGATAGGTGCCGGCGACGCCATAATTGGCAAAGACCTTGGCCTGGGTGAGCCATCCCGGTGCAACGAACTGCTGCATAAAGGGCTCATCGGAGAGGATATACGAGAGGCCAATCTTGGGATAAGCCTGCCATCCCACGTTGTCGCCGAAGGCCGTATTGTAGTCCATGCGCAAGCCGAGGTCGAGGTAATAGCGGTTCCAGAGGCCGAAATTGTTTTGCACGTAGGCACCGTAACTATGCAGATAGGTAAGCCATTCGTCGGCGATGAGCGTGCCGGCGCCCGACATCACCTGTGCGCCGTCTCTCACATTCTTGCCGGTATAGACCGACTGGTGGTCGCGGGTGTTGAAGTATTGGACTCCCGCGGTGACAATGTTGCTTAGCCACGACCCACGGTAATACTTGTATTGTCCGTTGAGGTCGGCCGTCACGCCGAAATAGCTGCGGTCGAAATTGGAGATGCTCCCGCTGTCGTCGGTGCCCGAAGGCTTCACCTGGGTATGGATGAGATACTCGTTTGTCTCGATGATCTTGTTGCTGCTGGCGCGGTAGTCCACGCCGAGGATGCCCTTGAAGGTGAGATTTCGCAGCGGGGAGAAGATGAGTTGCTGCGACGTCTGAAACCGCTTCACGCTCTCCTTATTGTTCTGCAGCGCCTCGGCGCGGTCGCAGAAGGCCTTGAGTTGGGCATATTCGTAGTCGGAAGCGGCGTCAATATTGGGGTTGAATTTCTGCCTGTTGCCCTGCTCATCGGTATAGGTGAAGTAGGCGCAGGCACTGCCCTCGGTGACCCACAGGCCCGTGAACGTGCCCTCGTTGCCATTGCGGCTGCGGCGGAAATCGGCCGCGGTGAGTCCGAAAGAGTTCTGATATTCGAGCAGATTGTTGATTCGAAGGTGAGAACCGAAGCGCAGTTCGTATTTCTTCGACTCGTTGTTGTTGTGGATCACGATACCCGTCGAGCGGCTCATGCTGGCCCCGAGGCTGTAGCCATTGCGCTCGTTGCCACCCGAGAACGACAGCCGGTACTTCTCCTCTGTGCCCGTCTGGTTGAGCAAATCCTTGGTGCGATTGAAATAATAGTACTGCGCGTTGGGTGTGTCGAAACCGAGTTCCACCCCGGCCGAGCCTGAGAAGCGACCATGGCCGCCCTTCTTTGTGAAAATCTGGAGCACGCCGTTGCCCGCGTCGGAGCCATAGAGCGTAGTGGCTGCACCACCCGACACATACTCGATGTGGTCGATGTTTTCCACCGGAATGTCGGAGATGGCGCCCGAGGCTGCCGTCGCTCCGTCTACGTTTCCGCCGAGCAGGGTCTCTGTGAGGCGGTTCATGAGCGTAGTACCGGTATTCAGATTGTCCATGCGCACGCCGTCCACATAGATCACCGGGGTACCATTGGCCAGCGCCGACGACAGTCCCCGCGCCTTGATCATCGACGTGGTGCCAGGCTGTCCGTTGGTGAGTGTCACCTGGACGTTGGGCAAAAGATTCTGCAACTGTTGGTCGAGGCGACCCGAAGGAGCCTGTCCCAGTTCGCGCGCCGACACCGTGGTGACCTCCGACGAGAGTCTGCGCTTCTGGATGGCGCTACCCTGACCGGTGACCACCACCTCGTTGAGGTCTACCGGATTCTTGTAGTTTGCCGTGTCTTTGCGCGTGGCAAGCACGTCTCCCTCTACATTCACTTTCTTGACTAAATGTGCAGGCTTCGTGTCTTCCGCATTCAACAATGTCGGCGTCAGAAGCTGCATGGCAGACAAAGTCATCACTGACGTGAGTCTAACCGACTTTCTGATTGTTTTCATTTCAAGTGTTAATGATAGTCAGATTACTAAATAAGTACATCCTTTAAACAGGCTTGCAAAGTTAGGCATTACCTTTGAACTCACAAAACAAACCTCCAGAAATATGCAAAAAACTGCACAAAACTGCTAAATTGTGTATAATCATAACGGGGAAATGGGCCAAAAACTGCATAAAAATTATATTTATGTAAACATAACAGATATCTTATATCTACAAAACGGGGTACTCATGGCTGCATCAGCCCATAGCCTTCTGCCCCACGGCCGCATGGAACAAATCCAAGAAAAAACGGGTATTGATGAGAAAAACACGCCGAAAGCTCAGCCAATAGAAAAATAAAAGACTATCTTTGCGCTGTCAATACCAGGCCTAACCCACTGCCACAGTCATGGAAGACCAAGAGAAACATCTATGAACAACAATATTGAAAACATGAAAACAACCTTTTTTTCTACCATCATCATGGCCCTGATGATGTGGATGCCCTGCACACAGGCAGCGGCACAGACCGATGACACCTACAACGCTCAGCAGGAAACCAAGCACCGCGTGACCACACTGAGCTACTGCCTGAGCCACGATGACTTCGTCGCCGGGCGCTGGACGCAGCTCGACTCCGTGCTGGTTGTGACCAAGAGCCGCAGCAAACAGATGTGGTGGGGTGGCAAAGACTTCAAGTTCGACTCCGACAACAAGGCCACGCGCAAGCTTCTTAAAGACCAGGCCTTTGCCGTGCTCTATCACGACACGCTGCTGCTCAACACGCGTGGACTGAAAGATCGCCGTGCCATCTTTGGCAAAGGCTATGCCCACGCCTATCCCATGAAAGACGGCCGCTTGCTGATGCTCTATTACAATGTGAGTAAAATGTCGTCGAAAAGCGCCGTGGCAGGCATGTTCGGCCTGGTTGGAGGTCTTGCCATGGCCGCGTCGACCTCGAAGCTGGCCCAGCAGGACGTGTGCTACATCGTCACTCCGGGCGAGAAGAAAACAGCCATCGTCAATGCCGAACTCATGGAGCAGTTGCTCGCCGACCATCCCGATCTGCTCAAAGAATACCAGCAGATAGACAAGAAGTCGCAGCTCAACGCCGAGCTGGTGATGCCTCTGCTGCAGAAGGCCGGCCTGTTCTAATCCCATCATTCCCCGCCCCTTTCATCCCCTCTTGGCCCATATGTCCAAGGCCAACCCATGGCCTCATCGTTCGGGCCCTATCTAACCCATTTGAGAAAAGGTACTAATCGCGAGCCGATTAGTACCTTTTTTCGTCGCGATAACTACCTAATCATCGCGCGATTAGTACCTTATTTCAAAACCGATAAATAGCGCTCGATGATATAGGAGAGGTGAGGGAGATTTTCAATGAGATGATAAGGCATGGAGTGAGATATGGGAAATATAGAGACCATGGTTGTTGGCATATGAAAGGAGGAGGGGGATGTGGAGGGATTGGCATATGGGCGCGGCGGGCGGAAGACGAGGGCGGCTCAATAAGAATATGTGCTTACTGGTATAAAATGATGACAAAATACAATATTTTCGCAACATTTGCGTTATCATGGCAATGAAAGCCAAACTGTTGCTCATCATGGCGAGTGTGGTGTGGGGCCTGATGGCTGCCTGCACCGACGACGAAAACTTCTCCAATTCGTCGTCGCTCATGCTCTCGTTTTCTACCGATAGCGTCAAGCTGGACACTGTGTTCAGCAACGTGCCGTCGGCTACGAAGTCGTTTTGGGTGTACAACAACTCGGGCGACGGACTGCGATGCAAGACCGTGAAGCTGGAGAATGCGGCGAAGTCGGGCTTTCGGGTGAACGTCGACGGCGTGTATCTCGGTGAGAACCAAGACTATTCGGTCTCAGGAATCGAACTGAGGAGCAAGGACAGCGTGCGCGTTTTTGTGGAGGTTACGCCCCCGAGGGCCAATGCCCTGACACCCCAGCAGACCACCGACAACCTGGTGTTTACGCTGGAAAGCGGTGTGGAGCAACGGGTGAACCTCAGTGCCTACGCCTGGGATGCGGTGTCGATGAGGAATGTGCGCATCGACCGCGACTCGACCATCAATGGGAATGGACGCCCGGTGGTGGTCTATGGCGGTATCCGTGTGGACAGCGCGGCCACGCTGACGGTAGCTGCCGGCACCACGCTCTATTTCCATCAGGATGCGGGCATCGACGTCTACGGGCGCCTGCTCACGCCTGGAACGCCCGACAACTTGGTAACGCTGCGCGGCGACCGCATCGACTATATGTTCGACTACCTGCCCTACGACCGTGTTCCGGGGCAGTGGCAAGGCATCAGATTCTACGATTCGTCGACCGAGAACGTGCTTCAGAACACCGACATCCATAGCACCTATAACGGAGTGGTGGTCGATTCCACTTCGTTGGCTAAGCCGAAACTGACGCTCGAAAACGTCACCATACACAACTGCCAGGGCTATGGGCTCAAGGCTACCCATGCGAAGCTGACTGCAGTGAACACCCAGATTACCAACACACTCAACGACTGCGTGCTGATTGTGGGTGGCGACGCCACATTCAACAACTGCACGCTGGCGCAGTTCTACCCCTTCGATTCCAACCGCGGATATGCCCTTCACTTCACCGCCGGGGCGCCGCTCGACAATCTTACGGTGACCAACACGCTCATCACAGGCTATGCCGACAATATGCTCATGGACGAACTCAAGGATTCTATTGCGGCCTTCCACTACGCTTTTGCCGATTGCATCATCCGCACGCCGCAGTTGACGACGGCCGACAGCGTGCATTTCACGCAGGTGGTGTATGAGAATCTGAAGGACACCACGAGCAGCGGAGAGAAGCATTTTGTCACCATCGACACCGACAAGCTGCGCTACGACTTCCGTCTGGCCAGCAAATCATCGGCCATCGACAAGGCCAACGAGACTACCGCCGCACCGCGCGATCACGACGGGAAGGCGCGCGACGACCGTCCTGACATTGGTGCCTACGAGTTTGTAAAACCATAATAATCAAATAACTTTAAGTCTTAACGATAATGAAACAAATTAAAATTGAGGTCAATATAGATTTCTGCTCCTTGGAAGAGCTCAGCGAGGAAGAGTTGGATCTGGTCTATAAGGCTGCTGAGGCTACCAAGAATTCCTACGCCAAGTATAGCCGTTTCTATGTAGGAGCCGCTGCCCGACTGGAGAACGGGCAGATATTCATCGGTGCCAACCAGGAGAATGCCGCCTATCCATCGGGCCTTTGTGCTGAGCGCACGGCCATCTTTGCGGCTCAGGCCAACTGCCCCGACCAGCCTGTAACCATGCTGGCCATTGCCGCCCGCAACGATGCCGGACTGCTGGCCACCCCCGTCACGCCGTGTGGATCGTGCCGTCAGGTGGTGTTGGAGATTGAAGACAGATACAAAAAACCCATAGAGATTCTGCTCTATGGGCGTGAGGGTGTCTATAAGATTAGGAGCATCAAAGACCTTTTGCCCCTATGTTTTGTTGATTCCAATATGCGCTAAGCCGCGTTTCACCTGAAAGAATCCCAGTCGGTGGGTCACGCCTTTGCGCCCCAGCGACTTCAACACGTAGTAGCCGTTAGGCACCCGCGACACGTCGATGGTGGTGCCCTGATAGCTATGGCTATCTATTGCGTTGCCCTGAAGGGTCTCGATGATGACGAGGGCGGCGTCGAGTGTGTGGTCTTTCTTGGGCAGGGTGAGGCGATATCCGTCGCAGGCCAGCAGCGGCACGTCTATCCGCGGTGCCTCGGCTACCTCATGGCTCTGCAAGGGGCGGCTCTCGTTGCCATATTCGTTCATGGCTGTCACGGCGAAATAGCGCCCGTCGGTGGGCGTGACAATGCTGTTGCCGGTGCGGCGCGTAGCCACCAGGTTGGCGCCATCGTCGGTATTCACCGGCCATGTGCGGCTGCTATATATATTATAATATGGTGAACGCCCCTGCCACGACAGGCTATTTTTTCCTATTTTCATATCTCGCGGCGCGTCTGGCACGGCGTTGCTGGCCCATGTCATGGCCGGAACGAGAGCCGGATGGCGGTTGAACTGCACCACATAGTCGTAGATGCCCTGGTCGTTGTCGGTGAGAAATTTGCCGCGGAAGAAGGTCTGTCCCATGCCATACTGGCGCAGCACCTGCATCTCTCGGGTCACGTCGCTGAGACGCCAGTTGCCTTCTCGCGGATTGAGGAAGTAGATGCCCAGGCCCGGCGCGATGGTCTTACCACTGCTTTGCTCGGCCCAGTCGATGGCGAAGGGGAAGAATTGGTTGTCGCGGAAATACATCATGGGATAGAGTTGGTCCATCAGTCCGCTGCGCAGCCAGCCCTGTGCATCTTGGCACACCTTGGTGTAGGCGTTCCAGCCATGGCTCCAATAGCGGGAGAGGTCGTCGAATTTGCCGATGGGCGAGCAGCTCATCTTGACCCAAGGCCTGAGCGATCTCACCCGGTTGCTGATGGCGCGCACGATGCCTGTGATATAGCCTCGCCCCTGATCGCGGCTCACACGGATGGTCCATGTCTCGGGATAGCGGATGTAGTCGAGGTGAATGCCGTCTACGTTATAGTTTCTTACAATCTCCTCGCAGATGTCGGCGAGATAGGTTGCGGTGCGGGGATTTTCCGGATTCATATATCCTTCGGGGCCGATGCGCCTGGCCACGCCGGGCAGTTTCCTGCGAATGTTCTGTGCTCCGGCCTTGTCCCATTTGCCGATGGGCACTGTGACCACCCACGCATGCAGCTCCATGCCGCGCTTGTGGCACTCGTCTATGGCAAAGGCGAGGGCGTCGTAGCCCGGCGAACGGCCCGGGAACCCGCTCAGACAGCCGTCCCACGGCTCATACTGCGAAGGGTAGATTACCGTGCCGCGGATGCGCGTCTGCAGGAGAATAGTGTTGATTCCAGCCTTCTGGTAGAGGTCGAGCAGGCGTGTCAGCTCGCTTTTCTGACGGTCGATGCCACTCTGCGACTGCGCGTAGGAGTGCGGCCAGTCGAGTCCGCCGATGGTGGTGAGCCACACCGCACGCACCTCCCGCTTGGGCGAGGAGAACGTTTGGGCTTGCAGTGAGATACAGAGGAGTAGGATATATAATGTAAATGATAAGCGCTTGCTCATGTGAATATGATTTGCGCACAAAGGTACGGCTATTTTTTCGTTATTTCAAAAATTAGCATTACTTTTGCAATTGTATCCCGACGGAATATGGGCCTTGGGCCCGTTGACGCCCAGTGGCTGAACCAACTCTAATGCTTGGCCATGACAGGAGAGCATGGGCGCTGTGCCCGGTGAGCTTCGTCGTGGTGAGATTAACAAATAAATCGACTTATGAAAAAGATTTTCATGCTTTTGACTGCGCTGATGTTGACCCTGACTGCCAGTGCACAGTTTGAGGAAGGAAAGGTCTATGCCGGTGCCTCCATGACCGGATTGAACCTGAGTTATAACGGAGCCAAGGAACTAAACCTTGGTGTTGCCGCCAAGGCTGGATACTTTGCAGCCGATAATCTGATGCTCCTCGGCGAGGTTGGATATAACCACGAGGGTAAAGATGCCGGCCATTTGTTCTCCGTGGGCGCCGGTGGCCGCTACTATATCATACAGAACGGCATCTTCCTCGGTGCCAACTGCAAGTTCGTCCATGCCGACAACGGCTACAATGACCTTATGCCCGGCGTGGAGGTGGGCTACGCATTCTTTATCAGCCACACCGTGACCATCGAGCCGTCTATCTATTATCAGCAGAGTTTCAAGAAGCATAGCGACTATTCGACCATCGGTCTGAACATCGGGTTCGGCATCTATCTGTAATCGCCGAAACCGCATACGTACAACTTCCTACACCCGTTTCAGGTAAAAATTCATGGAACAATATCCCTCGGCACTATTGGAGAAGGCTGTCTCTGAGTTCAGCAAGCTCCCCGGAATAGGGCGCAAGACTGCCTTGCGCCTTGTGTTGCATCTGCTCCGCCAGCCCGCCGAGAACGTGAATGCCTTTGCCGACACGATGTCGTATGTGCGTTCCAACATCAAGTATTGCAAGGTTTGCCACAACATCAGCGATACCGATGTGTGCAACATCTGCAGCGATCCGCGCCGCGACAACACCACTATCTGTGTGGTGGAGAATGTCCAGGACGTGATGGCGGTGGAGAGTACGCAGCAGTATCACGGCCTCTATCATGTGCTGGGAGGGGTCATTTCGCCGATGGACGGCATCGCACCGGGCGACCTGGAGATAGAGTCGCTGGTGAACCGGGTGGCTCAAGGCGACATCAAGGAGGTGATTTTTGCCCTCAGTTCGACCATGGAGGGCGACACAACCAACTTCTATCTCTCCCGACAACTGAAGCAATTCCCCGTGAAACTCACGCTCATTGCCCGTGGAATAGCCGTGGGCAATGAGCTGGAATATGCCGACGAGGTGACCCTCGGGCGCTCCATCCTCAATCGTACCCCACTTTCCTAAACTCCCATCTCATGACTTCTGTTCGCAAAACCCTACTTGCCGTATTCTGCATTCCCGTGCTGTTGTGCCTGCTCATGGTGCTGCTCTATGAGACCGAGCTGCTTGAGCCTGGCATCTCCGGGGCCGGAGGGGTGAAGGAATACTACTGGGTGGGAGCGATGGAACTCGTTACCATCTGTACCATACCCCTTGCCCTGCGGCTGTTGAAGTTCGGATTCGTGTGCCGTGCCATTGTCGCAGCACCCGAGAGCGGACTCAAACGTTGGGGCATCTGCAGGCTGTTGATGATCGGCGTGCCCATGATGGTCAACACCTTTCTCTATTATCAGTTTATGAATGTGGCCTTCGGCTACATGGCTATCATCGGATTGCTGAGCCTTGCATTTGTCTATCCCTCAGAAACCCGGTGCCAACAGGAAATGAAAACCGCCGATTGAAGCTCACCGTCATCATAGTAAGCTATAAGGTCAAGCACTATCTTGACCAATGTCTGCGTTCCGTCCACGAGGCCATCCAGGGATTGGAGGCCGAGGTTATCGTGGTAGACAACCATTCGCAGGATGGCAGCGTGGAGTATCTATCGACCGAATTCCCATGGGTCAACTTTATCGAGAGCAACCATAACCTGGGATTTGCCCGCGCCAACAACCAGGCCATCAGGCAGAGTCAGGGCGAGTTTGTATTGTTGCTCAATCCCGATACGCTTGTGGGCGAGGAGGTGTTGCGCGACGCCGTGCAGTTCATGGAGACCCATGAGCGCTGTGGCAGCGTAGGCGTGAGGATGCTCCGCACCGACGGCACCGACGCCTTGGAATCGCGCCGAGGCATTCCCACCCCCATGACCTCGTTCTACAAGATGGTGGGACTCTGCGCCCATTATCCCCAGAGTCGGGTCTTCGGCAAATACTACATGGGCTATCTGCCGTGGGACAAGCCGGTGCAGATAGAGATTATCAGTGGCGCTTTCTGCATGCTCAGGCGCCAGGCGCTCGACGAGATAGGCCTCTTGGATGAGGATTTCTTTATGTATGGCGAAGACATCGACCTGAGTTACCGCCTGCTCAAGGGCGGATGGGAAAACTGGTACCTGCCGCTGAAGATACTCCACTATAAGGGAGAGAGCACGCAGAAGACCAATTTCCGCTACGTCCACGTGTTCTACGAAGCCATGTTCATCTTTCTTCGTAAGCACTATGGGCACCTCAGTTGGCTCCTATCGCTGCCCATCCATCTCGGAATCTACTGCAAGGCCACCCTGGCGCTGGTCTCCACGCTGGTGGAGAAGATGCGATATAGCATGGGATTTGTGAGCCGTAACCGAAATGGCGAGCCCCACTACCGCTTTGATGTGGCCGAGGAGAACAAGGAGATGTGCCTCCGACTCATCCAGCGCCATGGGCTTTCGGCCACCTTCGTGGCTGAGGAACTGCATAGTGGGCAGTCTGCGGAGAGTCTGGCCAATGCCCATACCTACTATGTCTACGACCTCTGCAAATTCACTTTCCGCGAGATGCTCGACCATTTGGCAGCCTCTCGCGACGAAGGGCAGCGCATTGCCGTGTTCAATGCGGCTCGCCAAACGATAATCACCGAATCTGAAATCATATCATAAACTATGGAGTTGACCCCCCCAATCAGGCTGAGAGCCCTTGAGCCCGAGGACTTGGAGTTGCTCTATCAGGTGGAGAACGACCAAGAACTGTGGAGCGTGGGCACCACCAACGTGCCCTATTCGCGCTATGCCCTCCACGAGTATATCGCCAATGTGACCGGTGATATCTATGTGGACAAGCAGTTGCGACTCATCATCGAGAATGCCGAGGGCGAGACGGTGGGTCTGGTAGACCTGGCCAACTACGACCCGCAGCACCGCCGTGCGGAGGTAGGCATCGTGATACAACGCCGCTTCCGCGACAAGGGATATGGGCGTGCCGCTCTGGCCCAGCTCTTGCAGTATGCCCGGCGCATCATCCATCTGCACCAGCTCTATGCCATCGTAGACCAAGCCAACGACAATTGCCTGCGCGTGTTTAAAGAAGTTGGCTTTCAAACGGTTGCAGTTCTCCGAGGCTGGCTGTATGATGGAGACGACTATCACGACGCTGTTTTTCTGCAATTTTTTATTTAAAATATTTAATTAATTGTTTGGTGGAATAGAATAAAAGTACTACCTTTGCAGCCGTAAAATTCAAATGACTACTAAGTCAAGCGACTTTGGTGCGTTAGTTCAGTTGGTT